>JAIRVF010000096.1 GCA_031254035.1 Paenibacillus sp.
TTTCTTCCCGTCCATCTGGTCCTGGCTTTATGTACCTGAAGCTTACCTTTTTCTGCTCAAGCATGGCTCGGCGTATAATTTCTAGGTTCGCCCATTCGCGGCTGCTGCCGTCCACTTTCCGTTCCGGTAGCAACCGCATCGTCGCACGTACTCGTGTGGCTTCGTCCCGAACATGTTCAGGAAGTACGGCTTCAATTTTCGCCCGGGACGACTTGGCGTGAACTCCATCATTCGGCTCCAGCTTCGTCTGCGCAAATTCCGCTCCCAATAGGAGTGCTACGGCCTCGCTAGCCGTAAAACTTAGTGGGGGCAGAAAATACCCTTCCATCAAGGAGTAGCCTTGGCCGGGAGCGCCTATGATCGGAACATTCGCCTCACTGAGCGCCTGCATATCCCGGTATATTGTGCGAACGCTTGTCTCGAACTTTACGGCCAGCTCTTCGGCCCGAACAACCTTTCTACCCTGCAGTTCGAGAACAATCGCAAGCAAGCGGTCCGTTCTGTTCATTGGGTATGTTCACTCTCCGCTCTTCGCATCAAAAATTCCCCCCATACGCACACAAAGGAATTCTAGCTGCTAGGACAATCTATACGTTGCAAACGGCTTGCCATACCGGAAATCTTCACTGATCCCGTCAAGCTTATTCAGCGTCCCGCTGCTTAGACTCAGTTCCACGCTCTTCAAGTTTTCGCCCAGCTGCTCCGTACGGGTCGCGCCTACGATGACGGTCGAAACGATAGGCTGTTCCATCAGCCACGCCAATGACAGCGTGCTTGGCGTGCAGCCGCTCTCTTCAGCAACCTGGCTCACCTCTTCGCCAAGTGCCAGCGTCCGGTCGTTAATAAAACGGCTAAAGCTCGGATCTGTGTGCGCACGCGAATTCAGCGGCGCCCGGTCGGCAAAGCTGTATTTTCCGGTTAGAATTCCGCCCGCTAGAGGGAAGTACGGAATGATACCCACTCCCTGGTCCTGGCATAACGGCACCATTTCCTGCTCGGGTGTGCGGTCAGCCAGCGAGTAGCTCGTTTGGATGGAAACATACCGACTTAGTCCCTTCATCTCGCTTATTCCTAGCGCCTTCATCAACTCCCATGCGGCATAGTTGGAAGCACCGATATAACGAACCTTCCCAGCACGAATCATATCGTCCAGCGCTCGGAGCGTCTCCTCCAGCGGCGTATTAGGATCAAAAGTATGAATTTGGTACAAATCCACATAATCGGTCTGCAGTCGCTTTAGGCTGCGGTCAAGCTCTTGCATCAGGTGGCAACGTGATGAACCTCTAGTATTCGGACCTTCCCCATTAACCATCCCGGCTTTGGTTGCCAGCACCACCTCATGTCTTCTCCCCGCCAACGCCTCGCCGATAATCCGTTCCGACTCCGAACCTGCATAGATATTAGCCGTATCAATAAAGTTAATGCCTTGGTCTATCGCATGATGTATGATCCGTGTTGAAGCTTCCTGATCCGCACGTTTTCCGAACGCATTGGTTCCAAGACCTAAAATGGATACTTCCAGTCCACTGCTTCCAAGCCGACGATATCTCATACACGTTCGCTCCTTTACAAATCAATTTCTTATTCGTCACTACTGTTTTGTTAGCAAACTATACATTTTATACCCAATTTTGTCAATGAAACCCTGATAGCTAACCCTCATGGAGAATAAACAGCTCCTCCACCGTAATTCCAAACACCTTTGCAATCTTAAGTGCTAACACTGTACTCGGAATAAACTTGCCATTTTCAATGGTATTAATAGTTTTCCGCGTTACACCAACCCGCTCCGCCAACTGCTCCTGTGTTAATTGAAGCCGAGCCCGGTTCACTTTTATCGTATTCTCTAATACTTCATCATTCATGGTATTTCACCCTTGGCATTATTCTTTTTCAAAACGCATATAGGCCAACATCGAAGAAACAACGCCCATAAACAAAGCGGTATGCAAAACGAAACTTGTCGCGAGCGGCACCCAAATGCTGATAACGAACAATACGGCGATCAAAGCCATAACCACCCAAAAACCAGCCGCATAGCTTCGAGTCCTGATCAATTGCATATACTCGTCGTTCAAAGCTTTAGCCATCTCTCGATTATTGCGGAGAGACCTTGACCAAATCAGCATTCTGATCAAATAATACGCCCATATGGCGCTTCCCGCCATAGAAACACATGTCATCCAGATACCCGATAGCGACATATGGTTCTTACCTGAGGTGAAATACGAAACCAAATACGGGACTTGCCAGATCATAAATCCAATGATAAACCCAACCAAAAATCTTTTTCGTTTTGATTCAAGCCGCGAAATCCCTAATACCAACATATTCTCCTCCCCCTATGTAACCTTTGCTACCCATAATATAACCTTAGGGTTACACCATGGTCAAGAATAATTTCCCGGATAAAATTTTTTATCCTCTTCAAAGCAAAATAAGCATCCCCCTTTACCATAAAAAAAGAGAGAGGCATCCTCTCTCTTCCCTTAAGTATTTGTCACCAACAGTTCAGGTTCGCTTCATACGGATACAAATTATCTGCTCCATAAGGACTCTGCGAGAAAAATTCTGTCTGCGGCTCCGTCCGCAGGCCCGGATAAGGAGATGACATATACTGCGGTGACTGCTGCTGCATAGAATCGGAAGGAATACCGCTGTTTCCACAGTTCACAGGCGGGCCTAGTATAACTGATTGCGTAATGGGAGCGACGGCTTTGGCGAACTCCTCCGGATTGACGCAGTATGCACGCTCTGCAACCTCCTTCGGGATAAAGCGCAAGAAGTCAGAAGCATATACGACATCCGGGGTCGGTACATCAAAGATGGTCATGATAAACGTATTGTCCGTTAGTGAAACAAGCCAGTGGAACCATCCTTTAGGGAATTGCGATACCTGTCCAGGCTTGAGTTGGTAACTTATTAGCTTTTGCGTGTAGGGGTTAAAAACAGAGGTCACCACCTCACCGGTAATCACCACAACCAGTTCGTCTGCATTCGTATGCCAATGCGGATTAACCATGACCCCCTGACTCATGTACACATTAAAAAATCCAGTCTTAACCACCGGCAGCTGTGCGGCAAAAAGCTGGGTAATATAGTTCCGTGGGTCGCGGCGGTAGTTGACGGCCTCGCTTGCGTCTGCGCTAAGATTTAAAGTTGGGGATGTAAAGTCAACGTTCACTTTGAAGCCTCCTTCTGGGTCAGATTTTCCCGAAAAAAAACCCTTAGGTAAATGTCTACGTCACTGTATGCACAGAGCCCTGGGATTGCTCCCTAGCCCTCTGTAAGAAACCATCTTTTTTGATGCCATTGAGCATTTGATTTGGTGGTATACTTTTCTTGTTCATAATACAGATTCAGCTATAATTTAAAGAAAAACGTCTATCAGCTACTTGTACATACCAGATAATTCAACAATTTTGGAGGTTCTATGAAACAAGCAGACACCGTCAATATCCCATCTTTCATTATGGAGGGCGTAAACAAAACATTAGCTGCGGACATGCCCAATGCTGGTTCAACTGAGCTGGAGCAGCACCGGAAACAAATGAGCAAGGCTCAATTCATGGATTCTTACCTCGCCTCCTTTACTGGCGAACTAACGGGTGCCGTCATTCGTGATGTCGTGCTGCATATTTTCGGAATGGATCTGGATAACGTATCGTTGTTAACGGAGGGAAAGGGGGAAACCGCCTCTGCAGTCTTGGGTAGGGAACAAGAGTCCTGCCCAGACGACGGTTCGCTGTCTCGTAACGCAATAAATCCCCAGCTGGCCGCATACGGCAGACGTATGACCGGTCCTGAGATCCGCTCCATGCTGAATGATTTGTTTGGCGTGAATCTCGACGCCATTTCCGCACTTGAAAAAGCAAAAATATCACTATTCTCCAAAGGTCAATGGGTTGTAAAGCATGATCATGATTTGTTCGTGGTATATACCGGTGCAGGAGATGTAGATGTCACCGTATACCCGACTTTTTATTTTACGGAACGGACCGGAATGAGCGGGCTGCCGGAAGATCTGAAGCACGCCCTGATTCAGCTGGGCTACTGCGACAAGCAACATGGGGACAGAAGCCTCTACTACACCAGCCCAGATGGACAAGCCATACCAGATGCCTTTAAAGGGCAAACGATGGGCGCGATCATGGCAACGATCCGAAGCTTCTACGCTCATTTGTAGAAAGAATCCGAAAGACAACAAATCTGCTAAAGCTTTTACCCGCGCCAAAATGGCCTGAGTTGTCCGTTTCCCTGTGCCGGTATCGGCAGAACATCCTTATGGAATTAAACACAGAAGCCGAAAATTGCAAATCCGCATCTTTTTTCCACGATTCTGCCACTTTACACAGAAAAGAGGGTGTCCCAAAAAGGTGAACTGCACCCCATCAAGTAACGAAATTGGTGCAAAAGTCATCTATTCACGGCACAACGGCTTGATTTGGATAAGAAGCTTGCGAAGTGCAGGCTTTTTCTTTTTTCTAGGCGCAATTAGGTCATTCTTGGTCAAATGGATGCACTTTCGCAACAATTTACCCACTTCACTACTCGATTCCAATGAGAGGGTGCACTTTCGCAGGAATTCACTTTTTAACCTTATGCTCACCTTTTCGGTAAAGCAACCTTCACCTTACCCAAATTCAATCCGATTTAATATTCTGTCAAGCAAATCTAAAGAGTCCTATTAGGCGAAACAAGAGAACGCTGGAATTTAAGCAAATAATTTAACAGAACCAAAAACAGCGGCACTAGAGAACCTCCCTTGTGCCGCTGCTCATCTTAGATATATCGATTAAACAAACATTTCTCCAGGTATTACCCCGCTTGCGAAAGCCAACCTTTGCATGTTTATTTCCCGAACGAAGACAGGAACTTCACACGGTCACCCATTGGAGGCGTATTGTTGTCCACCAAAGCGATCTCCAGCACCGCAGGGCCGCCCGTGTTCAGTAAGCTGCGCACGGTATCCCGATTCAGATCGCCAAGCTCGTCCACGCGGAAGCTTGGAATTCCCATTGCCGCTGCCATCGCCGCAATGCTGATTTCTTGCTGCATGAAGGTAGCATGCGAACGCTTATACTGCAGCTCATGTCCATGGTATACCATACCGAGACGGGCGTTGTTCATCACAACGAATAGAATCGGCAGCTTGTATTCCTTGGCCGTCAAAATCTCCATGCCATGCATAAAGAAGCAGCCGTCGCCCGTAATGCACGCCACCGGACGGTCCGGGTCCGCGAGCTTCGCGCCGATGGCTGAGCTAATACCGCTGCCCATCGCGCCAAAATGTACATTAATATCAAACGTGTTGTAATCAAGCACGTTCATGTAATTTATCACGTAGGACATAAATTCTCCGATATCCACCGTATACCGCGTATCCGCAGGCAGATGCTTCTGCAGGTTTTTCAGCACGTTTTGCGTGTTATATTCATCCGTCGGAACATACGCCGGCTGCTTAGCAATTGCCTTCCCGCCTGCTTTCGGCAGCCCCAGCCCCCTCAGTTCCTCCAGCAAAAACATCAGACTCAAGTTCATATCGCCCAGAACCGGAATGTCGATTTCATATTTGCGACCAAATACGGTCTGGTCAAAGTCCATCTGCACACAGAACCGGTTTTTCGTCAGATTCGCATTCCAGTTGTTTGTTGCAGTTTCTCCCAAACTTGAGCCGAGGATCAGCAGGGCTTGTCCATCTCCTTCATTAATTAAGGATGAAGCGCCTTCATGTCCTGCAAAGCCAAACACGCCCGAAAGAAGCGGATGTTCCTCTGGAATCAATCCTTTAGCCTGCGGCGTCGTCAAGATCGGCCAGTTCAGAAGATCGGCCAGTTCAAGCAGCTGATCAACAGAATTGCGGATGCCTTGTCCCACGAAAATATAGCCGCTCTCGCGTTTGGCGAGCTCCTGTGCCACCCGCTTAATTGTGTCCAGGTCCGGAACGATTGGCGCTCTTTGCGGGGGCTCAGGAATGGTCACTTGCGACACTTCACCCTGCTGCACATCAATCGGCATCGCTACATGGACAGGTCCAGGTACGCCGGAAAGGGCGATTTCAACCGCCTTGACCACTTCAGGCAGCAAATCCTTGGATTCGCGAACGGTCACGCTGTATTTAGTCACCGGGCGGAACACCGGATCGGCATCCAGCTCCTGTGAAGCGTTGAGCCCAACGGTGTTTACCGGAACCGCACCGGTCAGAAACAATACCGGCAGATGTTCCCGCATGGCATTGGCCGCACCGGTTACCAGATTGGTGCTGCCGGGACCGCTGCAGCCGATCGCGATACTCAGCTGGTTGGAATATTTCGCGTAAGCTGCCGCCATATAAGACGCAGCTCCTTCGTGCTTGGTGACAATCGGCGTAATTTCAGGCATTTCTATCAATTGGTCAAACAGAGCATTGACCGAACCGGCGGGAACTCCGAAAATATGTCTGACCCCCTGACCCTTCAAATACTCTAAAACTGCACGAACTGCTTTCATATAACCCCTCCTAAAGATTCAATATTTCATCTATGGTGTAAAGGATTGAACCAAGCCTACCGGTTTTGCCCCAATCCACTGGATAGATATAATTTAGTGACATCCTCCGCCTTCATCGGACGGCTGAAATAATAACCCTGCATCAGATAGCATCTCCGGGCGGCCAGAAATTCTGCCTGCTCCTTCGTCTCGACGCCTTCGGCAATTACATTTAGGTTCAAGTTCTGGGCAAGCGTAATAATAGTGTTGGTGATGGCCGCATCGTCATCGTCCTTGGTAATATCCTGAACGAAAGATTTGTCGATTTTCAAAGTGCTGATCGGGAAGTTCTTCAGGTATCCCAGAGAAGAGTACCCTGTGCCAAAATCGTCGATCGCAATGTTGATGCCAAGAGCCTTGAACCGCTCCATCGTTTTGAGCGTAATGTCCGCATTTTTAATAATTTGGTTCTCAGTGACCTCCAGATGGAGAAATTCAGGCGATAGGTCGGCCTTTTTCAGGATATTTTTGACGATGCTGAATAAGTTGTCCTGTTCAAACTGTCTGACCGATAGATTCACAGACACACTAATATGCGGGAACCCGAGCTTATGCCATTCCTTGACCTGCATGCAGGCATTCCGCAGCACCCATTCTCCAATCGGAACGATCAGTCCTGTCTCCTCGGCAATCTGTATAAACTCTTCCGGCGATACCATCCCCTCCGTCGGATGATTCCACCTGAGCAAGGCCTCCACACCGACCATCGAACCCGTTTCATAGTTAATCTGCGGTTGGTAATAAATGATCAGCTCATCCTGATCGAGAGCTTTATATAAGGCATTTTCAAATTTAACGATCTCAAAGGTTCTCGTATCCATTCCCGTACTGAAAAAGTGGTAGCTGTTTCCGGAGATTTCCTTCGATTTGTACATCGCTGTGTCCGCATTTTTAATCAAAGTTTCGCTTGTATCGCCATGATCCGGGAACAGGCTGATGCCGATGCTCGTTTTGATGTACACTTCGTTTTCCTTCACGTAGAAAGGTTCGGTAAACGAGGCGATAACCTGGTTGACTACTTTCAATACCTCCTTCTTGCCCTTGATGTTCGGTAAAAAGATCGTAAATTCGTCTCCGCCTTGACGCGATACGGTAGCGCTTTTCGGGATGCTGGCACTGAGCCGCTTGGCAACGTCGCGCAAAAGCAAATCACCATAGGTATGCCCCAGTGTGTCGTTGATAAACTTGAAGCGGTCCAAATCTAGATACAGTAGCGCTACTTTTCCCCCATTCATTTGAGCGTATTTGATGCCCTGGTTCAGCCTATCCTTTAGCAACACTCGGTTCGGGAGGTCCGTGACGCTATCGAAATAGGCATGGTATTTGATCTCCTCCTCCATCTGCTTGCGCTGCGTAATGTCCTTGAAGGTAACCACGTCGCCTACAATTTGATCCCCTTCCTTAATGGAAGAGATCACGTATTCGACCATAAAGCTGGAATGATCCTTGCGGTAGAAGCGGTCATCCGTATAGCATTTATTCCACATGCGCTGGCTCATGCCGTCCACATGCCCTTTTCCGCTCTTTTTGCCGCTAAAAATGACGCTGCCCGGCTGACCGATCAGTTCACCCTTGATCTCATAACCGAGCATGGCTTCTCCCGCTGGATTACAAAAGGTGATATTCCCTTCCAGATCCAGGCCAAAAATGCCCTCTCCGGCCGAATTCAGGATCAGCTCTTTCTCCCGGCTGAGCTGCTGCAGCTCGGCTACGACTCTTTCAAGCTCCTTGTTCTTGAAGGTAATTTCCGAGGTTCTTTCCTCGATAATGACCTCCTGCTTTTCCATATAGAGCAGATTGGACAGCGTTGAGGCTGTGGCCTCCACAATCGATTGGCAAAGCTGAATAGTGGCTTCGGAATATGTCATGACCTTATCCCCGAGATTCACCGCGGCAATGACACCCAGCACCTCGCCCATAGAAACGAGTGGGAACATGTACATTCCCTTGATCCCAAAATCGCGGCAGGCAATATGATTGGGTCTATCATCCTCGAAAACATCCGGAATGATGATGACCTTTTTCGTACGGACTACTTCTTGGAAAACGCCATCATTTTCAGGGTCAATCTTCATCCTCTGATGTGTTCTCATCCAATCCGCTTCCGACCAATCGCTGTCCTTGCTGAGTTTAGCCGGTTTGATTCTTTTGCCTGCAAGAGGGTCGAGCAAATGCGCCCCGACATTATAGTTGTTTAATACTTTCGCGATATAGTAAAAACTGGTGTCCAGCCCTTGCTGCATGGTAGAGCAAAGCGACAAGTTGCGTGTCACATCGAGTAGAAGCTGCTTCTCCGCAATCAGATTTTCCTTGTGCGTCAAATTGTTGGCGTTCCGGATTGCGACAGCAGCCATATTGACGTACGCCTCAACCGTTTGAATCTCCGATTCCGTCAGATTCATCGGGATGCCGCAATCAAAAAGAAATACGAGTCCAAACATTTCCTTCTCATACGATATGGGAAGAACGAGCAACGACTTAATTTCAAAGCCTTCAATTGCCCAGGCGTCAGGGCGTTCATCTTGTGATGTGTCCGGAATATAAATCGTTTTTTGCGTTTCGATCACTTCTTTTGCGAGCTGATCACGGTTGGTATCGATGATATGCATGTCCAACGTTACACCGTTAATGGCTTCCGGCTTGCCAACATATCCTCTGAAAGTCCCGTCATCCTGCGGCAAATAAATCCCTACCGAATCACATTGGACGATTTCCTCCGAGATGGCCGTCGTAACATGCTGCAACACTTCTCGCAGTTCCAGCTTCGTGTTGATTAATTTTGTAATATTGGCGAGCCGGGAATACCTCGTTTGCTCCTTCACCATCACATGCTCTCCCCTTGTCGTCTTCGTTTGTCATCGATGTATGGTTCTGCTATATATGAACTATTTTTCAAATATAAGCGCATGATCTTCCATTCCTAGACTTTGGCCATATCAGATGTGGTATAGGGTTCTATTTTCCTCATTTTAACTCAAACCGGTAGCCTTTTAATATATCCATTCCTAAAAAAATAGTAATTTTTAGTTGATTTTACTGTCTGACGGTTGATAGGGTTTGCAAGAGGAGGGAATTTGTCGTATCGGAACGATATTTAGGGTAACTTGAATGAATATATTTTTAGCGGTCTTAAGAACGGGGTCGACGGTTATATTTTGAAGGATACAAGCTCGAAGGAAATGATAAAGGCGATCCGCGCCGCCTATGAGGGCAATCTACTGCTGCAGCCGCACGTTAACCCTTATGTTCAGCTTCGGCATGTTCTTTCTGGCGTTACTTACCTACATTAAAAAGAAATAGACCGCCCTCTACAAAGGTCTGCGGTCTATCTCACGACTAATAACTAACAAGCTGACCGCCCTTTATAGCGGCTGTTGTTCAGAGAGTAAGGATGTTACCTGCATCCTTACTCTTCAGTTTATTTATACACTTCTTTATTTGTGTAGTATACCATCATGGCATAAAACAAACAATTCATTTACTGGTTTTCAACTCTAATCTCAGCTTAGCCTCATGAATGTTACAAGTTGCTATAATGATTATCTTTGAAGTGGGACAACCCGGTATACACCGGGTTCACCTACTACATCTTGAACGGCCCAGCCCAAAGAGAGAACGGACTCCAGACGTTTCTTCTGGGCCTCCGTCAGCTTGGCGGTCACCGATTCTTGCCCTGGTTCGCGGTTGATCTCCGGCTCCAAGCCGTACGCAACTGCAATCCAGGAACGAAGGCCGCCTAATGTGTTGTATTTGATAGAATAGCCGTCTTTGACCGCGGACTCGAAAGTCCCAGGCTCTGCCTCGGCAAACGCCGCCAATTCCTCGTATTCGAATTCATAAATGCTGTGGTCCTCCGGCAAGTCGCGTTCGCGCACTCTCCGCAGCAGTTCCTCATTGGACCAGCCGTATGCCCGAAGTCCTTCCACCATCATCGCATCCCATTGGGACAGCTTGACGAGATGATTTTTTTCCATGTTCAAGCGCCTCCTCCAACTTAATGATCCGCCACAAAGTGGCCTGGACTCACTTCCCGCAGCTCCGGCATTGCGCCGTCTTTTGCTGTGGGCACTTCATATTTAACCGCCATTTTCCCGCTTGCTGCGCGCGGATCCGGGATCGGAATGGATGAGAGCAGCGCCTTCGTGTAAGGGTGTAGCGGGTTCTCGTACAGCTCATCGCTTTCTGCCACTTCCACCAGACGTCCTCTGTACATGACCCCGATCCGGTCTGAAATATGACGTACCATGGACAGGTCATGCGCGATGAATAGATAGGTCAGCCCGAATTCGGCCTGCAAATCTTCCAGCATGTTGACGACCTGTGCCTGCACGGACACGTCAAGCGCAGAGATTGGCTCGTCGCATACGACAAAATCAGGCCGCACGGACATCGCCCGCGCAATGGAGATCCGCTGCCGCTGCCCGCCGCTGAATTCATGTGGATAACGGTACAGATGCTCGCGCTTTAGTCCGACTTTTTCCAGCAGACCAGCAACGAATTCTTTGCGTTCATCCGCTTTTTTGTAAATGCCATGGATATCCATCGGTTCCCCGATCAAATCCAGCACGCTCATGCTTGGATTGAGCGAGGAATACGGATCCTGAAAAATCGTCTGAATCCGCCGCCGGAACGGCTTCAGCTGCTTATCGCCGAGCTTCGACAGATTTTGTCCGTCAAAATAAACCTCGCCGTCTGTATAATCATAAAGGCGGATCAGACAGCGTCCAACCGTCGATTTGCCGCTTCCGGATTCGCCTACAAGTCCAAAGGTTTCGCCTTTGCGGATCTGAAAGCTGACGCCGTCAACGGCCTTCAGCACTTCCGAACCCTTCGTAAAATGCTTTTTCAGGTTCCGTACATCGACCATAATATTTTCGCTCATTTGTCTGCTTCCTCCTCCGCTAACGCCTGCTCCAACGTGCTCTTATCCTGCACAAGCCAGCAAAGGGAACGATGCCCCTCGCCAAGCTCCGCCATCTTGGGCAGCTCCGAGCATTTGCCAAACGCGTATGGGCAGCGATCCTGGAACGGACAGCCCGAAGGCGGATCGATGAGATTGGGCGGTGAGCCTTCAATCGGAACCAAACGTTCTTTACCCGCGCCTGCGCGTTTCGGAAGCGAACGAAGCAAACCCTGGGTATACGGATGACCGGTACGATAGAAGATATCCTCGACCGTCCCCTCTTCCATCACCATCCCGCCATACATGACGACAACGCGAGAGCATACTTGAGCCACCACGCCCAAGTCATGGGTAATGAGCAGCACAGCCGTATCAGATTCTTCCTTGAGCTGCTTTAGAAGATCTAGAATTTGCGCCTGAATGGTTACGTCAAGCGCCGTTGTTGGTTCGTCCGCAATCAGCAGCTCCGGACTGCAGGAGAGGGCCATCGCAATCATGACCCGCTGGCGCATCCCGCCGCTAAATTCATGCGGATATTGCTTTACGCGGCGTTCCGGTTCGGTAATACCGACCTTGCGCAGCATCTCTACCGCTTCTTGAATTGCTTCTTTTTTGCCAAGACCGCGGTGACGGCGAATGACCTCCGCCATCTGGAAACCAATCGTCTTCACCGGATTCAGCGCTGTCATCGGGTCCTGAAACACCATGGCGATTTGGTTGCCCCGCAGCTTGCGCCATTCGCTTTCGCTCAGTCCACTTAAGTCTGTCCCTTGAAAAAGGATTTTGCCGTTTGTTACTTTCCCGGGCGGGGCAATCAGCCCCATAATGGCTTTGGACGTCACGCTTTTTCCGCTGCCGGATTCGCCGACAATCCCTACAGTCTCGCCGGCGCCGACATGGAAGCTGACGCCGCGTACCGCTTGGTTTTGGCCGTCCCTGGTTTGGAATGAGACCTTTAGCTCATCAACGGTCAGCAATGGTTTGGTCATCTTAGTTTCTCACTCCTTTATCGCCTTACGCCGGCGGTTTATCTTTTGCCCAGCTTCGGTTCCAGGCCGATACGCAAAATATCACCTAATATGTTAAAGCAAAGTACAGTCAAGAAAATAAGCAATCCCGGGAACAGCGCCATATAAGGAGCTTGGGCAATATAACCTTGTGCCCCGTTCAGCATGCTGCCCCATGTCGCATTTGGCGCCTGCACGCCAAAGCCCAAAAAGCTAAGGGATGATTCCATCATAATCGCCGAAGCGATGTTATTCGTCGCACTAACAATGACAACAGACAACAGCCCGGGTAAAATATGCTTTAGAATAATGCCAAGCGTGCTTTGGCCCGATGCCTTGGCATACAGAACATACTCACGCTGCTTCAGTGCCATCGTCTCCGCCCGGACCACCCGGGCGATACTCATCCACATCAGCAGCGAAATGATGATGATGATATTGCCCACGCTTGGTTTCAAATACACGCTGAGCAGCAGCAAGATCAGGAAAGACGGTATAGACATGATAATGTCCAGGAAGCGCATCAGCAGGCTGTCGATCCATCCGCCGAAATAACCGCTGATGATGCCGACCGTCACGCCAATCGCCGTCGCGAATATCATCGATACAAAACCAACCGACAGCGAGACGCGGCCGCCGTACAACGCCCTCGCAAACGTGTCCCGTCCGTAATCATCCGTACCGAACCAATGATCCTTGTTCGGCGGCTGGAGCCGCGCAAGCGCATTAAGTTGATTCGGATCTTTGGAAGACAGAAATGCCAATATTGCAGCCAGGGTAATCACAAGCAATATAATAACGGCGGCGATCCCCAGCTTATTTCCCTTAAGCTCACGGGCTACATTTATCCATTTACTCCGTTTCATGAGATCACCTCGTTGTTTTAATTCTCGGATCCACGATGCCATACAGGATATCTGCAAGCAAATTCCCCAGGATCAGCAGAACGGAAGAAAATAATGTAATGCCCAAAATGACGGGATAGTCCATGCCACGTACGGCCGTCATCCCCAGCGAGCCGATGCCCGGCCAGGAAAATACCGTTTCGGTTACGATCGCGCCGGCGACCAGATCGCCCATGGACATCCCAAGCAGCGTAATGATAGGAAGCAGGACATGCTTCATCACATGCCGGAATAAAATGATCCATTTGGCCGAACCGAAAGCATACTGAATTTGCACGTAATCTTCTTTTAATTGGCTGATCGTGCTGGAGCGGATATATCTGACATATACCGTCAGGAATCCGATGGCCAGCACCACGCACGGCAGAATGCCGTGTTTAATCACATCAAGCGCGGAATTGACGCCGATCGTACGCATCCCCATACTTGGAAGCCAATGCATTTTGTTGGAGAAAAAGTACACCAGCAAAATCGCCAGCCAAAAGAGAGGCAGCGAAATGCCGATATAAGCCATCAGGTTGACAAGCTTATCCACCCAGCGGTTGCGGTTTGCTCCCGCGATCAGTCCCATAGGAATAGCCAAAACAACAGCCAAAGCGATGGCTGACGCCATCAGTCCTGCGGTTGCGGGCAAACGCTCCAGAATCTGTCCTAACACCGGCTTATGGTTGACAAGCGAATAACCAAAATTGCCGGTCAAACATTCTTTGAGCCAAATAAAATATTGAATATATGCGGGCTTGTCCAAGCCGAGATTATGTCGAACCCGCTCAATGTCCGCCGCATGCATGTTTGGCGTCACAAAAGAACGCACTGGGTCTCCGGGCGCCGCCTTCACCAAAATGAAGCAGACGATGGACACAAAAAAGAGCATGGGCAAAGTTTGCAATAATCTTCTGACAATCATTCTTCTCATGCTTATAGTCTCCTAGCTTCGTTTCGCTTTTTCGATGTATTCCTATCACCGATAGCTTTTTGCGGGTGTTTTTCTGAATCTCGTAAAATCATAGTAGAACAGAAACAGCTGCACCCTAAGGCGCAGCACCGTTTCATTCTTGCAAATAAACTTCGAATATCAATCTTATTTCATATACAGTTTGGACAGGTCTTCAAAGATAACAACAGGCTTCAGCACCGCTTCGTCCAAACCACCAAATCTTTTATCTACGGCAACGATTGTTTTCGTATAAGCGATTGGATAGATCACCGCATCGGAAGCGATGGTCTCCTGCAGTTTTTTGTAGATTTCACCGCGTTTGGCGTCGTCGCCTTCGCTCGCTCCTTGCTGGAAGAGCTGGTCGACTTCCTTATTCGAGTAATGCGTATAGTTGGAATCGCTGCCCGTCATATACAGATTGCTGTAAGCATCCGGATCGAAGCCCATAATGTAGCCACCGACAGTCAACTCGAAATCAGTTGCCTTAGGGTCTGTGAATTTGTCGCTGAATGCGGATGAATCCATCGAATTAATTTCAACGTCTACCCCGACTTCTTTCAGCTTTTGCTGAACATACAAGGCGATAGCTTCCTGAGCCTTGTTCCCGCTTGAAATAATAAAGCGCAGCTTCTTGCCGGTGACCCCGTTTGCCTGCAGCAGTTCTTTGGCCTTATCTACGTTATTATCATACGTTGTGACGTTGTTGTCATGATACAGGCCGTCAGGTGTGACAAAAGATTTGGCCGGATCGGCATAATCAGGCGATGTGTAAGTCACTTGAATCATCTCTTCGCGGTTCAGGGCGTAAGACAATGCTTCTCTGACTTCTTTTTTGGCCAGCAGGCCGGTGTCGCTGTTCTCATTAAAGATCATGTAGGACAAGCGTCCTTCACTGTAATTTTTCATTTCGAAATTGCCTGTGGATTCAATCGTGCCTGCATCCTGTGGATCTACATATTTCATGTTGATTTCGCCGTTTTGCAAGGCCAGGTTCGCTGCATTGGCATCTTTGGAAATCCGGTAAGTGATCGAATCCAGATGCGGTTTGCCACCAAAGTAGTTATCGAAACGCTCCAAGGTTACATATTCGCCTGTTTTGTATTCCTTGAACTTAAATGGCCCGGAACCGATCGGCGTATTGTTCTTAGGGCTTTTCTCGATATCCGCTTCATGTTCGAAAATATGTTTTGGTATCGGGGATACTTGAACCAACATAGCTTCAAATGCCGGACTTACCTGCGGAAGTTTGAATTCAACCGTGGTATCGTCGACTTTCACCGCTTTGATCGGCTTGCCATTAATAATAAAGTTGCTTCTCAGCATACTGTTCTGTTTCTCGTCCAAAATCTTGTCGATGGTGAACACGACGTCGTCAGCCGTCAGTTTCTCGCCATCATGCCAAGTCAAACCGCTTTTGAGCTTCAAGGTATACGTCAGTTTGTCTGCAGACGGCTCCAGGCTGTCCGCTAGATAAAACGTTTTCTTCCCATTGTTGACCTGGAACAAAGGCGCAAAAAGAGCCTGGTCGATCGTCAAGCTGACGCGGTCCCCTGCATAGTTCGGGTTAAGGATGACTGGATCGGCTGCTACACCAACGATTAAGTTGCCGCCGTCTTTCGGTTGTCCGGATGTTTGCGAAGCATCGGAAGATGATGCCAAGCTTCCTGAGTTATCTCCAGAGCATGCTGTGACCAGCATGGTCAGTAATGCCAAAATGATGAAACTTGAAAAATACTTGCGCATGATGTCTTATCCCCCATCTCTCTATGAAACTTTGTTTTATTGTATATCGGATTACTAGGAATTGCAATGTTTAATTCAGATCCCCTACCGGTTTTCTCAATTTAACACATTACCCGACTAAAATCCCTATATATGTAGAATAACTAAAGCAATTGGCCGCATGATTTATGCGGCCTTGCTTTAGCTTTATTTCCAGCCAATCGCGTAATCCTCATCTACTAACTTTATTTTAGTAGCAAACATAAAAAAATGCTATAGCCAAAACTTCGAATCCTCATATGGCGATTTACTCGGAAACTATTTGCCCAGATGATCCCCCAGAAACTTTACGATTCCGTCCTCCGCATCCTGCGAATACTCCCAGACCATCGCGCCTCCCAGATCATGTTTCTCGATGTATTTTACCTTTTCCAGCAACGCTTCCGGATCTTCGTAGGTGATAAATGTATTTCCGTTGTAGAGATAAGCTGTTTTGGCTTGATCATCGAAGTATCGCTTATAGCCGTTTTTGTTCAAATATGATCTCTGTATCGTTTTATAGGTGAGATCAACCTGGTCGATATCGATGGATTTTCCGGGAGAAAAGGCACCGTCGGTATCGCTTTTTACTTCTTTCCAAGCATAGGAGTAGGCAGGAATACCAAGCAACAGCTTTTTACTGTCGATCCGATGATCGAGATACATGCCGACAATTTGATCGACGCTCATCTGCGACTTTTTCTGGCGGTCCGTATACAAATTGGCATTAAAACCAGTCGTATCCGACCACTTGCCGATCAAGTCATAACTCATCACATTGATGTAATCGACGTATTTCTCTACCTTTTTGACCTCGACGTTTTGAAAATACCAGTCCTGTGTGCCTGAAGCAAAAGTCAGCAGATAACCCTTGCTCTTATATGGAAGCCGATACAGCTTATCCCGCAGATCCTTCATGAGGCTCGTAAAGTTTTGCGTATCTTCGGGACGTGATTTCTGCGTGTTCCAGGCATGGAACGCGGGGTATTCCCAGTCGATATCCACACCGTCGAGACCTAGCTCCTTGACCGTTTGGATAATGCTCTCCGTAAACAGATAACGGTTTCCGTCCAATGCGGCATCGGAGAAGCCGTCCACTCCATACCCACCCACAGCAAGCACCATACGGGTATTCGGATTGTTTTCCTTCATCTTTTTAATATTGTCTTTGATCTGCTGGTTGGTCCTCTCATCCTCATGAAAATAAATCCTCGTTCCGTCGATTTTCGCAAATGCGATAAACGCGATATCCACATTTTTTTCGGACAACCGGATTGTTTGGGTATCCTTCAAAACGTCCACGTATACCGCCGTTACTTTACGGTCCGCCGCGCTTGAAATTTGATAAAAATAAAAGCCCATACCCACCAGTAAAACGACAACGATAATTTTCGTATATATTGTAATCTTCATCCTATTACCCTCTCCCGCCAAACAGGATGTATGTCGCCGCCTTATTCAAATTCAGGATCTTGACGGTGACGTAACTGATGATGAAGATATACAAAATATTGATCACAAGATTTAGTGCCGCCTCCAGAACAGTAGCTTGGAACTCCATTCCTCCGGCCACGATCAATTCAATCAGCAGATGAACCAGATACACGCTGAAGCTGGCTTTGGCGAAGGAACCGATCAGCATTTGGAGCTTATGATTGACTCTTGCGCTCATCGCGTCCTCTTTTTCCCTGAAGTAAACAAACATGCCCACAGCCATAAAAAAGGTAGTGATGGAGTAATTGCCGTAAAACATTTCGTCGAGCGCACTACTATGGACCGAAACAAAATAGGTAGCCACCGGGGCGATAAAGAAAGAGAGAACACCCAAATTAAACAAAATATTTTTAGCCCTTGAGGGCAGGTCGAAATGATACAGGTAGTAGCCCAAAATAAAGTAGCCGAGATAACCCATGAAAAACGGGATGTTTAAAATCGGTATGCTCAGCCCCGTGCCTGTCAGGCGCTCCACCGAATCGGACACCAAGCGGCAAACAATGTTCACGATAAACCATAGCAGCAAATAATATCTCAGGTCTCTCTCGCTGCATGATTTGATAAATTTGCTGACTAAAGGAACCGTTAAGTAAATGGCGATGATGGCGTACAGAAACCATAAATGCACGTAATTGCGGTCCGTCAACAGCCGATAGCCGAAGTCCAGCAGAAATTCGAAAGCACCCATCTTGCTTTTCAAAATAAAATATTGATTATATAGGCCATATATGAAGGACCAGCTGACAAGGGAGATGAGCAGGGGCACCACTCTTTTTCTAAAGAATGCCCTGTAAGTGCCGATTTCCGTGCGCAAAATCATCGCCCCGCTGATCATAAAAAACACCGGAACCGCAAACCGCGAGATCGAATTAAAAAAATTGCTGATCCACCATGAAGCGGAGTTAAAATCATTGGAGGTGGTAAGCAGATCCGCCGTGTAATGCAGCATTATGACGGCTATAATCGATAGGATTCTTAAGAAATCCACATACAAAACTCTTTTTCTTGAAATAACGCTGTTCATATGGCGCCTCCTCTATCCTTAATTCGATCCGGATGCGATGTTTTGACTAATGGCCGCCACGCCTTTTCTTTCGACGAACCCCCAGCCCTCATCGTTGTCAAAATATTTGAGCGTCCCAACAATATTGATATAAAACTGCAGATTTCGATAGGTCAGCAGTTCCACTTGACTAAACAGAAACATTTTTACATAGTCCATAGCGGTATAGCTGCTGCCGTATTTTTTGCATAGCCCCAAAGAAATGATGATTTGAAGCGCATTGACCACCACGCTAATCAGCAAGAAAATGAGTGCATGCATCACGTTTCCCCTGAAGAGAAGCGCCTGCACGAGATATATGAGCGTCGTAAAAGTCGAAAAGGTACCGAGCATAAAGCCGTCGATCGCAAAAAACAGGTTCACCCCGGCGCTAAAATTACGGGACAGCCGCGACCAATAGATTAGGATGCAGTCGACGAACGCTTTTTGCCAGCGGATACGCTGTTTATAGAAGTTGGGCAGATTCTCCGGGCATTCGGTGTAGCAGACCGCTTCCGGCGCGTACACCAGCTTTTTCTTCAAGTTATTGGCTTTTAAATACTCGTGAATTTTTAAAGTGATATCGATATCTTCGCCTACGGTGCTGCGGAAGCCGTTCACTTGCACCAGGATATCCTTATAAAAAGCACCGAACGCGCCGGATATGACCACAATGGAATTAAAGAAGGACTGCGTTAATTTGCGGACATAAAAGCCATGCGTATAATTGATGATTTGGCTTTTGATCAGCCCCGGGCCTCTAAATTTCTCCACAATGGTGCCGTCCCGCTTCTCCGCTCCCTGCACAATTTTGACGGTTCCGCCGAGCGCGACAATATCGTTGTTATGAAAATATTGATTAACGTATTTCAGGGCATTGGTCTCAAGCATACTGTCCGCATCAAGCGTAATGACGACCTCCGATATGGCATAATCGATCCCTGCATTCAAGGAATCGGCCTTGCCGCCATTCTGCTTGTCGATCACGAAGATATTAGCGTAGCGGTTCGAGCGGTATACACCTTTAACCGGTTTATAGGCAAGCTGGTACCCGGGCCTTCGGCCGTCAGGCTCCAGTTGCAATAGTTCGTCCAGTCTCGAGAAGGTTTCATCCTTGGAGCCGTCGTTAATGATGATGATCTCATGGTTGTCGTAATGCAGGCCCGCCATGGCATCAATGCAATTTTTGATCGTCAGTTCCTCGTTATATGCAGGGACAAGGACCGCTATCGATTTTTCCGTCAGATCCGGATCGAGCTTTTTCACCTTGCTGCAAAAGAGCGGAATCACTGTGTACAAAACTTGAAATACCAGAAACACAACCGCCGTTGCATAAAACAGATATGACATGATACGCTCCACCTCTCCTATTTTGTATCTCTCTAGTACTAAACTATCCTAATCTTCCTTTCGGAGTAAAACCGCTTTACACCACAAGAAAACGAATACATGTGCCCTTTTCATGTGAACCCTTCATTTTGGGTTATATTTACTATAAAAGTTAATTATATGTGTTTTATGAATTATCAGGGATCCATTTGTCTAATGAAGGGGTAAATTTATATTTTCAAGCGAAAATCGGCATTTGCAAGCAGGAATTTCTTCGTGGGGACAGGAAAAAGCCCCTGCGCATTTGCAGAGGCTGTTTTCGTAAATAATATGATGGGAGTAAATAGATTTTTTTGATATACGATAGAATTTTGTTGGTGAAAGATGGAGAAGCGGAGAGGATCAAATTGGAATCACGAAACAACAAACCTTAACGCAAGGTTAATGTTTACGTACCACTTATCGGATAGGCACAGCCAGGACAACATGCAGCAATTCATTAATTTTTAGATGTTTTGTGATGTATCCGCTGTTTTCAAATAGATGAATGAGTTCGGAAAGTGGAATATAATCCTCATCTTCTTCATGAGCCGCGTAATCCCCATCGTTAATCATTAAATCAGCAAGGCAAATTCGGCCGTGCGGTTTCAAAACTCTGCACATTTCTTGAATTGCCATCAGCGTTTGGTCGTAAGTGAGGTGATGCAAGGCAAAATTCGAAACGACAAAATCAAATTTTCCATCCAGATAAGGCAACGCCAGGAAATTACCAAGCTTGGTTTCAATCTCTGGGAATTTGCGCTGGCACTCCTTCAGCATCTCATTTGACTGGTCAACTCCCGACATAACCGCGCCTTCATCGATCAGTCTGCCAGCCAAGTTTCCCGTACCCGTTCCAATATCAAGACCCTTTTCCCCACGGATGGCTGCCACCCACTTCACGATCAAGCGCAGCGCTTCATTGTAGTCCTTGTATTTCTTCTTGTCGTCTTGTACCAATTGGTCGTGAACGCTGGCCAAGCGATCAGACCCCCATTTGTCCTGCCATGCCCGCTGTTCTCTCAGCCTTCTCGATCCTTCCGCAAGAGAATAAATGTCATCAAGCGGAAGCTTGTGGTTTTTCTTGAGGGTCTCAATCATTTTGTCTGTCGTTTCGATAATCTGTTTCATTTCAACCCACTTTGAGAACATAACCGATCGTTGGTGTTCCAAAAAATATTGCAGTTCGCTACTTCCTTGGATCTCCAAACCAGGCAGAGCCGCCTGAATGTCGTTAATAGGCATCCCTGATTCCCTTAGTGCGATGATCGTCTGCAAACGCCAAATGTCCTCTTCGTCAAATATGCGGTACTGATTGTCATTTTGTTTGGAAGGATGAATGAGCCCTTTTTCTTCGTAAAACCGAATGGCTCTTTGCGATATTTTCAACCTGTCCGCGACTTCTTTTATTTTCATGAGATAAGATACCCCTTTGATTTGCAGTACATTTTATTCTGTAGAGTATCTTGACCTTCACTCAACGTCAAGGTTTAGTATGAACCCAGAAAAGGAAGGAGGCTATTACGATGAAGAAATTGATCAAAGGCGCGACGATCTTAACCATGGTGAACGACGAACCATTTGTCGGGGACATTCTCATTGACGAAGACCGCATATTGGACATCCAGACTGCCATTACCGCTGAAGTTGATGAAGTGATTAACGGTGAAGGTATGGCAGCGATGCCTGGACTGATTAACGCCCACCAACATACTCCTATGAGCTTATTGAGGGGATTTTCCGACGATCTTAAGCTTATGGATTGGTTAGACAAAAAAATGCTGCCTGCTGAATCCCGGATGACGCCTGAAGACATTTACTGGGGCACAAAGCTCGCAATGGCCGAAATGATTAAATCGGGTACGACGGCTTTTGCCGACATGTACATCCACATGAATGAAATTGCTGTTGCGGTAGAAGAAGTGGGCATGCGGGCTTCTTTAACTCGGGGGTTAATCTTTCTTGAAAATGACGGAGGCCGAAGAATGTCAGAGGGCGTTGATCTAGTCCGCCGTTGGAGCGGCAAAGCTGGGGGCAGGATCACCACGATGCTCGGACCCCATTCCCCATACACGGTTCCTCCTCAGCCCTTCAAAGAAATTATCGCGATTGCAGAGCAGGAGAACATTGCAATTCACACACATCTTGCCGAATCCAAAGAGGAAGTTATTAAGATTCGAGAAAAGTACAATCAAACCCCTACAGGATATTTGTATCATCTTGGTCTGTTTGAAAAGGCTCATGTGCTCCTGGCACATAGCGTTCATCTTAATCGGCGCGACATTGGGTACTTAAAGGGTATGAGAGGTGGAGTGTCCCATAATCCAGTAAGCAACCTCAAACTTGGTTGCGGTATTGCGCCAATTACGGATATGTTCGAACAAGGGGTTGCCGTAGGGCTAGGCACAGATGGGGCTGGCAGCGCCACCACGTTAGATATGTTTGAGGAAATCAAAGCTGCCACTTGGTTGCAGAAATTGGATTACGGGGACCCCACGATGCTTCCTGCCAGTGTTGCTCTTCGCATGGCGACTGTCGGAAGTGCGGGATTATTGAATATAGGTCATGAAGTAGGTACGTTGGAAATAGGGAAAAAAGCGGACATCATCTTGATCGATCTGAGAAAACCCCATTTACAGCCGGTCCACAATATACACTCTCTGCTGGCATATTGCGCCAACGGCTCTGACGTAAACACGACAATTATAAACGGAAAAGTATTGATGCAAGATCGCCAACTGCTGACGATCGACGAAGATGAGTTGTTAAAGCAAGTATCCATCCGTTCCAAGCGTATCGTCGATGGCATCTAATCCCTCTTATTACAGCGGCGTGGTTCAATAAAACAGCGGCAGCCATGGACGAGAAAAATAAAGTCCTGGACTGGCATTCTTTCCCGCCAATCCAGATCTTGCGTCCTCTTAAGCAGCTATGCACGATCCTGTGGAATTATTATGAATGATTTGGAGCGGAATCTAAGGCCAAACGGCCTTAGTCAGCTCCTTTATCGTTTATGTGATTTCAAGAGATATCGCCAAATAACGTGACCAAATGGGATGTCCTGGGGAGCACGCCCAATTTGGCCGCTTTTTTATACTACCGGTTTGCTTCCGATGCCGCTTCACTGTCGGCTTTTCGCGCAAACCATGTGGCGAGCAGCGAACCCGAAATGTTGTGCCAGACGCTGAAGATCGCGCTTGGCACCGCTGCGATCGGATTGAAATGCGCCGACGCCAGCGCCGCCCCTAGTCCAGAATTTTGCATGCCAGTTTCGAACAGGATCGCTTTGCGTTTGCTCGGATTCATCCGGAACAGCTTGGCAAACAAGTACCCCAGGACAAAACCAAGCAAGTTGTGCAAAATAACAACTGCAAATATCAGCAGACCGCTTTCGATAATTTTGGATTTGCTGCCGCCTACCACAATGGCCACAATAATCACAATTGCCAGCGTGGAAACAAGCGGTAGAACTTGAACGCTCGCTTCGGCTTGCTTTTTAAACAAGGTTTTGACGATCACGCCGAGAATAATCGGTAAAATGACGACCATCAAAATATCCCTGATCAACGCCCCGCCGTCAATGGGCATCCAACGTCCAGCCAACAGACCGATCAAGGCTGGAGTAGCCAGTGGCGCGATCAACGTAGAAACGGAAGCGATCGAAACGCCTAACGCGACATCACCTTTGGACAGCAGTGTCATGACGTTGGATGCGGTGCCGCTCGGGCAGCATCCAACAAGAATGACGCCAACGGCGATATCCGGAGGCAGATTCAGTACACGTGCTAGCAAATAAGCAAGCAGCGGCATAATGATATAATGGCCCACTACGCCAATCAGCACCTCTGCAGGCCTGCGAAAAACTTCGCGAAAATCAGCAGAAGACAGTGTTAGTCCCATCCCGAACATTGCAATCCCCAGGAGAAGGGAAATGTACCCTTTTAAATAGACAAAGATCCCGGGTAAAAAAAAGCCCAGACAAGCGAATAAAATAACCCACAGTGAAAACGTCCTGCCTACAAACCGGCTTACTTTAGCAATTGCGTTCATTACTAAAAACCTCACTTCCAATGTCGTAACCGAACGTAATTAGTGGGAATAATTCTACGCTCGTCTGCCGATTTTATCAATGATAAAATATTACTCCGCCGGCTCACCAGCAGCTTCCCATTTAGAAACTTCCTCACAAACGATCGGTGCCACTTCAGTTCCGAGCAGTTCAATGGCAGGCACGAACCCATGTCCGGCCGAAAATCGATGCAAAGTAATTGAATCCATTGATCTAGTGACAAACAAGTGATAGAATTTCAGTATAAAGAACCAATTTTTCGGCATAGACTAAAAAAAGAGCCTTCACCGCTGTGAACGGTGAAGACTCTAAGGACAAAAGGCTGTGGAACCCCACAGCGTGCAAAGTTAATGAACTAAGCAAAACCCCCCGTTAGGCGGCCAACCTTATGCGGTGCCGAGGCTGTTATAGATATAATGATAGTATCAAATAGCTGCTAAAAAGAGCCAGGACGAGTATAATCGCCCCTGGCTCTTTTTTTAATGCAAACAACTTCACCCATATCTTTAGGTTTTTCTTTTTATCAATCAAACTGCCAGCAACTTAGGCTTAAATTGCCGTACTGGTAGCTGCGGTGAAGCAGCTTGGCCTGCCGATTCGCATCTCCCGCCCCCATCGCAATCAACAGAGGAATAAAATGCTCGTTGGTTGGTACCGCCATTGCGGCATGCGGTGCAAGCTCCTGATAGTTAAAGAGCGAAGCCGTATCCCAAGTCTCCAGCTTGTCTTGCAGCCAGTTATCGAACGCTCCGGCCCATTCATCACCCCCTTGCGCACGCCAATTCACGCTTCGCAGGTTATGAACAGTTCCCCCGCTGCCAATAATAAGCACATCCTGCTCTCTCAGCTCCGATAGGGCCTTTCCGATTTCATACTGCTGCTCATTGGTGAGGTATCGGTTAACCGAGAGGGCAACGACCGGAATATCAGCATTTGGATAAAGCAGTTTCAGCACCGCCCAGGCACCGTGATCCAGCCCCCTCTTTTCATCGAGCTTGCTTGGAATGCCCTGCTTCGTAAACAACGACTGGATCCGTTCGCTTAAAGACCGCTCCCCCGGGGCCGGGTACGTCATCCGATACAGCTCATCCTGAAACCCGCCAAAGTCATAAATCGTGCTGTACTCATCCACCGCGCTCACCGTCTGAACGGATTCTTCCCAATGGGCGGAAAACAGTACTATCGCTTTGGGCTTCGGGATGCTGCCTGCAAATTTTTTTAATACATCAGTATATGCATGATTTTCAAGCACAAGCGACGGTGCACCGTGCGCAAAGAAATAAGATGGCATCATATGAACTCACTCCTTATGGGTAAAAATATTTGTATGAAGAATTGTTTCTTGCTTGTTGAACTGTTCGTTGTTTCTTAAAAATAATTCGGTCTATAGAAAGAGACGCCGGTCCCGCAGCAAGCAAGTATACCGAAAGCAGCATCAGGCTCAACTCGAGCTCGTAACCAGGCATCTGATCATTCCCTAGCAGTCCGGCGGACAGCTTTACAGTTACGATGGCGCCAACCATCATAATCGCAAACAAAGCCGCTGCCACGCGGGTAAATAATCCGATGATCAACATTACGCCGCCAACCACTTCAATGATCGCTGCCACATAAGCCATAAACCCAGGAATGTCCATAGAGCTGAACCAAGCTTCCACGTTGCCGAGCCCCATTTGAAATTTGTTGATACCATGCACAAGAAATATTACACCTAGCACTACGCGCAATAGGGTCGGCACCCATGTATTTTTAATTATAAGATCCTCTCCATTCAAAAAATATTAGTAATAATAAAATATATTTTATATGGGTAATTTAACTCATGTGATGCTAGTATGTCAACAAGATTTTCGTTAATATAAATATAAATTCCATATTACAAATATTCCGAAGGACGCGTGAAGCTCATGGACATCGGCTCCAACATCCGGGCGATCCGGAAACGAAAAAATATTACGATTGCGCAAATCTGCGAAGAAACAGGCCTATCCCAAGGTTTTTTAAGCCAAGTAGAAACCAATAAAACCTCGCCTTCAATTGCCACACTGGAGAACATTGCGCAGGCACTGAAAGTGCCCCTCGCCTATTTGCTGCTAAAAAAAGAAGACCGGATGCATATCGTCCGGAAAGACGAACGGAAAGTAACTATTTTCAGTGGGTCGGAGAATCTCAAAGTGGCGCATCTTAGCTCGACGAAAAACGTAAAAACGATGATCATTGAGATGCCTCCAGGCGCGTCCACCGGCGAAACGCCGCATGCTCATGAAGGAGAAGAAGTGCATGTGGTGATGAAAGGGAAGATTTTTGCGCAGCAGGGGGAGGAATCGGCTGAATTTACCGAAGGGGATTCTTTTTCGTGGAATGCCTGTACGCCCCATTCGGTAAAAAATATCGGTGACGAAACGGCCATCGTCCTGATCTCGGTTTATACAGAGGCTGATCAATCCGGGATTTTCTTGTAGGAAAATCCATTCTTTCAATGATTAAAAAGCTCTCCCCGTCGTGGTGAAGAACTTTTTTGGTATGGCATCCTACGGCAAATGGCTCAGCCCTTTCTCCAAATTAAAATAACCCGGGAAACCGTCTACACACAAAAAGGATGCTTCAAAGTCCAACGACTTTAGAGCATCCTTTTATTGATAAGCGCCTAAGCTTTCGAAGCCCACATGGATTCGATCTCCTCCAGCGACTTCCCTTTCGTCTCTGGAATCACGCGCCATGTGAAAACAAATGTGATGAGCGACATAATGCCGAAGCTCCAGAAGGTCATTGCCGGACCTGCGGAAGCAAGCATTGGAGGAAAAGCCTGTGAAACAAGATAATCCGCTGCCCACAAGGCCATGGAAGCAATCGCTGTCGCTTTGCCACGGATCCGGTTCGGGAAGATTTCGGACATCACAACCCATACCACCGGTCCAAGCGAAACGGCAAAAGCAGCCACATACATCAAAATAAATATCAGCACCAACGGGCCTGAGGTATGCCCTGTTTGGAAAGCAATGCCGATCACAGCCAA
The DNA here is from genome assembly GCA_031254035.1 of Paenibacillus sp. Lineage (GTDB taxonomy): Bacteria > Bacillota > Bacilli > Paenibacillales > Paenibacillaceae > Paenibacillus_AQ. The sequence continues at coordinate 27,031 of JAIRVF010000096.1, forward strand.
ACTTATTGTCATTGCCAAGGACCCGACAAGCAATAAGACTTTGCGGCCCACTTTATCGATGAGCCAAATCGCCAGAATCGTGAACAAGAAATTAATCAAGCCAACATAAATGGTTTGAACCAAGGCTGCATTGGTTCCTGCGCCCGTCTGCTTGAATATTTCCGGCGCATAATACATCACGGCATTGATTCCCGTAACCTGCTGGAGGATGGCTAGTCCTACGCCAACGATCAAAGCCCATCTCAAAGCAGGACTGAACAACTGACGGATCGAGCCGTTTTCTTCTTTAAACGATTCCTTGATATCTAGTACTTCCTGTCTAGCCAGCGTGTCCCCGTGAATCCGCAGTAGGATTGGCAGAGATTCCGCCGCTCTCCCCTGTTTGATCAGCCATCTTGGGCTTTCCGGAACTAGAAACAGCAAAGCCAGAAACAAAACGCCCGGAATTACTCCGAATCCAAACATATAGCGCCAAGCGGTAGAAACACCCCACGCGTGATCGCCGAGACCGGCAATCCACATGTTGATAAAGTAAACAAGGAAGATACCCGTAACGGTTGCCAGCTGATTCAGCGCCACCAACCGGCCACGATATTTGGCTGGGGCAATTTCCGCATTATAGAGCGGACAGATCGTTGAGGTGATCCCGATCCCAAGACCGCCAATCATGCGGGCTACAATAAATCCGCTAAATGCACTCGGTATAGCCGAACCCAACGAACCGATGATAAATAAAATGGCGGCCGCAATCAGCACTTTCTTCCTGCCGAACTTCTCGCTTAATACGCCGGAACTTAATGCACCAACGATACACCCAATAATCAAACTGGAAACAGCCCAGCCGACTTGAAACTCGTTTAAGTCGAAGCGTTCCTGCATGAATCCGATTGCACCCGACACAACGGCTGTATCAAATCCAAACAACAAACCACCTAATGCAGCTACGATCGATACCAAAGTGACGAACTTCATACTGACCTGTTGTTCGACTTGTTCTTCTATATTTGAGCTCATGATCTGATGCCCCTTCTAAGCTGTATTTTGATTCCCATACGAGCTCCGATGTAAAGGAAACACCGGAATTACAACATTATTGTAACATGAGGGGGCATCGGATTAACGGGCTATTCCCTTCACTAATTTGCGTAATACCAGCATTAAATTGTTTCGGGATAATCCGGCTTTGGTATGAGTCCATGTACTAGCACATTTTCTCCTTAGCATCACAAAAAAGTCCTGCCGAGGCAGGCATAGGCATTCGATCTATTAATGCTGCATGCGGTACTCTGAAGGCGTCTCTCCCGTGACCTTCTTAAAAACGCGGCTGAAATAATTGGGATCCTTATAACCAACCGAATAGCAGACCTCTTTCAGGCTTAATTCACCGCCCTTCATCAATTCTTTTGCCTTATCGATGCGAAGCCGGGTCACGTAGTCAATGAAGGTCTCTCCCGTCTGCTGCTTGAACACCTTGCTGAAATAATAAGAATTCAGATGGACATGATCTGCCACATCCTCCAAGGATAACTCTTCCGCGAATCTCTCGCAGATGTAGGCCATGGCCCGGTCCAGCATATTCGAAGTACTTTGCTCACGTTCCTCGCGGATTTGGCGGATCGCGAGCTCCACATAAGAAGACTCCCCAGCAGGGTCGCCATCAAGCGGCGGCTGATCCGCTGCCATCCCTGCTTCATGTCTGTCCGTCATATTCAAATCCTCGAAGCGGCAGATGCTACCCCACTTGTTGTCGTATTTGGAGGCAAACACAGCCTCATAATAAGATCTTCTAATCCCTGTCACATCCATTAATACAGAGCCGATTCCTACAGAAATAGCAATATCGCATTGCCTTTGAAGGGCTTCCGCCAGCTTCGAACTGAGTTGAACAGCACCCTCTTTGATCGGTTCATCAGCAGCTTGCTTTTTTCCGAGAAGAAATATAGCCATATGGCTGTGAACCATCGAACTGACCACGGAATCGCACTGGTCCTTCACCATGCTATGCGTCAAATTTTTGACCGTATCGTACACCCTTTTCTTCTCATCCCCCAGCTCTGGAAAAGCAACAACCAGCGCACATCCCTTCTGGGCAGAAAGCTGCAAGATATCGGCGAGATGCCCCACTTCTGTCTCATTCACCTGATCTGACATCAGATGGAGCGCTATTTCCGTTTCGGCCAGCGGAAGCAATTGAAAGAACTTGTCCCGGATCGCAAGCTGTTCGTTGCGCATTCTCCGGTCTTCCTTGATTTCATTCACTAGCCGTTCCAGCACCGCAGCGATCTGATCCCTTTTGGCCGGTTTGACCAAATACTCCTGAACGCCAAGGGATATCGCCTGTTTGGCATATTCAAAATATTCGTACGCGGTGATCAATATCATTTTGACGTTAGGGTTCTGGGCTTTAATCTCCTTCAGCGCCTCAAGCCCTTGAATCCCCGGCATTCTCACGTCCATCATTACGATATGAGGATGGAACTCCGCCGCCTTCTGGATGGCCATACGGCCATTCTCTGCATGAAAAATCTCAAAGGTATCCGGCATCATCCGGTTAACGATCCATTCGATGCCTTCCCTCTCGAGCGCTTCGTCATCCGCGATCAATAGGCGATACATATCCATCCCCCTTTCCTGCACCAGGAATCCGTATCAGAACCGTTGTCCCTTTGCCCGGTTCGCTTAGAATGTCGACCATATCCTTTTTGTCATAAAATAACTCCAGTCTCCTGAACACATTACGTGTTCCCAGTCCGGTAGAGTGTCCTTGGCCGCCGTATCCGCTGTCCTTCCGAGCTGGATCCTCACGATCATAATGAAGCAGCGATTCCCGGGCCTGCTCGCTCATTCCAACGCCATTATCCGATATCGAAATCCATGTTTCATCCTTTTTGCATTGAATGGCAAGCTTGATGATAGCCCCTTCCTCCATGCCTTCTATCGCGTGCACAAACACATTTTCAAGCAAAGGTTGAAGTGTCAGCACAGGCACCAGCACGCTTAGCCCGTCCTCCTCAATCTCCGTGACGAACCGAATCCGTTCCCGGAAACGGGCCTGCTGGATCACAAAATATTCTTTGGCATGCTCGACTTCATCTCGGAGCGGAACCGGACGGTCCAGTTTCCGAAGATTATACCGGAGCAGATTCGACATAGAAACGGTAAGATCGCTCGTCTGCTCCGCGCCTTCAATTAATGCCAGCTTGGACAATACGTTTAAGGAATTGAACAGGAAATGCGGATTGATTTGATTTTGCAGCACTTCAAGCTCCAACTCCTTCACAAGCCGGTCCTTTTCTAGACCTTCCTTCTCTTTGCGAATGAGCAGTTTCAAATTCTCCTGCATTTGGCCAAAAGCCTCAGAAAGGATCCGGAACTCGCTATGGGAACTCATTTGGGGCGGAACAACCTGCAGGTTGCCATCCGAAATTTGTTCAGCCGTCCGGACCAGTTCCTTAATGGGTCTGGTAATCCGCAACGATATCCAATAAGCGAGCACCACACTTAGCACCGTATTCAATATAAAAACGGCCACGCCCCAGTGATTCATAACTTCCGTCTGAACGAGAATCTTGCGATATAGCGGCTGATAATAGCTGAGCTCCTGATCGATCAGTTGATAAGCTTCTTCCTGAATGAAGGCGGCTGTTTTTTCAGCCTCCGCATAGAAAGCGGCATAAGCCAAAGGCGTTTGGCTGTTTAATGCGTCAATGATGCTCTTTTCTTGCAAAACGAACGTCTCCAGCATATGTCGGTAGCTCCGAACGGCCAATTCCGTTGATGAAATCGCCTTTTGTCCGGACAAGCTTGACTGCAGCTTCCTCAATTCATCGCTCTGGCTCTGAAACGTCTTCAGACTGCTGTCGCTGCGGTCCATGATATAAACATTAATCGCCCGAAGATTTTCGCGCGTTTTCTCTTCAATCTGTTTGTATAATAATACCCGTTCCAGCATCATATTATAGCTCGTCTGTACTGTCCGTCCGCTTTGGAAGATAAAAAAGGAGACTCCATTATTTAAAATCAACAGCAGGGGGATGACAATGAACAACATTTTGCGCATATTCATTGGCTGCTTCCCCCGTTTTTCATCCGCTCCCGAGCCAAAATATTTGTTTGGATGAAATACTGCCCAGAAAGCTTTTCTCCCTTAAACCAATGGTCCAATAAATTTACCGATTTAGCCCCAATCTCTCCCGGCTGCTGTACGACCGAAGCTAGGATTTCCCCCGCGGAGATGCCTTTCCGGGTCACTTCTAGATCGTCAAAACCGTACACTCGGACCCCTTCTTTATCGGACGCTTTGACACCTTCCGATATGCCAGCAGCGTCCAAGGCACTGAAGCCAACCATCGTGTCGATGTCTCCATGTTGATTCAGCATCGACTCTGCCTGTTTTGCCGCGCCAATACGCGATATGTTGGATGAGCGAATGTCTATAATCTCAAATCCAGGAGCCGCCGCGATAACCGAACGGAATCCTTCTAAACGCAGCCGCTGGTTATCCGCGAGTTCGCTGCCGATCATCACGCCGATACGTCCGTTTCCCTCCGTATTTTTTACAACGAGTTGCCCCATCTGTTTGCCCGCTTCCAGATTGTCCGTTCCTACGTAAGCTAGACGCCGACTTCCCGGCTCATCCGCATCTACGGTAAGGACAGGTATCCCTTGATCAATCGCATGACTAATCAGCAAATCATAGTCTGGATTGTTGATTCCTTGAATCAAGATCGCGTCGGGTTTCGCAGCAATCGATTTCTCGAGAAGTTCCATTTGCTCTGCAGGATTGATCCGGATCGGCCCCATGTAGTCGATTTTCATCCCCAGCTTGTCTGCTGCTTGATTTGCCCCCTGCTCCATCTCTCTCCAGAACGGATTGTCCAGCTCCTGGGCGATCAGAACCACATGTTTTACCGATGAGTCTTCGGTTTTGCTCTGCTCAATTTGATGCACCAATTCATCCACCTTCATCGTGGAGGAGAAAAAACGGATGAGGACATAACCGAAAATAAGAACAAGGACAATCAATCCGAGCAGCCATTTCCGGTTTGGCATGAAACATCCCATCCTTTCATTTCATCTATGGCATTAGCGTTTATTTTATCCATTCGGATAGTATATCATTAGCTAGTTCCTAACACTATGCGAGGTTGGCGCTACGGTTACGGATCGTTCTTCCGGTTAATCCTGATAAAACTGCAATCTCTGCCATAGACTCATTAATCCCGCTCATCAAGCATTTTGTCTCTTTGATTATCTCTTTAAGCCCACATAAGAGAGAAAAAAAGCGGCAAGCTTGAGACACGAATTACATGTTCCAAGCTGCCGCTTCGTTTGAGCCTACAGTAAATCCCCATGTTCATTCAGCGCTTTCTTTGCCCAAAACGCTTCTATTTTTTCCTCGGTCCCCGTATTTTCAATGGGCGTATATACCCTCATCAAGTAGTCGCTGCTTTCAGATACCATAAACGTGTTGTAATGAAAAGACAATAGACCTGTCTCAGGATGATTAAACACCTGATCTCCTTCCGAGTTCCCAGCAACCTCATGCTGTTCCCACGATGCTCGGAAAACTTCGCTGTGACCGTGCAGTTTGCAGACTAAGTCTTGATACCATCCATCGTTTATATACATGGCATAGCGATTTCTGAAATGGGCTAACAGTATTGTGGAGAAATCCTCCCAGTTAACGATACGGCCTTTGGAGACTTCCATCATGAAGGTTCGCCACAGGAGATTCCGCTCAAGTTCTTTCGCCTGTTCCAAATCGCCGCATAAAGTGCCTGCTGTTTTGTTCCAAGCCATAACATTCCACCGTCTGTCGATAACAAAGGCGGGATAAGTTCCCAGCCTGTCGAGGATCTCTTTAATACCTGGGGGAATGGATCCATCCGCTTCCCTAACGGGGGCAATAACCGGGTTGCCCTTGGCCAACATGAATAAATAATTGCGTTCATCACGACTCAGCCTGAGAGTCCTTACCAAGCTTTCAAGCACCTGCTCGGACACCTGAATATCCCGCCCCTGTTCAAGTGCGGTGTACCATGGCAAAGAAATGCCGGACAAACTTGCGACCTCTTCCCGCCTTAAGCCTGGCGTCCGGCGACGTGAGGATGGTTGCAACCCCACCTCATGCGGAGCAAGCCTGGAGCGGCGGGTTCGCAGAAAATCCCCAAGTTCCTTCCGTCTCCGTTCCGAGTTCATATCCACGATCTCCCCCCATACCTGATAGAATTTATACCAGTATTCGTACCAATAGCATGCATAATATTACTATAATTGCTGATCTGTTTGGTTGTTACAGCACTCATTATAATCTACTTACCACGGTTTTCCACACATTATTCATAGAAATGAGGGAGTTTGCATGGAAACAACAGAACAGATCAAGCATGACCGTACATTACAGGGGAAACGGGTGATTCTTCTTGGGGGAACATCGGGTGTCGGATTTGCAACCGCCGCAGCTGCTGCCAAAGAAGGTGCTTCCGTCGTTGTCGTGTCCAGCCGCAAGGAACGCGTAGATGCCGCGCTTTCACGTCTGCCCCACAATGCGGAGGGGTATGTAGTGAATCTGGCCAATGAAGAAGAGATCCGCGGCTTTTTCAGCCAAATCGGGGAATTTGATCATTTGGTGTTTACCGCCGGCGGCCCCTTACTGATCGAAAATATTGGGGCAATCGATATGAATTCGGCTCGTAAATTCTTTGAACTACGATATTGGGGAGCGTATATGGCCGCTAAATTCGGCAGCCAAAAGATCAGACCAGGCGGATCCATCACGTTAACCAGCGGCGTTGCGGCAAGCAAGCCATCGAAAGGTTTCACCATCCCTGCCAGCATATGCGGCGCGATCGAAGCCTTGACCCGGGCGCTGGCGGTTGAACTGCAGCCGCTGCGCGTCAATGCCGTATCTTTCGGGCTTATGCGCACCGAGATGTGGAACCAAGTTCCTGAAGAAGACCGGAACATCATGTATGAAACATCAGGCCAATCCATTCCTGTCGGCCGGGTAGGAGAACCTGAAGACGCCGCGGAGGCGTTTCTGTATTTGATGCGAGAGCATTACTCCACCGGCCAAACGATTGTCGTGGATGGAGGATCCATATTGGCGTAAACATAAGCAGGCTGCCAATGCAAATGATGGCAACCTGCTTTATACGTACTCTATCTAGATTCTAACCTAATTCATATTTATAGACAGAGCCCTATTGGACTCTGCCTGGTTAACGGTTAAATAACATACTATTGGTCATTGGGTAGTGCTTGGATGATATCTGAATACACCTTAATTTCAGCGTTAATTGGGCCGCCTTCCCCTTTGTCACCGGTATAGACTGCCGTAGTGGTAGCAGTACCACCTTTTCTCTTTTCATAGAAAAGAACGCTATGATGAAAAGGCTCCATTATAGGATCTGTATCGAAAATCATATTAGGTGGAACGTTACCTGCCGTACGGGAATAATCACTTTCGTCTAACTGACCCGTTGCGATTGCCTTGCCATTCTGGATCTGCACAAAAGTATTAAAACGGCCATCAAAAAAAATGTACGTATCCGCGCTTCCTAGAGGAAATCTATATTCGTGATAAATGCCTGAAACACCAAGCGTCGTTTTAAAATTAGCCGTGATGGGTAAGGAAATTGCAGTTCTTCGAGCAGCTAGCAGATCGTCTTGATAAATGTTTTTCATATCGAAATTGTAATCCTTAGAGGTAACAAAGACCAATCTTCGAATCGCATCATATTGAACGTTATAACCTAAGGTCTCTGTTACAAACCGAATTGGAACGAGCACGCGTCCATCTTTGTTTATAGCGGCTTGGTCTATCTTAATCGGTTGATTGCCTTTATAAGCCGTGCTGCTGCCTACTGTAATTTTCAAGTATTCCCCGTTCTTATTTTTTACGGTAGTGATTCTGGTGGAAGGATTCCAGCTGTAAGATAAACCTAAAGAGGACAAGGACCGAATCGGAAGAAACAACTGTGCGTTATCCATGATTGGGTGTACATCCATAGATATAAAATTTCCATTTACATTGACTTCAACGGGTCTTTTTTCGTCATTACCCTGCGCTGCATTAGAAATAAGAGGGTGACTCACGAAAACCAGACCTAAAGCTAGAAGCGACACCATAACTATTTTCCTCATAGCCCAATCTCCTTATGTTCTTACTTCCACCTTAAAATCATCGTACAAGCCCTTCAAATTTATAACGCTTATAATCTAGTTTTGTTACAATTTTAAACCATTTTTCTATAAAATTTTGGCTCAATACTGAAATTAGACATTGTGCGAAGTGACCGTGTGGTTATGATGTTGAACAAAACCTTTGTTCCTACATAAATTCACTGTCTTGGATGCGATTTGCTATAACATCCACGTTTCATGCATAATCATAATCAAAATGCGATTTGGGGGTGTTTGGTATAAAAGCTAAATATGCAAAAGAGTTTTTCTTTTTCCCCGACATATGTATCATGTGCACTCTATTCCTGGTCAGTTTCGGCTTTCTAATTCCAAGTCTGACATCGCTTAGGCCATGGATAACGTTCGTAGCTGGGATGGCCGCCTATTCCGCTGCCGAGTATTTCACGCACCGCTTTCTTTTTCATATAAAGACACCGAAGAATCCATTCTTTTTAAAATTGATTAAGCAGTTACATTATGATCATCATTCAAATCCGAATGACTTGCATTTATTATTCCTACCTGTATGGTACTCGTTGCCTAATATCGCAATCACAGGAGTTGCTGCCTACTTCATTTCTTCAAGCCTCGTGATTACGAATGCTTTCATCGCGGGGGTGATAATATTTTTATTATTTTATGAGTGGAAGCATTATATCGCTCATAGCCCGGTTCAACCCGTGTCGTCATTGGGGCGCTGGATGAAAAAGGTCCATTTATGGCATCATTTTAAAAATGAAAACTACTGGTATGGTGTGACAAACCCGGTGTATGACTGGGCGCTTGGGACATTTGAAGATCACAAAAACGTGGAGCTCAGCCAGACCGCCCGGGACCTTGAACAACGCGGCAAGTAAAGGTCAATTCATTCACGAGAGCCGCCCTCAAATTCATGACTAAGAGAGCCGGCGTAATCACTAATGGCAGCTGATTGCAGCCGGCAAGAAAATAAAGAGTTCTACTGACCCTCCCGGTCCGCTAACTGCTTCTGGGCAAGACGGATCATTTCGCGGACCATGGAGCCACCGATTTTCCCGCCGACCTGCCCGACTGATTCTGTGGTCAAATTTCCATTGTTGCCCGGTTCCAGCGGGACACCCAGATCCTTTGCCACTTCATATTTTACATCATCCGGCCGATTGGGATCCACGTTGTAACCTTCTCGCTTCATCACTTCGGCTTTGAACGTCTGCATCCCCCGCTCGGCTCCTGGCACTACATATTTTCTGTTCCTTCTCGCCATCCCTAATCACTCCCAAACCTATTTCCCACTAACATGCCCTGAAACGAGAGTATCTATCCATATATAAAAAAGTGGTGCTATCCTCGTAACTGCCCCCTATCGGGTTGTTTCACGCATCTTTCACTGCGATTCTAATTTGTGATTTTAATCGTTGGGAAATAGGATTATGGGGTATAGTATTTGGGATATGACCTAAGCTGGACTAATCGCAACCTACGGACCATGACTACCGCTGAAAAAGTGAGGTTATTACACATGAAAACGAAAGTGTTTGCCGGGATCTGCGCAATTATATTATCTGTCGGCATTGGAACTGCAGTATATGCTGCTGAAGTAGGGCCAGGAACCTTTAGAGACATGCTTCCATTTATGAGAGAAATGCATCCGAACCTGGGCGATTCTGAATTAGAGCAAATGTACAATGGTTGTCGCCAGCAAGGGGAATGGAATTCCAATTCCTCAAGAATGATGTACAAAAACCCGATGATGCGATTCTAAAGAGCCCCAGATACAACAACATATTTTGAGCAATTTATTATTCTATGAATCGGCGGGTCGCCATTTTAGCTTCGAGCAGCACAGTTATTATGGCGATTTGAGGTTCCTAGTTCCCTCCCAGCCTCTAGATACCCAATAATAAACTCTCACAAAATTTAACTTCCGATTAAATACAACGGAAAGCCATTCCCGGAGATTCAAGTATATGGTAATATCGAAAAATACATACTCATCATGGATAAGGCAACTTAGGAAGGGTCATCTAAATTAGACAGGTGCCAAAACACTGTTCATATTTCAGACTAAGGGGTGGGTGGATTGTATATTCTCTCTGAACGTAGTGAAAATAAATCTTTCAACAAACTGTTTATAGTTGCTTACTCTATGTTAATGCTCATATTCTATTACGGTTATGTACTGTTGGATAATTATCGCATACACAAATCGCATGACTGGTTGTCCAAAAGCAGCCTAACAGAACAAGATTTCAATGCGATCGAACAGTTTGGAAGATGGGTGACCACATTTGAAACACTTTTTGTGGTTTCATTTATGATAGCTGGACTCTTCATGCATATTTTTTCCCGAGGAAATATATATGCCGTAACCCATTTCTTGTTATTGAATACGGCATTATTCGCAGGAATAGCACTCATCAACTACATTATTCTCCCTGTCATCTCCCTGCCGATCGGTAATCTGATGCAACCGCTAAGCCCGGCCTTATTTATACTAGTCCTGTTTTTGATCGATCTGTTATGGCTTCGGATAAGAACAAAAGCAGCCTTTCCACAATGAGATTTTCATCCGCATGCCTCCCTAATCCTTGATACAATAAAAACTAACAATACACCATCGCGAAAACAGAAATGAAAAGGTAGGGATCGCTGAAAATATGGATTGGAAAAATGGTGCCCATGGGCATAAATTTATAGCTTCTTTTAGTGGAGGAAAAGATAGCGTTTTGGCTTTATATAAAGCCATGCAAGTTGGAGAAGCCGTTGGCCTAATCGTTATGTTAGAAGAGGAAGGAAAGCGCTCCAGATCTCATGGTATGCCGCCGGAACTTATTCGCGCCCAAGCGGAATCGATCGGTCTTCCGGTGTATACCGGAGCAGCAAGCTGGACGGAGTATGAATCCGTCTTTACGGGACTGTTAAAACAAGCAAAAGATCAAGGCGCTGAGGTATTGGTCACTGGAGATTTAGATATGCCTGCCCACGGCTGCTGGCATGATAAAGTGACGAAAGATGCCGGTTTGAAGCTGGGAATGCCGCTATGGGAAATGGATCACCTCGAAGCCGTACAACAATTTATCAATCTTGGTTTTGTCACGATGCTTGTCACGGTAAATTTATCGTTAGGGATGAAGAAAGAGGATTTAGGACGGGTTCTGACCCATGAGTTTGTGGAAGAACTGCAAGCCCGCGGCATCGACCCTTGCGGTGAAGGCGGCGAGTTCCATACGACGGTCATCGATGGTCCCATTTTTAAACAACCGATTGCCGTTCGTAAATGTGAGATCCTTAGAGATGGTGACTATGCATTTTTGCCTTTGGAGCTTGATCAGTTTGCGTAATACATTCTGCCGCTCATAAAGCTAATGACCGAGCAAGAATATACTTGCCCGGTCATTTTTATATACATGGAGTGTTCTCTTATGAGAATCGCTTACTGTTTTCAAAGAGTTTAAGCTGAACCCTCCCTCTCCTTAAGAAATGCTGTAAACTGTTCAATGTTTTCAAAACAGTTGATTTCGACTTCTTTAGTTCGGAGATGCTTCTTTAAGAGAGTGCTTAAGCGCTCCACAGCAGTTTGTAATTGAGATAAATCATGCGAATTAAGCATTGGAACCAGCTCCGGGAATCCCAATCGCTTGTAGATGTCCAAACTGGATGAATCAATTTTAAGATCGCAGGGCCAGTGACCCGTTTCCGCGAAGAACAAAAAGGCGGCGATTACATCTTGTACATGAACAGCAGAGAAAAATGCTGTATCATAATCATTCGTTTCGCAAGCTGTAATGATTTTATCCAAGACTCCCTTTATCTCTTCGTAAAAACCTTTCATTCTATCAGGGTAAGAAGCGCAGTAAAGCTTTTCTTTTTGATCCAGCACCAATTTAAGCGTTTCTTCCGTGAGTTTTTCACAAGCCTGAAGAATGTCGGTACTCAAGTCGCTGTGCATAATCGTTTCCATAAGCTGCTCCAAGTGTACCGGTTTCAACGGCAAACTTAGAATCTGCCCCTTATTTTTTCCAAAACCTCTTGTATAATAAGTTCTATTTAATAGTGCAAGACTTTGCAATACCTTCGTTAAAACTCCATGTGCTTCTGTTCTATAAAATGTTATATTTTCGAAATCACTAGCACGGCCCATCTTATACAAATGCACATAAACATTATGAAGCTCCGATTCTGCTTTCTCCACCATCTTTTGTACATTTTCCGCACTTTGCATTGTGGAGATGGTATCCCGCAGCTTCACAAATCTTTGGCGGTCCTCATCTGAACGAACATACAGAAGCTTAGAATCCGCGACAATTGTGGTTTTTTCATCTTGGAATGAGGCCATTCTTTCCGCTCGTTCCCAACTAATGGGCCAAAAATCAAAACTTATTCCATCAATAATAAACTGAATACTCGCTTGGAAGCCTTTTGATGTAGCTGGAATGAAAAAGAAGTCCAGGTCAGAACGCTTTGTGGCAGTTCCTTGAGCATATGACCCATAATAAGCGATAATCGCAATTTCTTCGGGATAATCTTTTTCAACATAATCTATAAGGGTTTGGGCAACATCAAATACGTTCAACATTCTAAATCCCCCTAATATGTATGTCTTACCATGTTATGATAACAAGGTTTTCTAAGACCTGATAGGTAAAGTTTAATTAGAATAAATTAGGGGATGGTACAGGTACGGGTATTTATATTCCTATGGATGATCTTTACAATGCAGGGGTGTCCTCCAAATCCTTCTCTACATCAGGAATCAAGGAGATATAATCATCCATGCTCCCCCCCTAATATATTCGGATCTACTTCTTTACTCTCCATGATCTCAATAAATTTTGTCGAAGCAATCGACAGAGACACACCTTTCAAAAAACATACGCCTATACTTCTCTTGGGTATTTCTTCATTCAATTGCACTTCATATAAAAGCCCGCTATTTAGATACTCTTGGGAAAATTCTTTCGTCACACATGCGATTCCTAAATTTATTTTCGCAAATTCCAATAATAACTGATGTGAGCCCAATTCAAATTCTGGCGAAATCCGTATACCTCTGGACGCCATATAATT
>JAIRVF010000147.1 GCA_031254035.1 Paenibacillus sp.
AACTTCATAGTAAGCGCCTCCTGTTGGGGTCTAGGCCTTTTGCCTGGTCTCACCCCCATCATACGAGGCGCTCCTGTTTTTGTCTAAGCCAATTTTTTAGCGTCCACAGGAATGTTTAGAATACTTAGAAGCTTCATTTCGCCAAAATAACGATCACATGTTTCGTTAGCCATTGCAAGTTCCGTTTGCCATTGCAGGTTTCTTCTGCTACCGCATCGCCCACGCTAAGCCAAGTTATTTTTTTGCGGCAATGGAGAACACAACCGTCTTCTGCGCGTTATCCACCAATGCGTTGACGGTATAACCACCGACGGTAGCCTGCTTCGACGCCAGCGGGCGTCCCGCCTCTACTTCGGTGCAGATCGAATTGAACCACCGTTGGAAAAGCGCAGCATCATAAGTAAACAGCTGGTTTGTGAACAGCTCAATCGATTCCTTGTTCCGTGCCAGCGCGCCTTCGCGAAGGCGGACCGTGATGCCATATGTATTAAATGTCGGATCCATCCAGATCGCGGCCTCTTCTTGACGAACCACCGTGCCAGCTCCTACATTCCCAATTCCACTACTTTGCTGTACGGCCTTTTTCTCCTTATCATCCTTGAACAACCGCAGCGTCGTTTCCACAATATCATAGTTGTTTCCGCGCAGCTTGCCAGAATTGATCAAGGTATTATAGGCGTCCCACATCTGCTTGTCAGGGAAAGCCACAATTTTCTGCCCGCCGCCTGCCGTCGGTACCAACCGCTGAAGCTTTTCGGATTCGGGCTTAATCGGAACACGCTTCGTTTTATCTGTCAAACGGTTCAGAATCACGAGCGACTCCGCACGGGTTACGTAGCGGCCTACGCCAAAGTTCCCGTCCGGATATCCTTGCATAACTCCCTTGATCAGGGACTCTGCAATAAACTTCTGTTCCCGGTCATTCGCGCTCGTTAAATCCCCGTAAGACTGCGCCACCGAGCGGCTGAACTGATCATCCTCAAGAAATTCTGTCTCCTGAAGTGTATAGTAAATAATTTCCGCCACGTTTTCGCGAGTCATATCCGCCTGAAAATCACTAAAGCGGTTTTTGCTCAAAAAGTTGAGGTCGCTTGCCACGTCGATGTAAGGTTTAGCCCAATATCCGCTCATGGCAGGTTTAAAGCTGAAATATCGGTAGTCCTGCTTCAAAATCGTCCGGTTTTCTTCGGAAAGCATGTCGAGAAACGATCCTTTCCAGCTTCGTTCCTGGTTCGGATGGAGATCGCTGAAGGATAAAATTAGCATTTTGATGAACTGGTCTACTTTAACGGGTTCGTTCGGCCGGAAACTGCCATCCGGGTAGCCATCCAATATTCCCTGCCTTACCATCTCCTCAATCTGTTCTTGAGCCCAATGCCCTTTAATGTCCTTAAAAACTGCACGCTGAATCGCAGCGCTTGCTGGCGCAGCTGACGCGTAGTTCCCATTGGCTAATCCGGCCTCTCCCAGGACTCCTGTCAAAAGCAGGGCGGATAACAATACACGAATCAGAACATACATCTTCTTTTTACCTATCTGGTCTTCCATTAGTTAGGCCTCCTGCATTAGTCAATCTACGATTGTTTTTTAGGCAAAACAAGTCACCAATCGTCACTATTATTCAGAAAACCACAATTATCTCGCCTTGTGAATAGGCCGAACGGGTATTGAACAGCACTCACACAATTGGGAACATTTGACTAATACATATCAACCAGAATCATGTTTTCTGCAGTATGAAAATAGGCCTGAAGTTTATTAAAATCAGAACTAAATAACTAGCATGTATCGCTTCCCCCTATATATGGGAAATGATGATACATACTGTATTCAAGAAATAAATAGCATAAATAAATGCATGACTGAAAGACGACGGGAAAATGATGAAAAACGAAAAATTGCCAGTGCCTTAAGCACTAGCAATCGGATTAAGAAGTTAAGGGTATACCGAGTTAACCTCCGTTTCCACCTGCAGTGACATGTCATCCTAATTAACATTGGGCGTTTACTAACTGTGACGAAATCCCGGATTTTTGCTGAATGTGACGAAATCCTGATGTTCCTCCCTGAGCACTTGCCTTAAAGGAATGGACTAATTTACAATGAAATATGAGAAAACAAGGAAACGGGGTGATGCTGTGGGCGGGTTTAATCTAGACTTTGGGGATGACGGTGCCAAGTATATCGTATCTGGAGATTCCATCTCCAAAGGGGTCATTTACGACGAGGTTCGAAATAAGTACGTAATATTGGAAAACAATTATGTATCTCTTCTTCAAAATAAACTGAAGGGTGCGGTCCGCAATACGGCAAGATTCGGAAATACGCTGCTCAGGGGGATAGGCAACCTGAAAAAGGATGTCCAGAAGGAAAAGCCCAACATTGTACTGATCGAGTACGGCGGAAATGATTGCGATTTTAACTGGAGTGAGATTGCGACGGATCCCGATGCCGAGCATCAACCGAAAACGGACTTTAATACGTTTGAAAAAATGCTCATTGAAACGGTTAATGAGCTCAAAAATCAGCAAATTATACCGATCCTCATGAGCCTTCCTCCGCTTAATGCGGATAAGTATTTCAAATGGGTCAGCCAAAATAATCCGGAAGCAGAAAGAAACATTATGAAGTGGTTAGGCAGTGTCACCAAAATCTATTGGTGGCAGGAACGCTACAATTCGACCATTCTGAAAGTTTCCGAGCTGACAAAAACCAAGTACATCGACGTACGCGGCGCTTTTCTTGAACATCCCGACTTCACGAAGTTCTTATGCACCGACGGCATTCATCCGAATGAAGCCGGGCACCGGATCATTTTCGATAAAGTTGTGGAGTTCGTCAAATCGAATTACAAACAGTTGCTCCAGGATAGTGGCTCTGGTCTCGCTTGCGAATCATGACATAAAAACGTTAAAAAAACCGGTGGCCCTCAGGAGGGGTGCCGGTTTTTGACTTTCTGTCTGACATTACTTATGACGGGGCGGACGTACCGGCCGGATATTCCAAATGTCGGATGCATACCGGTTGATGGTACAATCACTGGAAAAGAATCCGGCGTGGGCGATATTCACAACGGATTTGGCCGCCCAGGCCTGGGAGTTCAAATAAGCCCGGCTAACGGCCGCCTGCGCATCCGCATAATCGCCAAAATCACGCAGCACAAAAAATTCGTCGTTATGATCCAGTAGGGATTGGTAAATGACCCCGAATTCGCGCTCATGACAGCAAAAAGGGCCGGGAAATACCAGTTGGTCGATGACCCGTTTAATCCTGGGGTCTCGTCTGTACATCTCTCCTGCCAAATAACCGCCGTATCTGTAATAATTCTGCACCTCTTCCGACCTGAGGCCAAATAGGAACATATTATCGTCACCGAGCAATTTATGCATTTCCACGTTGGCGCCGTCCAGTGTGCCGATCGTAAGCGCACCGTTTATCATAAACTTCATGTTGCCCGTACCGGATGCCTCTTTGCCGGCCGTAGAAATTTGTTCGCTTACATTGGCGGCGGGAATGATCTTTTCTGCAAGGGAAACTGAATAATTCTCCAAAAAGAGAATCTGAAGCTTTCCCCTCATCTGTGGGTCCTTATTCACGACATCGGCGACCACATGAATGAGTTTAATGATGCATTTCGCCAAATAATAACCCGGCGCCGCCTTCGCGCCAAAGATAAATGTACGCGGGACGCGTTCCGCCGACGGATCGTCCTTGATATCGTTATATAGATGCATAATGTGCAATATATTCATCAGCTGTCTTTTGTATCCGTGAAGCCGCTTTACCTGCACGTCGAAGATGGAATCTGGATCTACCTTCATCCCCTGCTTCTGCCATATATATTCCGCGAGCTGCAGCTTGTTTTTTCGCTTGATACCCATCATTTTATCCTGGAATGCCGGATCATCTTTGAACACCTCCAGATCATGCAGCTCATTCGGATGCCTGATCCAGCCCGTGCCGATACTTTCGCTAATGGCCTCGCTTAGCTCCGGATTCGCAAACATCAGCCAGCGGCGATGGGTAATACCGTTGGTTTTATTATTGAACCGTTCCGGAAACAGCTGATAAAACGGCTTCATCACATCATGTTTTAGCAGCTCCGTATGCAGCTGGGCCACTCCGTTAATGCTGTAGCTGCCAACAACCGCCAGATGGGCCATTTTTACTTGGTCATTTTCGATGATGGCCATTTGGGAAACAAGATCCGACTGATCCGGAAAACGTTCCAACAACATGCCGCAAAAACGCTTGTTAATTTCCTCGATGATCATATACACGCGGGGCAGCAGCTCACGCAGCATATTGACAGGCCATTTTTCCAGCGCTTCGCTGAGGAGCGTATGATTGGTATAGGATACCGTCCGGGTCGTAATATTCCAGGCTTCATCCCATCCGAGCCCTTTTCCGTCGATGAGGATCCGCATTAGTTCCGGTATGATCAAGGTTGGATGTGTATCGTTAATATGGATGGCCACCTTGTCAGGAAGCTTGCTGTACGGAAGACCCAGCTTTTCAAATGTCCGCAGCACGCTTTGAAGCCCTGCCGAGCATAAAAAATACTGCTGTTTCAGGCGGAGAAGTTTACCCTCGTACCTGGAATCATCAGGATACAGAAATTCGGAGATGGACTCCACTGAACGGTTATAGTCCAAAAATTTATAATAGCTGTCTTCGCCGTTAAGCCGCATTTTGGCCGGGTCCATCGCCGATTCGGCGCTCCACAGCCGGAGAGTATTCACATGAGGCCGTCTGTACCCGATGACGGGTACATCATATGGTACGGCCCAAACCTTTTCATCATGAACCGTATTAAAAACGGTCCGCCCGTTCTCTTCCGAAATTTCCACACGCCCCCAAAAGCTGACTCCGATCCTTTTATCCGCCCGGCGTTCTTCCCATACATACCCTCTCTGCAGCCAGTCATCCGGAAACTCGACCTGATGGCCGGCAATGATTTTTTGTTCGAACAGCCCGTATTTATAACGGATACCACAACCGTGGCCAGCATATTGCAGCGAAGCTAGGGAATCCAGGAAACATGCAGCAAGGCGCCCAAGCCCCCCGTTGCCCAGGCCAGCATCCTGCTCCTGCTCTTCGATCTTCCTCAGATCCCAGCCTAAATCCTGTAGTCCATCCCGCACGGTTTCCACCATGCCAAGGTTCAGCATATTATTTCCGAGCATCCGACCGATTAGAAACTCCATCGAAAAATAATATACCTGCTTTTCCTGCTGCTTCTTATAGGCTTCATTGGTCTCCGCCCATTGACGACCGATATGCTCGCGGACCAGAATACCGATAATTTTGTAAATGTCGCCTGCCGTGGCCTCCTCGATGCTATTCCCTAGACGGCTGACCAGCTGTTCTTTGAATGCAGTCTTAAACAATTCCTTGTTGTTGAACAAAAGAAGTATCCTCCTGACCCTAAAGAGTTGTAAACTCTTGCCCATTCCTTTATCTGTACGCCGCGGAATAGAAAGCTGTTCTCAACGGTTCCATCCATTTGTTGGGGAGTACAGAAACCGTTTTTTCTCTTTGATGAACTTCTCCATATATACGTTGGAATGGCCCCGTTCGTGATGAATGTCGGTCACGACAAAGAAGCCCCAGATGCCAAAATACGAAATGCATCTGGGGCTTACATCATCAGTTCATTTTATTGGCGCATAAATATCGAAATCAAAATAATCTATGCCCGACAAATCATCAATTTGTTTCCATCCGGGTCCTTCACGACGAACCAATGATCATGCTGTATTTCCGTAACAAGCTCCACACCGAGTTTTTTCATATAATCCAGTGAGCCTTGTAGATCTTCTGTTAATAACATAAAGGCTGGAGTCTCAATTGGCGGTGCTCCGCCCGGCTGGTCGCCACCCCACATTGGCATTGTATCCAAAATAATCCCCGCCCCATCCATCATTGGCAGTGGGCATAGGTGACCATTCATTATTTGGGCATCGGCCTCATCCAGCCCTAGAACCCCACAATACCAGCTTCGAGATTTCTCAATATCCCGAACCGGGACAAAAATACTTCCCACTTTGTTCATAATCGGACTAGTTCTTGAAATACCATCGTTAATTTTTTGTTGCTCGGCCATTGATTTCCCTCCATTAATCATTTTTAACGCTTTTGGAACCATAACTGGTCGATAGCCCTCCGGCGATTCCTTGCGTATCGGCATTTGATTCATGAGCAATCCCCTTATTCTAAATTCGTTTAATGATTGGTACGTAGCACTTTACTGACACCTGATCTTCAAAGTCCGTATAATGGGCATACCAATAGCGGCTTCCATCCAATTCGTAATCTACCGAAGATCCAATCCATCGATAGATTCGTTCAAGAGCACCGGTCATCATACCGTAGGGGCCAGTCGTCAAACATGCATACAACCCGCCTTCCAATTGAGTCTCCCGAGTTACATCCTCTTCAGTAGGAACAAATCCCTCTGGCGCGGCTATGTGAACCTCGTATGTGTTACTCTCACCAGGAGGAAAGCTGCAGCTCATAAATAATTGAAGTCTGCTGTCCCCGGCAAACCCGTTGCGGGATAACCAATCGACGGATTCGTTATCAGCCTGTGATACACAATCGTTGCCTTCAGCTCGGAAAGATATTACTTTCACCGGTGGCCGTTCTACGATTTCAATTGTCCTTACTGCCTGTTCGCATCTTACGGGAAGGTAAAGTTTTAAACGTGAGATTTTGTCACCATATTGCTGGTATTCTTCCAGAAGGCTATGTTCCCCGAGCTCGAATGTGCTTCGCAGCAGCCATTCCGATAGCAGCTGATTCCATGCAGCTACAATGACGGTGCCTGTACCCGCTGGTGTGCGAGTAACGGCATAAAGGCCGCCCGGAAATTCGATAGGTTGTAAATTCGGGGCTCCAGCAAGGAACTCCTTCTCACTGACAGCGGCCAATTGGTAACCAAAGTGATGGGATTCTTTATCCAGATCGACGTTCCAACCAAACAGCCTTATTTGACGTGAATCGATTCCGCTATTCTTCAAGTGCAATCGAAACATTGTGAGCGCCTCATCTTCCAGTCCAATCACGCTATCAGCCGTGTGAAGATAGCCGATTCTTTTTAGGGGAGCGAGCTGAATGACCTTGACTCCCGGGTAGCGTTCGGACACCTCCCGTTCTTCCATATAAGCCACACATTCATTCAGATCAATCCGTTCAAAGCTGAAAATTAATTCTGTCTGCCGGTATAGACCCGGGGTCAGATTAGTATTTCGTTTGAACGTTCTTAAAAAGGTCTGATACGAATCAAAACCGCAGCGAAACCCGATATCTATCGTCGGAAGGTCAGTGGAACGTAATAGGAAGGCCGCCTCGCTAGTTCTTCTTTTACGTATGTACTCTTTTACGGGGTGGCCCGTCATCGCATAGAACATGCGATACAAATTCGGCACCGACATCGCGGCTGCCGTCGCAATCTGCTCAAGCTCAAGGGGCTCATCAAGGTGTTCCTCAATAAAATCGATGGCACGTTGAAAAATTTCGCTAGTATGCATATCGGCCCCCTATTATTTCCTAATACTGGTTGCATCCTTCCGTTGAATTCATCATAGCAAAACGTTTTTGAAGCGGAGTATACTTTTTTATCAAAAACCTACTACAAATCATAATGCATTCGAGCCAGATACCGTAACCCTTGCTCCTCCGCTGCCTTAGCTCTCTGCAGCAGTCGAATAGCCGTCTCCGCGGCCCCTGGTTCAGACAGGTCACCACCATGCGGAAAAGGAAAGAGCTCATGCAACTCTCCGAGCGCTGAGGCAACCTCTGCATAGTGCTTAGCAGCCTCCTCTGCTGAAGCTGCCATATAGCCTGCGTCGAAGCCATAACCGCCGTGCCGCTTGGGCTCCGCGAGCACTCCATTGCGGAAACGATCACGTACCTCTTGCAGGAATTCCACTGCGAACCGCCGCGCGTCATAGACGTAGAGTGCGTTGTAACTGTTCCCGAGTGGGTCGGCTGACCGCGTTTCGAAAGCCTGTATCCAGGCATCATAGGCAGCATGCCCAGGCCACCCACGCGCGCAGACTCCCTGTTATACGAAGAAACATGGCGTATATGGACAATTCACGAACTTCGCGCAAATACCAAATGCCCCACCTTCCATTATTAACCAAGGCAATCTTTTGGCGCAATCGTTTTTTCAAATGTGGATGATTTAATTACCCCCGCCAAAAACGATTACATAACCGTCTAGATCTTTCACTGCGAACTCTTTCCACTTCTTGTCGCCCATATCCTCTATTTGTGGAGCATATGCGATCTTAGCACCTCTTGAAACGAATTCCTCATACAAGGACTGAACGCCCTCGTAATCAGAATATGCATACGTATCCCAGCTCGTTGGTGGTCCTGGCCAATCTTGGGGGTAACTATTTTTAGCTGGCTTATTATTAGGACGTACATCGCCCGGCCCTGCCGCTTGTTGGAGCAAAAAACCTACACCGTCACGTTCAACATGGCCCCAGTCATCAACCGTAAACCCTAATACCTCTTGATAATATTTCTTTGCATCGATAAGGTTCGAAACTAATCTCACCTGTAATGCATTTTTAATTCGAGCTTTTACTTTCCTTACGAAATCCTCACCCAGTTTGATATCTTGTGCACTTTGTTCAACCAACTCAATCAGCTCCTGTTTTAGAATTGCCTTAGATCTTCTTATACGAGTTTCGATTGTACGCAATGGAATGCCAAGTGAAAAACTTATTTCTTTCGCTTTATAACCCCCAATAAAATGCATAAGTGTTGGAGTACGATATTTCTCGTCTAATACATCAAATGCTTTCCATACCTCTTGAATATCAAATTGGAGCTTGATCCGATCTTCTAAAGATAGCTCATCAGGAATACCTTCTGCCTCTTTGAGAGGACGCTCATGTAATTTCTGCTTACGGTAATGGTCTTTGCACAGATTTCTCGTAATATGGATTAACCAAGCACCAAATCTGCTCGTATCTGCTAGCTGATCTATTTTATACCATGCTTTAACAAAGGCTTCCTGTGCAATGTCTTGTGCGAAATGGAAGTCGTTCACTTCACTGTAAGCAACTCCATAAACAACGTTTGAATATTGTCGAACCAGTTTGGAGAAAGCCTCTCGATCTCCGTATGATGATTTTCGTACAAGCTCAGTTTCGAATAGATCCGCCATGATCTCACCCCCTCTGTTAATAAAGACGGAATAAATGATGAAAAACATTCAAAATTGTTTATAAATTTTTAAAAGCTTCACGCAAATGTTTCAATGCCTGCAGGCCATCAGTTTCCGCCCTTTTAGCCTCTTGTAGGAGATGGACTGCTTTCTCTATGTTTTGTGGATCTTTGGGATCTCCGCCCTCAGGGAAAGGAAATAGATTGGCAAGACCTTGTAGTGCTGCGGCCACCCCTTCTGGCTGCAATATTGACAATCCTCTTTTCAATGAATGCAAATGCAATGCATAATTTTCATCATACGATTGCAAGTTTTATAACTCCTTTTAGTCGCACACATAATCGTCGGTTCGTTTATGGAGATTTAGTAATCTCCTGAGCAATCTTACTTCCCTGTATAACCTGGAATGGCCGATCATAGAAAAGAGTAACCTCCTCATCGATCATGTCGGTGATTCCCAATCGATTGTGTTTACATGCAATCTATTCATAAGCTTTGCTCAGTGCTGCCTCTCGTGTTTTCCGAGTTGTAGCCAATTGAACATCCAACAGGAACGGTAACAATTCATTAGCACAGTCCAACTTCTTAAATGCAGTGCCAAACCATTTTGGATAGGGAGCATAACGAAAAATCATACAGATCAACAGTTAGAAAAAAACACCCCGTAGAACTTCGACCACCTAAAGGTGATCCAAGCTCCGCAAGGGTGTATTAGATAATGAAGATTATTGCGTTTTACTTGCCGTGGCATTTCTTGTATTTCAAACCGCTGCCGCAAGGGCAAGGTTCGTTTCTTCCGACTTTGGAAACAACGTTTTCCGTATGGTCCACAAGTCTTACTAGCCCTTTCTGCGGATCCACTTCGTTCATCATGCTCAGTTCCACCAGAGTGTGTCCGGCATTAGCCCACATTCTTGTGTTGTTGTATACCTCAGCGAGCAGAGAAATGATTTGCTGCGCATGAACTGGTGTTTTGAAAGCAATTTTGCGTTTCTCAAACTCATTGATCAAATCCTGCATGGAGGATTTGATCGTGCAAGCCAATTGGATATCATCGATGAGATACTCCACAAGCTCTTTGTCGCTGCACATATTATTGAGCACAAAAGCCTGCAATTCATCAAGCTGCGGCGTCATTTCAAAGTAGCCCATATCCGCATAGCGGAGTAGCTCCTCTTTGTCCGGTACGTAAAACGACTTGCTGTCCAGACCTTCGGCCAGTTCAACCAGCTTGCTTTCGTCCGCACCGTTCGCCATAAAGCCGTTGTAGAGGACATCATCGTGTAGAAGGATATTTTGACCGCGTTCGATCATTTCACCTGCATATTTCGCAAGCTCCTCTTTCGTGACAGCCTCGTTGTGCTGCGAGTTGAATATATGAACAAGCTTGTCCAGCTTGATGACACCATACAAGTGAGCCGCAGCGGCGATATATTCATAAGCCACCTGCTTGGAGCCGTGCTCCTGTTTCAGTTCGGACAATCCGATCTGGGATGCGGCGGCTTTGATTTCCTCCGGCATCAGTACATACAGCTTGCCTTCGCTAAAAAAGCTGAAAACCAGCCCGTGCTCTAGGAAATGGGAATATTGTCCAAGGGGCAGTTCATTATCCTGAATGGACGGCTCCTTCATAAACTTTTCCAAAAGAGCCCACTCATCCGCATCGGTGACGAGAACGATGGACTTCAACTGCTCGGGATCGGTCAAATATGCTGAAAGAGCATCCGCAAGCTCTTCCTTCTTCATCTTGGAACGTCCGGAAATTTGATTGACGGTAGCAAGCGAAGAAAGTCTTGATTTGGTCAAGCTTTGCAGAATTTCCGGCAAACGGGTCATCACGTCTCCAATGATGGCGTGCTGTATATTGCGTTCTTCCATTTGTAACCTAGGGTCTTCCAACATTTACACCTCTTCCACATTGATAAACATGTGCGGCATTTTAGCCACACCTTTTCACATTATACACTATTCCGGCAAAATCATCTTCTATCCGAAGGAATTAGATTACACCATGATTTTACAGATATCGTTCGTAAAATCAACCGGATCCTGGAGCGGAAGTCCTTCAATCAGCAGCGCCTGGTTGTAAAGCAGGTTCGTGAACAGTCCCAATTTCTCCTGGTCCTTGTCAAAGGCAGCCTTCAGCGACTGGAACACATCATGGTGCACGTTGATCTCCAGAATCTTATCGGCTTTAACGCCCTCGCCGCTTGGCATCGCACTCAGCACTTTTTCCATCTCGATCGAAAGCTCACCTTCGGCAGACAAACATACCGGATGCGATTTGAGACGTTTGGACGCCTTGACGTCTTTCACCTTACCGGAAAGCAGGTTTTTCATCGCCTCGAAAAGCTCTTTGTTCTCCTCTGCGTCAGCATTCACTGCGGCATCGTCAGCATCGGATTCAATCCCTAGATCCCCGCTGGATACGGATTTGAATTCCTTCTCTTTATAATTCATCAGCATCTTGATTGCGAATTCGTCAATGTCATCGGTAAAGTAAAGAATTTCATAGCCCTTATCGGCGACAAGTTCGGTCTGCGGCAGCTTCTCGATCCGCTCAACGGAAGTTCCGGAAGCGTAATAGATATATTTCTGCTCTTCCGGCATTCTCGATACGTACTCGTCAAGCGACACCAGCTTCTTCTCTTTCGAAGACGTAAAGAGCAGCAGGTCGGACAGCAGGTCCTTGTTTGCGCCATAATCGTTGTATACGCCGAATTTCAGCTGTCTGCCAAACGCTTTGAAGAAGGTTTCGTATTTCTCGCGGTCATCCTTCAACAGAGTTTGGAGTTGGCTCTTAATCTTGCTTTTGATATTTTTCGCGATCAGCGTCAGCTGGCGGTCATGCTGCAGCATTTCACGGGAGATGTTCAGGGACAGGTCCTCAGAGTCCACCATCCCCTTCACGAAGCTGAAATAATCCGGCAGCAGATCCGAACATTTGTCCATAATCAGCACGCCATTGGAATACAGCTCAAGGCCCTTCTCATATTCCTTTGAATAATAATCGAATGGCGTATGCTCCGGAATGAACAAGATCGCATTGTACACGACAGCACCATCGGCTTTAACATGGACGTAAGTGAGCGGCTTATCGAACCCGTAGCGTTTTTCTGCGTAGAAATTCTCGTAATCTTCCTGTGTCAGCTCGCTTTTGTTTTTACGCCAGATTGGCACCATGCTGTTTAAGGTCTTCTCTTCCTTGTATTCCTCGAATTCCCCTTCGCTGCCTTCTTTCGGACGATGTCCGCTTACTTCCATTTTGATCGGATAACGGATGAAATCGGAATATTTCTTGATGATGCTTCTCAGGCGGTATTCTTCAAGATATTCGTCGTACTGGTCATCTTCCGTGTTCTCTTTGATTTTAAGTGTAATTTCCGTTCCTACCGTGTCCTTCTCACAAGGCTCAATCGTGTAACCTTCTGTACCTTCAGACTCCCAGCGGTAAGCCTGGTCGCTGCCCAGCGCTTTACTGATCACTGTCACTTGATCGGCAACCATAAATGCGGAATAAAAGCCTACCCCGAACTGCCCGATGATGTTGTGGCCATCCTTTGCTTCATTTTCCGTCTTGAAAGCCAGCGATCCACTCTTTGCGATAATCCCCAGGTTATTTTCAAGTTCCTCTTGCGTCATGCCGATCCCTGTATCTGAGAGGGTCAACGTGCGGTTGTCCTTATCTGCGGTAATGCGGATATAATAGTCATCTTTATTAAATACAAGCTGATCGTCGGTGAGCGCTTTATAATAAATCTTGTCGATCGCATCACTGGAATTAGAGATCAATTCTCTTAAAAAGATTTCCTTTTGCGTGTAAATCGAATTAATCATCATTTCCAGCAATCGTTTTGATTCGGCTTTAAACTCTTTTTTAATCATGAGTTAGGCTCCTTTCGGCTCTAAACGATAATGTTAGCACTCTGTCATCCTGAGTGCTAATTCTTATTTTTATATATCACAACTTGATTTTCAAAGTCAATACAATCCGTCGTATTTCAAGGTTTTCATGATAAGATGGTATAGTACAAAATTTGGAAGGTGATTATTTTGCAACAATCCATCCTTATTATTGAGGACGACCCGAAATTGGCCGGACTGCTTAGCGAATACCTAGAAAAATATGATTTTCTTTCGACTGCGGTGGACGATTTCAACCTTGTAATGGAGACGTTTGCGGCATGCAAACCAGATCTGGTGCTGCTTGATGTCAACCTCCCTAAGTTTGATGGCTTCTACTGGTGCAGGCAGATCCGCAAGTTCTCGCTCTGCCCGATCCTGTTCATATCCGCGCGGGAAAACGAAATGGATCAGGTGATGGCACTTGAAAACGGCGCGGATGACTATATCACCAAACCTTTTCATTATGAGGTCGTTTTGGCCAAAATCCGCAGCAACTTGCGGCGCTCTTCCGGCTCTTATGCCCAATCCCTGGAAGAGCGGACAATGGATGCGGGCATGCTTAGACTTTACCCGGAACGATATGTCCTGCAATTCGCGGGAAAAACCGCAGAACTTTCGCAAAAGGAGTCGCTGCTTTTGGAAGCGCTGATGGACCGTAAAGGCCGTGTGATTAGCAGAGAGCAGCTCCTGGACCTGATGTGGAGCGACGAGCAGTTTATCGATGATAATACGCTGAATGTGTATATTACCCGCGTACGAAAAAAACTTAAGGACTTAGGAGCGGATGGCATGGTGGAAACGGTCCGGGGTGCCGGTTACCGGCTCTGTTCAGACGGTGAGGATGACGTATGAAACTGTTCTGGAAAGATCAGATTCCTCTTCTTGTCTGCTATTTGGTGCAGATGCTGCTGATCCCGCTGCTGTACTGGCTTTCGGCCGAACACAGGCCGCTGCGCATCATCGCATATGGCGTTTTACTCAGCAGCATCATACTGGCCATTTATCTCGTCATCCGCTTTATTCAGTTTCGAAAGCTTTACGCTCGTCTA
The DNA here is from genome assembly GCA_031254035.1 of Paenibacillus sp. GTDB lineage: Bacteria > Bacillota > Bacilli > Paenibacillales > Paenibacillaceae > Paenibacillus_AQ. The sequence goes on from JAIRVF010000147.1 coordinate 14,143, forward strand.
AACAATATAGGGAGTATCTCTCCTGAAATGGAGCTGCCGCTGGAACCGCTTGGCAGCGCGCCGCTACCGGCATCGATTCAAGAACTACTTTGCGCGTATGACCGTTCTTACCAAGACAAGCTGAACTTGCATGTGACCCGCATGGATCGGCATATCACATTTATCAACCGCTGGGTGCATCAGATGAAAACCCCGTTATCCGTTATGCAGCTAACCCTGCGCGACATCGATCAATCCGCTGCGGCTGACAGCATCCAGGAGGAGATTGAACGTTTGCGCAAGGGGCTCGAAATGATTCTGTATACCTCCCGTCTGGATCAGTTTGAGGAAGATTTCCGAATCGAGCATATTCCGCTGCTTCAGGCGGTTAAAGGTGCGGTAACCGAAAACCGCCGGCTTTTTATACGCAGAAGCATTCAGCCGGATATCCGGATCGGAGAAGAGATAGCGGTCTATTCGGATGCCAAATGGCTGCAGTTTATGCTTAATCAAATATTGATTAATGCCATCAACTATTCCGCCGGCAAGGGACAAGCCATATCCATCACGGCGGAAGTATCAGATAAGCAGGTTATTTTGGACATTCAGGATCAGGGTATCGGGATCAGTAAGGAAGATCTAAAGCGGGTTTTCCAGCCCTACTTCACAGGAGAACGTGGACGGCAGTACCAGGAATCCACAGGCATGGGACTTTATCTTGTTCGAGAGATTTGTTCTCGGTTAGAGCATAAAGTAAAGATTGAATCCGAGCAGGGACGAGGCACATTAGTAAGATTTATTTTTCAACATAATCCTGCCCGAAGCGTCTGTTAACAGCGTTATAATGCGGTACCTACTGGGGTCAGCTTTGTGCGTTTGGGATACTTCTCACCCTTTTCCTCAAGCAGCATGTACATCATGGGGATCATGTATGGTGTTTCCACTTATGTATACGAACATAACCTTACCTTAGCTGTAAGGAAACGTTAATTTAAATCGATGGCTGGCATTTTTCCGGTTTGGTAGATTGGTATCGGGCTCTCCTAGAGATTGTTCAAAAAGTCCGCTTTTGATCACGAAGTGAATTAGGAAGCAGGCTCGACATCGAATCTTGAATTCAGCCGGGCCTTCCGGTGCTCACGTACCCACTACGTACGTTCCGCTCCTCAGCCCCTAGCTTCATCCAATCTTCTCGGTGCTGAAAACCGGCCATTTTGAACACGCACTTCTAGAGAGAGAGTCTTAGCCAAATGATGATGAGAGGATGAATGCTTGTGGAACTGCTGCAGGTCAAAGCCTTAAGCAAGGTCTATCCGGGAAAAGTAAAGACCCAAGCCTTAACTGATATTCATTTCAGTATTGAGCACGGAGAATTCGTAGGCATTATGGGTCCTTCCGGGAGCGGCAAAACGACGCTGCTTAATGTGGTCTCTACCATCGATGCCCCCAGCTCGGGAGAAGTATTGATCGAAGGGATAAGCCCGCACCGGATGAATAAAAAAGAACTGGCACGTTTCCGCCGTAGGAAGCTTGGTTTTGTGTTTCAAGATTTCAACCTGCTCGAAACGCTGACCGTTGCCGAAAATATCGTGCTGCCTCTCACCTTGGACAACCGGAGGCTGGCCGACATCGAAGCTTCTCTGGAGCTCGTGGCGAACAAACTCGGCATCACCGATATTTTAAAGAAACGCACTTACGAAATTTCAGGCGGCCAGCGTCAGCGGACTGCCATTGCCCGGGCACTAATCACCTCGCCATCCGTCATCATGGCCGACGAACCAACAGGGGCATTGGATTCCAGTTCTGCAAAGAATGTCATGGAATCGCTTGATCGTATTAACCGTGAGGACCAAGCGACGCTGATGTTGGTCACGCATGATCCGGTAGCCGCAAGCTATTGCAGCCGCATTATCTTCATCAAGGATGGAAAGCTAGCCGCCGAAATCCATCGCGGCGAAAGCCGGCAGGTTTTTTTCCAAAATATTATTGACGCGCTGTCATTCTGGGGAGGTCACAGCCATGAACTTTCCTCAATTCGCGTTTAACAACGTCAGGCGCAATTTCCGGGCTTATTTTACTTATTTCCTAAGTAGTGCCGTCATGATCATGATTTTTTTCACATATTCCATGTTCATTTACCATCCGGATGTGGCCCATTCGAATTTCGGCAAATTTGTCGCAACCGGTATGCGGATCGCATCCTATGTGGTCTACGTTTTTTCTTTTTTCTTTGTATTCTACTCGATCAGTTCTTTTCTGAAATCAAGGAATCAGGAATTCGGCATTCTCACGATTCTGGGAGCGCGGACGAGCCAGATCAATCGGCTCATTTTCCTAGAAAACATACTGATTGGCATTAGTTCCATCATCACCGGCGTTCTAGGCGGAATGCTGATTTCCAAGCTTTTTCTGCTCATCAGCAGCAAAATTATAGGAGAGGCCGAACTTCGTTTCTATTGGCCAGGTAAAGCCCTGACGGTGACTTCTCTTTCATTTCTGCTGCTTTTTATCGCGGTTTCGATATTTTCGCTTGTTTTTATTCGCCATAAAAATGTGCTAGAACTGCTCAAAGGCAGCGTGACGCCAAAAAAAGAACCCAAAGCATCCTGGCTCCTATCCATACTGGGCGCTTCGCTCCTGATTCTCGGGGTGATTGCTGTTACCCGCAAATTTTCCAATAACACACTAATGTACGCTGCGGTCACGGGGATAGCCGGCACTTATTTCTTATACACGCAGCTATCGGTGATTGTCGTCCGGCTATTAAAAAGAAATCGTCCGCTCACGTGGAGAAACACGAACCTTCTTCGGATTTCCGAGATGAGCTATAAGTTGAAGGATAATTCCCGCATGCTGTTCCTGGTTACCGTGGTTACTGCGATTGCTTGCATGGTCTCCAGCGTGCTTTTGTTTATGACTCAAATCAATAACTCGACATACAACAATTCCCCCTATGCTTTAGTCTATATAATCAATAACGCCAATGCCGGAAAAGGGGATCGCGGGCATATTGTAAATGATCTGAACGCAAGCGGAGTCCATTTTACCGAACAAAAACTGGATGCCATCCATTATCGCGGCTTTACGCTCAATGGGAAGCCAAGGGGCATTGACCTGCTCCCGCTGTCCGCATATCGTTTGTTATCTCAACAAACCGGCCTGCCGGGTATTCAAGATGTATCCGCTTCGGATGCGGTATTGCTCTTGAGTCGTACCACCAATGTCCAAAATTTCATGGATTTCGCGAATGCCCATCTGCAAAATAAACAATGGAGCCTTACCGTAAAACAGACGCTTAGTACGGACATTATGCCTTTCGGGCCGTATTCTTCCCCGTTTCTGGTCGTGAGCGATACGGCATACAAGGCTCTTGCCCAAGATCCGAACCCTTTCTCAAGGATTACTTATTATCTGTATAAGATTCCAGCTTGGGATGGAGCACCTCCCTCCCGGGTCGATCCGGAAGTGACCATTGGAACGAAGCTGGTGGAGTGGAATCAGACCGTGACTCCAAAACATAACTTTGATTACTTGCTGCATGCCCGAGGCGAGCATTATCAAGGCTCCAAGCAGGGAACAGCCATGATGAGTTTTATCGGCGTCTTTATCGCCCTCATTTTCTCGTTGTCATCGGCAAGTTTTCTTTATTTCAAACTGCATACGGAGCTTCAAAAAGATCAGCTGATGTACCGCTCCCTGTCCAAAATCGGGTTTGCTCCCGATGAAATGTCGAAAGCCGCCACCACTCAAATTGCGCTGCTTTTCTACATTCCAATATTAGCAGCCATTATCGAAACGTTTGTGGTAGTCGTGCCAATCCTGCACGGCCTTAATCAAAGCAATATCTTGCCGCCGATCCTCATCACTGCCGCAGCTTTTATCGCTGTACAAACCGTATATTTCCTGTTGGTTCGGATGCAGTATATCCGCAGCCTGCGCAAACTTATGGTGTGAATGGGAAGGTTCATAGCGCAAAACCAAAGCCCGCGGGGAATCGCGGGCTTTGGTTTTCCTATTCCACGGCAAACAGCTTCCTCAAATAATCGTTCTGGAATACTCCGATAGGGTCTAGCTGCTTGCGAATTTCCTGAAAGACATCCCACTTGGGATACAGACTAGACAGTTCCTTTGCCGTCCGCGTATGCATCTTGCCCCAATGTGGACGGCCCTGGTGGCGGCGGAAAATCTCCTCGATATCGCGAAAATATACCTGATGGTTCATGCCCTTGTACATATGCACGGCGATATAAGCGGAATCACGCCCGTACGCCGGACTCAGCCAAATATCGTCGCCTTTGACAAAACGACATTCCACCGGAAAATGAACCGCATGGTTATGCGTGGTGACGCTGTCCCGGATTTCGCTGACGATCTCCTCCATCTTCTCCGCAGGAACGCTGTATTCCATTTCATTAAAACGCACTAGCCGCTGCGTGGTGAACAGCTGGTGGCTGTACGCCACATCCTTCCCCGTCGGGATGAAACGCGCCGATAAACGGCTCACAGGCTTGCACAACCCCGGGAACATGCGACAGCCTGTGGACATCAACCCGAATAAACCATTTTCCATCACGAGTTGATTCATATGGTTCCAGAAACGACTTTCCGAGGGTTTTTCATCCGTTTCATCCAAACGTTTGACCTGCACAACATCTGTATGAGGAAACCAGAAAAACTCAAAATGATCGTGATTGTCTCTGAACTCCGCCATTCTTCCGAGACATTCCTCAACCGAAAAACACTCACTTCGATAATGAAGCACGGTCAGAGGCACCACCCGAATCCGAACTTTCACGATAATGCCAAGCATCCCAAGGGAAACCTGAAGCGCCTTAAATATGTCGCGGTTCTGCTGCTCACTGCATGTCAGCAGCTCGCCCGACGCAGCCACCACCTGCGCTTCTATCATTTGTGTCGATAAAGAACCGAAACGGATTCCCGTTCCGTGCGTCCCCGTTCCAATCGCTCCCCCAATCGACTGCGTATCGATGTCACCCAAATTTTCCTGCGCAAAGCCCTCCCGGTACAGCGCCTCGCTCAAATCTCTTAATCTCGTCCCCGCCCAAACCCAGACGCTGCGCGAAATCTCATCCACAGGTTCAACGCCTGCCAAATGATCCAGCGATAGCAGTACGTCTTCGGTTTGCACGAGCGGCGTAAAAGAGTGTCCCGCTCCGATGACGCGAATGCCTCGACCCTTGCTAGCACAGGAATGAACTAGAGAAACCACCTCATCGACGGACTTGGGATAAACGATATGCCTTGGCGTGCTGTGTACGATCCCCGACCAATTTTTCCATACCTTCCTATTTTCATTTAAAGAAAGCATTGTCCATCCCCCCGGTATGTTGAGATTTGTTCCACGATTTTACCTTCAGATACCGCATACAGATCGTTAAAACGTTCGCATAATTCTCCGGCCTTAGCATGCCGAAAAAAAATTGGGTCCCCCAGATCCAGGCTCTCCTCTCCTTGGTAATATACCGGAGTCTGCACTTCCCCGGCGCCTTCCAGAGACATTAGAGCCGCTCCAACCGGCAAATACGGCTTCGGTAGTTTATCTTTGCCGGCTGCGCCTGACGCGACATATCCCCCGCCCAGGCAGGTATACAGGTAATCCCCTGGCCTCCGTACGATTTCCACGGCAAATCCCGTTGCAGGTTGGTAGTGGAAATCCCTATAGTTATCAAACAAACCTGGCGAAAAAAAACCGGAGCCGACCGTAACCTCCGTCACTGCATGTTCAAGGGTGGTCGTATGTAAGCTGCCTGTACCGCCGCCATTTACAAAACGCAAGGGCGCTCCCAGCATATCCTCGACCATAGCGACAAGCTCCGCCCTTTTGACGGCAATTTGTTTGACCGAGTGCTGCTTAAGCTTCCTTACCAGCATGTTTTTCGCAGCCATGCCAGGGTATTGATCACCAACGCCGGCGATCTGCGCTTCATACCCCATAACGCCGTCCAATGCCACCCCGCGGGAAGAGAGTATCTTCTCCACCACTGGCCCTGCATCTGCTGTCGTACGGATCGGCGAACGCCATACTCCAAAGTGAAGTCCGGGAAGATCCATCGACATATCCATATCGAGACAGACCGGAAACCGGACGCCATGGCGTTCTGCAATCCGCTCAATATGCTCGATATGCTGAATGGAATCCACCATAAGCGTGACCGATTTCCCCTGGCGGATCAGCTCGGCCAACCCGGATAACGCTGACGGCTCCCAAATCGGGTATCCCATCACGATGTCATCCATACCTTGTTTTACCAAATATATGGCCTCCTGCGACGAAAAGCACATGAATCCACAAAAAAGTGGACTCCGATGGAGGATTCGCTTCAGAAGCGCGGTACTGCGGACCGATTTGGTTGCAATTCGGATATTTTTCGATCCGGCACGCTCAATAATCCGCCCTACGTTCTCGTCTAACAGGTCCAGATCCACAAATCCGAACGGTTTGGGCACACCTTCAAACACCTTTTTGTAGTAGGGATAATTTCGCTGCATCTTTCCCTCCTTATGAAGGCCGAGATTTCATTTCACAGTAAGCGTCATCATTTCTAAAAAAGGATCTTATCTTTTCATTTCATTTCCCCCTCAAGCGGCGGGCGGTAGGTGATGTTTTTTACACAATGACAGTTAGCGATGCAAATGGTGGGTTTAAATTGAATTGGTGTTGATGTTGAAATTCAAGTTGAGGTAGAAGTTAAGGTTTGAGTTGAAGTAGGTCTTGCGGAAACATTGAATGATTGGACCATGGGCACTTGGTGCGAACCTTGATCCCGAGGAAATCTTATGCGGGTTAAATTATCCTTATTTTAGCCGAAAAAATTTCGAAGGTCTATGGCTTATTTTCGCCTATCCCCCGATCCGTTTCATAATCTCGTCTTCCTCAGTGATTATTTTGTCATATTTTGTATGTAAATGTGTTGACATATCTCTATCTCCACTACTAAGATTAATTAATAGATATACAACTTATAAATAGGCTTCATAGCGACAGACAATACATACGAGAGGATTGATTAAGAAATGAAAAAACGGTTATCTTTGCTTCTCATGGCATTCATCCTGCTGATGCCAACGACTATTTTTGCGGCTCCCGACAACACGAATAATACTTCTTCCGCTGGTGTTACCGCGAAGGATGAAGAGGCGCTCCCGCAGAAACTGCAGGACTTACAGGCCTATGCAGACATGCTAACTCCAATTGAAGCGTACGAAACCACTGCGCTTAAGGCTTATCAAAAATACCCTATGGTGACAACATCCAACCGGAAAGACGTGTACAGTTCGCTTACCAACGCTGTCATTCCCAATTACAAAAAAGTCGTCACCATGGTATCCAAAGTGAAAGCCCCGAATGCGGAGCTGCAATCCATCCATAACTTGATGATCAAAGGCTCACAGCTGCAACTGGAAGGCTTCACACTTTTGAAGGAGGCCGTTTACAAGAAAAAAAGCCTGGCACCAGCCAACAACAAGCTGGAAGCCGGACGTAAGTTAGTTAATCAATACACAGTGAAGATCAATGAATATGTGGATAAATACAGCAATTAATTTGGATTAGTAATCTGGACTGCCCACGGGATACCGGGGGTGGTTCTTTTATTTTTACCGACTTCCACTAGAGCTTAAGCTGAAGCGATATGGCCGGAACAGATTGCCCTTTTGTCACGTAACCTCCCGCTGCCGAATAGGCTAATACAACAATGACGACCAGATGGGAGTGAATGTCATGCCCCTTTATCAGCCGCCGGTTCAAGTACGAACTCTGACGTATACGGCCCCCGGCACCATGATTCATTATCCCCAGGTCACCGGTCTTGCGAACAAGCATGCGGAAGAGCAGATCAACCGTACGATCATTTTGCAAATTCAGGAGATGCAGCGTACCCAGCAGCAAGTGCAGACGGGAACCCATCCGCAGACCACCGGAAACTTCGAGATCAAAACCAACGAACGCGGCATTTTAAGCCTGATGCTCAGCAACTACACCTATTCCACGCCTATGGCTCATGGCTATACGGTCGCTAAAGGTTTGACCTTTAATACAGACACTGGTGCCGCATATTCCCTTAGGGATCTGTTCCAACCTGGCTCGGACTATCAGGCTGTGTTGACAGCTGACGTAAAAGCACAAATCAACCAGCGGAAGCTCCCCATTCTGGAGGGAACGACGGTAACTATTCAACCGAATCAAGATTTCTATCTAGCGGACAAAACTTTGGTCGTCTTCTATCCGCTGTATGCGATTACCCCGTATTATGTCGGTTTCCCGATGTTTCCGGTACCGGTGTATAACCTGCAGCATATCGCCGCCGAGGAGGGGCCTCTTTCGGTGCTGGCCGGGGATATCGCGTAATTGAGGAAGTACCGCCGGTAATACAAGTATCTCCCCGACGAGCAGCCATATCAATACGCAAAAATTGCTGGCTTTATATCCCGGCTGCTGAAAATTCCCACATTACCCAACGTATGTTGACTTTGCAATTAAGAGAACTAGAGCGGGATGGCGTCATCCACCGTGAGGTTTATAAAGAAGTCCCACCCAAAGTAGAGTACTCTCTAACGGAGTTTGGGAGAACTTTAGAACCTATTATTTTACTCATGAAGGAATGGGGAGAAAAGCATAAAGATCATGTGAATAAGTTCGAGTCATCAGTTCAAACGGAGAAGTGAATGAGAAAGCAATAATGGGGTCTCAGATCGTATCTGCGCCCGTCCCGGAAATGGTTGCAAAAGTGCATCTATTTTCGGCGCCCAAGTTATATATTGATAAAAAGCTTGCAAAAGTGCAGGCTTTTTCCTCTCTTTAAGCCTAACTAGGCGATTCATGGCCAAATTGATGCACGATCGCAACAATTTCGATTTATACACCATAAAAGTCTGAAAAGGATGCACTATTGCAACAATTCGTATTCCCGTCAAATGGAACCCGAAGCACCTGCGAAGCAGCTTGCCTTACCCGGATTATTTCACGCCATTATACACAAATGCTTTAATGATATGGCGCTGTGACAGGGAAAATACAAACAGAATCGGCACCACGAGAATCAAATTCCCCGCCATTAAAATATTCCACGTTCCCACGCCTTCAACCTCGCGAATTTTCGCAATGCCAATCGGCAGTGTTCTGGCGATATCGTTTGTTGTCATCACCAGCGGCCAGAAATAATCATTCCAATGGGCGATAAAGCTGAACAAAGCGAAGGTGACAAGCACCGGCTTCACCATCGGCACCATAATCCGGACGATGATTTTCCATTCCTTCGCCTGATCCAGTCTAGCCGCTTCCAGCAGTTCATCCGAAATTTGCCGGAAGGCCTGCCGCAGCAGGAAGATACCGAAGGCGCTTGAGGCAAATGGCAAGATAAGCCCCAGATGAGTATTCAGCAGCTTGAATGCGCTGAGCTCCAAATAAACAGGTAGGAAAATAAGCTGTTCCGGAATCATAAGCGTCACCATGACAACGCTGAATAAAAAGCCCGATCCGATAAACTTATATCTCGCAAACGCATAGGAAGCCGGTATAATCGTCAGCATTTGCAGTACTAAGATGCTTACAGAAATAATGACGCTGTTCATTATATAATGCAGGAACGGCCCCGTATTCCAGGCATCGATGTAGTTTTGCCAGACGGGATGACGCGGAATCCACTCCGGCGGGAAAATCATCGTCTCCGGCAATGTTTTCAGCGATGTAGAAATCATCCAAATAAAAGGCAGCGCGAAAATCAGCACCAGCAGCAGCAGCCCTGCCGTATTTACGAGACGGAGAATGAAGGTCATGACTTTTCGCAAGCTTGCTTGTTTCGTCCGAACCCCATGAAGCGGATTTCCAGCGGCAGTCCCAACGGGACCGCCTTCGAAGGCGCGGTTTGCGGCTTTCAAGCGTTTCACCTCTTTTCTTAGCGGTAATGAACCCGGTTCGACAGCAGTTTGAAATAAATAACGGTCAGAATGCCCACAATCACCAGCAGGATTACGCCTGCGGCAGAGGCATAGCCAATTTTAAAGAATCGGAAGCCATATTGGTAAATATAATACACGAGCGTATTCGTCGAATTGATCGGCCCACCCTGGGTCATGATGGCGATTGTCTCAAATACCTGGAACGACCCAATCATATTGATGATGACCAGGAAAAAGATCGTCGGCGACAGCATCGGCAAAATCAGCTTGGTAAACGTTGTCCAAGGCCGGGAACGGTCCAAGGACGCCGCCTCATAAATATCGGGGGGAATACTCTGTAAGCCGGCGATAAATACAAGCGTGTTGTAACCGATCCCCTTCCAAACGGCGACGATGACAAGCGAAATGAGCGATGTGCTTGGATGTGCAAGCCATTGCAGCTTCCCAAAGCCGAACAATCCGATGACCCAGTTCATCAGCCCATATTCGGGATCCATAAGCCAGCTCCATAACAGCGAAATGGATACCAGCGAAATAATATGCGGACTAAAGATTGCTCCCTGTACAATGCCATAAAAGAAGTTTCCCCGATTAAGCCATAAAGCCAGCAGCAGGGATAATCCCGTCGTTAACGTCACCGTCAAAATCGTGTACATTGTCGTATTGGAAAGTACCTGCTGGAATTCCGGTTCGGTAAGCAAATCCACAAAATTTTGAATCCCCACGAAGGTTTTTGTCGGACTGACGAAATTCCAATCGTAGAAACTCAAATAAATCATGTAAAAAATCGGATAAATGGCAAACAGCGAAAAAACGATAATGGCCGGAGCAACCATGCTATAAGGACGAAGCTTGTGCCAAAGCGTCATATGAATGCGCCTCCGGCAACCAAAGCTTTAGCCTCAATTCCTGCCCCGTACACTCTGCCACCAGAAGGTCCGAAATAATAGAGCTGGTTATACGGAATCGCAACGGTTACTAAATCCGCGGTCTCCAGCGGTTTAAGGAAGGTTTTGACGAAAAACAGTCCCTCATCCGCACGGATTTGATAAATATTTTCTGCCCCCAAGCTTTCGCGCGTAAGGATTTCACCTTTTAGGACAAGTCCTTCCGTCTGCTGATCCGGGTTCAAAAGCCCCTGCTCCGGCCGAAAACCCATGTAACCAACCGGACGATCCGAGCGGACATCAATCCCTTTTACATCGTTCATATTCATAATGTTCATCGCAGGCATGCCGATAAATTGGGCGGTAAACAGGTTGGCCGGATCCTGGTAAAGCTTCATCGGGGAATCCGCCTGCTGGATCTCTCCTTTGTTCATCACAACGATTTCATCCCCCATCGACATCGCTTCCACCTGATCATGCGTCACGTATACAAAAGTGGTCCCGAGCCGCTTATGAAGCTGGATCAGCTCCGTTCTCATTTGATTGCGCAGCTTTGCGTCCAGATTGGATAGAGGTTCATCGAGAATAAACACCTTCGGCTTTTTGACCATGGCCCGCGCCAAGGCCACACGCTGACGCTGCCCACCGGACAGGTTCTGCGGTTTTTTGTCAAGAAAAGGGGCGAGGCCAACAATCTCCGAAATATCCTTCACCAGCTTCTCGCGCTCATTTCGGGATACGCCTTTATTTTTAAGGCCGAACTCAATATTTCCGCGTACGGTCATGGTCGGATACAGCGCATAGTTTTGGAAAACCATCGCGACGTCCCGCAGCCCCGGCGGCGTTTCGTTTACGCATGTATCGTCAATCCATATTTCGCCACTGCTTTGCTTCTCAAGCCCTGCAACCATGCGCAGCGTGGTCGACTTTCCGCAACCCGACGGTCCGACGAGTACCGTAAAGGAGCCGTCCTTGATCTCCAGGTTCAAGTCCTGAATCACGGTTTCATCCTTGAATTTCTTGCAAATTCCCTTCAGCAGGATTTGTGCCATCCTTCATCTCCTCCTTCATTTGCTGCTTCCCAATTGCGCACATGAGCTGTTCCAGCTCATCCAATGTCGTCAGCCGCAAATCCCAGACTTCAGGATCATGGCTTGGGTAAGGGGATATAAAGCAGGTCCGGCCCCCGATCCGTTTGACCGGATGCAGATCATTCCATGGGTTATCCCCGACCGACAGAATTTCATGCGCCTTGTATCCCTGCTGAAGCAGGGAAGCCAGGTAGGTCGTAAGCCTCGCCGGCTTTCCCGCATCGCAGTAAACTTCGTCAAAACAAAAGTGAATCTGCATAAAATCCAGAAATTGAGCACCCGACTCCAGGTGCGTATTGGTCATAAGCACTTTTTTATCCACGTTCAACTTTTCGATCGCTTGCATCAAACCGCTATGAATTTCGAACTGGTAGGGGGCGGCAAGCATCTCCTTGCGCACCCTGTCAAAAGCTTTACTCAGCTTCGTTTCAGGCAGTTTGTATCTGTGGCTGAGCATAGCAACGATGTTCCAAGGATCGCCAATATGGAGCAAATCCGCCGCAAGGATGGAGTCGAACTTGTATAGCTTTTTCCGAACAGGGACGGATGAACCATCCCATGCATATCCCCGCGCCAAACCGTCTTCCAGTCGGATCACTAGGAGGTCGTCTTTAAGATGATAAAAGTGGCCGAACCCGAAAGTTTGCTCCCCGGATCGGATCGCTTTTCCCATGGAAACCGCCGCCTCCGTATCCGCCTCATGCTCAGTCTCTTCCAGCAGATAACGGATATAACGCTCCATGAAGGTATCTTCCTGATATAAAGTGCCGTCCATATCGAAAATAACGACTTTAATGTCCGTGGGCCAGTTGTCTACCGCCATATTGAACATGATCCTTTCTTATGTCAGGATTTGGGGAGATCCTCGTTTGCCAAGCAGCTTATTTGCTTTCTCCGCCGCTTGATTCAAGGCATCCTGCGGTGAAGTTTTCGGATCGATGATTGCTTTTTGTATCGCATCCTCCAAAATATTGGCTACTTCCGGATACGCATTTTCCATTGGGCGTGGTCTTGCATATTGAAGCTGGTCAACAGCAACCTTATATTGCGGGAATTGCTTGAAATGCTCTTTAAGCTCTTCGCTTTCGACCGCGGACGTGCGGGTTGGCAAATAGCCGACATATTTATGCTGGTAAATCGTGTTTTCCTTAGAAGTCATCCATTTAATAAATTCCCATGCTGCTTCCTTTTCTTCAGGTTTGCTCTTGGATGTGATGACCAGTTGGCAGCCGCCTGTCGGAACGCCATAATCCTTGTTGGCAGGCATAAATGCCGTTTGCAGCTCGAAACCATTGCCTTTGGCGATTTCCAGACTTTCCGCTACACCCGCAGTCGAGCCGATTTTAAATGCAGAAATTTGATTCGCCCAATCTTTGCTTGCAGTCGCTCCCGCTTCGTCGCCAACAGGCATTTTGATCAGTCCTTCGCTGGAGAGCTTTTTCCAAAACTCAACCGGCGCAACTCCGGCAGCATCGTTGAATGCAGCTGTTTTGCCGTCTTCACTCAGCATGTGACCGCCACTTTGCGCAACAAGCGCCTCGTAATACCAAATATCCACTGGAATCGTCATGCCGATCTTGCCCTTTTCCTTCAGCACTCGCGAATATTGCTCCAGTTCCCCCCATGTTTTAGGGCCGGCAGGATCGAGTCCGGCATTTTTCAGCATCGTCACGTTTTTATACATAATCGGGGTACTGCGCATAAAAGGAAGTCCATACAGTTTACCGTTTACGTAGGCATTCCCCATCAGACCCGGAATAAAATCATCCAGCTTCACTTGGTCTTTATCCTTCTCCACGTATGGCGTCAGCTCTTCCAACATGCCGGAATTGGCAAATACGCCGGTTGAAGCGATCTCGAGATCCGTAACAGCCGGGGCATCACCTGCGGCAAAAGCCGCCTGCACTTTGGCATGAAGATCCGCATATCCGCCCTGATGTTCGGCTACGACTTCGTATTTATCCTGCGATTCGTTAAAGGTTTTGACCATGTGCTGCTTTGCTTCTTCGATCTTGTCCCCATAGGCATACCAGTATTTGATGACAACTTTCTTGGATGATCCAGCCGCTTCAGCCTTCCCTTCAACTTTGGCACTGTCCGCGCTCTCGCCTGAACCGCAGCCTACAAGAGATGCCGCCATCAAAGCCGTAAGCGTAAAAGCCGTTATCTTCTTCTTTAACACAATCATTCCTCCACCCTGTTTTTGTCTAGAATCAGACCGGATGCAGCAAAAAAGAAACCTAAATGCTACCGGGAATAACGTATCCGCAGCAGATTAGGTTTCTCCAAGACTCCAACCGGTTTATTTACTTGTTACCTTCAATATAAAGGACAACTGTTAAATCTGTTCCAGCAAAAGATTAAATCTGTATCAATATGCGTTCGGGTTTTCCCCATAGCTCCGGCCTGGAAGAAGAGATCGCGGTTGCGCCATGACTCAGGCATTCTTCGCAGTGGGATTCCTCGTACAATAGTCCACCCGTAATGATCGGGATCGAGGTAAAAGACTTCACTTTGCAGATCATATCCGGAATCCGGGCAGGCATGAGCTCAATAATATCCGGTTCCGTTTGCGCGAGGTTATTTGCGATGTTGTCCAATCCTTCACTGTCGACGAGAAAAAAACGCTGAACGGTGAGGAGCCCCATTTTTTTTGCATTTTTAATCACATTGGTTTTCGTAGAAATAACCCCGCTCGGGCGGATGCTTTTGGCCAAATAATCAAGACCGTAGTGATCGGTGCTGAGACCGCCTATTTTCTCCAGATGCAAAAAGACGGGCAGCCCGTGCTCCTTGAACACATTAACGTATCCCTTCACCACGCCGATATGCCCCGTAAGCAGAAAAATGCCGCTTAACTGATTCCGCTGTTTCAGGGCCCGTTCAATATGCCGCGGATCTTTGATCGAGGCGATACGCCTATGCTTGGCGAGAACTCTGTAAAATTCATCCTTGGACATCACATCCTTCATCAGTGCAGCCTCCTTCATTATCATTCGAAATCTATTTGTATATGGGCGCTAAGAATGCTTTTGGGACAACTTCTTTTCTTATTTATCGTAGGGGGAAAGTGTTTTCCGGTTGTTAAATAAAGCTATTAATTATGTAAACAGGTCGTCTTATGTAAATAGGTCTTGGGGCTATCAGTAAAAAATGCAAAAGGAGCTGCTTCCACGGCAGCTCCTTTCATTTTGTTTTATCGAAGATCCAATATCCTCTATTTCAAAATCTCCTCGATCCGGTCGATTACGTCTACACTCAGCTCCACGCCGGAAGCCTTGGCATTTTCTATAATCTGTTCCGGACGGCTCGCTCCAACGAGCGCACTGGCAACATTGTTGTTCCGGAGAATCCATGCCAGCGCCAAGTTGCCCACGGAAATGCCAAGTTCTTTGGCAATGCCTTCAAGCTGCTTTACCTGATTGACTTTTTCTTCCGTAATGCCTTTGCGCATCCATTCGAGTTTGGCCGCACGGCTGTCCTGCGGGATTTCCGAAACAGATGTGTATTTGCCCGTCAACAAGCCTTGTGCCAGTGGACAAAATACCACTTGACCAATACCAGAACGTTCGCTAAGCGGCATGATTTCTTTTTCGATATATCGGTGGAACATGTTGTATTCCGGCTGGCTTACCACAATGCGGTCCAGCAGATAGCGGTCGGCTACACCAAGCGCTTCCGCGATTTGCGAAGCCTGCCATTCACTCACGCCCACATAAAGAACTTTCCCTTGGCGGACCAAATCGTCGATCGCACGAAGTGCTTCGTCAAGCGGCGTTTCCGGATCATGACGGTGGCAGTAGAAAATATCCACGTAGTCATGATTCAGACGTTTCAAGCTGGCATGGGCCTGCTCCATGATATGTTTGCGGGACAACCCTCGGTCATTAGGACCGTCGCCCATGGGCCAGTACGCTTTAGTCGCGAGCACGTAGGATTCACGAGGATACGCTTTTAATGTTTCGCCGACTAGAACCTCTGCCGCGCCTTTTTCATATACGTTTGCTGTATCAAAGAAATTAATGCCCAGATCGTATGCCGCTTTAATCGAATTGACCGCATTTTCGCGTTCTACATAACCACCATATGTAAGCCAGCTTCCCAAACTGATTTCGCTGACCTTGAGGCCGCTTCCACCTAATCTCCGGTATTTCATGTTTACATTCCTCCTTAAACTAAATCATGATTACACATCTACATGTGATTTGCCATGAATGAAGCTGTGGGCGGCGCGGGGACTTAAGAAGTCCGCCCATGTAGCCTCAAAAATTAATTATGTTTATGTTCTTTTTCAGCAAAAAAGCACACCCTATGTGGGTGTGCTTTAGATTCCATTGAGATTTAATTTCATGCTTCCACTTACATTTTTACTTACTTCGAGTCGACAATGACTTCCACATGCCCTCAAGCCACGCATCAAAATCGGCGCCTTTATCCCCTTCATACGTGTCATATACGTCGATTCTCATCTTTTTCAGTTTCTCTTTAAAATCTTCATACGAGTGTTCTTTCGGAAGACTTTTCTTTACGCGCAGCAAAATTTTCTGAATGCCTTTCACCACGTCATATTTGTTGATGACCGGCTTCTCGACATCTTCCCCCCAAGCCTTTAGCTTCTCATAGGCCGCTTCCTTAACTTGAAATACCGGATCGGTATTCAATCTGCGCTTCAAAATGTCGATAGTTTGTTCACTTTTCCATTGACTCAACTGCTCGACAGCATTCAGCCGCTCTCTCCAATTCGCTGTACGGTTTGCCGCATTTTTGAGTTCATTGTAATTTTCAGGCAAATCGCTTGCCACATGTACTTCAGGTTCTGTATTCTCCAATTGCATGTCATCTCCTAATGAATGTCAGCTGCGCTTTACGTCGCTATCGTTTTTGATAGGTCCCTCGTCTTTAGCATCGCCGGATTTTTTCGTACCTTTGCTCGTATACGGTTTCGGGGCGCTTTTGGCCCGGCGGGCTTTCGCATCCCAGCGGGTCCAGCCCTTCTTGCCCGTTCCTCTACCTGTTCCGCCCTTGCCTTTTGATTTGCTCAATAGATCACTCCGTTAACCATGCGGTATTCTTATTTTAGTCATATTCATTTCCTTAAATTAAACCACCATGTTGAAATATACACCACTACGGTCATTATGTACAAGCTGTAAGCATCAAAAACCTTTTATGATTGATTAATTTTTCCTCCTATGGTATTTTATTTTTGAACTGACCAGTCAGATTTATTGTTGGATCCGATTTTGCTGTGAAAGGTAGATTGATTTGAGTAAAGATAAAATTATACGCGCGGCTATTGAGGTCTTTTCCGAAAATGGATACCACCGTGCGAGCATGGATGAAATCGCCCAGCGGGCGCAGGTAGCCAAGGGAACGCTCTATTATAATTTCCCTTCGAAATCCCAACTGTTCAAAACGATTGTCAAAGCTGGCTATGAAGATATTATACGGCGGACAGAAGCCGATCTGAATGCCCCTCTTCCGATGGAAGAAATGATTTTGCAGGTGATCCGCCATCATTTGGATTTTTTCTTGGAGTCGCAGCATATTGCGCATATCGTTTTCAATGAGATTTCAAACGGAATCGAGAAGGATGTTTTGGACGAATTAAATCAGATCAGACGCGAGCACCTTAACTACCTGGCCCGAATCCTTAAGGAAGGAAAATGTGAACGACAATTGCTCCGCGATCTCGATCCGAATTTGTCCGCTGCCAGTATGATCGGCACTCTAGAGAGCACCTTCAACTATTATTTGAACCATCAGGAAGAATACTCCCGCGAGGACCTAGAGCATTTCGTCTTCACCTTCATCACCCAAGGCCTGTATATATCCTTCGATTAACAGGTCCTTCTTTTTTTTAATTTCGCAATACTGACCAGTCAGTTCGAAAAATGCGGATGAAAGCGAGGTTTTCCGAATATGGAATGGAACAAAGATAGTTTGCTCCCCTTGGAGAAATTCAAACAAATGCGCATAACCTCCCCAGTGGTTGAAACGGCAGGGGGGGAAGCTTGGAATGTTTATAAGTATGAAGATGCTAAAGCTGTTTTTACTAACTACGATGTCTTTTCTTCCCAAATTGGCCCTCCCTCTTTAAAAGATCCGATCAAATCCAGCGTTCTGCATCAAGATCCGCCAAAGCATCAACAGTTGCGCAAGCTTGTATCCCAAGCATTCACCCCGCGTATTATTGAACCTCTCACCCCAAAAATCCGGGAGATTACCGCTTCCCTGTTTGATAGAGTCGAGCAAAGCGGACGGATGGATGGAATAGCCGATTTCGCGAGTCCACTCCCGATTACTATCATCGCTGAAATGCTTGGGGTACCCATGGAGCACCGAGAACAATTCAAGAAATGGTCGGATGCCTTGGTCAGAGACGATGAGGACAGCATTTATCAGTGCCAACGAGAGATGAGCGAATATTTTTCGGTGATTGCCGAGGACAGGCGCCGCCATCCGCAAGATGATCTGATCACAAAGTTGGTGGAAGCGCGTATTGATCATGAAAGTCTTAGCCATTTGGAGGTCATTGGGTTCTGCATCCTACTGCTGGTCGCAGGCAATGAAACGACAACCAATTTGATCGCCTCAGCCATGCTTGCCATCACCGACTTACCCGAAGTTAGGGCGCAATTACTCGCCGATCGAATGTTGATTCCGGGTGCGATTGAAGAAACCCTCCGCTATTTTTCACCAGTACAGATGACGAACCGCCGTGTCAAAGAAGATACCGTTCTAAACGGCAAGGAACTCAAAAAGGGCCAGCTGGTACATATTTGGATGGCATCGGCCAATCGCGATGAAGATGTATTTGAGGGCCCTGATGAGTTTAACATTAAGCGCCATCCGAACCCTCACCTCGATCTTGGCAGCGGAATACACTTCTGTCTCGGTGCCCAGCTTACCCGTCTTGAAACCAAAATCGCCATTGAAACCTTGCTAGATCGTTTTCCAAATTTCCGCCGCGACCCTGCCGCCCGCCTGGACCGTCAAGACAGCACGAAGGTATTTGCACTTAAAGAGCTGCCTATTATTCTAAAGCCTCAATACTGAAATTTCTTGATTTAGAATCCTGTTAACAGCTAATTTGGGGAGGTTGGAAGAGAAATGAAGTCTGCCGTTTCCCACAGGTCATTGTCCGGGTTCCTTGCCCTTATTTTCGCTTTCGCGATCCCTTTTTGGGTGGTTGGCGCCATGACGGGAAGCATTAAAGGTATGCCGATGAATCTCCCGACAAGTGCCTTGATGTTTGTTTGTCCCGCCATCACTGCAGCCATTCTTGTGTATAAACATGATCGAACGGAAGGCGTAAAACGGCTGCTGGCTAGAGTACTCGATTACAAAAGAATTAAGCATAAGATCTGGTATATCCCTATTATTTTTATCATACCGTTAACCGGACTACTCTCATATGCAATTCTACGTATGCTAGGTCTCCCACTATCAGGTAATCAAACTCAATGGCTGGCACTCCCGCTCCTCTTTATCTTGTTTTTTATCTCCGCCGCATTTGAGGAACTCGGGTGGATGGGTTATGCGATCGAGCCGATGCAGGAGAAGTGGGGTGCGCTTGGGGGAGGCCTGGTTTTGGGCTGTGTGTGGGGAATATGGCATGTAATTCCGTTGATCGAGGCCCATCATCCTCCGGCGTGGATTATCGCCTGGTTTCTTGGCACCGTTGCGGCAAGGGTCATTATCGTCTGGGTGTATAACAATACGGGAAAAAGCATCTTTGGAGCCATCATCATCCACACGATGCTGAATGTCATTGATTCCTTTTTACCAAACTATGATGCGAGTTATGTCCCCGGCATGACCGGAATATTAACAGCTATTGCGGCGATAATTGTCACATTCCTGTGGGGTTCACGAACACTGGCGCGGTTCAGATACGCGTAACAATGGAGAATCGCGTATCCTGCTCCATAGCAGAAATACGCGATTTACTGTTTTACAAGCTATCCTTAAAAGTTAAAATTGTCCGGATCAGCTCCAAATCGGCGGTTTTCATTCAGATCATCGATTTGTTTCATATCCTCCGCACTCAAGTCAAAATCAAACACATCGGCATTTTCAATGATTCGTTGTTCCTTGACCGATTTTGGAATCGTGACGATTTCACTTTGAATGTCCCAGCGAAGGATGACCTGTGCCGTGGATTTGCCGTATTTGGCGCCGATGGATTTCAATACTTCGTTATCGAGCAGATGCCCTTGAGCGAGCGGGGCCCATGCCTCAATTTGAATGCCCTCAGCTTTGCAAAATTCACGGAGTTCCTTTTGGCTGAGCAGTGGATGCAGCTCCACTTGGTTAACGGCAGGTTTCACATTGGCATCCTTCATCAAATCCTCCAAGTGGTGGATATGGAAGTTGGATACACCGATCGAACGAACTTTGCCGTCCTGCTGCAGTTTCTCCAGCGCCCGCCAGGTGTCCTTATATTTGCCTTTGACCGGCCAGTGAATCAGATAGAGGTCCACATAGTCGAGTCCAAGTCTGGTTATGCTGTCCTCAAAAGCTTTCAACGTGGAATCGTACCCTTGATCAGAATTCCACACTTTTGTGGTAATAAACAGTTCTTCGCGCGGAACGCCAGATTCACGGATCGCTTGTCCAACGCCTTCTTCGTTTTTGTAAAGAGCCGCTGTATCAATGCTGCGATAGCCATGTGCAATAGCAGTTTTAACGGAATCGACCACTTCTTGACCTTCCTGTACTTTGTATACACCAAGTCCCAGCCATGGCATAGAATAACCGCTGGACAAGGTTGCTCTGGATTGCAGATTTTTCATGAACAAGACGCCTCCTCTGTTAAATGCTTGATTTGGTAAAAAGGAAAAGTTTACATCTAACTCAAGATAACCCCTTCTTGACGAACAAGTCAAATCGATATTGTTAATAATCCAGCTCCGCCGGCAATCACATCGCTGATCCAATTCCACGAGCCGGCATTTTATACTGCCATTTGATATGTATCCCTGAATTTACTCCAGCAAATCTTGAATTTCTGTTCCAATTATATCCTATAGGCTGCATCGCTGAAGTGTCGTATGCTGCCCCTTGTTCATCTTCTGATAAGTTCGTGAGTCCTATTTAAAATTCCAACAAAAAAAGGCCAGGGATACCATCCGCACGTGGAATTCCTGATCTTTTACTTTAAAGCATGGCAAAATTATATTTATATTAAAATTGAAATTCCCCTTTATCCTGCCGCAGACGCCGGTCCTTTCGCCCAAGTGCATGGAATGCTTCGTTCACCCTTAGCTACATCAAATCCGAACATCTATCGCTTTATGCAAAGTAACGGATTCTACCTGTTGATCATCATTAGAAGTTTGCACCGCCCGATCAAAACCTACCACTTGATTCGCTTGATCTGACCTTTGCAATTGATCATCGGGCAGTCTGTCCGTCTCCGGCTTGCTGTCTTTACTCTGAAGAGCTTGATTCACCTTTTTTATCTCATTGCCCATTTTCTCGTCGACAGCAGCTACTTTCGCTTGAATTGCCGCGGCTTGTTCGGCCTTCTTCTTGATTACGGTTCTTTCCGCATTTTCACGCATGGAAGCCTTGCCGGAATCCCCTGAATCACCATCCAAGTGTAGCCTGTCCAACTTGATTTCCGATTCGATCGTCACTGTCTCACTATGTAATTTGCTTCGTACATTCGATAATTTGCCAATGTTGTTATATAGGGTAGAAACTGTAGCAATGTGGTCTAAGGAAGGTTCTGAGGTGCTGCTTGCATTCGTGTGGTTGGCAGGATTAGATGGACTCGTTGCTGATTGCATTGCTGATGAATCTGACTTACGTTTCTCTTGCATTTCCAACTGCTTTTGGGCAATTTGAGCGTCGATCGTTTGAAGTTCAGTCGTTAAGGTTTTAATCCGTTCCGTTTTTATTTTACTGTTCAATTCTTGATTGGACTTCACTTCAACGATTTTGTCATTTAGCAGGCTTCTTTGCTTCATCAGAGATTGCATCTCTGCATCCCTTGCGGATATTGGCGTTACTCGGTAGGAACTACTACTAGCTGCTTTCTGAATGGTATTCATAGCAGACACCCCTCAATTTGGTTACTTTTAGGATATTCACACTTTATATATCGGTTATGGGGGGTATTTAGTTAAGAGAGGTATGATGTGTTTTGGCTAACGGACACAGATGCTGCTAATTAGTGAAAGAGCTCGCTTTTGGCGGTGTTTCTGGGCGTTTAAGCGCTGTGGTGTCCGTTAGTATGCGACTACTATCTTTTTGAAAAGGAATGATATCAAAAAGAGCATGATACATAAGCACGCCTGTTGATTAACCAATAATATACAAAAAAAATATACAAAAAAATGAATAGCAAAAAGGGCGCCTTTTCTATAGAATCATTTGTACCACCAAAAGATTCGAAAGTGAAAGAGGCG
>JAIRVF010000006.1 GCA_031254035.1 Paenibacillus sp.
CTTCGCTCCCTCAATATACGGTTTCTCCAGCTCATACGCAATAATCGTGATATGTGGATACATGCGCTTGATTTCAGCCAGCGAACCGATATGGTCCATATCATGATGCGTTACGATTAACTTCGTAATTGATTCGAAAGAGATTCCTTTTTGCTGTATCGCCTTTTCAAGATAAGGGAGAAAGTTCGGGTAACCACAGTCAACGAGAATGTTATCATGTTCACCCTGAATAAGTGCGGGAGTGATGACCTGATTTTGACCGTTATGCTCAAACTCAATATCGAGTAAATGACAGTTATTCATTTGTGTTCCTCCTGATGGTATTTGACAAAAAATTCCTTTCATTATATTGAACCCTGAAACAATAGTCAATTTTCATGGGTTTAGCGGTTATGTTCTGGTAAGGCCCACCAACTTATAATTGTAGTATTCATGACAATCGAGTATACTTTAACCAAAATTGTTTCGGCGTGAAGCACATGCCGCTTTAATACAAGCAACCGTT
The DNA here is from genome assembly GCA_031254035.1 of Paenibacillus sp. Classification (GTDB taxonomy): domain Bacteria; phylum Bacillota; class Bacilli; order Paenibacillales; family Paenibacillaceae; genus Paenibacillus_AQ. The sequence goes on from JAIRVF010000006.1 coordinate 506, forward strand.
TAAGGCTGCCGTATTAAAGCGGCATTTTTGTTTAATGATGAAAGGAGAATTCGACAATGGGCTTATTTTCAAAAACTTCCCTACTTCAGACACGTTTAGTTTGTGTTAGTTGCCGATCGTCCCTGATTAGGATCGGTTATTTATTCTATTTCAATAGTTCATTAATTTCCTTGAAGTTGTCAGCAAAACCAATGAATACTTTATCATCAATAACAATGGTCGGGACAATTTGTTTCCCAGTCAAGTTTTTAACTTCTATCGCATAATCCACATTTTCTTCACAATTATAATCTGTATAGGGAATGTTTTGTTCCTTGAAGTAGCGCTTGGCGTAATTGCAATCGCTGCATGTGGGGATGCTGTAGATTTTTACCGACTCTAACATGTTCCTCACTCCTCTTCCCCATGAATGTTCACAGTTCTCAGTTCTTAGTTTTCAACATCGTACCCTTTACTGCGGATCACTTCTTTAATTTCTACCAAGTTTACTTTCGAGTCATCATATTTCACCTGTACGGTCCCTTGATCAAAATGCACTTTACCTTCCACACCCATCATATCTAGTGAACTTTCGATCTTATTAATGCATGAGCGGCAACTCATTCCGTTTACTTTCATACTTGCTTCTTGCATCGTAATCACCTCCTTTCATGGATACTTTATCTACTTTGATTTCCTGGTCTTTTAGCCTGTTTACTTATTTCGCACGTACTTTGACACGTTGCAAGCGAAGGGCATTCAGTACAACGGAAACAGAACTTAAAGCCATCGCAGCTCCTGCAATCCAAGGTGCCAATAAACCAAGTGCTGCAATTGGAATGCCAAGCGTGTTGTACCCAAGTGCCCAGAATAGATTTTGGCGAATATTGCTCATCGTTTTACGGCTCATGTAGATGGCATCCGGAATGCTTGTAAGGTCACCACGCATCAGTGTCACATCTGCGGCTTCCATTGCAACATCTGTCCCCGTACCAATGGCCATACCAATATCCGCTGTTGCCAGTGCTGGTGCATCATTAATGCCATCACCGACCATGGCCACTTTTTTGCCTTGAGCTTGAAGGGCTTTAACTTCCTCCGCTTTCCCCTCGGGCAGCACTTCTGCACGTACATGATCAATTCCAACTTGAGCCGCAATTGCTTTTGCTGTCCGTTCGTTGTCACCTGTGATCATGATGACCTGAATTCCCATTTCTTTTAATCTTCTGACGGCTTCCTTGGAGGTTTCTTTAATCGTATCAGCTACTGCTACCATACCGGCGTAACGTTTATCGATGGCAACAAGCATCGCTGTTTTCCCGGTTTCTTCGAGCCGCGACATGATTTCATAAGCATGTTTTGCATCGACTTCGAATTTTTCCATCAAACGGCGAGTACCGATCAATAACTCTTTTCCGTCGATCACTGCTTTAATACCGTAACCCGGTATAGCTTCAAATGCATCTGTTCCAGGAAGTGAAATATTACGCTCTTGAATACCTGCAACAATGGCCTCTGCCAAAGGATGCTCCGAGTTTTTCTCTGCAGCGCCGACAAGTCTAAGAAACTCCTCTTCGTTCTCTTCTGCTAATACATCGGTAAGCTCAGGTTTACCTTTGGTGACAGTTCCCGTTTTATCAAGAATAATGGTATCAATCTTGTGTGTTTGCTCAAGATGCTCGCCGCCTTTAAACAACACTCCGAGTTCAGCTGCGCGTCCCGATCCCGCCATGATAGAGGTAGGGGTTGCTAAACCAAGTGCACATGGGCAGGCTATCACCAGGATAGCTATTGCTTTTTCCAGTGCTCCGGCAAAGTCGCCTGGCGTTACGAAGAAGTACCAAACTAGGAAAGCTACAACGGCGATCCCCACGACGATTGGAACGAAGATTCCGGAGATGACGTCTGCCACCCGCTGGATCGGGGCTTTGGAACCTTGTGCCTCTTCAACAACCTTAATAATTTGTGCTAGCGCGGTTTCTTTACCAACTTTTGTTGCTTGAATACGAAGCATGCCGTTTTTGTTCATCGTTGCCCCGATGACGGCATCACCCGCTTTCTTTTCCACCGGTAAACTTTCGCCTGTCAACATGGATTCATCTACCGATGATGTGCCTTCCAGCACCTCACCATCCACCGGTACTTTATCTCCGGGACGAACAAGAACGATATCGCCTACCATGACTTCATCAACCGTAATCGTAATTTCCTGACCGTCACGCACAACGAGTGCAGTCTTTGCCTGCAACCCCATTAATGACTTAATCGCCTCAGAGGTACGGCCCTTTGCACGTGATTCAAACAGTTTACCCATGATGACCAAAGTGATCAGTATTGCACTTGTTTCATAGTACATCGACGGACCATGATGCATGCTGCTTCCTGCCAGAGCCCAGTCAATGGTCAAATAGAGACTGTAAAAATAAGCGGCTGAAGTCCCAAGGGATACCAGTACGTCCATATTGGCACTTCCGTTTCGAATCGCCTTATAGGCTCCGACATAGAACTGTTTCCCTATATAAAATTGAACGGGTGTAGCCAGGATAAGCTGAAACCATGGGTTCATTAAGATATCCGGCATATAGATCCATGATGTGAACGAAAAATGCGCTACCATGCTCCACAATAACGGGAAGGAAAGGATCGCCGAGAGAATCAGCATACCTTTTTGTCGCTTAATTTCCTTCTTCCGGTAGTCACCCGCATCTTTATTTTCTTGCTTCGTGACCGCCTTATAACCGAGCTGTTTCACTTTGTTTTGCATATCGGTAATCGAAACGTCTGCGGGTATAAACTCGACTCTTGCTGTTTCCATTGCAAAGTTAACGGCTGCATTCGTTACCCCAGGCAGTTTGCTCAGGCCCTTTTCGATTCGATTCGCACATGCTGCGCATGTCATTCCTTCAAGACTAAAGTTTGCCACTTCTTTAGCTGTGTCATAACCAAGCTTCTTGATTGTTTCTTCTAATTTATCGACGCCGATACTACTTGGATTATATGTTACACTAGCTTTTTCTAATGCAAAGTTCACGTTGGCAGATGAGACGCCCTCCAATTTATTTAGACCTTTTTCAATCCGATTTGCACACGCTGCGCAGGTCATTCCTGTTATTTGCAATGTTGTTTGCTTGCTTTCACTGCTTACACTTTTAGCCCCGGCTTCCACGATTCATCACTCCTATGCGTTTCGCTAAATTTATTCTTTCATTTGTTCATGTCTTTTTATTAAAATGAGCTTTATGAGTTATCCGCTTTGTATCATCAATCGCTTTCCTTGAAATTAGTATACCCCCGTACCCTATATGCAGTCAATACATTTCCAAGAATTTTTTTCTATACCCCCCTAGCCTAAAAATTCAAGTGTATTACGGCCTTTGTGCCCACTTTGCCGGCAGGAATTTTCACATGGAATGATATAAACCGAAAAACTCCAGCCACAAAGATTGGCTGAAGTTTTTCGGTTTAGATGGATTGGGTTGGTTGAAACATGTAGTTCCATTGCTTAATGTCTAACAGCAGCTTGTGCTGGTCAACATTGTGTCATAGTGCGAATCTGTAATTCACTTCAATCTTGTTTGAACAAATCGACCAATATTGTTGATAGCCTGCTGTGCCTCTGGAAGCATGTATGCTAAAAAGTGAAAGACACTCCACATGTTTTCCCATATTTCTAGTTCAACATTGACCCCTGCAGTTATTGCATGTTCCTTGAAACGCAAAGAATCGCTTAACAGCACTTCATGATCGCCTACCTGAATCAATAAATCAGAAATCCCTTCCAAATCCATCCTTAATGGTGATAGTAAGGGGATTTCCTCCAAGTTACTGCCTAGATAATCATTCAGTATCCTTTTATTGCCCGCTAAACTCCCAGTTGGGTCAAGCTCTGCTCGGCTCATGTACGATTCACCATCCAAATGGACGAGATCGGTATGCGGCGAAATGAGGAAAGCTCCTACCGGAAGCTCTTCGCCGTTATCACGCAAAGAAATCATCGTCATTAGAACAAGGCTGCCCCCGACAGAATCTCCTCCAAACACGATATTACGGGGCGAATATCCATTCTCGAGTAACCAGCGATATGCCATCAAGCAATCATCGTTGGCAGCGGGATAAGGATGCTCAGGAGCAAGCCGATATTCGACGTTCAAAACTTTTACACCGCTTGCTTTCGCAATTCTTGCACACAGATCATGGTAAAAATCACAAGTACCAGCGACAAATCCACCACCGTGAAAATAAAGAATCACTTGGTTGTCATTCTCCGGAGTAGGATTGGAAGGAACGATCCATTCTCCACTTATTTGTCCGATCATTGTCTTATATATCGTAATATCTTGATATTTGGGCATTTTTCCAGCTGCCTCGGCCATTTCCCTACGAATTTCAAACACCGTTTTGCTTTCATATCTGTTACTTTGCTTTAAATAGGTTTTGATTGCAGCAAGCTGCTCGATGCTCGTTTTTTCCATGTTACTCCCCCCTACTGGTTTAATGCTTTCATTCTAGAACCTGTAGTAAGGTACAATGTCAAGCTACGATTCCATATGGAGTATTCGGAGCGTCGCCTGTATTTCAGGATGTTTGTCTGCTGCTTGCAAATTCGTCTTCAGCTGATCAAGCATTGCCAACGTTACTTCCTTCGTGGCGATTTCCGAATGGATTCTGTCCATTTTCTTGTCGATCACAGCAATAAAATGATCAATGTTTATCTGACCACTCACGGACTTTGTTAGCGCCTTTTTGATTTCGTTCAGTGTGAACCCGCATGACTTGGCGTTTTTTATGAAAGCAAGTTGACTCAGCACCGCTTCCGAATAAAGACGATAGCCGGATTCTGATCGTAGTGGCAGCGAAATAATTCCGATATCTTCGTAATATCTTAAAGTTTCGATACTCACGTTTGCCATTTTCGCGATTTCCCCCCGCAAATAACCCGACATGACCGACACCCTCCCCGATTTAATTCCATACTATTCTAACAAATTTATCCATGGAGTACAGGGTAGAATATCAGCAATCGAAGTAATTATCTTCCGGAGGAGAAAAAGAAAAACGCAGTTCTGCCGTTCGTGTTAGGTGTTGGCGACCTAGGGGGACCTGTCCCCCTCACCTCATCGCTGAAAGCCATTGTATAGGCTGATGAAACAATAAGCCAGGCCATTTTCCGTTATTCTATACTTTTTAATGATTCAATCATATTGATTTTGGTTACTTTTCTCGTAAGTAGTAGATTAGATAGAATGGTAAGTAAAAATGCAAGAATAACGGATAACAATATTACAAAAATATTTGATTTATCTGGGATTTGTTGATGGGTACTAGACAGCACCTTTATAATCATTGAATACATATAGCCGCTTAGCGGTAAAGCAACAAGTACCGCAAATGTGGTTAATATGATGTTTTCAAAAAAGATAAGTCGGTTTATTTTATTTTTTTGATAGCCTAATACTTTAAGGGTTGCAAGCTCACGGTTCCTTTCATAAATGTTGATGGAAGATATCGTATAGATGGCACCGAAGGAGAGTACGACGGCACAAATGATAAACATAATAAATACAAAACTGTTTTGTTTCACAATATATTGAGCTGATTTTTTTAGATCATTTTTGTCTGTAATTGTATCTACATGAGGGTCTTGTTCGAAGAAGTTACGTACGCTTATAAGATCTGTAGAGCTGTTTGATTCAACCAAAAGTGAGGTTGGACTGTAGCCTATGTCAAAGCTCTTTAAATAAGCAGGTGTACCATAAAACGACGGATTCGAATACTGATTAGATATTTTTATAACCTTCATATCTACAGTTTTATTATGAAACTCTGGTGCTGTGAACTTGATTTGGATGGTATCCCCTTCTACAATGTGATATTTGCCCGCATAAGATTTGGGTACCAGCACGCCATTATTGTCCAAAAATATCTTATTGTCATTTTCGTCAAAGAAATGAATGAGTTTGTTTTCTTTTTCCGTAACGACGAACGAGGCATTCTCTTTTTCACCATCTTTGATGAATTCAACAGGAAAGGTTGCTAAATCATAACGATTTGTAATACCGGCGGGTAGTTTTATCGAATCAGAAGATGTTCCCATCGTATAATTTATTCGTAAATCATAGGTATAAACATCTTCAATTTGGTCAGCTACTTTTAACAAGGCTGCTTGAGTACCCAGTGCAGTTATCAATAAAGTCGTGCTTACGACAACGCCTACCGAACTCGCTATCGCTTTTTGTTTATTTAAAAATATATTTCTCAAAATGAGTTTATAACTATAGGAAATATGACTCCATAAACCCGGAATTCTTTCGATCAATAACTTCTTCATCGTCTTTGGCGGTTTTGGACGCATAGCTTGAGATGCGCGTTCTTTTAGTATGTTTCTACCGCTTAGGTAACATGCCAGCATTCCAAAAGCACTTGAAAAAATGATGGGAGGAATGATCGAAACTAAAGAAAGTGAGTATCTAATGCCAGGTAGAGAGAAGGACCTTGCACTCGACACAGTTACAAATGGAATAAATACATTAGCAGCAATGACACTACCTAGGATTGAGCCTACGATACCTGCCAAAACAGGGTATCCCATGTAATGAAGCATGATGTTTCTGTCTTTTACACCCAAAGCTTTCATAATACCTACTTGATTTCTTTGCGAATCGATCATCATCGACATGGTAAGAAACAAGATCACAGCTGAAATCAAAAAGAGAACGAAAGGGATAACCTTACTCATCATCCCATTATTATAGATCGTTTGATTTATTTTAGAATAACTGAAAGACCGTTCTTTACTAACCTGATCCAAATAAGTAAGTTGTTTAGTTTGTACTTCAATGGATTTACCTAACTTGTCAATATCGTAACCTTCTTTAGCATCAATCATGATTTCATTATAGGTAAAGCCGTCTGCGACCTCAGGTATAGACTCTTCAGCAATATAAGCTATTCCATAGTTTTTATGGTCTTGTGTTTCGTTCTTTTTTGCATGTTCAACATTTTCACCCAAGCCGCTAATGGTAAACTTAAAGCTTTTTTCATTCGTACTTATACTGATTTGATCACCAACACGATAGTGATGTTCTTTGGCATAATGGGAATCTACGAAGATCTCATCTTTTTTTGCCGGGATACGCCCCTCAATCATAGTAAGCGTATTAATTTCATTTTGTACCGGGATCGAATGAACTTTTAATGTAGCTTTATAATCTTCAAAGGCTTGCGTAGCATCAAAAGTATATCGCCCTTCAATTTTATTGATTCCTTCAATTTTACTTAAAGCAGCCACATCGACTTTGGAAATATGACTGTAATAGACATTTAAGTCGCTTAAATGATGTTCTTTATAGGAATCCTTTACATAAGCACTAAGATTACCACTATAGGCGACCAACCCCGTATAGAAAAAAGATCCTACTGTGATAACCAAAACCAAGGCTATAAATTGTCCAATGGATTGTTTAATATCCCTTAATAATTTCGAGAATAATTTCATAATTACCACTCGATCCCTTCAACACTTTGTTTGTTCTCATTGATCGTAACGCTTTCTATCATTCCGCTCTTCACCTTAATAATTTTATCAGCCATAGGAGCAATGGCGGAATTATGTGTGACCAACACGATGCATTTTTTCGTTTCTCTGTTCAAATCTTGAAGCAACTTCAAGACAGACTTCCCTGTCACATAATCCAAAGCTCCGGTTGGTTCGTCGCAGAG
>JAIRVF010000013.1 GCA_031254035.1 Paenibacillus sp.
GATGACAATCATTGGGGCTTCCATGTACTGCCAATCACACGCCTGGACGAGGGTCTTTTGTTAGGTCGGAAAGCGCTATTCCCGTTTGAGAGTGACCAGTCGGAGCTGGACTTTTTTGATGGGACGAGATAGGAAGGCGAAGCAGGGGAGTCTTCCATCAAGGTGAGACGCTGGAATGGCAGACAAATGCTGAAATATGAAGAGATTACAAGTGTGGAGCATACCCGGTTTCTCGGAGGGCAATTCATTTTGAAAAGTCCGCAGGGAACGATCCAACTTCCTGAAAACTCGACCGGGATCGCTGAATTAATATCACTGCTCAGCACCCGGAATGGAGAGAAATGCTGCGCTCAAGCTAACGCGGTTTTGGCGAAGAGAAAGGCTGATATTGAAAGATTTTGATTCAGTGAGCTCGAAATCGCTCGGTCGAAGTTGGATGTTTTCGATGGGGCGAGGTAAGGAAGAGGAATAGGGGGATAAAAATTGTACGCAGGATTTTGGAAGAGACTTTTTGCCCATATATTAGACGTTATTGTTTTATACTTTCTGTTTATTTTACTTGGATTTTTAACTGTAGTTTTTGAAATGTTAACTCAACATCTCCTACTGTTTTCTCATACCAGATCTGCAGTGTTATGGTACCAGGGTTTTTTCATTATTAAATTGATATTCTTTTTATCCATCGGTTGGCTTTATTATGCGATCTTGGAATCTTCCAAATTACAGGGGACGTTTGGTAAAAAGGCGCTTGGGATTATCGTCGTGGATGAGCAATTTAGGAGAATTTCATTTGGTCGTGCAGTAGGGAGATTTTGCAGCAAGATCGTCTCGCTATTAACTTTAGGTATTGGTTTCATTATGGCTGCATTTACCAAAAACAAACGAGCCCTTCACGATATCATCGCGACTACTTATGTGGTTGATAAAAGGGTGCTTGAGATGTACAGCGCGCAATATCAGCAGTACCCGCCATATCTGGGATATCCGCAGTACCCGCAACATCAGCAGTACCCACAGTATCCGCAACATCAGCAAGATTGAAATTTGAATACTTCATCGGGATCTGGAAAGGGGGATGTCATTGTTCACCCATATCGCACCGAAATTCAATAAGGGCCGGATCTTAAAAACAGCGATGCTGGAAAATTTGCGGGATTTCCCGCGTGATTTTACCGACGTCTATTATCAGGATTATACGGACGGCATCGTGACGGGGGCAACCATCTCGGTTGGGTCTGATTCGCTGACGGTCGCACCTGGGATTGTCAAGCACCAAGGCCGGATTTACATCATGAAACAGCCGGCAGTCCTTTCGTATATAGCAACGGGACGGGAGAGCGTGGTCAAAATCCGTTTTCAGGAGGGCAGGGAAGACAGCGATTGGCATGATTTCCGAAGCGAGATTGTGCTGGATCAACACCTGGAGATGCGCGGATCCGAACTGGAACTTTGCCGCTTCAAGCTAAAGGACGGCGCAAGACTGCGCCAGGACTATCAAAATTTTCAGGATATGGCCACGGAATACAACACCGTTAATGTACTACATGTCCGCATTGCATCCTTTGGAAAAAGTACTCTCACACCGGTTATTATGCGGCAATTCGCCGAAGAAATGCTCGGAAAAGGGAGCGCAGACTCACAGGATATGATGTTCGCTATGATGTGCCTGAACGAAGGTACCGTCAGCCGGGACGTTATTTTGCATTATATCGCCAGACGTCTTGGCATCACTTACAAAGATTACAGCAACGTGGAGATACATAAGTATTTAGCCCGGATTCACGAACAGGCGCGCGGTAGCAGCCGGATGGGGATGGGGCTGGGCGCGAGTCAGAGGATGATTGTGGATTAGGAATTAAACATTAATAAATACGGGAGGTTAAGGAGATGGCTGCTACGTTTAGTAACGCTATAGGTGATATTCGGATCGCCCCCTATAAAATTATACATTTGCAGCATATGAAAATAACAAAAGGTATAAATAAACACTCAACATTAACATTCTCAGCTATTATTTCAGAGGAAAAAAAGGACAGTTATGTAAATCAGACCGATGCGGAAACCTCTATTAAGGTTGTAATTCAAGATGATGTTGGGAAGACGGAGCATTGTTTATTCACCGGGCTAGTCAGTAAAGTAAGGGTCAACACGGTTCATGGTGTTTACTATTTACATGTCGAAGCTATCTCCCATTCTTATCTTCTTGATATTAAGGTGAAAAAGCGTTCATTTCAGAATCCCAACATTTCATATAACTCTTTGATCAATGAAGTAATTTCTTCATATAAAAATGCAGATTTTATCGATACGGCAACAGCGCACAAGAAGACAAATACACTAATTATGCAGTATGAGGAAACAGACTGGCAATTTCTGAAACGAATGGCCTCTAGGTTTTATACAGCACTGGTTCCAGCAAATGGATTTAACTTTCCTAAGATATATTTTGGTGTGCCTACCGGTCAAAACAAAGGTGAGCTTTCAACCATTTATTATACGGTACGAAAAGATATGGAAGAGTATAAGAAGGCCGTTGATAACGGTGTTCCAGGAGTTAGTGACACGGATTACATGATGTATGAAGTGCAATCGACTCAATTGTTTGAACCTGGTCATGAGGTAATATTCAAGTCGCATCATTTGGTTGTAGCATCTGTTATTTCCGAAACTAGGAACGGTATCATTGAGCATCAATACAAGCTGTATCCGCGAAAAGGTTTGAGACAAAAGAAAATTCACAATGAAGCTATTATTGGTGCATCAATTCAAGGCAAGGTTATTCAGATTCACAGGGATACCATTCGAGCCAAACTGGACATGGATGACCAATTGGATGCTAACTCCGACTATTGGTTCCCTTATTCTACTATTTATGCTTCTGAGGATAACACTGGATGGTATTGTATGCCTGAAATAGGCGACAATATAAGGATTTACTTCCCAAGTAAAAAGGAGGAAGAGGGGATTGCAATCAGTTCTGTACCACGGGAAATCCCCTCACAGCCAACCGCCGCCTCATCGAAATCGGTTGCAAGCCATTCCCAGAACCAGGCTGTAGCGAAAGCGGATAAAGACCCTAAAGAAGATCCTGATACTAAAACATTCTATACGAAATATGGAAAGCTCATCTCCTTGGGGCCAAGTTCTATCATTATAAAGTCGGGAAATATGTTTATCACGCTGGACGATGAAAAAGGAATTAGTATCGTAAGCGATCAAGATATTTCGATCACTGCAAATGGCACTGTTGCATTAGGATCCAAGAATATTCTGATCTCTGCAAATACTGTATCTCTATCAGGTAAGGAAAATAGTATCGAATTAGAGGAAGAAAAGATTCTTATTAAAGGAACGGAAATCAAAATGAATTGAATTGGGTGGGTAAAGATGAATAGCGAACAGACCCGACAGGAGATCATTGATGAAATTTTAGAATCCGCTATGTACGATACGTTTTCAATCTTGGAGGCAGAGTTTCATTCACAAAAAGATCGGCTTATCCAAGGTTTTATTCATTCCTTTCAGCAGATGTGCCTGAAAATCAAACAACTGCAAGATAGGGGGAAGAAGGCCCCTATTGCTTATATTCATTATTCATTACTTCGTACATCTATATTACAGCAAAAATATACCTATTTAATCGAAGCTTATTCTGAAGAGTGGTATGGCGATGAGAACGAATGCTTATCTTGGTATGATGCTTCGTGGTTTTATAATTCATTTGCTCCGCTTCAGAGTTTACTAGCACAGAAATTAAAGAGATATTTCAAGCTGTTTCAACCCGGTGATAGTGAGCGGATTATGTTAAGGTACATTCCTTACTACCATCAATTTGTCGTTGCGATAGCCCGATTGGCAATTTGCGAGGCAATGGAGTTGCCGGAGGCGAAGCATATAGCAAAATCGGATGTTTTCCGGATACGGATTGGAGAATTTAAAGATCTAAGCGAGGATATTTTTGTTTCATATCCCCAAGTGAAAACTTTGAAGTATGTAAAGAAACTTCAGAGACAAGACATTCAATTGGCATACGAAGATTTAACAGGACTTTCTTTACAAGGACAAAGCTTGGATAATACCGAAATGCGTTATGCCGATTTTAGGGGAAGTCAGCTTACAAACTGTAAATTACGGGGATGTATTCTAATTGGTACAAGGTGGAACGGCGCTGTGTTGACCCAATCTGACTTTAGTCAGTCTCTTGTCATAGATGCAGATTTTAGTCAGTGTGACCTACGCGAAACCTCATTTAGAAATACCAACGGAAAGGGGTTTCGCGAGGGGTTACATTGTTCACCGGGACTCCACGGGATAAGATTCACTGATGCAAATTTGGAAGGGACGGACTTTAGAGGAGCTGATCTATACTGCGCAGATTTTCAAGGTGCGAATCTTCGCGGCGCTATTTTTTCAGAAAGTGATGTACACAAATATCAACTGAGCGAAGAACAATTGCTATCTATTGATACAGTACCTTAAGAAAGGGGAGGAAAAGATGAGGGAATATTACCTGTTAAAAGACGATCATCGGATTATTTATAAAGTAGATCCCCCGAGACTAGACTTGCCAAAATCTTTTAACCAGCTACCATCTGTTTCTGTTATCCCTGTTGATCAAGCTTCTGACGGGCAGTATCTTGACTGGCTTTCCAAACCATGGCCTATGATGTCGGATGAAATGAAAAATATTTTGTCCTTATATAATCCCCAAATGGAATACAAACAAGTAGACCTGATTGATCGAAAAAATTACTTACAACACACATACTGGTCATTTTACGTACCTCCAGAGGACTGCTTGTCACCTAAAACTGATTTTTATCCGAATGGAAGCTTAAAAAGTTTAGTAGTAGATAGGGAGAAAATCAAGAAACATCATTTTATTTCGATCCAGGGAATACGGGAGCCTCTCTATCTGGTTAGTCTGGATGCGGCTGAAAGTTTACTGCGCAGAGAATTGACGGGGTTCATACTTGAGAGCGTCAGTCAAGCTGGAGGGGACTTGGATGAGTAATTACTGGGATCAACAAATAATAGGTTACCTAGTCCATCAGAAGCGTGAATGTGAATTAACTGAAGGAATAGACACCATTTCCGAAATGGACTGGATAGAGATGGTGGCCAAAGGCGATGTATGTTACAAACACCATGGGATTAAGCTGAAAAAACAACGATTGTTTAATAATGCACTAGAAATCCCCTTGCCAATAGATTTAACCCCTGTGTCTAAAGGATTTATTGAAAAAGAGGGAGATACCCGGATTCGAGACCAGTATTTTTTTATGAATAGTACTGGGGAGATATCATGCGGAATCCACTTGGGAGGGTCTATAGAAACTGAAATAGACCTTGAAATGTTAAAAGATTGCATGATGATTGAAAGCAAAAATAAGAAACCGGAGATTAAGCTGTTCGAATTAGAAAATGAGTCTCTTAAGCAGAGGGGTTTTGAAACCTATGATTGCTTAATTCCAACGGAACATGGACAGTTTTATCAATTCGTTTTTTTAACCGTGTGCAGGGACAGATTGCTGCAAGGCTGCTTTCAGTTTAAAGCAGAACTAGCTGACTTATGGAGGCCGATGTCTGCCGCAATTATTCAAACAATAATCTTCTTTGAATGATAAGTCCAGTAGGAATGGGGAGATGCTTTCATGTCATTATTTTCGATTATTGGTCTAATAGCTGCAGGGTTGTTAGCGGAAGGAGACACTTATGTTGTACGAGGAGCAGAACTGACTTGCAGCGAAGGAACGCACCCCTCAATTTTAAATTTGCCCCTGTCTCATGGTGTATATATTAAAGACAAACCCGTAATGAACGTCGCTGATTGTGTGGTTCAAAAAAATATTGGTTTATTTGGTTTTTGTAAAAAAGTGGAGGATATTTGCCAGCCGGGATTATGTGGAAGTAGTTGGTCCGCTGGGAAAGAGGATTTGTTGATCGATAATGAGCCTGCATTGTTGGACCGCGCTACGCTGACATGTGCATTAGGCGGCAAGATTAAGATCGCTAAAAACGGAGGTCAAGATTAGGATGGAATTGATGAGAGGAGGGGAGACGGATGTCACAGCAGACTCATAAATACGTAACTAATGAAACGCTTCAAGTGGTCTGGACATATGGAATAGTTCGTGTTGAATCTCTCGAAATCACACATCAGATCGGAGAGCATGCGAGATTACGGCTTATCGGTAGAGTATCTGCAGATGTAGAAGAACGGATCTTAACGAAGTCCGGGCTTCATGATTATCTTGAAATATATGATTCCTCTGTGAATGAGAAACCAAGACCTCTATTTTTCGGACAAATTTTGCAAGTTTCGTTTCAGGTTATGCATGGGGAACATCAGGTTATAGTCGAGGCGATCTCACATACCTATGACATGGATACACAGAAGAAAGAAAGAAGCTTCCAGCATGTAAATCAGCGATATACCGAGATATTTAATCATGTGGTTTCCATATATTCAAAGAGTGACTATATTGACCATACGTTTCTAGACAAACAAACAGGAAAGTTTATTATGCAGTATGAAGAGACAGATTGGTCTTTCTTAAAGAGACTCGCATCCCATGCCAAGGCTTCTCTTATTCCAGATATTACATCGCATAACCCTCGTTTCTGGATTGGTATTCCCGAAGGGAGAAACCAGATCGAATTGAAAGAAGATCACCCGCTTATGGTGACGAGACGAATTCAAGCCTATCAATATACTGCTTCTAGTGAACATGTTAAGAAAACCCGAGGAAACATGACGATCTATTCCTTTGAGTGGGCTGGGTTGTTGGATATCGGGGATGAAGTAATTATAGGATCCCACACCAATGTAATAGCAAAAAGAAAAGCCGAGATGAAACATGGACGACTAATATGGACTTATGAATGCGGCCCACGTGAAGGTTACACTTATGGGAAAATACATAATAATACCATCATTGGGGCGGCCATAAACGGTAAAATTATTGGGGTCAGTCGTCAACAAGTTAAGGTACACTTAGATATGGATAATGATCAAAAACATGATACCGCTCAGTGGTTTCCATATGCTGCCGAAGGGAATCAAGTATGGCATATGATGCCGGAAATGGGCAGTAAAGTGAAGTTGTATTTTCCAAGTCCGGATGAGGATGAGGCCATTGTTATTCAATCGGTAAGGCATGAACCAGGAGTTAACTATGCAGAAAAACAGCAGCAGAAGATGACTGATCCAGGCGTGAAGACATTTGGTAATCCGCATGGCAAGGAGTTTACATTAGGTGACAAAGAACTAAACATCACAGGAATAGACAAGCAGTTGTACATTGGGATGAACAGTTACACCGAGATAAATTTTGCTGGAAGTGAACAGCTAAGCATATTAGCATCCGGCAGCATAAATTTGCACGGAAATCACATCGAGATAAAAGCGGATGAAAGCTTGTCCTTAGAAAGTATTGCTGATACAGTGGAAGCAGATGAAGGCGACGCGCCAACTATGCAAAAAGAGGTAAAAGGGTCGCTGGGACTGGAAGAAGAAGTGAGTTCCAAGAGCGATTTAATTAAGTTTTCTGCTACAGGGGTAAGAGAAAAATACGAGCGGATTTTAAGTGAATTTGAACAAGATGTACAGAAGTATGGGATTGAGGAGGTTAAACATCGTAAAATTCGAGAAAATATAGACGCTAGACATCAAGGAACAAATGATGCTCTTATAGATACGGGAAAAGAACTATGGGGCTTTGTAGTAGATATAGGAGATATGGTTTACACAGCGTTAAATGGTGATCAGAAAAACCAAGAACTGTACTCGCAGTTTAGTGGGAAAGAAACAGCTCCATTAATGGAGCGTAATGAGACGTTAAAGGGAGTAGTTTCAGGAGTCAATTATGCATGGGACTTGGTAACTTTTCAGAAATCTATGGAAGAGATAAAAACAGATGCTGAAGCAGCTATGAAAAGTTTCGCTGAACCCATTTTGGAAGCGGCTAAGGCACCCTTCCTAAGTAACCTTACAAGCACAAAAGAAGAAAATTACAATGTAGGCTATGGAAAGCAGAAAACGGATATAATGGCATTAGAGTTAGGCCTTACTGTTCTGACGGATGGAGCGTCGTTGGCAAGTAAGGCTCGAAGCTTGAAGAATTTTTTCAAGGACCCGAAAAAAGGCATTAGGGGACTATTAAAACACGAAGGTAATAAAGGAAAGATTTTTGGGAAAAGTGGTGCTGTAGGTGACGGAAGATTCAAGACGAGGGGTTCCTTATTAGAAAAAACACTCGATTCTCTTGAGGCAGCAGCCAAGAAGATGAACCGGTTTTCGATAGAAAATAAGCCCTTTTATATCGTGAGAATCGAGACAACAAACGGAATAAAGTCACTAGAAATCGTTAAGAATGAGGAATCCATGTTCTTCTCTAAGGGCGGGGAGGGTCATAATGGGAAGAAGGGAAGGAGTGAGGGACCGGGTAAAGATGTCACTAAACCCATGGGGAATATTGATTCTGAATTAATAAAAAAATATATTAAAGATATTGAGACACGTACTGGTAGAAAGTTACCGAAGAATCAGATTGAAAAACTGAAAGAAGCACTAAGAAATAAAGAATATAAAAAATTGTCACCGAAGGATACTGCAAAACATAGAGCAGAGTTTGATAAAAATAAAGATAAGATTATTGTAGAATGGGAAGAGGAAACAGGTCAAAAATGGCCTACTTACGATAAAGACGTTGTTTCTGAAAAGACGGGTAAAGTGATTAGGAAAAAGGGGGATAAGTATGATGCTCATCATATAATCGAAAATACATATGGTGGAGAACATGAATGGTGGAATATACATCCAGCGAAATTCCCAGACGAGCATCAGGGTGGAATTCACGGAACGGGTTCCCCAGCAAATAAACTATTCAAGGGAGGTAAAAAATGATTAGTTATGACTTTGTGAAAAAGAACGAAGAGAATAGTTTTTATAAAGTGACATTAGATGAAATAAATGAAGTTGAACACAAACTAGGTATTAAAATACCTAATGAACTAAAGAAATTTTATCTAGAGATTGGTTATGGATTTATTAAAGGTTCAGAGTATACTATTAATCGGATTATGGACCCATACTCAGTGTGTGATTTTCGAACAAGAGAAAATGATTTTGAATTTTTTCCGGATATTGAAATATATGACGAGTATGAAGAGGGTAAACTAATCTTTTTTGAAAGCAGCGAGTCAGCTTTGATGTCAATAGATTTAAGTGGGGGTCTTGTAAATCCAATATACTACTATGACATTCAAATAGCAGAATCCTTAAAGGAGTTTTTGATAAAGATTGAAGAGAACGATAGATATTATCTTGATTTGCTTGATTAATATCTCTAGGTGCAAATTGAGTTGATCCCCAGTGCCGAATGAACCCCATCATTCAACCAATAACACATATAACCACTTTGTAAATATTTCGGGTTTACATTGTGACAGCAGGATCGAACAACCAATAAACCAAACACTGTAAAAAGCTTACAACCATGCTTGATATACTTTCAAAGGCTTATTCCAACTTGAATTATGAGTTAGGAATGAGCCTTTTTTGCATGCCTAAAGTCAAAGGGGGAAAAATATCATGTAAATTTAGATTACAACCCCAAGAACAAGATCGTACAAGACTCCCGTCAAATCAAACACTAATCAACTTAACCAGACACTTAATAATTCCGTAAAGTAATAAGGAGGATTATAAACATGGAATCAAAACTAGAATTTTTGAAAGAATACACTTTAAGCGAAAATCAGAGTATAAAAATTGTTCCATATAATCAAGTTAGGAATATTGGATCTGAGGTAATTCCAAAGTCGTGGTTTAATATTTTCGTAAATAATGAGACTGATAAGCGAATAGAATTACTACTAGAAGTATGGAGAACTTGTTCACCATTTTCATTAAGTAACACAATATCATATTTAGCCGAAAATCTTTATGAAGTTGATTTGATATACTTCGACGATCGATATTCTATTTTATACTCTGTGAAATCACAAAATGGTGAAATTCAATATTATGAGGGAAGGAATCCTTTAGAATCATTTAATAACTTTGAATTGCAAAATAATTGGGATAAAATCCCGCAGTCAATTCAGAATTTTTATGAAAACCTTCACAATGGATTTTACTTCTATGCGAGTAAAGCAATGGGGCTAGTCCCATTGGAGAATGTGACTTTTTTTGGTGACGACGAGTGGGGGATAATTGAAAGTTTGAACGAGCCAGTTCAAATTAATCTTCAAACAACTTTTGGTTTTTTTAAAAATGGAATGGGTGGCTATGTGGCAATTGATTATGAAAATGCTGAAAACGATAACGCCACTTTATGGTTTTCAAATGATCAACCAGAGTACAATGTGAATTTTTGGAATATTATTGATGAATGGATTGTTATAGGTTTTCAAGATGAGTAATAACACGCTAAAGAAATTTCGTGTCCTTCAAAGTGTCATTTTTTGGTGGGGGTAACACAGTATCCAATGAAACATTCAATCAATAACACGTATAACCGATGTATTTCCCGTATAAAGATTTCTCTATTTTGTTTGCATAGAAATGGTTGGATTTTTTTACCTGGATAACGCTATTCCGTTGCATTGAACAGGTCGATTATGGTCAGATACTACCATGATCGATCTGTTTTTTTGTTATGTTCGCTTTTCTCGCAGGTTTTTGAAAATGCTACTCAACTGTAGAACACGCCGCCCCGATAGATAAGCTGTCTAAGCCATTGCAACAAAAATGCAGAATAGCCCGGCCAATTGTATTGTTAGAGCTTATCTGCAAATTGTCCGCAACAATCTGGCACTATACCCTTTTCATTTATATATGGTTCATGCGGTTCGGAACGCAATGGAACAAATTCAATTCTTGCCTTCCTTTCAAAGTATTGAGAAGGAGCTTATCTTTGAAATTCGAGTAGGGGAATACAAGGACAAAGAGATCACTGAATCTGTGTTTCGCACAAATGAGCTCCAACGTCCGTCCGTGACTTGTAAGGGCTGG
Organism: Paenibacillus sp.; assembly: GCA_031254035.1. GTDB lineage: Bacteria > Bacillota > Bacilli > Paenibacillales > Paenibacillaceae > Paenibacillus_AQ. The sequence goes on from JAIRVF010000013.1 coordinate 11,021, forward strand.
TTGGAAATTGGGTTAAAGCATGCATACATGTTTGATCATATTTCCCACGTGGATATTTCCCAGGGAAATTATGAAGGAATTCAATTAAACTATACCCGGTTTGAACAAGTAAATGTATCTGGAAGTAACTTTAAAAACGGCCTTTTAATTGGCAGCAAGTTTACAGACTGTTCATGTGGCCAAGCGGATTTCCACGAGAGTATTGTATTTGATGCAGACTTCAGGGACTGTGGCCTGGAAGGAGCCCTATTCGATGACGTTATTGGAGGCAGAGATGTTATGAGCGAAAAACATGGGACATTTTTTGGCCTTCATGGAATCCGATTTGAAAGGGCCAATTTGAGAAATGCTAGTTTTCGCAACGCTCAAATTGCTGGAGATTTTACGCATGCTGAGTTAGAGGGAACCGATTTTACAGGTGCAGTATTGGCAGGAAGCCGTATGTTGTCGTGTGATGCATCTAAAGTTTCCTTAACGGAAGAACAAATGAAAAGCATAATCTGGGTGAATCATTAGGTGGTACTTGGTTAAAGCAAAGGGTGAAGAGATGGAGTATTTTATTGTTGAACAAGACCGGCGATTGGATACCGCAATTGGGGGTCAATCATTCCCAGATCGGCTGCTTAAGGGATATGAATATGCGGAGGAATACGAAGTTGTAATTGTAAAGTCAAAGCTTGAGATGAACTATAGTTGTATAATCGAACGCCCGGTTCTGCTTGTATCCGATAAGATGCGCGATATCTTTAGCCAATTCGCTCCTGAAATCAACTATAAATCAGTAGTTTTGATTGATACAGTACGTCAATTGCAGCTTCTTTATTCAATCATGCAGTTGAAGGAAATTCCCCATACCGTGCGCTCGGATCTGTCGAGAGGCGTCCAACCGTCAGATGAACTGCTTTTGAATGAAAGTCTTGTTGGAGATTTGAGTATTTTTAAAATGCCATACTTCCAGTCCTCGTACTTGATCGTACGCATTGGAGTTGCTGAAGAGCTGCTCAGAAGAAACTTGTATGGATTAAAATTACGCAGAATTCAATCTATTAGGGAAGGTGATCCAAATGGCTATTCCTCCGTATAGCACTTTTTTGACTAAAGCGACCATTCAGAAACTGACGGTAGAAGAAAAATGGAGATCTGAAGATACTTATGTAACCCGTGGTGCTTATATGTATTGTTCATTTGGGACCCATGAGGATATTTTGAACCAGACTGAGAGTCATGGGGTATACGTTAATGGCAATCCTTTGATGACTGTAGAAGATTGTGTCGTAGCCTCCTCCGATCATGTGACAGGTGATGTTGAATTCGATGAGCCAGGCAAAAACATCGATGGAAATATCTATTCATTTGGCTTTTGCAGAAGTTTGGCACACCCACTAAAACTAGCGGAAATAAGCAGTCCCCCTCTGGAGCCGGAGCTAATAGGAGGTCAGCCGGTTCTTGACGAGACACCATATATATTTGATCCAGAGAATCCCGGAAATAAAATCTATCCATGTGTTCCCCAATTCGATCTGGGACTTCTTGCAACAGCCGATAGTAGTATGGGCACGAGTGCCAGATGGGCAGGGGGAAAAAAGAATGTATTAATACAAGGGGTACCTGCACTAACCTCAAACTCTTGTCTCTTCTGCCGCTGGACAGGGGTTATAAGATTTTTAACAAATGGAATGGATCCTGCACCTTATGAGCTATTGCCGGGAGGAATCAAATAAGGAAGGAGGGATAAGATGGACGCAAGGCATGAAGGGGATGGATTTCAACTGCAATGGCCGTATAAAGTAAAAGGTATACGCAGTTTGCGGATTGAAAGAAAGTTCAATGAACACGCCAGATGTTCCTTCATTGCGGTCATGACAGAAGAACATGCAGAGTCTTGCTTACGAAAAGGAGATTTTCAAGATAGCTTGATGATCGGTAAACAAGACAAGGCAAGCAGCCAGAATTGGTTCGCTGGAGGTATATCGAACATTGATATCCGGATAGAGGACGGCATTCCACATGTGGAGGTTGAAGCAATCTCAAGATCCTATGTAATGGACATCACACCGAGAAGCCGGTCTTTTCAGAATAAGAATCTTACCTATACTCGAATGATTCAACAGTTAGTTGACGGCTACCCCAAGGGCGATGCGCAAAATGAAGCGACGGAACCGGGATCGACGATTGGTGATTTGATCGTGCAATATCGGGAGACCGATTGGCAGTTTATGAAACGAATGGCTTCCCGGATTGGAACTGTCATTCTTCCCGATGTCACGATGGATGCGGCCCGGATTTATTTTGGAGTCCCCGACTTTTCCTGGGGCAAAGATATAAAAGCGAGTAGCTACGCTATGATTCAGGATCATAGCAGCTATCTCAGCTACAAGGCCCAAACTAAAGGAACGGATGAAATATCGGAGTCCGATTGGATCAGCTATCGTGTGACATCCAATCAATATTTTCAAGTTGGAGAGAATGTAGGATTCAAACGTCAAATTTGGGTCATTACTGAATCGGTTATTACATACGAACATGGAATCTTACAGCATGAATACGTATTAGTCAAACGAAATGCACTCCGCCGGAAGTCGCGCCTCAATCAGGCGATTCAGGGTGTTTCCTTGGAAGGTCGGGTGCTAAAGCGTGCGAATAATATGGTGAAAGTCCATTTGGATATTGACGACGAGCATGATGATCAGAGCAATTGGTGGTTTCCATATTCGCCAGAAGGAAATAATATATTCCACTGTATGCCGGAGGAAGGCGCGCGGATCAAGGTATATTTCCCGAATGGAGTCGAGAAGAAGGCAATTGCCATCAACTCGACCCGGGGTGGCGGCGAAGAAATGAAGTCCAGGACCGTTTTTCAAAAGCCGACCACAAAAGTGTTCCATATGCCCGGAGAAGCGAAAATGGAGCTTGGGGATGACGGGGTTCTGTTTGAGAAGGGAACCGTTCGCATTCATTTGGATCAGAATGATGTCAGGATCGAGGCAGATCAATACCTGATTGTGACAGCAAGTAACCAACTGGAATTAGGGAGTAAAGAATCGCCGGTTGACTCGATTAAGATGACTGCGACAGATTGTATTTCTTTTCATACCATGGATAAACAAATACCTATCGCCATCATGAAGGATTATGTAGGAATCACAAGTGCCAAAGTCCTCTTTAAGAAGGTAGAGATGGACTTTATTGACATGCTGAAGGATGAAGAATTGAAAGAGTTATACATCGATGAGTTGTTCAGTGAGCATTATAAAAATTTAGGAAAAGTATACGCCATGGGCACCACTAGTCGGGGAACAAACTTCCCTAAACCAGATGATGTCAGAAAGTCGATCACAGAACAGGTGGCTAAGGATCCCAATGCTCTTAACAAGGCACGCGAAAGAATGAGTACTTACGGGGTTAACGAGCTAAAAGGGAAGTATATTAAAAAATTCGTCGACAATCCAGAAGAGAAAAAGGAAAAGAAAAAGGAAAAGACAGATGAAGATCGAATCGAAGAGAGAGATAAATACCAAACAGCATATAATCAATATAAAAACGAAATGCTTAAGAGGTATGAAGAAAAGAAAGAAAAAGCCCCAAGCAATAGTGAAGATGTAGTAAGCAAGCAGACACCTGAAGCTATACCGGCGGAAACAACTCCGAAGACTCCGGCCCCTGAGCCAAATCTGATCGGAAATATAGTACATGCATTTTTTAAAGAAACTGAACCATTTTTTAAAGAAGCTGAACCATTTTTTAAAGAAGTAGAACTAAGATTAATCATTCCTCAAAAACCGAACTATGTCGCCAAAACTATAGATGACACCATCCTGTATTCACGATATACTTTCTTTCAAATCGGAAATGCATCGCAAAGATTCTGGGCAGAAGTGAGTATTGTGCTTGGGACCGTAGCACTTGTAGCGTCGGTCTTCACATTTGGTGCAACAGCATCGGTGGCAGTGATCGCATTCTCAGTGGGGGGTGCGTTGTTAAGCGTAGCGGATGTGGCGATCAACGTCCAGAAGCTGAATGACCTGGACAATGCAGATTATGATACTGACCCGACCTTTTGGGGGATGAATCAGGATTTCGTTAATATTGCGGGACTTCTCTTAGGAGGAGCGGAGTTATCGCATCTTGGTTTAAAAGCACTGTTGAAGTCCGGGGATCTGGCAGCAGGCATGCGTCAAATTGATCATTTGGATGATGTGTTGAGAGCAGAAGGGGGAATTGCTGGAAGGAGAGGGAATCCTAAATTTGGGGAGGAACCGCCAAGTACGAGTAGTCATTCTGGGGGGACGGATAATTTTGTTAAGGCAGGTAGTGGGGCAACATTTGAAGGTAAAGCAGGACGGGACTATAGTCGATTTGCGATTGATGACCCATCACCAGCAAATGTTAAGAACGCAGAGGATTACTTGAAAATGACGAGAAATGGAGATGTAGTTGAACCCCATGAGTGGGGCCTTATATTCGATAAAAATGGTAACCCGATAAGTAAGCTTATCACAGATTATCATTCAGGTAAGATTGATATATCAAAATATCAAGACTTGTGTAAAGAAGGGGTATATACACATAACCATCCTAATAATGGTGTATTTAGTTGGCAGGATCTGGAGACGGCAAGGGGTTTTGATATGGCAGAAATAAGAGCTACATTACCGAATGGAACAACACTTAGTATAAAACGGGGATCGAACGGATGGAATTGGGATAATATAGATACACAAATAACTCTGAATAAAGCAAAACAAAATGTACTTACTAAACCAGAGTACGCAGAATTATTAAGGCAACGAGATCAATCGGCGTTAGATATGGCATGGATGAAAGAATTTGCTGAACTAATGGGAGGTAGTTTTAGTGTATACAAATAATAGTGAGGAAAGAAAGTTCCTATATGCTAAACCTTATTTCGCTGGAGTGATTGTAGACACTGATTCAAATGAATTTGACTGGTTTGGGAACGACGAGAGAGGTCAATTAGGGACATTCATAAAGGATAGTAACTTTACTGAACTTATGTGTGAATTGGTCCATATTTTCAAAGAAGGGCTACCAAACTATTATGAGCTTTCTTCACTTTTTAGTATAAAATATGAAATAGTGCAAGGATATTTGATATCTCGTTATGGATTAGAAACTGCTCGAAAAGAGAAAGAAGAGTTTGAAAGACGGTTTGGTAAAGGTAAAGCGGGTATGGATAGTGGAGACAAAATTATTTGCAGAGTCGAAAACATTGAACGTAAAGATCAAGATATATCTAAAATAGAAATGGATATTGACATTGAGTGTTTAAAAATCAATGACTTTTATTTATTTGTTAACGAATTACCAGATCTGAATGAAATGAAAACCAACATAGAATTAAAATTTGATAATATTGACATTTTCGTTGGTAATAAACTAATCGTCAAAGATAAATCTTATAAGATTATTGTTTTAGAAGATGAAAATAGAACATAAAATGACCTGGAAATCTCAAAGAGAACTTTCTAGTGATCCAATGGCTCAAGCATTATATAAAGAAGGTAATACAGAGGCAGTATGGGATATCCTATATAGTAAAATGGCTGAAAAAATGGGAGGTGAGTTTAACATTTGTAAATAATGACAAAAACATCAATGAGAAATTTCTTTATAGAAAACCTGTAGTTATTGGGGTATTGGATCTGATGGATCGGCGCTAGCAAGCAAGGCTCAATATCTAGAAACAGGATTCAAAAAGCGGTTGACATGGCTTGCATGCAAGCCGCCAATCTTCAGGTGCAACAGCTTAAAGGAGATATCCAGTATCACGCCTGTTGATTAACCAGAAACTGTAATCCCAGATTCAATAAAGACAGCAGATCGCTCCCTTAAAAGGGAGAGTTTTATGAGCCATACACTTGGAAGATTATGAAGCAGTAGT
>JAIRVF010000018.1 GCA_031254035.1 Paenibacillus sp.
CGTAAGCATAACTAAAAAGATCAGATCCGGAACAAACAACATAATCGCAAAAATTTGCGTAAAGACGGCCAACATACTGAGCGGCAAGCCAGGGATTAGAATAGCCACAGCCCCCAGTAACAGGCAGCCAAAATAGAAAGCATAGAACTTCGGCGCTTCAGATATTTTATTGTTTTGACTTCTCTTCCAGCCAAAGGCTCCGGCAACGGTATAGGATGAAGAAAAGGAAATCGTGATGGCGGCAAGCCAACCGGCATTAAATAATCCTATTGCAAACAAAATACTACCTAAGCGGCCGGTAATCGGCTCGAAGGCGGTAATTAGTTCTGTTGGATTGGACTCATCGAGATTAGCCACATGTCCAAAGAGTGCAGCACCTGCAATCATGACGGTCGCCGCAAAGATCGGCTGCAACAGAGAACCGATTCCAATGTCGATACGTCCTAACCGTAAATCTTTGCGGGTTAACCCTTTATCCAGGGTCGTGTTATTGTTGTAATACAACATAAATGGAGCGATGGCATTTCCGATTGTTGCCAGGATAAATATTAACACCCCATTTTCTTTTAGATCCCATGATATATTATCCGGCCAACTTGTAAATACTTTTCCGATTTCAGCCGGATCGGGATGGGACATAAAGGCGACAATAATGAATACGACATTGACTGCCCCGACCAATATCCCTAATCGCTCTTTTGACCAATATCCCATAAAAAGCAAAACAACAGAGACAAAGGCGAAACTTATGAGATCAGCTACCCATAGCGGCAGCCCCATCAGTGTCAGTCCAGCCGTCATTCCAACAAACTCGGTTACAATATACATCAGGTTTGCGAGTGTTAATGCCGCCACACTGGTCCAATGCCAGAACTTTCCGAAATGGCGAAGGAGCAGTTCCCTATATTCGGTTTTGGTCACCGCCCCTAGACGCATCGACATCTCCTGCATGTTATAGTCAATGGGCGCGAGCAGGAATAGCAAAGGGAGAAAGAAGCTTATGCCAAACATGGCTCCTGTCATCGTATAACTGATCATCCCTCCGGCATCATTGTTGGACAGCGAAGAAATGATACCTGGCCCTAAAAGTGCCCAAAACAGCCATAGCTTTCTCTTATATCCGGTCTTGCCCTTCGTCACCTTCTCTTTAAAGGAAATACTTTCATTCGATTGATTTTCTTCTTGAGAGGCTAAAGCTAAATGTCCTTCGTTCATTCCCCTTTCACTTCCCATCTATTTTTTAATTGGTTATAGAATTGTGGAAAGGAAATCCATTTAAATCAATTCATCCGGTTCATCTTTTTAATACCCTCTTTCATCCGTAGTAATAAGCTCTTCATCAAATTGCTGCTTCATTCTTTCGAATTGAGCCTCAACAATAATGTCTTGTATTTCCTCCTTGATCAGCTGAACAGAGGATTTGGCTTTTTTCACACCCGTCACAGCAAGTGGATAGATGCACTCTTTAATTACCGGAATTAAGACGGGGATGGCCACGGCCAAGGCAGCCCCGATTACCCATTTTTCGATTCGGATCATTCTCTTTACCTCCTAGCTACGCGACTTTTAAAGCTGGCTGCCCAGTAGTTACAGAAGAAGCAAGCTTGTGACCGGATAAAAATTTCAAAATAGGTTTTGATAGCTTCGAGACAGAGCCTGCTACGAGGAGGATAGGAACCCATTGTTTGAATGTCAGTGGAACGGTATGGAATACGCGAGCTATAGGAGGGACGTACAAGCAGCCAAGTAGAGCCAACCATGAAAACCCTAATGCGGTGACGAAAAAGCGATCTTTCGCCCAATCGCGAACCGTTTCTTCGTTACCCTCTTGTCTCCAAGAAAATGTTTGAATCAATTGTCCTGCCACCAAAGTCGTAAAAGCTGCTGTCTGTGCCGCAGCAACGGGAACCCCGGCTGCAAGACTGCATGCAAACAAACCGAGCGATCCAATGCCAAGCAGTACGCCCCGCGTTACTACTTTTTGATACAATCGTTTATCAATAATATCCTGTCGTTTGGTCTGTTTCGTCTTATTTCCAGGGTTGACTGCCAAAATCATGGCAGGTAAAGCATCCGTCAGCAGATTCATCAATAAAATTTGTATGGGAACGAGCGGTATAGGCAGCCCGGCGATGACTGAGGCACTGGTGACGAGAATCTCCGCCAAATTGCCCGTTAATAAACAACCTATCGCTTTACGGATGTTGCTGATAATCGTTCTCCCTTCTTTCACCCCGTCGACAATCGTTCCGAAATGATCCTCTTTCAAAATCATATCCGCTGCTTCTTTTGTAACTTCTGTGCCCATTTGCCCCATGGCAATACCGACATTCGCTTTTTTAATGGCAGGCGTATCGTTCACCCCGTCTCCGGTCATGGCTACGATCTGTCCGCAATTCTGGTAGGCCGTTACAATTCGTAGTTTATGCGCAGGAGTTACCCTAGCGAAAATTGATGTGTGCATGACTCTATCTGCCAATTCTTTATCGGATAAAAGCTCTATTTCAGATCCTGTTAAGACTTGACTGTTCCCGTCCCAAATGCTTAACTGCTTGGCAATCGCAATGGCCGTAACGGGATGATCCCCAGTAATCATTACTGGCTTCACACCCAAAGCGCGAGCTTCACGAATGCTTTGTTCTACATTCGGTTTTGGCGGATCGATCATTCCTACCATTCCAACATAGATGAGGTCGTTCCCTATGCATTCTTCTATGTTCTTATTACATTTGACTCGGCGATAAGCAAACCCTAATACACGTAGAGCATCGCAAGCCAATTTCTCGTTCTGATGCAAAATCATTTGTTTTTGTTCATCCGTTAGTGGATAAATCTCTCCATTTTCTTGGTACCACTCGCAATCGCGGAGAATAGCTTCTATTGAACCTTTGGCATAGAGGTAACATTCTTGATCCCGCCCAGAGCTTTGGCAAACGACAGCCATTTTACCTGCCATCGAATCAAATGGGATCTCGTGATGGCGTATCCACGCCGTTTTATCCTCACCGGGTAATGACGTTTTGGCTGCCAGACATAATAAAGCTCCCTCCGTCGGATCACCTTGGACCTCCCAGCGGCCTTCTTGTTCTGCTAACTTACTATTGTTGCATAGAAGTCCTATTCGAATGAGTTGTTCCAAATCTGGATGATGGATCTGCTGAATTGCCGCAGAATCATTCATTTCATCCGCTTTCAGTTTATTTAGTACGGTCGTGACGGCCACTTCATCCGTCATTCGTTCTACAACCGTTCCGTCTGGATTATATCCGTCTCCGGTTACGCTCCATAGACGATTTACTGTAGCAATGACTTTTACTGTCATTTCATTTTTGGTAAGCGTGCCAGTTTTATCTGAGCAAATGACTGTTGTTCTTCCTAACGTTTCTAAGGCGGATAATTTGCGTATGACTGCATTTTTTTTGGCCATACGAAAAATACCGGCACTTAAAGCGATCGTAATCATAACGGGAAGGCCCTCAGGAACAGCAGAAGCTGCTAGCGCAATAGACGTCATAACCATTTGGGCTACTGGTATGCCTCGAAGCAAACCGGTTACAAGCATAAGTCCACCAGCAATCGCTGCTCCCTTTAGGAACCTTTTAGTAATTGAAGTGACTTTTATTTGTAATGGAGTTGCCTCCAATTCCTCGCTCTGCTTCATAAGGGACATGACATGCCCCATTTCCGTTCTCATCCCCGTTGTCACTACGACACCGACAGCTTTCCCGCGGGTTACTGATGCACCCATATAGAGCATGTTTTTACGCTCTGGCAGCGGACAATCCGCTTCAACTACCTGATGCCCTTTTTCAATGGGGAGGGACTCTCCAGTTAACGTCGCTTCGTTGACCTGTAAGTTCCAGGAACGAAGGATGCGAAGATCCGCAGGCACCCGGTCTCCCGCTTCCAGACAAACAATATCACTGGGGACCAATTCTGAGCTTGATATATTCAATTCTTGCCTTTCTCTGATCACCTTGCACATAGACGGCTGAAATTGATTAAGAGCGTCTACCACTTTTTCTGCCTTCCGTTCTTGAACGGTTCCAATTGCGGCATTCGCAAGGACGATGGCTCCCATGGCTAATCCATCGAACAGTCCCCCGGAAACAATAGCCAAACCCGCCGCGCCGAGAAGGACAAGCGTTGTAAACTCTTTAAATTGCCGAATATACGATACGATCCAGGGAGTTGGTTGTTTGGACTGCAGCTGGTTCATCCCATATACATTCCTTATCAAAGTCACTTGATTGGCACCCAGTCCCTGATGTTCATCTACCTGGAACTGCTCCATAATTTCCTGTGAGGTTATGCTGTGCCATAAAACGGGCTCTGAAGCGGCAGCAACTTCCTGAACTGCTGTATGGATGGGTCCGGCCTTAATAGGGGCGAGCGCGGGTTTATCACTTGCCTGTGTTGACCTCGTCAGGAATGTCAGATGGAGCGCATTTGCCACTAAACCGATGACAGGAGCAGCTATACCTAAAGGAATCGCCAATATGGCGCCGATTGTATTCCATAACCTACCAACGCGGAAATGTTGATGGACAACCTGTTTTATTTGAACGGCATAGTTCAGCGACGGTTGTATAACCCCGAACTGGGCCATGGACATGGTTGGAATATCAGAATTCCGCAAGTAATCGTTTGCATAAATGCTGCGATTCCCGGTGACTAGCAGAATCTCCTCCCCTTGCGACCGCAGCGCAGCGATTCGTTCAATCACTTGCCCTTCTCGGGTATGTGACCAACCATCATCCACTCCATGCGCGGCAAGTTTCTCACTATTGATATCTAAACTGTTATGTAGAACGCCTATTTGCCATTTGTTCCGAGCGCATACCATCGCCATATTTTTGAACTCAGTATTGAACTCGCCCGGCTGACCCATGATCAATCCCAGACATTTTGTGTCATTATTATTCGTTCTTCTGAACACAAACTGTACAGTAAACCCTGCCCTTTGCATTCTTTTGGCTTCAAGCCCGTACTCACCAGCATCCAAATGATGTTGCCCAATGAATGTTTTGCTGCCGATGAAAATTTCAGCGCCTTGAAGCCTTCCTTTCATCCCATGATCCCCTTCCGTCACATGAAAAGCAGTGCGTAGGGTTCGACCGGTTTGATCCGCCCTGCGGATCACTTCTTTCTTCCAGGGGTGACGACTTTTTTTCATGAGCGAAGCAGCGGCGCACCATAGCTGGGTTTCTTCGACCGAATGGGAGACGCAGCGAAGTTCTTGTGTTTCTTCATCAAAAATTTGAGAGGTATCTTCGAGCAAGATGGTTTGGGTACGGGACAGCTGTGATAATGATCCACGACCCGGGATCATATACCCTCTTTCTTTTGATTTAAGTTCCGCCAGGTTCCAGGCATATTCTGCAGATGCGGTTGCTGTTCTGGGATTGGCCGCGAGTAGAACCGCCATTCCACGAAGCGGATCTCTCGTTAGAGTCCAGGCTGCGCCTCCAAGAATCATTCCCCACTTCGAGGCCTTTTCGCTATAAGTGTGCATTTCCATGGATAAAGGGGATCTCTGCGACGTCTGATTTCCTTCATTCCCGCTTGTCTGACGTCGTTTCCAGTCGAGATACTGCAGCAGACTAAGCCCGGCCAGCATGACAAGGTTCTCTCGAACTAGAGCAAGCGTTAATGCGGCTGTTCCTAGAATTAAATCCGTATTCCATTTTTTATCCTTCGACAATTGTTGAAATCCTCGTTTAAGGAATGGGTATCCCGCAATGATTGAAACTGCCCCGGATAACATAAAGGCAGAAGTGCTTCTTGACAAAGCTGATCTCCCCACCAGGAGCTGTTTGCCCCCAAGAAAACTGAGCCCGGCGACAGATAGTGCTAAAGGTAATGGGATTCGCTGGGGAACCATTGTCTTATCGTTTTTAATTACGGGAGCCGCCTGGAATGGCTCCGCGTTTTCGCTATCCGGATGACTGTCAACCAGATGCTGAGAGAACCAATGTTCCTCAATCGAATAAATGGTTTGACTAATATCATCCATGGAAATCCGTTGTTGATCAAAAGTAAGAAGAACTCTGCCCGTATCCGAGGAAGGCTTGACACTATAGATTCCTTCTCGTTGCCCCAGCACTTGCATGATCAAGCTTGCAATTTCACTGTTATACTTAAGCCCGAATACTTCCATACGTACTCTCCCCGGGAGGGCACGAATGAACCTATCATTAAACGGTTTGCAAGACATCGCGATTCTCCTTACTGTTGTCGTTATTGTTAGTACAATTTAGAATGGGTACGTTTGGTCAGACTCCGAAGGTCGTTTAACTTTCGGGTTGGTTTGTGTCTGGCTCTGTCGTTAAGCTTTGCTCTGACAAAGCCTCTTTTACCAAAGAAGCCAACTGATCTTGCGCTTCCGAAGTCGAATCCCGAACTCGATCGAATAATCCTAGAATACTTGCCGTTCCTTTGACAGCTAAATTACGTGCCTTTTTTCTAGCTTCAGGCGATGCAGCAAGAGCTAATATACCTGCAGCGAGGATCAAACCAAGGGGGGACTTTATGAATCGCAACATGAACATCTCTCCTTATTTTTGAATTGGGCATTTGTTCCTTACCGCCAAAGTTAGTTATCAGGAACCTTTTGTTTGTGTTTATAGACTACAGTACTCGTAAATAAGAGACCATGGTCAGAATGGATAGATCATCATAGTCGTTTCAGACCATTTATTTCCGGCAGCTACTCAATAAGAAAACCTCTAACGAGGCCATCCAAGGATGAAGGGCCGCGATTCAGAGGTTGTCTAAAAAAAACTCCATAACATGAGGTTAAATATCAACTTTAACCACATATTATAGAGCTATCAGAACTTCAGTTCACAGAGTCTCATTCCCTTGGACAATGCCTTCCCTTACTGCATAAGCAGCAGCCTGGACTCTGTTTGACATATGTAATTTGTCCAGAATATTCCTTACATGATTGCGAACCGTGTTTTCGCTTATGTACAAACGTCTTGCAATGTCACGGTTTGACAACCCCAACCCCAGCTCTTGCAATACTTCGATTTCCCGGCTCGTCAATGATTCGATCAATGGAGCGGCAGATGATCCCAGATTAGAAACCTCAAACATCATTTTGATAGCCAAGTTACTTGGAATTACTGCTTCTCCAGAGGCCACCCTTCGAATTGCATCTATTAAATCATCAGGATCAATGGATTTAATGGCATACCCTTGTGCCCCATACTTCACAGCTTCATAAAGTGATCGCTCTTCCTCATTAACCGTCAGTATAAGCACTCGAGTAGCCACAACTAGGTCCTGAAAGTGACGAATGACCTCGATTCCGCTCATGACAGGCATGCAAAGATCCATGATTAAGACGTCAGGTTGCAATTGTTTCACAACTCTTATTGCCTCTTCGCCGTTGCTGGCCTCGCCAACGACTTCGATATCCTCAACTGTTTTCAATATCCCGATAACTCCACGCCTGAACAGATGATGATCATCGACAACCAATACACTTATAGACATTTAATCCCCCCGCTACGAATTGATTTCAAAAATGGATTACTCTTCACATAAGCGAAATTGGTTTAGTACCGAACGGCCGAGATTGAATACAAATGTCCATTGTGTTCCCTTATCAACGATGCTGTTCACCTCGGCGTTCCCTTTAATCTGCTGGCAGCGCTCTCGAATGGAACGCAAACCGAAATGATGGTTCGTGTCTACGCCATTCACATCGAATCCGCAGCCATTATCCGATATTTGTATTTGCAACTGTGCCTTTGTATATATGATCCTGATATCAACCCGTGTCGCATTCGCATGTTTACGTATGTTGGTCAACGTTTCCTGGATAATCCTTGAAACCTGTGTAATAAAATGAACATCTAAATTGTCAGGTAAACCTTCCAATTGAAGGTCGGTCACTATGCCCGTACGTTTCTCGAACAAAGTCAGTGTATCCCGCAGAAAGATGCCCAGATCTGCCACATGGTTCATGTTATATAAGGTTTGCCTCAGCTCAGAAAATCCTTGTTCAAGAATCGAGTAAATGGCATGCAATGATTTCCTAAGCTCGGCTATTTCAATAATACCCACTCGTTTCGTAATAAATTTTAGCTGCATGTTAGCATAGGCGATGTCCTGCGCTACGGTATCATGTAGATCTCGAGCCAATCGTTCTCTTTCCATATATATATATTTCATTTTTTCAGCATCTCTAAGAGCCTCTTCTGCACGTTTGTGTTCTTTTTCCATCGCTCGTTTCCGCTCCGTGATATCTCTTATGATATTTGCAAAAGCATAAATATTCCCTGCCGCATCACGAACGGGTGAGAAAGTCTCACTCACATCAACTTGGCTTCCGTCTTTTCGTTTTCTAATGGTCTCATATCCGGTGACTTGCCCTCCCGAACTTACAATCTGTCGTAATTTCTGTTCCTCATCTTTGAATTCATCATGGAGCAACGGCGATATTCGTCCAACAACTTCTTCTGCGGACCAACCGAACATTTGTTCAAAAGCTTTATTCACTTTTAATATTGTGCCTTGCAAATCGACCATTATAATAGGATCCGTTGTATGGTTAATAAATGATTCAAGGGTTTCCTTTGTAGCTTTGAGTTCCTTCTCAGAGTGCCTTAAAGCAATTAAGCTATGATAAATAAACGAATGCAGCATTAATGTTGTTATGATTACAAAAATGGAGTCCATCATGATATTGAATCGAAAAATTGAATCAGGAGAGACAATCCTAAACAAGGTGGCATCCGAGAGAATAACATAAAGGATTCCCAAAATGATATAAGTGGTCACGATCTTTAAAGAAAACCATATCTCCGTAGAAAATCGTCTATCTCTGATCCGTCGTATACTGTTCCTTAACCGCATGAATTAGGCTCCCCCTCACGTCCTGTTCTTTCACCACCGCCTGTCAAGATACTGCCTTACATGTGTATTCAAAATAAGACGAGCTAATTCCTCATCCGTAATTTTGTCATGTGATCGAAGACATCCGAATATAGCCCTAAGACAGTGTGAATATTTTTTCTCTTTTTGAGTGCCGGGCTTGATGATTTCATCGCTTTTGGATGAATCGAAATCAAATTGAAAACAAGTTTCTAAAAAAAACTGCCACTATGGTTGCCAAAAATCCTCCGAATAAAGCAGGGAGAAAATTAGACAACCATGAAGACCGAGTTTCTCTTGCTGCGAATTTATATGCGTTCCCACCTAGCGATACAGCTATATTAGACCCGCTGTGGTCAAGACTTGAAGCAACTCCAATTGCAATAATAGTGATTAATCTCCACAGATTCATAATGCATGCAGCTCCTTTTATACGTTCTTTCAGTATGGTATGCGTATGTTTAAAAAGTGTGCTTATCTGCAACGTTATGTTGATAAATATTCAACACAGGATTAGTTTTGAGTACAATGGAGATTGGAGAGGTTACACTTCCGCGCCCTTATATCCCATCTTCCACCGGGAAACTTCGAGCTTTAGTTCTTCAATTTGTGCCAGAGCTGCGTTATATTTATCCCTCATATTATCCATTGGTTGGCCCTCACATTATACCTTGTAAGCAGCATGATAATAATGCATGCTGACTCGGACAAATGAATCATTTTCAATTGATGATTATTATAGTGTTGAAGACTTTTTTGATGGGTATTCAGGCCAATCTACAGCTAGCTATACAAGTGGTGTCGGTTTTTTACATAATAGTTTTGAGGAAAAGTACGGAGATATGATCAGAGAGTTTGTTTTTGAATGTTACATTGAGGTTCTGTCTGAAATAGATGACAACCTGCTTTTTCAGCTGTTGTTGGAAAATGGATATAAAGTAGCGGAAACAGAAAAGTACGACATCATACAAACGGTCACGGATTATGGACTTTTTGAAGAGCCATTCTGGTATCATTACGAAATTATTGAGCGTGTGAAGCCGCTTAGTCTCAAAATAATGATTGCTCGTGGATATCGACCGAGGAAAGGATCCTCTTAGCAAAATATATGGGAGATAAATTTTCTAATAAAGTATGCATGTGTCTAAGGGGTGAGTAAGGGGCTCAATTATAGTGGGCGAGACTTATTCTCCAAGAGTATGAAAGAATGGGGGGACTTTGTTGGGGAAGAAAAAAAGGAAGAATGCAAGTACACCGAGAGCCGGGGGCCACAATATATCACCGATGAGATTTGGCTAATGATCGAAAGCCCGGAGCGTGAGGAGGTACCGTTTGATTTAGATGAGTTTCTGTACGATCACGCCAAGGCTGGCATATAAGTAACGGAATTTTGACAAATTAAAAAGACACCCGTCAGGTGTCTTTTTGATTAGTTGAATCTCATAATGCGAAGATTTATAAGGTACTGATGTTACTTTATGAATCGCAGCATTTTTTATATTTCTTGCCACTTCCACATTGACAGGGGTCATTCCTACCGACCTTTTCCGAAGCTACATACGGAACTTTGGAAGAAAGACCAAGCCTATTGGTATTAGCCGGATTTACCTTTTGCAATTTCTTTTTCAGTTTGGCATATTCCCTTTCACGGGCAAGAAATTCCCGTTCTCTTCGCTCTATATTATGTTTATATCTTTCTAGTTCGGGCAAGTGAACATTATTCATGATGCAGTTGACATATAAAGATTCCTCTAGGTCAACCAGTCGATTATTTCCTTGTCCAATTTGGTGTGAAACTAATGGGATGCCCTCAACCGATAGTAATGTACAAAGTCCATGAGCCAGCGAAGTGGCGATAGTTTGATCTTGTTCGACAGGTAATAAGTCTAGAATTGCCTTTTCCGATTCAGGCTGCTTCAAGCGGCCGAGAACATCGCTGGAAAACAGGCGGAAATCCCAACTTGCTTTAGGAAATCTATAGGCAATCTCTCTTATCACATCGGAGGAGCCAATACGAACAAGTGCGCCTACAGCATTTTCGGTTACTAGATCCCCTTCGTGTCCCAAAAGATCAACCAAAACTGGAATTGCTTCGTGCAGTTTTTTTTCGCCTGCCAACAGTATTCCATATTCCAGTTCGTAGCTTTCGTTTTCAGGATTCAAGATGCTTAATATTTCTGAGGGATCCAAGTCAGACCGTCTTGACATTTCTTGAGTGATCAGGGTTCCGTACCCGTAGTTAAACTCATTGACATTTTTCCCTGTTGCGTCTAGACATAGTTTCCGGAGCTGGTCCCACAAAGCAGATTTGGTCATCGAAGTTAGTTGAAACCGCTGGTTTATTTTTTCTTGATGCTCAAGAGAGAGAAGGTTTAGTTTGTGTCGAAATGCTTCGAGAAGCTGTAGATCGCTATTGGAAATGATGTCCCAGATTTGGTGTCTCGTATTAACATTCAGATCGCTATTACCTAAATAATTGAACAATGTTTCAAGTGTTATATTCGATTGGAGGAAATCCTTAGCATCAAAAAGATGTAGTTGCTCCAATGTTTTAGTATTCTGCATTCGCTCGATAAGAAGAGGCATTAACTCTTGATCGTAAATACATCCTTTGGAAAAATACTCAATTGCGGTATTGCTTATTAAATTTTCGGGATGCAGTAGAAACGGTTTGACTTGTGCTGGGTTTAACATAATATCATCCTTTTTAAATAATTTCGCTTTAGCTTAATTATACCGACTATCTAGCAGGAAATAAAAAAAACTCAATAATATTCATTAAAAACATACGAGTTTGATCCATTATTTTTTCGTAAGTGGGTTGCCTGGTGTTTATGTAATAATTTCTACGAGTTTGACTTATGCAGCAGTTCTTTGATTTCCCGAAGTTGTTCTTCTGTCAATTGTTGAGATTGATGAATCTCATTTAACTTATCCTCTACTTTTTCCAATCGGAGTATAGTTTCTTTTTGAATCTTCTCGGTATCCTTTTGCGTTTTGGAGTTATCGAGTATAACTAAAATGGTAAGGCCTGCACCAAAGATCGTTAGTCCTCTAGCTATTTGATTCAAATCTAGATGTTTAATAGCGATTAGGCAATCAGAAACCCCTGCCCCTATTAATAAGCCACCGATAACTAGAATCCCACTCCATTTCCACTTATCTGGAATCCCATTTAATGTCTGTTTCATCAAGAGTTCTCCTTCAGCAAGGTGATATAGTAGTTGTTCTTACGTGCGACTATGAATCATTTTAGCATCTAAGTGTCAGTAGAAAAAGAAGAGGCTCTTAACTAGACCATAGTATATGGGCCTATTTCGGGGAACGCGTCCTGCAATTTCAAGAGAACCAAAGTGCATATAAATTACTTATAATACATAAAATTAAAACAAATTTATATATTTACAACTTTAAATGTTGTAGTATAATATTTTAGAATTATATTTTTCACAATTTGTACATATTTGCATTGAAGGTGGTGGCCACTCACAATTGTACGACATGTTTTGAAGGCGCTTCGTTTTCCTGTACTATGCAGGTACACTAATTGAATGAGAGGGATTGCTGATGGCAAGTAAAAAGTTAACCGCCGATCACACGAGGCAGAAATTAACTCCCGAACAATACTCATCCATTGCGAAGTCTGATAACTTCAGAAAGCTGATTCGAATAAAGAAAATCTTCATTATCCCGTTCACAATCTTCTTCCTTTGCTTCTATTTCGCCTTGCCACTCCTTACATCCTACACTACTATCTTGAATGAACCCTTTTATGGCAGTATTACATGGGCTTGGGTCTTTGCCTTTCTGCAATTTATCATGACCTGGGCATTTTGCATGATATACTACAAAAAAGCTACTAAATTCGATAAGATCTCCGACCAAATTGTAGCTGGGAAGGAGATGTAGACTATGAATACTGCTGCATTTATTATGTTTTTAGTCATCGTTGCTTTTACACTCGTCATTACATATTGGGCTTCGAAAAAGAATAAATCTGCAAGCGAATTCTATACTGCTGGTGGCGGATTGACCGGATGGCAGAACGGGATGGCGATTGCCGGGGACTACATGTCGGCGGCCTCGTTCTTAGGGATTGCGGGATCGGTTGCGTTAGCAGGATTTGATGGATTTTTCTACAGTATCGGATTCCTTGTTGCTTACCTAGTCGTACTTTTCTTGGTTGCAGAGCCTTTAAGAAATTTAGGGAAATATACTTTTGCGGATATGATTGCTGTTCGCTTTAAAACGTCAAAAATTCGCGGATTCGCTGCGTTTAATACCATTGCCATATCCATCTTCTACATGATTGCACAGCTTGTTGGTGCAGGAGCGTTGATCAAGCTGCTTCTCGGTCTTGATTTTACTACCTCCGTTATCATCGTAGGTGTTCTTATGACGGTATACGTCATTTTTGGCGGGATGCACGCAACGAGCTGGGTACAGATTATCAAAGCAATTCTGCTTATGGGCGGAACGCTTTTAATCTCAATTATCGTGTTATACAAATTCAACTGGAGCATCACAGGCATGTTCGATCATGTCAAAGAAGCAACGCCACTCAAAGAGAAATTCCTTAATCCTGGTGTTAAATATAAAGATGGTCTGGATACAATATCTTTGACGATGGGATTAGTACTTGGAACTGCAGGCCTTCCTCATATTCTTGTCCGCTTCTTTACGGTTAAAAATGCGAAAACAGCTCGAAGCTCTGTTGTATACGCAACCTGGATTATCGGTATTTTTTATGTTATGACGATCTTCCTGGGTTTTGGTGCTGCTGAATTCGTTGGAAATGGTGATATTACTGCTGCGGATAAAGCAGGGAACATGGCTGCTCCGCTCCTCGCAAAAGCACTGGGTGGCAATATGTTATTTGCATTCATTTCTGCTGTAGCATTCGCGACCATTCTCGCCGTTGTAGCAGGACTTGTGCTTACCGCCGCTTCGGCCTTCTCCCATGACTTCTACAATCAAATCTTGAGAAAAGGGAAAGCGACAGAGAAGCAGCAGGTCAGTATGGCGCGTTATGCTTCTGTCGGGATTTCTGTTGTGTCCATTATTTTAGCCTTATTTGCAAGAAATCTTAACGTTGCATTCTTAGTATCTCTAGCGTTTGCCGTTGCTGCGAGTGCAAACCTACCTGTTATTCTATATACGATCTTCTGGAAGCGTTTTAACACGAGTGGTGCAATATGGGCCATGGTGGTTGGTCTAGTCACCTCCGTGGGACTTGTTATCGTTAGTCCTAACGTATTTAATCCTGAAGCTGGAAAGGCGATATTCGTTGGACACGCGCTTTATCCACTTACAACCCCAGGTATTGTTTCCATTCCGCTCGGCTTCATCGCTGGTTTTGTCGGCACTATGCTGTCGAGTAAAACAGGAAAAGCAGACAATCAAGTCGAGTTCGATGAAATTCTGGTACGCTCCAATACAGGAATCGATAACACGGTGTAATCCTAAATTTATATTGTAATGCACAAAGCATCCGTTTCTAGCGGATGCTTTTTTAAGGATATGAGCTTTTTTGGGGTTATTTCATTGTTATTAGCTATGCAGCTGACGCAGAGTTTCTTCTGTGGTAGCTGCTTTTTAATTTGGAATATGATCACTGTTGTCAAAAAAACCGCCCTTAATAGTACATGATTATGTAAATATCTTTGAATTGAATACAAAGACCTATAATTTTGTCGAATGAGGTCGTCCGATAAAGTCTATTAGGGGATTTTTTCATAATAAAGGAGATGGGATTATAATGAAGATTTCTACCTGGCTTAGATCAACGGGTGGAGTGTTATTTTTTCTAGCAGCCCTAAGTGGGATTAGTGTCTACAGCCTTCAAAATAGCGTAGCGCAGGAACGCAACACCGTAAAAATGCAAGCAGAATACAAGCAATTAGGAATCGATTTAGCGGGCGCCTCGGACTATTTGACTGACGAAGCCAGAGCTTACGTGCAGTTCGGGAAAAAAGACCACTATTATAAATATTGGAAAGAAGTAAATGAGACCAAAACGAGAGATCATGTCGTGGAGAGACTAACAGCATTGGGCGCGCCTAAAGAAGAGCTCGATCTTATAGCAAAGTCAAAGCAAAATTCAGATGCTCTTGTCAAAACAGAAGCTGCGGCAATGAAAGCTGTGGAGGACAACGATTTTACCAAAGCTCGGGAGCTCATGTTTGACAGCAATTACGATGCAATAAAAAAGACCATTATGGAGCCGGTGCAGCAGTTTCAACAAAAGATGAACACTAGAGCAGAAAATGCAGCAAACGCTGCAAATCAAAAAGCAAGCCAGATGCTTAATGTAACTGTTCTTTTGCTTATCATTACATTTGGAGCATTACTTGGAGCGTTTATTATTATATTTGTTAAGTTAAAACCGCTTTCTTTCGTCAATGAAAAGATCGCCGAAATTGCGCAAAGCGGGGGTGATCTTACCGGACGACTGAATTACTCTGGCAGGGATGAAGTTGGAGAAATCTCAAAATCCTTAAACGCAATGCTGGAGACCTTACAATCCATTATTAAAGATGTCCGTAATGCCTCCTATAGTGTATTGATTTCGTCGAGTAAATTGGTCGAAAATACGAAGGAAACTGCAAGTGCGACAAAGGAAATTACGAGACAGGGAGTGGGTATGGAGCAAGGGGCGACAACTTCAGTACAAAGTACGCTTGATGCTTCACAAGCAATTAATGAATTGTCTGTAGGTGTGCAGCGTATCGCCGCATCCGCGGAGGATCTTACTAATGTCGCAACGGATACGCAGAAAGAGGCGGCAAGCGGCGTGACCTTTATACAGCAAGTTAGCAAGCAGATGACCCAAATTAGCGATTCTGTAAGTTCTATGATGGAAGTCGTATCCGCTTTGAGAGAACGATCTTCTAATATTGGGAAAATTGTTAGCACGATCACGGAAATTTCGGATCAAACGAATTTGCTTTCGTTAAATGCTTCAATTGAAGCGGCAAGAGCGGGCGAACATGGAAGAGGTTTTTCTGTAGTGGCCAGCGAAATCCGAAAATTGGCGGAGCATTCCTCTACTTCAGCAGGGCAAATATTCGGATTGCTGCAGGATATTATAAAAGACTCTCAAGAAACTGAACATGCGATGCAGCAAGTGACGAGTGAAGTAGTGACGGGGCAAAAGAAGATGAAAGAAGCGATCAAATCGTTTGGAAACATTTTAAACTCTACGCAGGAAGTGGCCTGGAAGGTTCAGGAGGTTTCCGCTGTTAGCGAAGAAATGGCGGCAGGTTCTGAAGAAATTTCAGCATCTGTTTCCGAAATGGCAACTATAGCTGAAGAATCGCTTACAGGAGTTAAAGCAGTGAATGATATGACTGCAAAACAAAGCTCCTTGGTGCAGGAGGTGGCTTCACTTACGGACTTGCTTAGCAAAGATTCTCGAAGTTTGGAAGCGCTCGTTATGAAGTTTAAAGTGTAAAATGAATCACCCCGCATGTAAAAGGGACACCATTTGGGCAATGTCATTTAGTTAAGCTCAAAGACTAACCGGGAATAAATATGGAATTCGCAACGGCATAGGGAATCAACCCTGTGCTGTTTGTTTTATGGTGCAAGCAAGGAAAAAAGCGTAC
>JAIRVF010000069.1 GCA_031254035.1 Paenibacillus sp.
CCCGATGGCGTTCCCGGAGGGGAGCCGAGGAAGAACCGAGCACTACGCCCTATCCACCTTTATTGCTCCGCACCCCACGCACGCATGGAAGGTTCCCGATGGCGTTCCCGCAGGGGAGCCGAGGAAGAACCGAGCACTACGCCCTATCCACCTTTATTGCTCCGCACCCCACGCACGCATGGAAGGTTCCCGATGGCGTTCCCCGGAGGGGAGCCGAGGAAGAACCGAGCACTACGCCCTATCCACCTTTACCATGCCACTCCCCCTCGCTCGCCAAACTTTCGGGTGTCCAGAGGGCGGCGCCCTCTGGGGTCCCCCTTTGGAAAAGGGGGATTTAGGGGGATTCGAAAAAGATCCGAAGAAGCTTCGAAAAACAAATAAAGCCCCATCCCTAAAAAGGGACGAGGCTTCTGCTCGCGTGACCACCCTAGTTCCGTTCATGGGGCAAATTAAATCATGAGTCCCCTGAACGACTCCTCAAGTCCTCGCCTCAATAGCTTCCCGCAGGAATACTTATTTTCAGCAAGGAGCCGATATAACGTTCGGCAGTTCGGTTCAGCTTACGCACGTTAGCAACCTAACGATTCAGCCTCACTTCTCCGGGAGGATCTTCGGCTTCGGTCTGAACATTGGCTCTCAGCAATCGCCAACTCTCTGGAGAACATATCCCAAGCTTACTTATCCCATCATTGAATACATATACACACTGGTTTCCGTGCAATACACAACAAACCGATATGACTATAGTTATAGTCTTTTTCCACCCAAAAGTCAACCAAGCAGAAGCCTAGTAGTGAAAGTTCAAAAAGATCGGTTTTCAGCACCAAGAAGGTTGAATGAAGCAAGGGGCTGAGGAGCAGAGCTACACGATTTCGTAGAAAACGACTTGTAAGCATATGCCTGTAGTGAGTACGTGAGCACCTAAAATGTTTCCGGAGGAAACATACTTCGTAAGCATCTGCCCGGCTGAATCCAAGATTCGATGTCGAAGCTTCTTCCTAATTCACTTCGTGATCAAAAGCGGACTTTTTGAACAACCCCTAATACACTTCATTTGCTTCCCGGATATCGAGGGCATCATTTGCAGATTCCAATGCATCCCAGCCATCTTGGCTCAGAAGCTCCAGCTGCGCTTCAACCAATGTCCGGAAACGGGTGCGGTAAATAGACGCCTGCTTTTTAAGTTCTTCCACTTCCATTGCAATTTTCCGCGACTTGGATAAAGATTCGTTTATAATGCGATCAGCATTTTTCTCAGATTCCTTAACGATCAGCTGCGCTTCCTTCTTCGCATTGTTTTTCACTTCATCCGCCGCTTCCTGGGCTACGATGATCGTTTTGGAAAGCGTTTCTTCGATATTGAGAAAATGGTCAAGTCTCTCCTGCAAGGAAATCATCTGGTTATGAAGTTCCTTGTTATCCCGGATTACACTCTCATAATCCTTGATGACCTGATCGAGGAATTCATTCACTTCATCTTCATCATAACCCCGGAGCCGGCGGGAAAATTCCTTGTTATGTATGTCCAGTGGCGTTAATGGCATAGATGTGCACCTCCTAAGAATGTTCAGGTCTCCCTGTTATCAAACGGATCTGCAATACAAACCCACTTTGGATTGTATCGGCTGAAAAAAATCACTTTTTTAGTATTCGTTGAATAATTCATTTCGACAGGAAAAACTTATTTCCTGCTGGAAATCTACACAAATTTACCTATTCTAACTCGGTAGCGTCCCTTTTTAGTTACGTCTCCCGCCTCCAGCACCTTGAAACGGCCAAATCCTTGCATGGAAACGACATCTCCTTCTTTTAGCTGAGCCGAAGGATCTTCTACTGTTTTCCAGTTTATGCGACAGCGTCCCGCTCGAATCGGAATGAGCACTTTGCTCCGACTTAGACGGTACACATCGGACGCAATACCATCCAAACGCAAAGAAGCCACCGTAATATCAAGCATCTCCAAAGAGATTTTGCTTATACGTAACTGCTCAATTGGCAAAATCTCACTTTGGACATGTATACGGTGCACCTGGTTTAGATTCATATCAAGAAATGTGCCGATCTCCTCGCAAACAACGGTGTGAGAACCATTCTCCAGCACATGGATATCGCCTATTTTCGAGCGTTTAATGCCGAGTCCAAGAATGGATCCCATATAGTCTCCATGCTCCAAGGACAGAAATTTCTGGTCAATGGAATCAATACTTAGTACCTTCAGCTTCATATCTTCGCCACTTAAATCACGGTAATCCGGAGCGATCAGCGCCCGGCACCGTTCCGCTTGATCATGGCCGCCGTCAAAACGAACATGTACATCCGGATGACGGTTTACTAAAGATTCCACGATTACAATTTGTCTCGGATCCAGAAAATCCGTGAGCCTGCTTTCATGAAATTGACCTGCGTTAACAATCCATTCCCATGCCCTGTCCACAAATTCACGCTCGTCCGGATTAAAATGCTCATATATATCTATTTTCATAGTCATTCACTTTAAAAGAAAAATTTCAGAATCGTAATAACGCCCTGCTGAACAAATTGCAGAACAAAGATCGCAACAATCGGCGAGATATCAAGCATACCCATAATCGGGGGAATAAACCGGCGGAACGGAGATAAGTAAGGTTCAACCAATTTACCCAAAAGCTCACCAATAAAGCTTTCTTGCAGGTTTGGAAGCCAGGACATAAGCACATAGACAATAATCATATAAAAATAAATTTGAAACAGATACGACACAATCGTATATACATCGGTCAAAACTGGTTCACCTCATTCTGTTGTATTCATGTTCATCAGCCAATATTTCTGTAATGGTGCCTGAAATTTCAACCGTATCCGGTGTGCACAAAAAGATGTTACCGCCAATCTTAGAAATGCTGCCACTTAAGGCGTAAACCGTACCGCTCAGAAAATCGATAATCCGCAGCGCCTGATCGGTGCGCACCCTTTGCAGATTCACGACTACCGACCGGTGCGAACGCAAATGATCGGCAATTTCCTGGGCTTCATCATATGAACGCGGCTCATGTAGGATGACCTTAACGTTTTTTTGTGAGTGAATGCTGACGACGTTATTTACTCTTTGGTTTTTACGTGTTTCCATCGGCGGAGTTTCAAATTCTTCTTCTTCAGCGGGGAGCTGCTCCCGCTCGACGATTTCCTCCTGCTCTTGCAAACCCAAAAAAGACATAAATTTATTCATCACGCCCATCATTCCTCCTCTTCTTTACCCACCAAAATGCTGCCTAAACGGATCCAAGTCGCCCCTTCCTCAACCGCAACTTCAAAATCGTTAGACATGCCCATGGAAAGCTCTGTTAATGGCTCCTTTGTTACACCTGTCCGGTTTAGTTCATCCCTTAACTCACGTAGCCCCCTAAAGACAGCGCGGGTATTCTCCATCTGTTCCTCGAAAGGGGCCATCGTCATAAGGCCGATCACTTGAATATGGGGAAAACTTTGGATTTCCTTTAAAAAGGATGCTGCTTCCTCCGGTGCCAATCCGTATTTGGTATCTTCCCCGGAAATATTAACCTGCAAGAAGGTTTTAATTACCAACCCATGGCTAGCTGCGCTTTTCTCTAGTTCTTTGGCTAATGATAGCCTGTCCAGAGAATGAATGTATTCAAACTTGCCGATTACATCTTTGACCTTATTGGTCTGCAAATGCCCAATGAAATGCCAAGTGCCGCGGTCACCGAGGGTATCCCATTTTTCCTGCGCATTCTGCCAGCGGTTCTCACCCACATGCTTCAAGCCGCTACCCAACACTTTGTCTACCATCGCTGTAGATACGTATTTGGTTACCGCAACAATATTCACCTCTTCAGCGGACCGGCCGCTGCGCAGGCATGCTTGTTCAATTCGTTTGTTGACTTCCTTTATTCGCTCTTCCAGACTCATGGAAGGCTCACCTCTCTTTTAAACCGATCCAACTAGCCATTCGTCCGGTTGTTCCCCCATCCTTGCGGTATGAGAAAAACAAGTCGTTGCGACAGCTCGTACAATAAGATGTACATTCGATATGAGTCGGCAATATTCCTGCTTTAATCATAATGTGTCGATTCATATCTTTCAAGTTAAGCATGTATTTCCCGTCTCTTTTTGCAGTGTACCAGTCTGAAATGGAGCGCTCTTCATTACCCAGGAAATCTTTTTCTAAATCATGGACAAAAGACATGACTTTCCCATCTACTTCATAACAACATGAACCAATCGACGGGCCAATTGCTGCCAAAATATCCTCGCACCGACTTCCAAAAGCCTCCTGCATCCGCTCCGTCATTTTGGCTGCAATCCGGGCGACGGTCCCTTTCCATCCTGCATGAGCCAGCCCGACGGCCCCCTGCTTCGGATCATAGAAAAAAAGGGGTACGCAATCCGCATAAAAAGATGCAAGCAGTACACCTGGTACATTGGTCAGAAGTCCATCTGTGTCCTGAATGCCCGACTCCCGGTTCAAACTGCCCGCTCCCATCCGATTCTTGTCAATTATGGCAATTTCAGCACGGTGAACCTGTTCCCCGCATGTCCATGCATCAAGACGGAATCCGAGACTCTCGGCAACGAGCTTGCGGTTAGCAATCACGTCCTCCGGATGATCACCGACATGGAATGCGCAATTTAGCGTATGATAAGGCGCTTGACCGACGCCTCCGTTTCTTCCTGTAAAACCCGCGCTGAGATCCTCACTTCTGCTCATCCAGGGCTCCAGCATAAAAAGTGCAGGCTGTCCTCCAATCTCTTTTAAGACAAACGGTTCCATTACATTTCACCTCGACTTCCAGTGTACCACATCCGACCCTCACAAATCCCTGTAATTTCGATGGTACCATTCCTGGCGCTCCATAAAAGCCGAACCTATTTTTTCATTCTGTAGCAGCTCTTCCATTTTGACCAATACCACATCCATGCCGATTTTGACGATATTGCTCCATGGAATGATTAAATCGGCCCCGCCGCCAAACAAACCTAAAAACTTACTATAGCTTGGCACGACAATCGCATCAATCCGGCCTTGACGGAGATCGATCTCAAGGTCGCTGATTTGGCCGAGCCTTTTCCCATCTACTATATTGATGACATCCTTCGTTTGAAAATCGGATAATTTCATACTCATTCCCACCGCCTGATGATCTGAAATCAACGACCGCAGCCCCTTTTTCGTCAGTTATGATCCTCTCGTCCGCTTCTTTTGCCATATATGATCAGTATATGTTCGCTCTGGGCAAAATGCCCTCTTTTTTGGAATCCGTTATGAAAACCGGCCCAATACGAAATTAGTGCTTGCAATCGCGAGTTGATCGACAGTGGTATGCGAATCGTCCGGCAGACCAACAGAGAACATGAGTCTGGCAAGTTTTCATCACAAGCTGTAAATAATCTAAAAAGCGACCCTGCAACGGATCGCTTTGCTTTTATAGGATTTACAAGCATACTGTGAAAGCTCATGCAAAATCCCCAGTATTCAATTTTAAAATTCAGATCTACGACTTCACATGTTTTTGCATCTGCTGAATGGCAGACTTCTCCAGTCGGGACACCTGAGCTTGGGAAATACCGATTTCATCGGCAACCTCCATTTGAGTCTTACCTTCAAAAAAACGCATGGAAAGAATCATTTTTTCCCGCTGCCCGAGTCTTTGCATAGCCTCTCGTAGGGCAATCTCTTCGATCCATAGAACATCCTTGTTCTTGTCGTCACTGATTTGGTCCATCACATAAATTGGATCGCCGCCGTCATGATAAATCGGTTCGAACAGCGATACCGGATCCTGAATGGCATCCAGAGCAAACACGACATCTTCTTTCGGTACATTCAGCACCTCGGAAATTTCGAAAATCGTCGGCTCCCTTGAATTTTGGTTCGTTAAGGAATCGCGTACCTGCAGTGCTTTATAAGCGATATCGCGCAGCGATCTTGAGACACGGATCGGATTGTTATCCCTCAAGTATCTGCGAATTTCTCCGATGATCATCGGAACCGCATAGGTCGAAAATTTTACGTTTTGCGACAAGTCAAAATTATCAATGGCCTTCATGAGTCCGATACAGCCTACCTGGAACAAATCGTCGACAAACTCCCCTCGATTGTTAAAGCGCTGGATCACGCTGAGCACCAGTCTCAAATTGCCGTTAACCAGCTTTTCTCTGGCTGATCGTTCGTTGTTTTGCTGTAAGTCATGGAACAATTCCCGCATTTCCACATTGGTTAGGACCGGTAATTTTGCGGTATCAACACCACAAATTTCGACTTTGTTTCGGGTCATGATGATATACCTCCCAAGGAGAAACATTACTGTACATTATCTCCCTGGGGGCACATTTTATTCCTTGCAAAAAATTTACTACACCATCTTGTTAAACTCTTTCCGGAGTCTCTTAATGATTCTTTTTTCGAGTCTCGATATATAGGATTGGGAGATGCCAAGCATATCCGCGACATCCTTTTGCGTCTTCTCCTCACCATCCTGAAGCCCGAAACGCAGTTCCATGATTGTACGCTCCCGTTCCGTCAGCTTCTCGAGCGCCTTGTGCAGCAGCTTACGATCGACCTGTTCTTCGATATTGCGGTAAATCGTATCATTTTCGGTGCCAAGCACATCCGAGAGGAGGAGTTCATTACCGTCCCAATCGATATTCAGCGGCTCATCAAAAGAAACCTCGCTGCGGATTTTGCTGTTGCGGCGCAAATACATCAAGATTTCATTTTCAATACAACGAGAGGCATAAGTAGCAAGCTTGATTTTTTTCTCGGGATCAAACGTATTAACCGCCTTGATTAAACCTATTGCTCCAATGGAAACGAGATCCTCAATATTGATACCGGTATTTTCGAATTTGCGGGCAATGTAGACGACCAGGCGCAGATTGCGCTCAATCAGCATGGATCGGATTGCTGCGTCCCCCGTTGAGAGCCGCTGCAGCAGGTATTCCTCTTCCTCCCGTGTCAACGGTGGAGGGAGAGCCTCACTGCCGCCGATATAGTAGATTTCTTCGCTTTTCAGTCCCAGCAGAAAAAGGAGCCTGTAATACTGCAACTGAGCTATCAATCGCCATTTCACTAGCATTTGTTGTCCTCCTATAAGTTTCCCAAAGGGAAACTTTTCTTCGTAAGCATAAGCTTAAATTTCCCGAAGGGAAATTTGTCTTCGTAAGCATAAGCTTGAATTTCCCGAAGGGAAATTATCTTCGTAAGCGTAGGCTTAGTTTCCCAAAGGGAAATTTGTCTTCGTGGATCCTCTTCTTCCTTTCCCTCCTTTTCTTTCCTTTTCGTTTTCACTTATTTTACTTATTAAGGAGATAGCGTTGTAGTTTTGTTCTGCGGCTTCGCATCCATTGCCACACTTCCCTCCTCCTGCACCAGCTCTGGATGTATAATTGCCCGGTAGGATCTATCGCCGGACAAGTTCCCCCCATCAAGTCCTATTAAAACCTTAACGGTACGGCTTGTCTGATCACCGATTCGAATTTCCACAACATCCGGTTTGATCGCAAGCATAAATGCCGACCCGCGGTTGACGCCCCGGTAGGGAACCAGCCGCAACCGGTCACGCCATTCAAAATCTGCATCATCAAGCTCAAGCACTAGTTTGTCCGGTCCACCCGTGGAAAGCCGTTCCAGCCAGGTTTCGGGGAGCTTTTCCTTCCAGAGCGATGCTTCCATCACCATGACAGGTGTTCGTGTTAACGGGTCGGCAAGCTGGTTGCCTGTATCTAATAAACCTGTACAGCTTACTTTGTACCCCGCAATCACGACGGTGACCTCTCCCATGTACATTTGCCGGTTCTCCAGCTTGCGCCGTGAAGAGTATACGAGTTTAAACCAGAGCAATACTGCAAAACACATGATAAAGGCGAACCAGAATCCGATTTTCAGTTCAAAGGAGAGTCCTCCCGAAGCCGTATACCATATGCCATTAAAAATCTCTCCCGCATTTTGAAGCAAATAGTGAATCCCGATTATTCCGCCAGCGGCCGCAAAGTTGATGATATAGAAAGCCCCCATATTTCGGATATAGTTTTGCAGACTTCCAAAACCAAAAGCAATCCAGAGCATCAACAGGGATGACGCAATTTTAACGATAAAGGTATACATGAAAGAAAGCTCAGGCAGGAACATCATGACAACATACATGGCTCCTACCGCCGCAGAGACTGTGATTCGCCACCATCGCAGCCTTTGTTTTCTCATCCAGGCGGTAAGCCACAAAAGCGCTCCGTCTATCAACAGATTGGTGATGAAAATCAGATCAATATAAACAACCAGTCCCATCACCTGCCCGCTACATTGTGGAATCTTTCGGAATTTTGCTAGGACGACCTTCGCCTTTTTTAAAAGTTGCTTGTTGCTTGGGAGATGTATTTAGTATAAAAAGAACCCCATTCAAAGTCTGTCTAAAATTGGGGGCGGGACATCAACTTTTTTTGTCGAGTTCCGTAGGGTTTTAGAAGAAGAAAAGAAAAAAAAGACCTGCATCCTCCGAAAAGGAATACAAGTCTTGATTTGTATGTTCGTATTCGATTATTCCTTGTTTTGACGCGAACGGTTCCGCAGGAATGTCGGAATGTCCAATTGGTCACTGCTGGTCTGGTTGCCAAACGGGCGAAGGTTACCCGTATTGCTGCTCTTTTCCGTAGGTTCGGTCGTCGTCGCTGCTCCCGGCTTGCGGGAAGGCGGGAGCAGCGCACTGCGGTGTTCAAAACCGGTTGCAATAACGGTTACCTTAATTTCGTCTTTCATGCTTTCTTCGATAATAGCACCGAAAATCATATTTACTTCCGGATCGGATGCCGATGTGATGATTTCCGCCGCCTCATTGACTTCATAAAGGGACAAATTCATGCCACCGGTAATGTTCATGATTATACCGCGCGCACCTTCAATCGAAGTCTCCAGCAGCGGGCTCATGATTGCTTTGCGTGCTGCCTCGGCAGCACGGTTCTCGCCAGCGGCTTCACCAATCCCCATCAATGCCGAACCGCGTTCGGTCATGATGGTTTTCACGTCAGCAAAGTCAAGGTTGATCAGACCAGGCACTGCGATCAAGTCGGAGATGCCTTGCACGGCTTGACGAAGCACGTTGTCGACTTCGCGGAACGCTTCTAGCATTGGCGTTTTTTTATCTACGATTTCTAAGAGTCGATCATTCGGAATAACAATAAGTGTATCGACTTTTTCTTTAAGGTTTTCGATCCCCAGCTCGGCCTGAGTAGAGCGCTTTCGTCCTTCAAACGTAAACGGGCGAGTAACCACACCAACGGTTAACGCTCCGCATTCTTTGGCGATTTCCGCAATTACCGCAGCGGCTCCTGTACCGGTTCCTCCGCCCATGCCTGCGGTAACAAATACCATGTCAGCACCTTTGAGGGTATTCATAATCAGATCACGCGACTCTTCCGCCGCCTTTTTGCCCACTTCAGGGTTGGCTCCGGCACCGAGACCGCGGGTCAGTTTATCCCCTATTTGCAATTTATGTTCCGATTTGGCCATATGTAAAGCTTGGGCATCTGTATTCACCGTAATGAATTCGACGCCTTGAACGCCATTTTCAATCATACGGTTGACAGCGTTACTTCCACCGCCGCCTACCCCTATTACTTTAATCTGCGCCAAGCTCTCCATTTCAAAATCAAATTCCAACATATTCTCCCATCTCCCCCTCATTGTGCATGGATGGCCCGTCCACTATAGTCAAATGGAACCTGCTTATATGAAATCACTGAATATATTTTTCAATCGTTCAATAAAGCCTGGTTTTTGGGCAGTCTCCGGATTCGAAGCAGGACTCGCCTTAGGGCGGTTCACTGTCTTTTTGTTGTTGCCCGCACCGCTCCCGATTGCGCTGCTTACACTGCTTGTGCTGCGCGCGCGGATGTTACGGATGACGTTATGTAGAACGCCTACACCACTGGTATAACCAGGGTCTCTTACGCCGATATAATCCGGTACGGCAATTCTGACGGACGCTGCGAGTTCGCTCTGAGCAACTTGCAAAACACCCGGCATAGACACTGTACCTCCGGTAAGAATATAACCTCCTGGGAGCTCAACGTAACCAAGGCGGTTCACTTCTTCACGAATCATATGGAATATTTCCTGTACCCGAGGCTCAACAATCGCAGCCAAATCTTCCTGGGTAAATTCTTTTTCCACGTTGCTTCCGATGCGGACGACTTTGAATGTAACGTCAGGTGCGGCATCCGCCATCAGGGCGCAGCCATATTTCAACTTGACCTTCTCCGCCTGATCCGTCAGCGTCCGCAGGCCATATGCAATATCATTGGTCACGAATTCGCCGCCAATCGGCAGTGTTGATGTTGAAACCATAGTGCCGCCTTCGAAAATTGCGATCGTCGTAGAGCCTGCACCGATATCGACCAGCACGGAGCCCATCGTTTTCTCGTCTTTAGACAAGGCAAGCTGCCCAGCGCCCAACGACATGAGCACCAGATCTTTAATTTTGAGATCTGATTTTTCAACACAGCGCAAAAGATTATGTATAGCCGTCTTAGCACCGGTAATAATGATGGCCTCCACTTCTAATCTGACACCAATCATGCCGCGCGGGTCCTGAATTCCTTCTAGCCCATCTACCACGTATTGTTTTGCAACTACATCGATGATTTCCCGGTCAGGCGGGAGAGCAACAACCTCCGCGGCTTTGAGCACGCGTTCAATGTCTTCTTCGCCAATTTCTCGATCCTCGTTCGATACTGCCACAACGCCGTGGCTGGATTGAAGTCCGATATGATTCCCCGTAATGCCGACATAAACCTCCGATATTTCAATACCGACCATACGCTCCGCATGATCAACCGCACTGCGGATGGATTGTACAGTCTGGTCAATATCTACAATTGCACCTTTGCGAATTCCTTCCGAGTCGGCAGATCCAACTCCAATAATATTAAAGGTTCCATTATTCACTTCCCCAATAATAGCACGAACTTTGGATGTACCGATGTCCAAACTAACAATGATGTCATTGTTGCTCAACTGTGGCACCTCCTGTTTTATAAATTATCTTCCCAAATGAATAAACACTCAATTCTTACATATTCAACATAGAAGATTCTATCCCTCTTTTTTCTACAAATTTTTCGACTACCAACATTTAGTATAGCCGGACAAAAATCAGAAGAAAAAAGAGAGAGAGTTTCCAGGAACAAAATAAACGAAATTTAATCCACTCGAATACGTTTATCGGTAATTAAAAAAACAAATTATAGTTCAAAATGTATAGATTACCCATAAGATTAATTGTATCATTTTTTACTTCCCGTGAGTAGTGGCATTTTGACCTGTTTCCTCAGTACCAGGAAGCTGAAAAGGTATATAGGAATCGGCTTCCAGCATCGTAATGGTTCCCGGTGTGGCTGTCTCGATTACCTGGTTCAAATATTCGATTTTATTACTCAAAAGCGAGGTTGCCGTGATCACGACAAAACGAGACCTTGTGTACATCTTGATTCTGTCGGGAAAAGAAGCCGTCGGCGATGGCATGATCTCGGAAATGTCTGATGTCAGCTCATTCGGGATCTGCCCCAGCACCTTGCACAGCTTCGCTTTATTCGGATCGTCGGCGCTCCATTTGGTCAGAATCGGCTTCTCCACCGCAATGCCGCTGCTGTTGACGGAAACCTTTGACCCGTTTGCCAGAATCGCATCGAGATTGCCCTCCGCACCCAGTTCATACGCTACAGTAGGGTATTCTTCGATACTGACATTGATTTTTCCGGGAAAATGCTTGTCCACTACAGTTTTTTGAATCGATTTGATTTGTAGGAGCTGACTTTCGGCTTTAGAGGGCGATACGCCAAAATATTGGCTTCCCATCTTTAGCCCGCTAGCCTGCAAAAGCTGTTCCCTTGTGGAAAACGTGCTGCCTGTAAATTGGATCTCTGTCACTTGGCTTATAGGCGAGCGAAAAAACAAGATCACTAAAATTGCGATAAACAGCAAGAGCAGAACAGTAATAATTTTCCGATTGGATCTTTTCTTGGGCTTGTTCACTTTTAAAACGGGAATGTGAGCTTTAGGCATAGGATTCTCTCCATAAAATACCTCTTATCCCCTCCGGGAGAGGGGATAAGCTTGGTGTTAATTAGCTAAATCTAATGATTTGGGCAACGGTGAAAAACGGTGTATGTCAGCCCCTAAATTTTGAAAGAGCTGCTCAATATGTTCATATCCTCTGTCAATGTGATGAACCTGTTCCACGATCGTCTTCCCTTGAGCGGCCAGTCCGGCAATCACCAGCGCCGCTCCAGCCCTTAAATCTGTAGCTTCTACGGTAGCACCGTAAAGCCGCTTTACGCCACGAATGAATGCACAGTTCAGATCCGTGGATATGTCCGCACCCATTCGGGTCAGCTCATCCACATGCTTGAACCGTCCTTCAAACACCGTCTCTTTCATCACGCTAAAGCCGTCCGCCAGCGACAGCAGTACCATCACTTGAGACTGCAAATCAGTCGGAAAAGAGGGATAAGGCGAAGTCTCAACGCGCTCTATCGCTTTGGGTCGGCTCATACAGCTAACATTTATTATATCATTGTAAGCACTGATTTGAACACCGGCCCGCTTTAGGACGTGAATCAAAGATGATAGATGCGCCGGATTCGAGTGGGTTAGCGTCACGCTACCCCGGGTTGCAGCAGCGGCAATCATCACGGTCCCGGCGACGATCCGGTCAGGGATGATCGTATACGAGCATGGCGATAGCTGACTTACTCCCTGGATCGTAATCGTATCCGTTCCCGCCCCAATAATGTTTGCGCCCATCGCATTCAGGAAATTCTGCAAATCCTGGATTTCTGGCTCCCGCGCTGCATTGGTAATGATCGTCGTCCCTTCTGCCAAAACGGCAGCCATCATAATATTTTCGGTTGCCCCGACACTCGGAAAATCAAGATGGATGTCGGTTCCCTTCAGTTTGCCCGCCCTGCAAATGATTTGCTGCTCAAGTTCCTCAATTTCAGCACCCAGCGCTTTAAGTCCCCGGAGATGAAGATCAATTTTACGCTCTCCGATTGCGCAGCCGCCAGGCTGGTACACAGCAACCTCTCCAAACCTTGCAAGCAGAGGCCCCATCAAAAAGATGGAGGAACGCATCTGCCCCATTAGATCTTCCGGTACATGAAACGAATTGGCGGACGACGTATCCACAACAACCGTCTCCTGATCACGCAGCGTCGTGCAGCCGATCCGATCCAGGATATCCAGCATCACATCAATATCCAGAAGACGTGGGACATTGCTGAGCTGAACCTTGCCTGCGGCCAGCAAGCTCGCTGCCAGAATAGGCAATGCTGCATTTTTTGCTCCATGGATACGTATGGTTCCTGATAGGGATTTGCCACCCTCAATCACCAATTTGTCCAATGTATCACCTCCGAGTTTACCCCTCAACCGCTGCACTCTCTTGCAGGCTACATGCATGAATACTAACCCTGAGATTTGACATCCCGCTGACGTCAATGCTTTGGAATGAGAATGTCCTCTGCTATCGTTTGACCGGTGAGAATCCAGTACAATATTTCAGCGGACTTATTTTTGCGTGACACATCAGACCCGTGGCTCCGGCGGCATGGATACAGTTATTCGCGGCGGGCGGCAGCGTTGTTTAACCGGTAGCCTCCTGAATGTT
This sequence comes from Paenibacillus sp., assembly GCA_031254035.1. Lineage (GTDB taxonomy): Bacteria > Bacillota > Bacilli > Paenibacillales > Paenibacillaceae > Paenibacillus_AQ. The sequence goes on from JAIRVF010000069.1 coordinate 13,656, forward strand.
GGGACATCCGCTAAAGCGACTTCCCAGCTTCAGGCCTTACTGCAACATCCTGGTCAATCCAAGGGGCCGGCACTCCATGGTGATTGTCACGATTATAGAGTATATTATGTCGTGCATACACGGTGTGTGACAATCGCCCAGCCCCTTTCAGCGCCCTGCCGCAAGACGGCGCATTTCTTCAACAATCAGATTAGCGGAGTCAGGTTTTCCAAGTCTGCGAGATTGCTCGGACATCCCCTTTTGAACCTGTTGATCTCTCATAATCTCCTCAATAGTTTGATAGAGTTGATCCCCAGTCAAATCCTTTTCCAATATAACCTTGGCAGCCCCAGCTTTCTCGAGCTGTCTTGCATTTGCCTCCTGATGATTGTTGGTGACATTTGGAGACGGAATGAGAACAGACGGGATCCCGAGTGATGTAATTTCAGCCAGGAAGGATGCCCCCGCCCGGTTAACGATCAATGAAGTGGATGCCAGCACTTCCGGCATATTATGCACGTATGGAAGCACATGGAGATGATTAGGCATGCTTCCAAGTCTACTGCGGATTTCTTCACGCGTCTTCTCAAAGTAATTTTCTCCTGTAACATATACAAAATGGATATGTTTCAGCTGCTCCAGCTGCGGAGCCATATCGATCATCGCATCATTGATGGCTTTTGCTCCACGGCTGCCGCCTACGACAAGAACGACCGAGCTATCCATGGGAATCCCAAGCGACGCGAAGCCACGTTCACGATTGGCAGTCTGCACAGTAGTCGCCCGCGGATTGCCTGTATAGATGACGTTCTTTGCTTTAGGAAAAGATTGCTCCGAGCCTGCAAAGCTGACAGCCACGGTGTTGACATATTTACTGAGAAACTTATTAGTTAGGCCGGGAATTGCGTTTTGTTCATGGATAATGCATGGAATTCCAAGCTTGGCCGCCGCATAAACGACAGGACCGCAAACATAGCCACCGGTACCGATGACCACATCCGGTTTAAATTCAGATAACATCCGCTTGGACGTTTTCACGCCCTTCAAGAAACGGATGATGGTCTTAATATTGTCTACGGACAGCTTGCGGCGAAAGCCGGTAATATCAATGGATTGAAAAGGAATTTGTTCCTGCGGCACCAGCTTGTTTTCTAAGCCTCTCGTACCGCCGATATATAAAAAGACAGAAGTAGGATCTTCTGCTTCACACTGCCTCGCAACAGCGACGGCCGGGTAAATATGCCCCCCGGTTCCACCGCCTGTTAGAACGACGCGCATGCAGATCACCTCGCATAACGTGATAGATTAAGTAAAATGCCCAAAGCGGTCAGCATCAGTGTAAGCGACGATCCGCCATAGCTGATGAGCGGCAGCGTAATGCCTGTTACTGGCATAAGCCCGATCACTACACCGATGTTAATAACGACCTGAACAGCGACCATGCCGACAATGCCTACCGCAAGCAAACTGCCAAAGCGGTCCGGAATCGTCATCGCAACGCGCATACCCCGCCATACCAAAACAAGGAACAGCAGCAGCACGATTAGGCCGCCGATAAAACCGAGTTCTTCGGCCAGAATTGAAAATATGAAATCCGTTTGCGGCTCCGGAACGTAGCTGTACTTTTGACGGCTCATGCCGAGCCCGAGGCCCCCGAGCCCGCCCGGTCCGATAGCGTATAAAGATTGGATAATTTGATAGCCGGCGCCCAGTGGATCGGACCATGGATCAAGAAAAGCAGTAATCCGCTTTAGACGATAAGGTGCCGCAAGGATAAGTCCGACAAATCCAGCAGCCCCGGCCAGACCCAGCAGCCCTAAATGTCTGAGACGCGCTCCGGCCGTAAAAACAATCATCATGGCTGCTCCCATCATGACGGTTCCCGTGCCCAAGTCGGGTTGAAGCATGATCAGGCCAAACGCCAAACCCATTAAACCAAGCGGCGGCAGAAGGCCTTTACCGAACGAAGTGATATCCCATTCCTCGCTGCTGAGCCATTTTGAGAGAAAAAGAATCATACCGAGTTTCATAAACTCGGAAGGCTGGATGCCGAAAGAGCTGATCCCAAGCCAGCTTCGGGCACCTCCTCGCACGACCCCAACTCCGGGAATCAATACGATCATCAGAAGCACAAAGCAAATGATCAAGACAATTTTGGCATACTTCTTCCATACACGAAAATTGATGCTGGCCGTAAAAAACATAGCCACCAGCCCCAATCCGGCAAAAAGTATCTGACGCTTAACGAAATAAAAAGAATCTCCATAATCGTGAAAGGCCAATACCGAGCCTGCGCTGTACACCATAATCATACCGATTGTGAGCAAAGACAAAATGCAGAGAAATAGCCACAAATCCGGCGCCGGGCGTGTCTTGTTCATGAAGAGGCCACCTTTTGCACAAAAGTAGGGGCTTATCCACCCCCCTACTTAAAGATTATGCACCGCCTCTTTAAAAATGCGTCCACGTACCTCATAAGAGGAAAACATATCCCAGCTGGCACAAGCTGGAGACAGAAGTACGATGTCTCCTGGCATTGCTGCGGCTGCGGCTTCTTTTACAGCTTTGCGGAGCGTCTCGGCGGCGTCCTCAACATTATCGACGACAACAATATGCTTTAATCCCGCCATTTCGGCTGCTTTCGCAATTTTGGGCGCGGTTTGACCGAGAGCGACAACCGCCTTAACCCGCTCAGACAACACCGACACTAGGTCCATATAATCCGAACCGCGGTCGAGTCCTCCGGCGATCAATACGATAGGTGCTTTAAAGGAAGTTAGCGCCATCGTTGTCGCTTTGGAATTGGTTGCTTTGGAATTGTTGTAAAATGCGACACCATCCCGCTCCACGACATATTCCAAGCGGTGTTCAACACCTCGGAAGGAGGACAATGGGCCTTTTAACCGATCAAATGGTGCGCCAGCAGCGATGGCAATTGCACAGGCAGCAACCGCATTTGCGATATTAAATCGGCCTGGAATACCGACTTCCTCCACGGGGATGATATTCATTACTTGGCCATGTTCATCGCGATATACGATGTTCCGCGGCAATGTGTCCTCTACATCTGGAATATAGGGCGGACTGACATAGACTCCTTCCACCAATTCCTCGTTGGTAGAGAAAGGCAGCAACTTCGCCTTGATGTAGGGAACAAGCTCGCGGCAGGTTGAATCATCCCAATTGAGGACTGCGGTATCTCCTTCTCCCTGATTTTTAAACATTTTCACTTTGGAAGAAACATAGTCTTCCATGCCTCCGTGATAATCCAGATGCGTTTCCGCCACATTCAGCAGGCATCCGATGCGCGGTCTGAATTCATCAGTTCCTTTCAGCTGAAAGCTGCTGAGCTCGGTAACCATCCAATTACCGCCATCCGCGTCTTGCGCGGCTTCGCAAAGAGGTGTTCCAATGTTTCCGGCAACAATGGGTCGCAAACCGGCTGCTTCCAGCATTTGGCCAACCCAGGTTGTCGTCGTCGTCTTCCCGTTGGAACCGGTAATTCCGATGATCGGAGCAATGCAAATATGGTAGGCGACTTCTACTTCGGTTACCACTTCAATGCCAAACTCCAGTGCTTTTTGTATAGGCTGCACCTTATAAGGAATCCCCGGATTTTTGACAAGCAGAGAAATACCGGGATGAACCAGATTCTCCGGATGACCGCCGCAAATGACGTTTATACCGAGCGCTTCCAGTTCCCCGGCTTCGGGACATTGTTCTCTATCTTTTTGATCGTTTACCGTTACTATCGCTCCATAACTGTGCAAAACCTTGGCAACTTGTACACCGCTTTTGGCCAAACCCAGTACGATGACTTCCTTATCCCTGTACAACTCTGGATGCTTCATTGTCTACAACCCCTTGTTCAAGTAAAGTCCAATACTTGCGAGAATAATGCCTGCGAGCCAGAACGTGATAACGACACGCCATTCTGACCAACCTGACAATTCGAAGTGGTGGTGGATCGGACTCATTTTAAAAATGCGCTTGCCTCTTGTTTTAAAAGACGCCACCTGAAGTACAACGGACAGCATTTCGATGACAAACACACCGCCGATAATGATGAAAAGCAGCTCGGTTTTGGTCACGATCGCGATCGCGCCGATAGCGCCACCAATGCCGAGTGAACCCGTATCACCCATAAATACTTTGGCGGGATGCGCATTAAATACCAGGAATCCAAGCACCGCGCCAATCATAGCCGCCGCACATACGGCTGCGGACAGAGACGTGGCTTGCATCGCCACAAGCGCAAAGGCGGCAAAGGCGATGGCACTCACCCCCGATAGCAGTCCGTCCAGGCCATCCGTAAAGTTGACCGCGTTGCTGATTGCCAGCATCATGATGACGATAAACGGATAATAGAACCAGCCGCTCCAGTCGAAAGACCAGGAAGTACCGGGAACATGAATCGCCGTGCTGTGGCCGTTGAGGATCAGCAAGACACACATAATCCCCGCAAAAAGCAACTGGCCGATCAGTTTCTGGCGTGCCGTCAGACCAAGCGAGCGTTTAAATACGATTTTGATATAATCATCGAGAAATCCGATGAGGCCAAAACCCAATGTTGCCACAAGCAACACGTAAAAATCCGTATTAATGACCGAAAATTTCAAAAAGGACAATGTAAACGCCAAAATGATCACCACACCGCCCATCGTGGGCGTACCGGCTTTTTTCAAATGGCTCTGCGGGCCGTCGTCACGAACCTGCTGGCCAAATTTCATTCGCCGAAGCAGCGGAATCAGGAGCGGAGATGCAATGACAGCGAGAATAAAAGAAACACCTATAGTTAATAGCAATAGTTGATAGTCCATGGATTCACCCCCTCCTTATGTTTAATTATGCAAGTCTTCCTTGACAAGAGCATCCACTATTTCTTCCAATTTCATACCACGTGATGCTTTGATCAGCACAACATCTTTCGGATGTACTTGCTTACAGAGGTGGGAAACGAGTTCTTTTTTGTCGTCAAAATGGTATACAGGCAGTTCCGGCCGTTTGAGCTGAGCAGCTTTTGCCATCTCTGCCGATAACGTCCCGAAAGTATAAAGCATATCTACTTTACCGTCCGCTGCATATTCTCCAACTTCCGCGTGAAATTCAAATTCCTTCGGCCCAAGTTCCAGCATGTCCCCGAGCACGGCAATTTTATGGCGATGGCCATTCAAGCCATCCAGTACATCGATCGCCGCTTTCATGGCCAGCGGGCTGGCGTTATAAGCGTCATTCAGTACCGTGAGCCCGCTTGGAGCGGTTATTGGTTCGATGCGCATTCCGGTTAAATGAAGTCCGGAGAGTCCTTCGCGGATCTTCTCCTTGCCGATGCCGAAATAATCCGCAACCGCAAGCGCAGCGAGACAGTTGATCACGTTGTGCTGGCCAAGCAGCGGCAATTCAAGCCCTGCCTCCGGATGAAGATGCGTGGTAAAAATAACACCTTTGTTGTGGAACATCATGCCTGTTGGATAATCGTTGTTTTTGCCTTGATCCATGCCGAAGGCAAACGTCTTCAGCCCTTCCGGCTTGACAGTATCCTGCTCATCGAGCACAAGCGGAATCAGCGGCTCATCACCATTGTAAACCAGCACACCGCCTGGCTTCATGCCGCTCACGATTTCCAGCTTGGCACGGGCAATTTCGTGTCTTGACCCGAGCTGCAGCAGATGCGCTTCGCCGATATTGGTAATGACGGCTACTTCGGGATTGGCAATGGCAGACAGACTCTCGATCTCATGCCTTCCGCTCATGCCCATCTCCAGCACGGCTATTTCCGTATCCGCTGGCATTTCCAGAATCGTCAGCGGAAGACCGATATGATTATTGAAATTCCCCCCGGTCTTGTGAACCTTAAAGGAAGTTTCCAAAAGAGAATAGATCATGTCCTTGGTCGTCGTTTTGCCATTGCTGCCCGTAATGCCAACAACACGGCAGCCGACTTCAGCCAAATAAGCTTTGGCCATAGCTTGCAACGCGGCAAGCGTGTCCTCCACCAAGATAACGGGACCTTCCGGTGGAAGGCCGCGGTCACGCTGCCAGAGCACGCCGCTTGCGCCGCCTTGAAGCGCTGCCGCAGCAAAGGCATGGCCGTCGAACTTCTCCCCGACGAGCGGCACAAACAGTCTGCCAAAGACAAGCTTGCGGGAATCCGTAAAAACTCCGTTCACCTGTATATCATAATCATGGTCATGTGTAAGGGCTCCCCCGCACATGACCGCTACTTCGCCCAGCTTTTTCGTAATCACTTATTCATACCCCTTATCGCTTCCTTGGCCACTACGCGATCGTCAAAATCGTATTTTGTATGCCCAATGATTTGGTAGGTCTCATGACCTTTCCCCGCAATCAATACTACATCGTCCGGGCTTGCCATTTCAATAGCATTTTGTATGGCCGCCCGCCGGTCCACGATGAGCTGATAACGCTCCTGCGGTACGGATTCCTCGATAAGCCCAGCCTCAATATCCTTTAGAATCAGGTCAGGATTTTCAGTCCGCGGGTTATCCGAAGTAACCATCACCACATCACTGTATTGCGCCGCCAGTTTGCCCATAATCGGACGTTTCGTACGGTCGCGGTCGCCGCCGCAGCCAAATACAGTAATGACCCGGCCTTTGGCGAATTCTTTCACCGTTTTTAACACATTTTCCAAACCGTCCGGCGTATGGGCATAATCCACTATCACCGCAAACGGCTGGCCTTCATCCACAGACTCCACACGTCCATCAACACCCGGTACCGATTCCAGGCTCCGTTTAATGCCATCCAGCTCAAGGCCTTCAAGCAAACCTGCCGTAATCGCAGCCAGCGCATTGTATACATTGAATTTGCCGACCATTTTCAGTCCGATATCGGCGCTGCCCCGGAAAGTATCCACATGGAAAGACGTGCCTTGTGCTGTGATGGAGATATTCGATGCGCGGACATCTGCTTTTTCATCCAAGCCGTATGTAATGACTTCGGCGGCAGTCACCTTGGCAAAATAACTCGATGCCTTATCATCAGCATTCAACACGGCATATTTTCGCTGATTTTTTTGATGCTCAAATTTGTTTCCGAGCCGGGCAAAGAATAGCCCTTTGGCAGCCATGTAATCTTCCATTGTGTTATGGTAGTCCAAATGATCCTGGGTCAGGTTGGTGAATATCGCCGTACGGAAATCGGTTCCCTTCACACGTCCCTGCTCCAGCGCATGGGAGGAAACCTCCATCACGCAACATTGCACGCCATTCGCAGACATATCATCCAGGGAGCGCTGCAGTTCAAGCGCTTCGGGCGTCGTTCCGGACATTGGGAACGTACGGCCTCCGTAACGCATTTGGATCGTACCGATTAAACCGGTCGATACCGCATGATCGTTCATCATTTTTTCAATCAGGTACGTCGTTGTTGTCTTCCCGTTGGTTCCGGTTACGCCGATCATTTTCATATGGGAACTCGGGGAACCGAAAAAGGTGTCCGCCATCACGGCCATAGCATAACGGCTATCTTTGACGATAACCTGTGGAAGGTCAATATCAAGCTGCCGTTCCACGATGAGCGCTGCGGCGCCTTGTTCAGCCGCCTGCGCAGCATAATTATGACCGTCCACCGTATGACCGGGTAAACAGATAAATACATCTCCCGGCGCAACTTTGCGCGAGTCGGTCTCAAGACCGGTGATGGTGATGTCCCCGCTTCCTATGATTTGTGCTATTGTTAGCGTTGAAGCCAGTTCGTTCAATTTCATTACATATCCCTCGCTCTAGTTCTATTATCGTCCACTGCTGCGATGATTAAGACTTTAATTGGGAGCTCAATTTTGCTCTTTCTTTTCGGGATTGGCCCCCATATATATGCGGATGGTCGATCCCCGTTCCACGCGGCTGCCCGGCTTTGGAGCCTGGCTGATCACGGTGCTACCAGTGCCTGATTTCGCCAGCGTGAAGTTCATGTTCAAATCTTCGTACAGATCCTGTACAGTCGCCCCAACCAGATCCGGAACGGTAACAGTCGGTGTATCGCCATATCTGTAGTTCTTCGGCATCTGATCTTTGCGTACCGGCACCTTCAGCACCTCAAGCGAATCCTTCATAATATGCTGCACGATCGGTGCCGCCACTACGCCCCCGAACTGAATTCCAGCCGGATTGTCCACAGCGGTATACACCACGATCTGGGGGTCGTCAGCCGGCGCGAAAGCAATAAAGGAAACGATATGTTCCGTTGAGGAGTATCTTCCATTCACTACAATCTGTGCGGTACCCGTTTTCCCCCCGACCCGGTACCCGTCAATGAAGGCCGGACGCCCGGTGCCATTAGCCACGACGCTTTCCAGCGCCTCACGTACCTGCTTCGATGTCTCCTCGGAGATGACTTGTCTGACCAGCTGCGGCTTGTTTTCGCTAACCGTTTCACCCGTCTCGGGATTTACCCAGGCTTTAGCCACGTAAGGTTTAAACAGCTTGCCGCCATTAATAGCCGCTGACACAGCAGCTACCTGCTGAATTGGCGTAACTGATACTCCCTGTCCGAAAGCGGTAGTCGCCAGTTCAACCGGACCGACCCTTGAGAGTTTGAACAGGATACCGTTCCCTTCTCCGTTCAAATCGATCCCCGTTTTCGAACCGAAACCAAAATTGCGGATATACTGAAATAACGTATCTTTCCCCAGTCTGTTACCAAGCGTGACAAAACCAGGGTTGCAGGAATTTTCCACAACCTGCATAAAAGTTTCGCTGCCATGTCCGCCACGCTTCCAGCACTTCAGCGTTGCTCCGCCGATTTTGATATAACCTGGATCAAAAAACTGCTCGTTTTTCAAATCCACCTTCTTTTCCTGTAGCGCCGCCGCAAGCGTAATGATCTTGAAGGTAGAACCTGGTTCGTAGGTCATCCAGATTGGCAGGTTGCGATTATACACCTCCGGAGCATATTCTTTATAACTGCCCGGTTCATACCCCGGTCTGCTGGCCATCGCATATATTTCGCCTGTCTTCGGATTCATAGCTATAGACCAGGCGCCTCTGGCCTGATACTGGACCATTGCCTGATCCAGCTCCCGTTCCATGATCGATTGGATAGATTTGTCGATAGTCAGCTGCAGATTAAGCCCATCCTTCGGAGCATCGTATTTTTCAGATGAACCTGGCATAATACGTCCGCCAGCATCCGATAAATATGAGATACTTCCATTGATGCCATTCAGCTTGCTGTCATATCTTTGCTCGACACCGGTCAAACCTTGATTGTCTATTCCTGTAAAACCTAGAATATGGCTTGCAAGATCCCCATAAGGATAATACCTCTTATTGTCCTCCGCAACAACGATACCCGGCAGATTTAAATCACGAATTTTCTGAGCAAGCTCCATCGTAATTTTGCGTCCACCGGGTTGTAGTTTCACACTTGATTCCCTTTTTGTAATCGTCTTTTTAACCTTTTCCTCTGTCATCCCAAGAAGCGGCGCCAGCAACTTCGCAGTTTTGTCCGGATCTTTCACCTGCACGGGTACCGCCATAACGGTCGGCGAACTGACGTTGTAAGCGAGCACGGAGCCGTTCCGGTCCTGAATCTCTCCCCTTTTGGCTGTGGACGGAATCTGTCTTCTCCAGTTATCTTCCGCTTTAGCTGAGAGCTCCGCTCCCTTGCCAAGTTGAACATACGCGAGCCTTCCTATTATAGCAACAAACAGCAAGCCAAGAACCGTCAAACTCACCAGCAGTCTGCGTCTGCGCGTTACATTCGATACCTTCACTGTTATTCCTCCCTGCTTATCCTAATAATCATGACCGCTATTCCTATCATGTTATTCGGGACAAACAAGGGATAGAACAAGCTGTTTAATGGTCGTTGTTCTTGCCGTTTGTTTTGCCTGAAGAGGATTTGCCAGAACTCGATTTACCTGAGTTCGATTTACCTGAGCTCGATTTGCCCGAACTCTCGGAGGATTTTCCTGAAACAGAATCATCCGTTTTTTGATCTTCCGTGGAAGCCGTATCTTCAGGTCCGCCACCGTCGCCATCTGTATTAGCATCAGATCCGTTTGGATCGTATGCAGGTTTCAAGTTCAACTGAACGATAACTTTGCCATCCCGGTTCGTTACCTTCTGACTAGTAACATATCCTTCGCCGCTTACATTCACCGCTGCTTTTATCAGTGTCAGCACATCCAAAGCATCGCGCAAGGATGCTCCGGTAAGATCCGGAATATCCATCGCTTTATCGGTTTCGGTCAGCAGGTAAATGCGTTGCCCGGGATTTAGCGGTGTCCCTTTCGCTGGGAACTGCTTAGTAACCGTCGCACCATTGCCGAGCGTATCAAACGCGATGCCGGACTTGAGCAGCTGTTTCTCGGCGTCCTTCACGTTTTTCTTAACCATATCTGGTGCAGGCTGACGAGTTTGCGCTTGAACAGCTTCGTTTTTTTCGTTTTTATTGTTGGATTCCGTTTTAGTTGTGGTTTTAGGAACTCCCATATATTGCAGGGATTGCGACACGATCTTTTTAAAGACCGGAGCGGCAACTCTACCACCGCCCGCTGTTGGATCGTTAGGCTGGTCCATGATCACAATGACGGATATTTTCGGGTCGTTGACCGGAGCAAACCCGATAAAGGAAACGACTGATTTGGAATAATCCGGTAGCTTGTTCTTCCCGTATTTTACGGCAGTGCCCGTTTTACCTGCGACCCTGTATCCATCAATATATGCATTACGCCCTGTGCCATCTTTCTGATCCGCGACAACCTGTTCCAAATATCCGCTGGTCTCCTTCGCGGCTTCCGGCGAGATTACCTGATGGCCGGCGTCCGGTGTGTAAGGTTCCAAATTCCCCGTATTCGGATCATACTTTTCTTTAATGATTTGCGGCTTGAGCAGCTTGCCTCCGTTAGCCACAGCGCTGATCGCCGCAAGCTGCTGGATTGGCGTAACGGATACGCCGTGGCCGTAAGACGCGGTAGCCGTTTCGACCGGACCGGGCAATCTGATTACCGTCGTAATCTCACCGGGAAGATCGATGCCCGTCTTTTTACCGAATCCAAAATCCGCTATATACTTCAACAGCCGTTCCTTGCCAAGCATTTCACCCAGCTTAACAAAAGCTACGTTACTGGACTTTTTAACGCCTTTTAAGTAAGAAATATTTCCCCAACCTGAACGGTTGATGTCATGAAGAGGAGTCTTCGTGCCGGGAACTATAATTGTGCCGGATTTATATGTATCACCCGGCTTAAACAGTTTTTCCTGCACCGCTGCAGCCAATGTGACAATTTTAAAGGTAGAACCAGGTTCATACGTCGCTTTGACGGCATAATTGAAAGTATTCTGTGGATCGTAATTCCAATACGTATTTGGATCAAATGTCGGCAAATTGGCCATGCCGAGAATTTCCATCGTTTTCGGATCCGCCGCGATGACCGTCATACTGATCGGCTGGTATTTATCATATGCTTCTTTCATCGCTTCTTCGATATAATACTGGATTGTATCGTCAATCGTCAGCTTAATATTTTTACCATTGACAGGAGGATTATAAAACCCATCGGAATTGGGGAGCTTGTCGCCCGCTGTATCCGACTCATATTTCAGATACCCGGGAGTTCCTTTCAGTTCCTTGTTCATGTAGATCTCAAGCCCAGCGACGGGATTTCCTTGACGGTCCGTATACCCTAGCACATGAGAGGCTAATGATCCTTTAGGATAATAACGTTTGGATTCTTTTATTGTGTCTAGGCCAGTTTCCTGGCCTTTCTTTTTCCCTTTTAACGCTTCTTTCAGTTGTTCGTTCAACTTGTCGATTTGCGCCTTTTTGTTCTCATCGATCTTCAAGCCTTCATTGCGGACTTCACGGCTTTTCGCATAACCCTCAATACCTGTTGTAGGATCCTTCGTCTTTACATTTATAATTTCTTTCAGCTCATTTACATCTTTACCCAAAGTTTGGTGAAGGCCGTCCACGATCATATCTTCCAGGCCGTTGGCCTGAATGACCTTTGGACTGACAACTACCGTGTATGCGGGCGCATTGATAGCAAGCGCATCCCCATTCCGGTCCGAGATCGTCCCCCGCTCTGCCGGAATAACCGATTCCTTAACCCATTTTTTGACGCCTTGCTCATGCCACCAATTCCCCTGTACGATTTGCAGCGTAAATATTCGAGCAAACAAAACAACAAAAAGGAGGGTGATGAATCCTCCTAGAAGCAATGTGCGAACTTTTATTCTTTTTACCATACCTCAACCCTCACATGCCCTATTTTTTTGCGTCATCCAGCCCGCCTACTGAACTGGCGATATTGGAGGAAATTGGCGCACGCTCCACATGAATTGCCTGACCGGTTGGTTCCTGGTATCCCAGTTTTTTTGCTTCATCGCGGATACCAACTTCAAGCTGCTGCTTCTGAACCTTCAGCATTTTGATTTCCGCCTTCGAATTTTTTATCGCTTTTTCCGCTTTCTGGTATTCCTTGTTCAGTCCGTAGATGTTCGCGTTTTGCCAGATGATCAGGCTTGCAACCATGACACATACAACGACGGAGAGCAGATACAACAACTTCTCTTTAATAGGAAGGTGTGTACGGCGTGTTACGACCATCGTCTTTTCCCGGTAACCGGGAGATGTGCGCTTAGACTGTGTTTGTTCTTTTACTGCCAAGTTACCACGGGTGTAGGCCATGTCTTCTTCCCCTTCATCATAGTCTTACGCTTTTTTCAAGAGATAGTTCAAAAAGTCCGCTTTTGATCTCGAAGTGGATCAGGGAAGCGGTTTATCGACTTTTTGAACACCTTAAAGCATAGAATTTAAATCCAAATCATTTCTATAGTTTCTCTGCAACTCTCAGCTTTGCCGAGCGCGCGCGTGAATTTTGCGCGAGTTCCTCCTCACCGGCCACGATCGGTTTACGATTGACCAGCTTGAGCTCGCCTTTCCCTTCACACACACACATCGGAAAGTCAGGAGGACATGTGCATCTTCCAACGTAACTGTTAAAAATCTGCTTGCAAATCCGGTCTTCAAGCGAATGGAACGTAATAACCGATACTCGGCCTCCAGGAGCTAGGCAGCGAACGGCCTGATGAAGTACCTCTTCAAAAGCCCCAAGTTCATCGTTGACGGCAATCCGAAGAGCCTGAAAACTCCGTTTCGCCGGATGCCCCCCCGTTCTGCGCGCTGCTGCTGGAATTCCTTCTTTGATTATATCGACCAGCTGCCCCGTGGTTTGAATAGGCGCCTGCTCGCGATGCTCAATAATGAACTTCGCTATACGCCTCGAGAACTTCTCCTCACCGTATTGGAACAAAATTCTCGCAATTTCCTTCTCCGGCCATTCGTTCACAATATGCCAAGCAGTCAAATCGGAAGATTGATCCATTCGCATGTCAAGAGGCGCATCATGGTTATAACTGAACCCGCGCTCCCCTTCGTCAAATTGCGGCGATGAAACGCCCAAATCAAACAATATGCCGTCAACCTGAGGAATCCCGTCTTTCATCGGAACCGCGAGTCCCTTCAGTGCTTCCTCCAAATGGCGGAAATTCGTTTTGACCAAGGAAACTTTGTCCGCAAATGGGGCAAGTTTTTCCTTAGCATGATCTAGCGCCCAGTCGTCCTGATCTAGCGCAATCAGCCTGCCATATTCTCCAAGCTTGGATGCGATCAGGGAACTGTGCCCCGCTCCGCCAAGCGTACAGTCGACATAAATGCCGTCTCGTTTGATATGCAGCCCTTCTGTCGCTTCTTCTTTAAGCACCGTGATGTGATGAAACAAGCTGCAGCCCTCCAGACTTATTACAATTCGAAATTAAAATCAACCAGCTTTTCTGCAATTTCATTAAATGCCCCTTCAGACTGCTGAAAATAAGCCTCCCAGGTATCTTTGCTCCATATTTCAACACGATTGGATACGCCCAGTACGACGCATTCTTTATCGAGCTTCGCGTATTGGCGAAGGTTTCCCGGTAAATTTACCCTTCCCTGTTTATCCCACTCGCATTCCGTTGCACCCGAGAAAAAAAAACGGGTAAAAGCGCGTGCGTCAGATTTCATCAGCGGAAGCGACTTCAGCTTCTGCTCAAGAATACTCCATTCATTCATAGGGTAAACAAAAAGGCACTGGTCCAAGCCGCGGGTGATGACAAAAGAAGAACCCAAAAGCTCACGGAATTTGGCGGGAATGATTAAGCGGCCTTTATCGTCGATGCTATGCTGAAATTCTCCCATAAACATACGGCCACTCAACTCCTTACCCCATAATCCCCACTTTGCACCACTTTCCACCACTTAAGGATACTAGATTCGCCACTTAAAATCAAAATCCTTCCTAACCTTTTTGCTTTTTTGGATATATTAAACAGTATGTTTGGAGGTCAAACGCAAAACCCCTTGATCCATAAGGATTTCAAGGGGTTTTTGATAGTATTGAAAGTCATCCGATACATACAAAAATTACCGTGTTATTCCTGTCCTGTCCAGCTATCCAAATATTCGATCTGCTCGCGACTTAAAATATCAATCCCAATGCCCAGGCTCTCCAGCTTATGGCGAGCAACCTGCTGATCGATTTCGTAAGGTACGTTCAATACCTTGTTGCCGATCGATTTATAGTTTTCATTTACATATTTCAGAGACATCGCCTGAAGCGCAAACGTCATATCCATGATTTCCACCGGATGACCATCGCCTGCGCCAAGGTTGACCAAACGGCCTTCCGCCAGCAGATAGATCTTGCGCCCATCATGAAGCTTATATTCTTCAATGTTGCGGCGTACGGTGCGGATCGAAGCAGCGCGTTCAGACAAATTCAGTTTATTGATCTCTATGTCGAAGTGGCCAGCATTGCATAAAATGGCGCCGTCCTTCATCACATCGAAATGCTCCCCTGTAATGACATCACGGTTGCCAGTAACGGTTACGAAGAAATCACCTTGCTTCACAGCCTCGATCATCGGCATCACTTCAAAGCCATCCATGTAGGCTTCAACGGCACGGATCGGATCCACTTCAGTGACGATAACCTTGGCTCCGAGTCCTTTCGCGCGCAACGCAACCCCTTTGCCGCACCAGCCGTAGCCAACAACAACAGCCGTTTTCCCTGCCACGACCAGGTTGGTGGTGCGGTTCACTGCATCCCACACCGACTGTCCCGTTCCATAGCGGTTATCAAATAAGTGTTTGCAGTATGCGTCATTAACGGCTACCATCGGCAGCTTGAGCAGCCCTTCTTTCTCCAGCGCCTTCAACCGGATGATACCTGTCGTTGTTTCTTCCGCCCCGCCGCGGATCGTCGCCAGCAGATCTGGACGCTCCGAATGCAAAATCGTGACAAGGTCGCCGCCGTCGTCGATAATGAGATCGGGCTTTGTTTCCAAAGCACGGATCAGGAACTCCTTGTATTCTACCGGATCCGGATTATATTTGGCCAGAACCGTTACACCGTCCTCTACAAGCGCTGCGCACACATCATCCTGCGTCGAAAGAGGATTGCTGCCCGTGATCGTAACTTCGGCCCCGCCTGCCTGAACGACTTTGGCCAAATAAGCGGTTTTCGCTTCCAAATGAAGTGAGATTGTTACTTTCAGGCCTTTAAACGGCTGTTCCGCTTCAAATTGCTTGCGAATTTGGTTCAGCACAGGCATATGCGCTTCCGCCCAATCGATTTTCAAATGCCCTTCTGGGGCCAAAGCCATATCTTTCACAACGCTGTTTTTCAAGGACAGTGTACTCATGTAAAGCCTCCTCTTCTAATTAGCTAATTGTTTCATTACAGCTTATTGCATTTCAATGATTTGGTGTTCCGCCGTGTAGCGCGTACAGCTTCCAAGGATATCATCAATCCAGCCGAAGCCATAACGGTTTATATAGTAGAAAATATTATAAACCCTTTCCTGAGGTTTGCCCATAGGGAACAAGGACACGTAAATTTGCTCCCATTGCCGAAGTGCTGCTTCATGCTGTTTTTCCAAGGCCTGTTTCGTTTTTCGTTCCAGGTAAGTGATTTGCTCTAGAATCTTAACTTTGTTCTTCTCTCCAAGATAGGTCAAACCGGACTGAACCGTACCGAGCTCTTGGATAAGCGGCTCATATAGACTTTTAAAAGCTCTACGCGTCTCTTCAAATCGCGGTTCGATATGAAGATTTACCTGAGCGTTCAACCAGTTCTGACGCGCCTCCTCATATCGGTGCTGCACATCCTGGAAGGAAAGTCCAAAATGGGTCATATACTTCCGCACCGTTCCGTTCGTCAATGTAAAAGACATCCGCGGCAGCAGAATAGGCATTTTCAGGCCGAGCACAGGGAAGGCATTCTTCGTAATTGCCCAATAAGAGATTTCTCCCTGGCCCAGCACGGTACAGAGTACCGGCAGCAAAGATTCCTGCATCAGCGGCCGTGTTAGCACATTGTTGCTGAATCGTTCCGGGTGACTTTCAAGTTCATGGCGCAGCTGTTCTTTGCTGAAGTTTACAATGCCTTTCCGGTCTGTGAAATTTCCGTTTTGCTTCTGCAGCAGCAATCGGTTTCCACCATATATATAAAAGAGATTGGCGCCATCTTCCGTTACGTCGGCCTGCAGCGAATAACCCTTGCCCGTAATCCGGCCGGCAGCGGCCTGATAGGTCTGGCCAAGCTTGTCGTTATGATCAATCATCCGCTCAAACACCGGGATTTCCAGCTTACGCAAGCTGGGGTCCGCCGAATCGAGCAAAATGAGCCCCATGCTCCCGAACAACCGACCCAGAAGTTTTGCGAAAGCATCGCTCAAATTTCCAGATTCCTCAATGGACTGATGCAGCAGTTCGAGGATCTCCGGCTTGTTTACGCTATCAGGCAGCAAGCCCGCTAAATGATCCAGCGATTTCTTCCACTGCTGGGCAGTAACCCGGGTATGGCTTACAGGTCCTTTCGGACCAGGTGCCGCGTCCATCTTGATTTTGGCTACCTGAAGCTCTGGTGTCATGACATAGGTATGGTTCACCTCATCCCAGTCATGGTCCTCACCGGCAATCCAAAATACGGGAACGACTGGCCGCTGCAACTTTTCCTGCGCTTCCTTTGCTGCCAATACAATCGTGAGGGCTTTGTAGACGACAAGCAGCGAACCGGTAAACAGTCCGCTTTGCTGTCCGCCAACGATGGCAAGTGTACCTGTCTGCTCCAGCAAATCGAGCGAGTTATGTACCTCTTGATGGTCGTTATGACGTTTATTGTATTGTCTTAGACAGGTTACGAGCGCTTTTCTGTTCATCCGAGTTCCTTCGGACTCATCAAGCCACTGGACCCGGCTGCTCCAGGCCGCTTCCTCGCGGAAATCTGCGCCGTACAGGTCCTGTACCCGCGAATAATGGTTTATATAGTCATCTGCAAGAGCCGAGCCGCTCTTCAGTGAATCTGAAACAACATTCATGAGGTTAACCTCCTATTTTGTACCTCTTTCAAGTAAACTACATTCATTTCAGAATTTTGCCAACCGATTCCTGACGCCCCAATGCAATATATAAAGTTGCAACTCATATAATGCTGAAAAGGATGCTGGATTTTTGCAAAATCCCCTCTTAAAATCTTCTTTGATTGTAACTAAAGTTACCGCTTGCGTCAAAAGCAGAACGGGTGAAACCGTAGAGATCACCGAAAATGCTTTCGAATCGGTTACAGTTTAATAATTATAACGCTTCCTACATCGATATGTCATCCCCAAACGAAAAAAAACAAACGAAAAAAAACCCCGCAATGTGGAGCCTATGCTTCGATGCTTATTCCGATTACTTTGCGGGGACCCCGGGAAGTAACCCCACAAATACAATTAGAAAAACCGCCGGATGAACCGGCGGTCGTCTGTTTAAGGCTTATGCGTAAGGGGCAGCAACCCAATGACCTTTTGATACTTCAATCAGTCTTGTGTCTTCCTCTTGCGCAATATTGCCTCCTTTTGCCGAATGAATTGGACCCGAAAGGTCGTCATTCATCACAATCCGCTTTTTATTCTCTTCGATTTCCGGATCTGGAATCGGGATGGCCGACAACAGCGTCTTCGTGTAAGGGTGAATTGGATTGGCGTAAAGCTCTTCGCTATCCGCAAGTTCCACCATCTTGCCGAGATACATCACGGCTACACGGTCGCTGATATGTTTGACCATGGACAAGTCATGCGCAATAAACAAATAAGTCAATCCGAGACGTTCCTGCAGTTCTTTCAGCAGGTTGACCACCTGCGCCTGGATGGAAACGTCAAGCGCTGAGATCGGTTCGTCGCAAATAATGAATTTAGGGTTGACCGCAAGCGCCCTGGCAATTCCGATCCGCTGGCGTTGTCCGCCCGAAAATTCATGGGGGTAACGCGTGGCATGGTCGGGATTTAACCCAACCATATCCAGCAGCTCTTCGATCCGCTTTTTCCGTTCCTTGCGGCTTCCCGCTAGCTTATGGATATCCAGCGCTTCGCCAATGATGTCCGAAACGGTAAACCGCGGGTTCAGCGATGCGTACGGATCCTGAAAAATCATCTGCATATCGCGGCGCATAGCTTTCATTTTGCCTGGCGACAGTTTGTAGATGTCAGTTCCGTTAAAGCGGACGCTGCCAGCAGTAGGCTCATACAGACGGAGGATCGTACGCCCTGCCGTAGATTTGCCACAGCCAGACTCCCCGACCATTCCAAGTGTTTCACCTTCGCGAATATAAAAACTGATATTATCAACGGCTTTAACGATTTTGCCTCCGCCGACGTTAAAGTGCTTTTTCAGCCCTTCGACTTCAATCAAATGGTTGTCTTTCATGACGAATGAACCTCCTTCGCCATCTCATGCAAGTTCCAGCAGCGAGCCGTATGAGTTTCGCTGAACTCCGTGATACTCGGATTCAGCCGCTCGCAAACTTTCATCGCTTCATCGCAACGCGCGCAAAACGCGCAACCGGCCGGTGGTTTGATCAAATCCGGCGGCGTGCCGATGATCGGAATGAGCGGCTCATTTTTCTTCTGATCAAGACGCGGCATGGAACGGAGCAACCCTTTCGTATAAGGATGCTGTGGATTTTTGAAAATCTCCCACTTCGTTCCAGTTTCCACGACTTCACCCGCATACATGACGATAACGCGGTCGCACATGCCGGCAACAACGCCGAGATCATGCGTAATCAAGATGATGGAGGTGCCGAACTTTTGCTGCATCTCCTTCATAACATCCATAATTTGCGCCTGAATTGTCACGTCCAGCGCTGTCGTTGGTTCGTCCGCAATCAGAAGCGCCGGATTACACGCCAGTGCAATTGCGATCATGGCGCGTTGACGCATCCCGCCGGAGAATTCATGTGGAAATTGCCCGCAACGTTCTTCCGGGTTTTTAATGCCGACAAGCTTCAACATCTCGATGGCGCGGTTTTTTGCTTCTTCCTTTGACATCTTTTGATGCTTCATTAGCACTTCCGTAATTTGTTTTCCTACCTTAATGGTAGGATTGAGGGAAGTCATCGGATCCTGAAAGATCATGCCGATATCTTTACCGCGGATGGCTTCCATCTGTTTATTGGATTTTTTCAGAATATCTTCACCCTGAAAAATGATTTCACCGCTTTTGATTTGGGATGGCGGGGACGGAATAAGGCGCATAATCGTCTGGGCGGTCACACTCTTACCGCTGCCCGATTCACCGACGATCGCTACCGTTTCCCCTTTTCCTATTTCAAAGTTCATGCCGCGTACGGCTTTAACTTCTCCACCTTTTACGTTAAAAGAGACTTGCAGGTTTTTGACTTGCAAAATCGGTTCCACTTGAATCTCACCTCCTATTATTTCAACTTCGGATCGAGCGCATCACGGAGGCCATCACCGAAAATATTAAATGCAAGCATAGTCAAGCTGATCAAAATCGCTGGGAAAAGCATCCGCCAAGGATAATACATCCATCCCGTCAATGCGTCGTTAATCATTGAACCAAGCGATGCCACCGGAGCTTGTACACCGAGACCAAGGAAGCTCAAGAAAGCCTCCGCAAAGATCGCATTAGGTACGGACAACGTCAGCGTGACAATAATCGGACCTACCGCATTCGGTAGCAGATGTCTGAACAGAAGTCGGCCTGAGCCTGCGCCCATAGAACGGGATGCCAAGATGAACTCCCTGTTCTTCAGTTGCATGATCTCGCCACGTACAATCCAGGACATGTTGATCCAACCCGTGATGGTCAATGCCAGAATAATAGTGCCAATACTTGGCTCAAACACCACCAGCAATAGAATCGTTACCAGCATATAAGGAATCGAATATAAAATTTCTGAAAATTTATTCATGATTGCATCCACGCGTCCGCCGAAGAAGCCCATAACCCCGCCATAAATCACACCAATCATAAGATCGATCAGTGCAGCCGCAAGGCCAACAGTAAGCGAGATGCGTGCGCCCATCCAAGTCCGTACGAACATATCCCGACCGAGATCATCGGTTCCGAACCAATGATCTTTGGAAGGTGGCTGGTTCGTATTAAGAAGATCGTTAGAATAATAAGTATAATTGGAAATCCATGGGCCAACCCATGCCGCAATAATAATAATTGTAAGTATGATCAGACTGGTCATCGCCATCTTGTTTTTGCGTAGACGCTGCCATGCGTCCTTCCAAGCTGAAATACTTTCCCGCTGAATCACCTCAGCCTGCTTTTCGTCTACGCCAATTTTACGGAAGTCTTCGGGTGAAAGCTCCGCATGAGTATTGGTCAAAGCTGTATCATTTGCTGCCACCGTCAGCCCTCCTTCCCGCCGGTTAATTTAATGCGAGGATCAACCAGCACATAAACAATATCTGTGAAGAAACGCGCGAGCATCAGCAAAATGCCGTAGAAAATCGTCACACCCATAATCATGGTGTAGTCGCGGTTTGTAATGCAATCAACGAACACTTTGCCAATCCCGCCGATTCCGAAAATTTGCTCGATTACGACAGAACCAGTGATAATATTGGCTGTCATCGGGCCAACATAAGTAACGACAGGCAAAATGCCGTTACGGATCACGTGTCTAAACATTATAGTCACCCAGTTCAGGCCTTTAGCCTTCGCTGTCTTGATATAATCGGCATGAAGCACTTCCAGCATGTTGGAACGAGTCAGGCGTGCGATAAAGGCAATCGGTTGCGCAGATAACGCCGCCACAGGCAGCACATAATCAAGCGGACCGTCAAAGCCCATAACATTAAACCATCCAAGTTTTTCGGCAAAGATAAACTGAATCAGGGAAGCGAGTACGAAACTTGGTACGGCAATCCCCAGCACCGCAAGAACCATCGCCACATTATCGATCAGCTTGCGATGATAGAGTGCCGCGAGCATACCGAGCAGAATACCAACAATTACAGATATAACAATCGCACACAATCCAAGCTTTAATGAAGCAGAAAACGTCTCCAGTATAATATCCGTAACTTCCTGGTTCTGATGTTTCATCGATATGCCAAAGTCACCCTTAGCGATACCGCCCAGATATTTAAAATACTGCTCATAAACCGGTTTATCGAGTCCATATTGCTCCATTAAACGGGCTTGTATTTCAGGTGGAACCTTTTTCTCAGACATAAAAGGATCCCCAGGTATGGCTTTCATCAGGAAAAATGTAGCCGATATCAATATAAATAATGATAGCAGCATGTATAAAAACTTCTTGGCTACGTAACGAACCATGCCCGATTACCCTCCCCTTTACATATTTTTCTTTATTTTTCGACATATTTTGATGTCGAAGAATAATGGACATTTTTGCCCACTCTATTTATTACTAAGTAAAGAAATATCTACCACAATCATCATTTGATGAAAAAAAAACGGGATATATATGGATACCCACATATATATCCCGACTACTTATCCAATTAGGCGCGGTCAAAAAAATAGTGAATTAGATTTGCACGGAATATGCTCGTCTTTACGCTATTCAGGCAAAACGAACGGTCTATTATTTTTTGTGATCACGCCTACACGAACGTTCTATTACTCAAAGTAAGCACGCGTAAAGTCAACTTGACCAGCATAATTGATAACTACACCTTTCAGGTTTGGCTTAATCAATGCTACGTTGGTGTAGTAGTAAATCGGGATCATCATTTGTTGATCCTTGATCAAAATTGTTTCGGCTTTCGAGAAATCATCCATGCGCTTGGCGTTATCTGAAGAGCTATGAGCATCGCTAATCAAAGCGTCATATTCTTTGTTTTTGAATCCTGTGTCATTATTACCACTCTTCGAAGTCCACATATCGAAGAAAGTCATTGGATCGTTATAGTCCGGGCTCCAGCCTGAGCGTGCGATCTGGTAGTTCAGGTTTCTGCGGTTTTTGAGGAAAACGCCAAATTCCTGATTTTCCGTCTTCACGTCGACGCCGAGGTTCTTCTTCCACATGTCAGTGACAGCCAAGGCAATTTTCTTATGTTTGTCACTGGAGTTGTAAATCAAAGTAATTGCCGGAAGAGTAGTATAACCTTCTTCTTTCATACCTTCTTGGAGCAGCTTTTTCGCTTCATCCACATTTTCAGTAAAGAAGTCGTCTTTATGTTCCGTACGGAAGTCTTCCTTTTCGCCAGCGATTCCCGGAGGTGTGAACCCGAATGCCGGTTTTTCTCCACTTTGCGTTATTTTCTCAACGATTTCCTGGCGGCTGATCGCCATCGCAAAGGCTTTACGGATTTTTTCATTATCGAACGGTTTGGCGGTTACGTTGAACAGATAGTAATACACACCACCGATTGGCTTAAGGTTAAGCTCGTCCTTTAATTGTTTTTTGATCGCAGGTATTTGGTCGGTAGGAATTTCCCCGTTAGGCATACCCGCATAATCCAACTGACCGCTTCTGTAACTGGACAGCTCGGTTGCTCCACTGTTGGAAAGGGACATCGTTATTTTGTTTAGCTTGACATCTTGGTTATCCCAATAGTTCGCGTTTTTCGAAACTTCGATCTTTTGGCCAGTCGTCCAAGTTGTCATCGTGAAAGCTCCGTTTGTAATCATCGTTGTCGGATCGGTAGCCCATTTCGCATTGTCCTTGACAGATTGGTGAACCGGGAAGAACGTGTAAAACGAGGTCAAACTAAGAAAATAAGGGGTTGGGGTTTTCAAAGTGACTTCCAATGTGTTATCATCCGTTGCTTTGATGCCAACTTGAGAAAAATCCGTGCTTTTCTTGTTATTGTATTCTTCGGCACCTTTAATGTAATACAGCTGATAAGCATAAGGAGGGGCCGGTGTCGTGCTTGGGTCAAGCACTCGCTGCCAAGAAGAGACGAAATCTTTCGCCGTTACAGGATCGCCGTTGCTCCATTTTGCATCTTTACGAAGATGGAAAACGTATTTCAGCCCATCGGAAGAAACATCCCATTTCTCAGCAACACCGGGGATTGGTTTATTATCTTCATCCAAGTGGACCAGACCTTCATACATCATATTCAAGACTGTATTCGACTGGGTATCTTGCGCTTGAGCTGGATCCAAAGACGGAGGCTCAGAACTGAGGTTAATGTGCAGCACTTGATCTTTGGCAGCGGCTGAGTTTCCTTTGCTGCCACCATTCTTGGAGCCGCAACCCGCAAGAACGGTGCCCACTACAAGGAGCATCGTTAATAGGGTTAATAGTGTTTTCCTTCTCATGATGTAATCCCCCTAAGGTTATTAAGTATATGGTTAAAGATTATACAACCAGTGGTCAAAAAAATCTATACTAAAATCGTAGAAGGAACCTGGCTAAGTTGAAAACTTAGCGGTTCCCTCCGCTTTTAAAACTGTATAATTATTTATGACATTGTTATGATTATGTATTTAAATAAACCAATTAATGTAAAGATCAGGTAGCTGAAGCCCATGAGGATAAAGGACATCCTCCATATTACTTTCGCCATTTTCTGAATGTCTATTCTACCCTTGATTCGAGTTTGCGCGCTGCCGATCAGCCCTATTGCAATAAGCAGCAGCAGCAATATAAGATAAAAGCCGAACTTTGAGTCAAAAGTAAGATTAAACAGTGCGGAAACGGAAATGATCAGGAACAGTGTTGTTACGTCCATGGCCAGTTTTAATGAAGCTTTTTTGTTTTGCTTCCTCCAATAATGGATAAAGTATACGAGTAAAAAAGGGAAGAACGGGAGAATACTCAAAAAGATAAATGAATTTTTCAGAAAACCCACATGAATCACTCCTCTCGTATCGTCAGTCCTTTAATGAGACCGGTTATGAGCTCATGGGATGCCGCATGTGTACCCCCTTTTGCCGCCAGAGCCGTAATACTACCATTAATCCAATCTACCTCAGTAGGTACACCTGACTGCACATCTTTAAGCATGGAGGACGTATTGTTTGCCGTCGAAGCACAAACTTCGAGAATTTGCTCCCAAATATCATCTTCCCAAGGTATGCCGCATGCCTCATAGACCGCTATCGCTTCATCCAAAAGCAGCCTCATCACCTGCATCCGCTGCTCGGATGCAAGCAACTCGCCGTTGCGAATACTCCAAAGCGCCGTAAGTGGATTAATAACCGAATTGATCAGCAATTTTCGATGAATTCTTCTATCGATGTCATTCGATAAAATAACTGAAAATCCTGCTTTTTGCAGCATTTTGATCATATTTTCGGGCTGCTCTGCTGCTGTCCCCCACTTGGGCTGCTGACCGACAGCACCGATCCATGTCGTTCCCGCTCCCGCATATGCCACCTCATTCATGGCAATCCGCTTTGCTCCTTCAGTCGTTACGGCTGCATACAGCGGCCAACCTGGAAGTATGTTTTCGAGCCGCTCCATATGACCGTATCCGTTTTGAAAACAAACCAGCCCAGGAAGCTTGTGGGCCTCCGGCATGTCCTTTACGAGCCTTCCAGCCGATAAGAGGATGGCCTCTTCTACATCTCTTTGTTTGGTCATCAGGAAGATCCACCGGCCCGGTCTTTGTCTCCATTCTTCTGCAAATTCACCAAGACTTCCGGTCGTGAAAGATTCCGGATCCACCCTTAGTGCCTCCGTACCGGAAGTGTTTGTTATAGATATCCCACTAGATATAAGCTCCCCGGCCTGTTCAGCTGAACGGCACCATATTCGAACATCCACTCCTGATGCAGCGAGTTTGCTTCCGAATAAGAGACCGAGCGAGCCTCCTCCAATCAGATCTATGATCATTGTATCGTCACCTGCTTGTCTACATTGTTGGTCTAGCTCAATACTGAAATTAGTTCTTGGACATTATGCGAAGTGGCCGCTGCGGTTACGGATCGTTCTTCCGATCGCTGCCGCTTCTTCAGATCGATTCCGTCCCCTCCGCTATTTTCGCTTTTTTATCAAGTACTAATCATGATATTGAGCCCGTAAGTTGGTCTAGCATCTCCACCTGAAGATATTATATCGTAAGAATAGGCATGGACACGAGAAAAAAAGTCTTATGCTTCACAGCATAGACTTAATAACTGGGGCAAACATAGGAAAACCCGTTCGGCGCGCTGTCGCAGATCCGGACGGGTGTTCGGGTTTTGCCAGGATAGATTCGTATGTCTACTCGATACGCTCAAGATTCCCGTTCGCATCCATTTTAAAACGTGTCTTGAGTTCTTCTTCTTCTTCCGTTAAAAAGGCCAGCCGGCGCGCCCGGTCCATAATCTGGATTAACGCTTTATAATCGTCGTTGACAACGCGGTAATCCGTTTGAACTACACTGACTTCCTTACTGAGCTGTTCGTTGACTCTTCTTAAATTGGCCAGCTCCTCTTCCTTCTCGCGGAGTTCTTTCTCGAGCATTTTCATCTGGCGTCCGTTCTCCTGCAAATTCCCTTTCCACTGGCGCAAAAAGCGGATGACCGCGTCAATGGACAGCGACTCTTCGCTCGCTCCCTCCATCTTGTAGTATCCCGACTCGGCTTCTAAACCGAGCCCGGCCACTTGCAGTCCGGAACTTACGGGTTGTTTCTTGTAGTAGCTTCTTTTTTGCCGCTGCGTTTTGGCCAGACTGATGGCTTCCTCATACTTTTTGCGGACACAGCTGTTCCAGCGGAATCCACAGGCTGCAGACGTTCTGCCGATTTTTTCGCCAACCTCCTCAAAAGCGGCTAGCTGTGTACTTCCATCGCGGATATGCCTTAAGGTTACCTCCGCCAAAATGAGATCATCATCGGTGCTCCATGCATCTTGTCTTACTGCTGTCATGCAACAAAACCCTCCTAACAACATCCTAAAATAACCGTCTCCAAACCCTTCTTTACGTTTGGTTTGAATGAGGTATAAAAGCTGCTTATTTTCATTTCTATGCTTCTCATAGAGTTCATAGAATCTATTTGATACTAAATTGTATTGCCAAATTTTGATGGGCTCATACTTCACCTCGCGGAAAAATAACAAGACAGGCTGAATACTTTCCATAACAATGATCACAATAAGTTAGGAAAACGATTTAGGAAACCCTATAATCTTAAAAAAGTTCACAATTGTTCGTGACTTTTCGTTTACACGATTTTATGTAAACGTTATAATGATGTGTAGTAAAGCTACGACCATACATAAGAGAGGGGGATTCTACGTGGCACGCATGTTTCGCGTACTTGGCTTCTTTACACTTGCGATCGGACTAATGGCTTTCGCTGGGAACATGGTGGAAATGGCTCTGCTGTTCTTCGCTCAGACCGCATTTTTCATGATTTTGGGTTATCTGAAATTTACGGAAAAGACCTATATTCTTCTCTTTTGGAGCTATATGATCGTGACATTTAGCGGGTTCAGCTACTGGACAGTCTTTAAAATGGGTCTACCACTGTAATGACCGATCAATGGCTTGAAGAATTACCAAAAAAGACGATCCGACACTGTTGCCGGACCGTCTTTTTTCTTTGTTTCAATCGTCCTCTTCATGTTGAAGGAGAAAGAGAAGGATGATATTTTCTATATACAAGCATATATTTACATGGGGACCAGCAAACCTTGTTGTCCAAGACTAACCTGGAGGTGAGGAAGATCTATGAAGGACATCAAAAGACATAATCGCCTGGTGGTTCTGGCTGTGGTGATTTTGCTCCTCTCCCTGCTGCATCCGCAGCGTTCGCTGCTCGCTGATCCGGGAATCCCAGCGGATGCAGACCAGCAGCAAATGCTGCAAAAAAGTCTATCCATCGTGGAAATTGATCATGAGATCGACCGCATTTCCGGTCAACAGGATCAGACTCAAAAGGAAATTGACAAGCTTGAGGCCCAGCTGGAAGCAAAAGAGGAACAAATCAAGACCCGCCAGGACCGTGCCGGAGCCATCATCCGTTCCTATTATATGGGTGAAAGGGACAATCTATTTACTATCCTTTTTTCCGCCAAAAGTTTAAGCAATCTTATCGAAATATACAGCTATTATGAAATGATTATGGATCAGGACAACATGGTGCTGAGCGCTTACCAGTCGCAGTACCAGAGTATCAAGGATACACAGCGGAAGATGGAGCAGTACTATACAGAGCTCGCCGCGATTAAGAATAATCTCATCAAGCAAAGAGAACGCGTGCTTTCCCTCCAAAAGGATCTAGACGGCAGCATTGCCGGAAGCAGCGATCCGGAAGCAATGAAGAAAATGATTAAAGAATTCACGGCATATTGGGAAAATGTCGGAATTTACGAAGTAAAGCGTTATTTTTCGGCGCTTTCTTCGTCCATGGATGACCTGCCAGAATTTATTCAAAGCAAAAAAGGAGCCATCCGAACGAACGGCACCACGTATTCCATTGAAGTTCAGGAAAATGATCTGAATGATTTTCTCAGAAGCAAAAACGAGCTTTTTAAAGATTTCGCATTCCATTTCAAAGATAACAAGGTTATTGCAGAAGGCAAAAGCGGAAACTTGAGCCTTCAGGTCGAAGGGCATTACAGCATTGAGAACGAACCCGATAATTCAATTTTATTTCATGTCGACAAGCTGGTGTTCAACGGCCTTGAGCTCCCGGACACAACCTGCCACCAGCTTGAAAAAGAGTTTGACCTTGGCTTCTATCCGCAGCAAATCGTATCATTTGTCAAGGCGACGGATGTGACCAGCACCGATCAGGTGCTCCATGTCAGCCTGAAACTTTCCTTGTAGAGGTTGTTCAAAAAGTCCGCTTTTGATCACGAAGTGAACCAGGAAGTAGGCTCGACATCGAATCTTGAATTCAGCCGGGCCTAAGCGGATGCTTACGAAGTCATGTTTCCTACGGAAACATCTCAGGTGCTCACGTACCCACTACAGGCAGCTTCTTACGAAGTCGTTTTCTACGAAAACGTGTAGCTCCGCTCCTCAGTCCCTGGCTTCATCCAACTGAAGCGTTTTGAAAAAACGCACATCGGAAGCATAAACTTCGGTGCTAAAAACCAGCCTTTTTGAACACGCACTTGTAGTTGCATTATTATTCGGGCTTTTTCTCCTTAGGGTGGCCATCCAAGGCCTCCCTATATTGCTGTTCCGTGCTTTTTCCGGACAGGAAAAGCTTCGCCTCCTTGGCGAAATTCTCCCACTCTGACTGCAGTGTGCTTTCTGCATGGCCTCCTTCTATCGGATTCAGCAGCTGGCCCAGTGTAACCGGCGGTTTCGTCATCCGGAATTGATCCTCTTCATACATCTGCTTCAGTACCGGCAAGTTTCCGGTAGAGTCATACCAGATCCGCTGGGACTTGTCCGAAGTCATGTAAGCGATCCATTCCGCCACTTTTTCGGGATACTTCGTCTGGGAGGCGACGGCAAAAGATCTTCCCCGCAGCAAAAAGGGATTTATGGCATACAGTTGGTCCGGCACCTGAAACTCCAGCTTGTTTTTCTCCCTAAAAGTCGCCGAGAAAGGAACTGTCATTAAGAGCAATCCGCCTTCGTTCAGACTTGTACGTGCTACCTGCATCCTATCGTTTTCAATGAACTGTATCCAAGGACGAATCTTGCCGACCGAATCCAATTCTTCGACGGAAGGATCGGCAGGATTGGTTCCTCCAACGACGCCCATCAGGGCAGCAAAAGCATAAACATCGCCGGAAGGCAACGCGATCGGTTTGCCTTTGCGGATTTCTAGCTTGGCGAGCAGATCCCTCCAATCCTTGGCTGTTCCGGGAATATTTCCAACTCCTAACGATTGCAGCGCTTGCATCTGCCATGCTAACACATAAGGGTCCATGTCCAGCGGAACCCCCCACTGATAGCCATTCCATTCCAGCATTTGAAGAACTGGGCTGATGATGTCACTCCCGTTCGTACTGCTTAGATAGGATTCTGCAGGCAATATATAACCGCTCGAAGCCAGTGAATGAATCCAGGGACTGTTGACGAGCATGACATCCGGACCTTCACCTACCTCTAGCAAAGCGATGAGCTGGCGGTACGCATCGACATCCGGTATGTTATGTAGTTCCACCTGTATGCCCGTTTCATTAACAAAAGCATCATTTATATTAAGCAATTCCTTATAATCCGATTCATTTAGATGAGTCATAACTTGGATCGGTTGATCATCCGTATCCTGCGGCGAGGAAGGTTTCGGGTTCCAGGACATTGTTTTCCTCTCTTCGCTGCTGCCGCTGTTCGAATTCAAATTCTGGCCTTGGGACAAACTGGTTAGTGCCAGCAGCAAAATGGCGAACAAAAACCAATAATTTTTCCGTTTCAATCTCTCGGCCTCCTCTGGTAACGCTTCATTTCATATTCATTATTTTAACAAAAATATAGTACACTTGTCCTACTAATTGCCCCGATCAAGAAAAATAATAGGGCGCGATCAAGAAAATGGTTGCTATTTTCTTGATCGCGCCTTTTTAGAAATGCTTTACTTAGGCTGCTGTCAATGCCACCTAAGATTAAAAGCCCTAGACCTTATGCTCATTTAAGCTGAACTCCAGGACTCTGATTGTGTCAACCTCGATATCTACAGCAGATCCGCCGCCAACTGCGCCAACTTGGAGCGCTCTCCCTTTTCCAAGGTAATATGCCCGCTAATACCCTCCTGCTTGAATTTCTCCACGATATAGGTGAGACCGTTGCTCGAAGCATCCAGATAAGGATGATCAATTTGCTCTGGATCACCCATTAAAATGATCTTGCTGCCCTCCCCAACACGGGACACAATCGTTTTCACCTCATGGCGAGACAAATTTTGCGCTTCATCAATGATAATAAACTGACCTGGGATGGATCTGCCGCGAATGTAGGTCAGAGCCTCTACCTGGATACTGCCTAGACCCATCAAAATTTTATCGATATCACCCGACTTTTTCGTATCGAACAAAAACTCGAGGTTATCATAGATCGGCTGCATCCAGGGACGCAGCTTCTCTTCCTTCTCGCCTGGTAAATATCCGATATCCTTTCCCATTGGAACCACCGGCCGCGCGATCAGCAGCTTCTTGTACTTATGCTCATCCTCCACTTTCATAAGTCCGGCCGCCAAAGCCAACAGTGTTTTGCCAGTACCCGCTTTGCCGGTTATCGTCACGAGCGGAATGTCATCGTTTAATAAAAGCTCGAGCGCCATCCGCTGCTGGGCATTCCGTGCGTTGATCCCCCAGACGGCATCATTGCTCAAGTAAAGCGGCTCTAGCCGCGAACCCTCCGCGTTCACTTTCAGCAGAGCCGACTTTGTGCTGCCTATTTCGTCCTTTAATATCACAAATTCATGCGGGTAGAGCGGATAAGAGATATGAAGCGGTTTGACAGACAGAAAACGGAATGAATAAAACTCATCTATAATGGAAGGATGAACCTTCAGCTTCAAATTGCCGGAATAGAGATCATCTGGACCTGCCGTCCGATCGGATAAATAATCCTGCGTATTGAGCCCGAGCACATCGGCCTTAATTCTGACCAGCACATCTTTGCTTACCAGAGCCACCTGGGCGGGATCCTTCTTCCCGCTCTCCTCCATATGATAATTCAAAGCAACAGCGAGTATGCGGTTGTCATTGGAAATTTCACCGAACATCTCCTGCACCTTGACAAAACTTCGGTGATTCAATTCAACTTTCAGGCTGCCGCCAGTATTTAACTTGACCCCGCTATGCAGATGACCGATTTCCCTCAGTTGATCCAATAAACGCGACACCATACGAGCGTTGCGGCCGATTTCATCGGCATTACGTTTCTTGGAGTCAATTTCTTCCAAAACTACCGCAGGAATAATGACCTCATGCTCTTCAAATGCATAGATCGCTCCGGGGTCGTGAAGAAGCACATTGGTATCCAGTACAAAAATCTTTCTCATACTTCTCCCTCCACTAACTCGTAATGAACACATAAATTGTTCCATCATGGACATCCTAAGTTACAATTCGCATTAGAATCTTTGACCTGGAAAGGACGATCACATATGAGAACGCTTCTTATTATTTTGCTGGCACTGGCTGTCGTCAGCGGCTGTAACAAGGCTCAGAACAAAAATGCATCACCCTCTCCTCAAAGTAAACAAGGACCGGCGGCCACATCCACCAACTATAACCGATTTACGTTAAATTCTACCGGCAACCAGCCGGCTCGGAAGGCGAATAACACAACAACCGATCTGGCTTTAAAAGATCATCTTGAAGCACTTGCTCAAAGAGTGGCCGGAGTAAACAAAGCTCATGCGGTTGTGTTCGGCAATACGGCGGTGGTCGGCATTGATGTAGACGGCAAGCTTACCCGTTCTCGAGTAGGAAACATCAAGTATTCCGTAGCTGAAGCGCTCCGAAAGGACCCACGGGGCAAAAACACACTCGTAACAGCCGACATGGATTTGTCTCACAGAATAGCTGAGATTGGAACGCATATCCAAAAAGGACAACCTGTTTCCGGATTCGCGTCAGAGCTGGCTGATATTGTCGGGCGTATCATTCCACAGCTTCCTAAAGATGTAAAACCAAGAACTCAAACTCCACCAGCCGCACCGACCTCCAAACATTAAATGCACATTGACGATTCACCACAATTCAACATTTTCCGTAAGGAATGAAGAAAAAGCCTAGTGAGAAACTCACTAGGCTTTTTCTTTAAACGTGCAAGGACACAGGTAAATGCGTCCTGCTTAAGAACCGGCAGGCCGGTAGTTGCAGCATTCAATTGGATCAATAATAGCTGAGTGCAAAGTGCAACCACTCCGGACATCATAGCGACCTCCTGTACAGGTTCCAGTGTACTCTATTATATTAGATAGCTTCGCAAATATTGCACCCAAAGTTTACGGATTCGCTTTTTCCACGGCATCCGCCGAAGCCGCAGGCAAGGTCTTGCCTGCAATCTCGTCCTGGAGCGCCTGTTTTGCCTTATCCAGCTCCGCATCATTCACGTAAACGTAAGGACTTTTCCACGTACCGGTAATTGGCATGAATTTAACGTCGGCCTTATTGACCTTCCAATAGGTTGCAATCATATTCTTCAGCTGTTCATTTTCGAAGTCGGTATCCATGTTTTTGTCCATGGCATCAAGAACGCCGCCCAGGCTGGTCACGCCCTTGAACGATTGCATCTGGTCGATCAGCGCATGAAGAACTTCATTTTGCCTGCGGTTGCGGTCAAAATCATCGGAACCTTTGGTTTTCGGCTTGCAGTTCGATTTGCGGTAACGCACATAATCCAGTGCTTTCTCGCCATCAAGCTTCTGCTGGCCTGTTTTCAGATTAATGTTTGTTCCATCAGCTGTGTCTCGATAGCACATATTCATGTCAACATTAACGTCCACGCCGCCAAGAGCATCGACCGCATCACTGAAACCTTGGAAGTTAATAACCGTGGCATAATCAATGGGAATGTCCATGTATTTGCTCATCATGGTTTTCATTTCATCCGTAGCCTTATTGCCGCCTTTTTTCTCTTCTGAGAGGAAGGTTGGATAATAGGCGTTTGCCTTGTTAGGTCTATATCCCTTCAGATTGATCCGCGTATCCCGCGGAAGCGAAACGACCGTGACTGTTTTGGTATCCGGATTAAACGCAGTTACCATGATGACGTCCGAAAGATGCGTACCCGTCACAGGACGGTAGTCCGTACCGAGCAGCAGCATGGTCACAGGCTTCACCTTCGCCGATTTTTCCGGAGGGACCGGATTATCGTTTCCGGTATTCAGCACACCGTGTTCAGCCTTGTAATACAGCCATCCAGCGTACCCGCCGACGGATAGTCCGGCGAGAATAATGACGATGAACACCAATATAAGAAATGTTTTGAACCTACTTTTCTTTTTTTTCTTATTCCTTGGCGGCTGTTTGTTTTCTTTGTTGCCACTATGAGATCGTGGAGGTAAATTACTTTTGCTAGAACTCATCTCAAACACCTTTTTCATTTATTTTGAGGTTTTCTCTCTATAAACGACGCCAATCACAAGAAAATGTATATTACTGAGGCCAGAGGAGGCTGCCTTAACCTCTTTTAGCTGCCGCCTCCGCCTTTTTCTTCTGACGTGCTTCCACAAAATACCGAACGCGTACCAGCAGCATCAAAGCAACTGCAACAAGTAGGCACTGGATAATCGGAAGCTTGTCGTGCTGAAATATGAGCAGCATACCCGATCCTATTGCCATCAGGATATACAGTATAATCTCTTTCAACAAAGGAAGCTTCTGTCTGACGCGGAATACCTTATTGTAAACATACGTAATCAACACGAAAATGATAATGTACGACACAAGTGGATGCGAGGCAAACCAAGCTTGCACTTAGGGTACACTCCTTTCAGAGATACAGGCCAAAAAGGCCTGTACGTTCTTTACAGATTGGATTCTGCCATTTTGCGGTGCTTCTCGGCGCGTTCACGTTCGCTCTTGTTCAGGATCTTCTTGCGAAGACGAATCGATTTAGGCGTAATTTCGCAAAGCTCATCGTCATTCAAATATTCAAGCGCCTGTTCCATCGAGAAGATGATCGGTGTTTTCATTCTTACCGTTTCTTCCTTGTTGGCAGAGCGGATGTTGTTTACCGCTTTTTCTTTACAGATATTTACGACGATGTCGTTATCGCGGGTATGCTCGCCAACGATCATGCCTTCGTATATTTCGGTTCCCGGTTCCATGAACAGAGTTCCGCGGTCTTCTATACCCATCATACCATAAGTTGTACTTGTTCCGCTTTCGCTTGCGACAAGCACGCCTTGGTGACGTCCGCCAACTTGGCCGCCAATCAGCGGTCCATAGCTGTCAAATGCATGGTTCATCACGCCGTAGCCACGAGTCAGTGTCAGGAAGTACGTACGGTATCCAATCAAACCACGAGCTGGAATCAGGAATTCCAGACGAACTTGGCCATTACCGGAATTAACCATATTGACCATTTCGGCTTTACGCATTCCGAGACTCTCCATAACGGAACCCATGCTTTCTTCTGGAATATCGATCAGAAGACGTTCGATCGGCTCCATTTTTTTGCCGTCGACTTCACGAACGATAACCTCAGGTTTCGATACCTGCAGCTCATAACCTTCACGACGCATATTCTCAATCAGAATACCCAGATGAAGCTCACCACGTCCGGAAACGATGAATGCGTCCGGGCTGTCCGTTTCATCCACACGCAAGCTCACGTCTGTTTCAAGCTCTTTCATCAGG
Organism: Paenibacillus sp.; assembly: GCA_031254035.1. Lineage (GTDB taxonomy): Bacteria > Bacillota > Bacilli > Paenibacillales > Paenibacillaceae > Paenibacillus_AQ. The sequence goes on from JAIRVF010000069.1 coordinate 48,127, forward strand.
CGATCACGCAATTTACGAGATGTTACCCATTTGCCTTCACGACCCGCGAAAGGGCTGTTGTTAACAAGGAATGTCATTTGCAGTGTCGGCTCATCGATTTTAAGAACTGGAAGTGCTTCGGGGTTTTGCGGATCGGCAATCGTTTCACCAATATTGATGTCTTTGATGCCTGCAATAGCGACGATATCGCCTGCGCCGGCTTCTTCCATCTCAATGCGCTTCAGACCTTGGAAGCCGAACAGCTTCTCAATCCGAGCCGTTTTACTCTTACCATCGCGCATAATCACTGTAACAGATTGTCCCTGTTTGATCACGCCGCGGTTCACGCGACCGATCGCAATACGTCCCAGGTATTCATTGTAGTCCATCAAGGTTACGAGGAACTGGAGAGGTTCTTCTACATTTTCAGTAGGATGAGGGATATGATCCGTAATCGTTTCATACAATGCAAGCATGTTATCATCCTGTTTCTCAGGATCCATGCTAGAAGTCCCGTTCAATGCGGAAGCATATACAACAGGGAAGTTCAGCTGATCGTCATTAGCATCAAGCTCAATGAACAGATCCAGCACTTCATCAATCACCTCTGCCGGACGAGCCGCAGGACGGTCGATCTTGTTCACGACGACAATCGGAGTCAAATTTTGCTCCAAGGCCTTACGGAGTACGAATTTGGTCTGAGGCATGCAGCCTTCATATGCGTCTACGACTAGCAGTACACCGTCAACCATTTTCATGATCCGTTCCACTTCACCGCCAAAGTCGGCGTGTCCCGGTGTATCCAAAATATTGATCAAGTAATCTTTATACGTAATGGCTGTATTTTTAGCCAAAATGGTAATGCCGCGTTCACGCTCCAGATCATTGGAGTCCATGGCCCGCTCCTGCAAATGCTCGTGTTTCCCGAAAATACCTGATTGTTGCAGAAGTTGGTCTACTAGTGTTGTTTTACCGTGGTCAACGTGGGCAATAATCGCGATGTTGCGAATTTTATCTCTTGAATGCATGACTTTTATACCGATCCTTTCGTTTTTCAAATCAATGCGATGTCTTTCACCAAAAGAAGCGCCAGGCGGTAATGCCGACGCTTCAACATATCCCTTATATTATAGTGAATTTTCAGAAAAAAACAAGCGCTTTTCCAGAAAATGAATGAACCAACCTGAGGTCTTTTCAGCCCCCATACCACTTTCCTCCTTTTGATTTCCCTCTCCCCAAAATAAACCATATTCCAATCGCTATGAGCAAAACTGCCAGCACATAAATGCCACCGGTGTGCAGTAAAGTGAAGAAAAGAAGAACGAGCGACACAAATCCGAGCAGTAGCGCGATCAGCAGCACACCTTCCGGTCTGGGCGATTCAAACATATAATATTCGTATACCCCAACTGCGACGCCAAGCATAAGAACCGGCCAAAGGTACGTCATGAGCCCCCAGCCCCAAAGATTGCAAATACCAAACAGCAAACCGTAAACTACCAGAACGCCTCCAGGTATCAGTACGATGGCTCTAGCCCGGTTGCTGTAAAACAGCAGATGAACCAGCAAGCCGACGAGGATAATGACAAATGGCCAAAGCGTACGCCCCAGAAAACCAAATACCCCCAATTTCCCTAACAAAATCACAATACCAGCCACGACTATGAGTAGACCCAATCTTACGTCATTCTTGGAGGACATTTTCCCCACCCTCTTTTCCTCTATAACCTTGCATGACCGCATCCCCTTTTAGCAGGATACGACATGTTTTCACCATTAGTTTATCTGAAAAAGAGCGAAAAAACCATATTCGACCCGTAAATTTTTTACAATGGTAAACGGAATAAAGCTGCAAAAATAACGCATGAAAAAAGCCGGTAACTCCACCGGCTGTTGAAATGCGGTTATGAACGGCGGAGCGTTAGCTTGCGGAAGCCCCCAGCAGTTATGACTAGCACCGTCATCAAGGCGGGTACAAGCTTGTGCAGTTCAGGCATCACGGAAGATAGGAGAACCCCCATTCTGGAATCTTGCAGCAGCATCTCTCCGGCTGTATACCCTAGAATACCCGCTCCAAAGTATACCAGCAAAGGGTAACGGTGAAGAAGACCGACGATCAAGTTGCTCCCGAACACGACGATAGGAATGCTGATTGCGATCCCAATGACGACTAAAGCCAAATCCCCGTCTGCGACGCCTGCGAGTGCCAAGACATTGTCAAGGCTCATTACAAAGTCAGCGACCAGGATACTTCTCACCGCTTTCCAAATCGTTCCGGACTCGTCCATCCGAATGTCGTCCTTATCATCCGCCAGCAGCTTGTAGGCGATCCAGAACAGCATTGTTGCCCCTACGGCTTGTACAAACGGAATTTTCAAGAGAAGAACCGCCGCAAACGTCAGGATGCACCTGAGTGCCACCGCTCCGAGCGCCCCCCACCACACGGCCTGCTTCCGCTGTTTAGGCGGCAAGTTTTTGCTTGCAAGCGCAATGACCACCGCATTGTCTCCACTTAGTACCAGGTTGATCATTAAGATCTGGACAAGCAGCCATATCGATTCCAACAGACAACACCCCCACAATTACTCCTATGCTTCTATTGGCCAGGCTATGCTTGACTCTCGTTGAAAAATTACCCTATAATGAACCCGATTTGCAATGAATGAACCCAAAGGTTTGCTCTGATTTCGTACACAGACAGGATGAGGAGTGTCCTGATAACGAAAAATAAACGATCTAAAAAAAGGACCCTCAACCTGAGTTGAAGATCCTTTTTACTGTTTTAAAACCAGTTTTCGTCGATGACTTCTTCTTGGTCCGCTTCAATTATGGAATTCGGTGTTAGAACTACCGTTTCCGCCCGCTCTACCGCTTCCTCAAGCATCCCCTGTAAATTCGGAAGTGATGCTTCAATTCTCTCCACAATGCGCAAATTGGGATTTGTGGCCGGCGATTTCGGCACAAACAAAGTGCAGCAATCTTCATACGGCAATATCGACAGCTCATATGTGCCAATCTGCTTCGAAATCTCCGTAATCTCGATTTTGTCCATCATAATGAGCGGTCGCAGCAAAGGCAACTCCGTCGCCCGCCCAATTACATTCATGCTCGGCAGCGTCTGACTTGCCACCTGTCCGAGACTGTCTCCCGTGACAAGCGCCAGCGCCCCTTCGCGCTCCGCCAGCATACTTGCGATCCGTAGCATGGAGCGGCGCATCAGCGTAATAATCAGATTATCCTGACCAAGCCCTGTAAAGGAAGTTTGGATCTCCGTAAACGGCACCAAATGCAGCTTGACCTCTCCTGCATACCCTGATAACGCCTTTGCCAGCTCCATGACCTTCTCCTTGGCCTTACGGCTCGTAAATGGATAGCTGAAGAAATGTACACATTCCACTTCCAGCCCCCGGCGCATGCTGGAATATCCAGCTACGGGGCTGTCAATGCCGCCGGACAGAAGCAGCATGGCCTTTCCGTTGCTGCCGCGTGGAAAACCGCCTACGGCGGGAATAACCTCGCTGAAGATATAAGTTCCTTGTTCCCTGATCTCGACCCGGAGTTCAAGCTCCGGATTTTTCATACTGACCTTTAACTGCGGGAACTGCTTCAACAAAGGAGAGCCAATCAAGTGGTTCATTTCATGCGACGAATGCGGGAAAGCTTTCCATGCCCGTCTGGCTGTAACCTTAAACGTTGTTCCCTCTGCCAGCTCCATTTGCTTCAAAAACGCTAAACTCGTTTCGGCAATTTGCTCGAGCTGTGACGAACAAACAACCACTGGGCTGATCGAGTGAATGCCAAATATTTTTTTCAGTTTCGCGATCATTTGAACCGCGTCCTCGCCGTTCAGCAGAATATATAATCTGCCGAATTCCTTCTGAATTTCTGCGGCAGGGAAAGATGTAAGTACAGACTTCACATGAATCAGAATCGATTTCTCAAAACGGTTCCGATTTTTTCCTTTTAGAGTAAACTCTCCGAAACGGAGCAGCAACATATCGTATTTCAAAATGATTTCATTCCTTCCTGTCGAAGTGGCTCCAAACGATTTACTACAGCTTCAAGAGCCGTTAGCAGCCGCTTCAAGTCCTCATGCGAATTTGTCATGCCCATACTGATCCGGATTGCGCTCGAAGCGGAGGCCTCGCTCCGTCCCATAGCCTGCAGAACCCGGCTCGGTTCAGCGGTTTTCGAGGAACAAGCTGATTTCGTAGAAACGAGTACGCCATGTTCCTCCAACGAATGAAGCAGTACTTCCGCTTTCATCCCCGGAAACGATACGTTCACGATATGAGGCGCTCCTCCCTCTGAACTGTTCAGTTCAATACACGGCTTTTTTCGGATCCAGGCAAGTAGTTCATCCCTCAGCATCCCGACTTCCGCCATGAACTGCTCCGTTTGTTCAGCCGCCATCCGCATCGCCTTGGACATCGCGACAAATCCAGGAATATTTTCGGTTCCCGCCCGGAGTCCCGATTCCTGCTTCCCGCCAGACAACAGCGGATGGAGAGTAATACCTTCACGTTTATAAAGTACTCCCGTTCCTTTCGGACCACGAATCTTATGAGCGGACAATGTATACAAATCTGCTTTCCATTCCTCAAGCCGGATAGGCAATTTCCCGAAGCCCTGCACGCCGTCGATATGGAATACAGTAAGCGGATTCCGCTGCTTCACAGCATGACCAATCTCGGACAGCGGCTGCACGGCTCCCGTCTCATTATTGACATGCATCACGCTGACTAAAATGGTATCCTTCCGAACAGCCGAAGCAAGCAGCTCCGGATCAATTCTTCCGTCCCCGTCAACCGGCAGAAACGTGACCTCAAAACCCTGCCTCTCGAGATCCCGACAACTGTCATAAACGGATGGATGCTCGATCTGTGTCGTAATGATATGGTTGCCACGGCTTCCATACTGCAGCGCGGTTCCTTTTATCGCCATATTGTTGCCTTCGGTGGCCCCCGATGTCAGAATAATCTCCGCCGGCTTCACACCCAAGGATGCGGCGCATACTTCCCGGGCACGCTTGATCAATTTCGCGGCATCTTCGCCCATTTTATGAATAGAGGAAGGGTTGCCGTAATGCTTTTTCATAACCTCGGCCATCGTCTGAATGACCTCGTCAAAAGGTGGCGTGCTTGCCGCATGATCCCAATATATCATTCAGATTCATCCTCCCTTTTTCAAATTCCAGACAATATAAAGAGATCAAACAGGGTTATGTCAATAAAATGTCATCATGCCATGTTTCCCCCGTTTGATCCCTTATATCGTTGTTCGTTGTTGTTCTATCGTGCTAAACTTCGTATTTCGTGCGTGCATTCGCGATTTTACCAATATACTTTCTGGTCTCCTTCGGCAGCATGCTCAGTTTGTCCATTAGCTGCTCATCGGTGGATACCCCAAGTTTGGCAAGACGGTTAGGTCCGGCATTATATGCTGCTAAAGCCATATTCTCCTGACCGTTAAAACGCTTAATCTGATAAGACAGGTAACGTGTTCCCGCATCGATATTTTCGGCAGGATCAAACGGATCGCTGACCCCGAGCCCTGCTGCGGTTCCATCCATCAACTGCATAAGTCCCTTCGCTCCAGCCGAGGAAACGACATTTGGATTAAAGGATGATTCGGTATCAATTACCGCCTTGATTAAAGCTTCATCAACACCGTATTTTTTACTGGCTTGTTTTATTAAATCATCATAGCCCGTCGGACCGGCTTTCTTTGTAGTGTGGTGCGTACTTGTATAATGGATCTCCGAAGTCTCATTATTCGCCGCTGAACCTAATTGCTGCCACAATAAACCATCGCTGTACGAAACTCCTGGAGCCGAAGGAGAAGCATCCATACCATAACCATCTTCAGATGGTGAATTGACAAGCTGAGTCAAAATTTTGCCAAAATCAGAGCTGCTTCCACTCGTAATTATGTCTTGAATAAGCTCGTCCTTATTTTGAATTCGGCTGTTATCCTGAAGTGATGTTAGTTGCTTCGATGATACCGAATCGATCTGCATGCGCATAACCTCATTTTCTTCAAAGTAATGATTCGCTTTGTTCCGTTTATTTTAACATGACGGCGGCACTTTGCGCCATATATTAAAGAGGTTGTTCAAAAAGTCCGATTTTGATCACGAAGTAAATCGGGAAGCAGATTCGGCATCGAATCTTGAATTCAACCGGGCCTTCCGGTGCTCACGTACCCACTACGTACGCTCCGCTCCTCAGTCCCTATCTTCATCCAATTCAAGCGTTTTGAAAAAACGCACATCGGAAGCATAGGCTTCGGTGCTGAAAACCGACCTTTTTGAACACACACTTAAAGGAATCATTTATGTAACTGATATCGGTATGTTACTAGAAATTTATTAATTCTTTCAAAAAAACGTCTTTCCACTGAAGCTACAGCGGAAAGACGCTTCGGATCTTCGCATTTGCCGGAAGGCTACCTAAACGGAATAAGAATAAAATAGCTTAGCGTGGCTAAAATGCCTAGCCCAACTCCCCAACCTCCAAGCACCCTGCTTCCTTTGCTGAATGCATAGAAGCCGGCGATTGCGGCGATCGGCCCTAGAACAATAGACCACATAAACAAGGATGCGATGCCGCTAGCAAGACCAACGTAACCGGCGGTTCTGCCTATTGTTACATTGTTGGCCCCTTCCCTGTCGTCGTCATTCTCATAACGGTTTGCTCTAGGTGGGGCCACCTCGGCAGCAGACTCCACTTCGTGATGATTGTCTCGGCGCGGGAAGTCCTTGCGATCCCGCGTAGGCTTGTGATTCTTACTTCTTTTTGGATGCTTATGGTTTCCATGTACATTGAAATCGTTCATCAGAATACCTCCCTAAATATGGTGGTCTGAAGAGAAATACGAGTGCATCGGGTTTGTTTTAAAAAGATCTCGGTTTGAACGTCAGGCAACAAGTCGCAGATGAATTGTCAGCATGGTCTTTATGCTCGGCAAAATGCTCATCGCCGAATTCCTCGCTGTATTTTGCGGAGGCATGCTTGTCGATCTCGATCAGAATCTGCTCGGCTTTACATACATTTTGTTCGCCCCAATAATTGCAGTTGCTGACACTACATCTAACAACGGTTCTTGTGTCATTCATTTTTAGAATCACCTCAAATATCATTGTCTCCTTGGGCTCCTCCCCATATACAAGCGACAGATGTCAGTTGCTGGCGGGAGTTCATAATCCAAGCAGAAGTGATTCATGACCGTCTGTAGCTACCCCGAGCCCAACAAAAAAAAGATGCCCCTTGCATCGGGCATCTTCACTTGCATGATCAAAATATGGATGTATCGTTAGACGTGCGTGCTTTGACTTTGCATTCTACGCTCCGTCAAATAGTCGCTTTCGTAATAAGTCAGATCATCTCTAAGGTCTTCAAATACTTTCGTAATGTCCAGAATAATGTCCCTTACCGGCCGCACCGGTTTCACCCTGAAACGGATCGCGTCTTGTCCGGTGTAAGCGTAACGGCCATCTTCGGAATAACTTTCACTTTTTGGATAGAAAAAATTATTCACGCAGTGGTGATATACGTTATAGAGAGCTTTCTCAGCAAATTCGGTATCGAAATTGGCTCGGCGCAACACGATTCCAAGCTTCTCCGAAGATACTTCGCTAAAAACAAGCAGATGGCGCAAGTCCGAGAGAAATCCTTTGTAAAAATGCAGCGTTTCTTCGTTCGGTTCTGCCGCAAGCTTCGGGAGCGAATATTCATTCAGAAAGATCTCCAGCTTTTCGATCGCATATTTCAGCTGCTCTTTTGTGGTCTCACACAATTTTTGAACATTACCTGCTGACATCGCTAATTTGCTCCCCCTTAATGGTTCCAACTGTCCAATCACTGACTCATACAATTAAATCGCTTTATAGCATCATTTTTCCATGTATTATCCTAACATAAAACACTTTAAAGCGGTATCCCTTTCTTCAATCGCTCTGGATAATGATTAGGTATCGGCTGCCACCTGTGAAACGGGGTATAAAATAAGCCTTCTCTTCTCACGATAAAGGTAATTTCATGATGATCAGGGGGTTTATATTATGTCTCGTCGCACTTGGGTAGGCCTTGGCATCGCGGCGGCAGCCGCTGCGATAATTTTCGTGATGCAGGTGCCTCACTCCACCAATACCCATTCCCGTAAACAAGCTTCGGAACCAGTGATCCCAAACCCGAAGCAAGAACATATTTCCAAGCAAAGCATGATGGCACAGGATATCGCTTCTACCGATCGTTTAACCCGGCTAGATGCCAAGCAGCATCTGACCTCCATGCTAGAAAAACTAGATGACGCCGGACCTGCGCAAATTTCCGATTATATGGGGAAGCTTCAGAAGTCGCATGATCATTTCACCACAATTATATGGCAGGACGCCAAAAACAGAAAGCAGCGTATATTTACCGCAAAAAACGACTGGAATACCAAAGATCAAAAAATTTTAAAGGGGTATGTAGAGAAGGCCGGAAAAAGCATTCATCAGAAGCGCTCCTATGAATCCCCTGCTTTTAAAATCGCTGGCAAGCAATATTTTGTTATCGCCGAACCTTCGGCGAAAAAACCGAAGCAGGGCGTCATTGCTCTAATGAACCAGAAAATATTGACGGAAGTGGCCAATCATCAGAAGAAGAATCTACGCCTGATCCCCTATCCGAAGGAAGGAAAATACAGGGTTGAATCCGTTCATGCCGATACGCTGCGCGATATTACCGTACGAACCGGTCATGACAACGAAAAAGCCAGTCATTTTTATGAAAATGAAATCGTGGTCCGTTTCCATAATGATCCTTCACGCCAAGAGTTAAACCGGATCACGAGCGAACTAAGAGCGAAATCACCACGCAAGCTCGGTTATGCATATGTATTTCGTTCTGGCGACATGGTTTATAGCCAGCTCAAATCGTACTTTTTAAAACACTGGAATCCCTTATACGTCGAACCGCATTATTTGTATATGACCAACGACAAGACTCCGGATTCTACAAGCAGTCTTCCCAATGTTCCTAATGATCTGCTATTCGCCAAATATCAATGGAATCTCCCAGCCATTGAAACGAACCAGGGCTGGGATTTATCCCGTGGCAGTAAAGATGTGATCGTTGGCGTTGTGGATACCGGCGTGGATATTAATCATCCGGACCTTCATGGGCAACTGCTCGACGGTTACAATGTGATCAATCCAGACTCGGATCCAGATGATGATGTAGGGCATGGCACACATGTCGCGGGAATTATTGGGGCGATCGTCAATAATAACGAAGGTATAGCCGGAATTAGCTGGTACAACCAGGTGCTTCCAGTCAAAGCATTGGATAAATCGGGATCCGGTACAACTTATTCTGTGGCAGAAGGCATTATCTGGGCCGTCGACAACGGTGCCAAAGTCATCAATATGAGTCTTGGCAACTATGCCGATTCCCAGTTTCTTCACGATGCCGTAAAATATGCTTACGACAAAGATGTCGTGCTGGTGGCTGCTTCCGGAAACGACAATACGGAACGACCGGGCTATCCCGCTGCATATCCAGAAGTTATCGCGGTCGCTGCTACCGATTCCGACATGAAGCGGGCGGATTACTCTAATTTTGGAGATTATATTGATGTCGCCGCTCCCGGTACAAGCATCGCAAGCACCTATCCAGGAAATCAGTATGCTGCGTTATCAGGAACGTCTATGGCAAGCCCGCATGTTGCAGCGATGGCTGCACTGATCCGTTCCCAGAATCCGGACCTCACGAACAAGCAAGTGATGGATATTATGCGCAGCAATACGATTGATTTAGGCCCTAAAGGTCGGGATAAATATTACGGTTATGGCCAAATCGATATTTATAAAGCGCTGCAAGCGGCAATCAGCACGGAAGCTCCATTGCAATTCTGGCCGCAGCATATCCAGAAGAAGATGGGATCTTTTTCTCAGCGCTCTAAATAAGCCCTGAGATGTTGTTAAATAGACAAGTCTAGAAAAAAAAGCAATCCGCCGTTTGATAGCGGATTGCTTTTTTTAGTATTGAAATGGCCTATGATTAACGTTTACTACGTTTCATGCTTGTCGTAACGGGGCCGGTATATTCATCCTTAACGACATAGTTGCAAATATGCTTTGGTACAGGCACACAATGATGTCTTTTTACAATTTGAACCGTGTGAACAACAGGAACGATTTGCGGATAGTAATAGTCCTCGACAACAACCGTTGGATCTGTATAAACCGGGTCCGCTGGCGGACAATGGAAGCAATGATGAGGATGCATTTACAAGCAGCTCCTTTCGTTGATTTAGTACATTTTATTACGGACCAACCGCCTGTGTTTGTACGTTTGTCCTTAGTATAGAGGTATTAGACTAAATCAGGCTCGTCTGATAAAGAAGCAAAAAGAGGACATGGGTTTCTTCAGACACAAAAAAGCGGCATCTCAGGAATACCTGGATGCCGCCTTAACGTTATTAAATGAATTCAATGGTTGCAGTTAGGAAAGTTTTACGTAAGCCGGGTTCTGTGCTCTTCGCGGTACAGACGGGAACTACCCTCCCGCGGATAAGCGACAATCATCTATCTAGGCCAATTATTGCTAATTGGCTCAAGCGACCAACCCAAACGCGCCTCGGGCTAAGGCTGCTTCCAAGGAAGCTGCGTTCCATTAGGTCTTGCTCCAGGTGGGGTTTACCAGGAACGATGTCACCAGCGTTCCTCGGGGTCTCTTACACCTCGGTTCCATCCTTGCCTGATCCGCTTGTAGCGGCCATCGGCGGTCCATTTCTGTGGCACTATCCTTCAACTTGCGCTGACTGGACGTTATCCAGCACCCTGCCCTATGGAGCCCGGACTTTCCTCTCGCGGCGCCTTACGCGCCGCCAGCGATTGTCTGTCAAACTTTCCGGACAACTGTATTATAGTATACAGGGAAAACAAAAAGGTTTCAATCCTCTCTATCTGCCAGTATTTACGGTTTTTACCTGCTACATAAACCGGAATGGTTCAGTATTCATTTCGGACGCAATAACTTTCGTTTCATACCGATGTTTTTCGAGCTTGGCCCTCATCCATTCCGCTACCTTTGTCTTCATGATTTTCTCCGCATTATGCCCGGGATCAACGAGTGCAATCCCTGCATTAAACGCATCTTGCGCGGTATGGTAATCCACATCCCCCGTTACGAGCACATCTGCGCCGCGGAAACGCGCCGCTGGATAGTATCTACTGCCTGAGCCTCCGATAACAGCCGCCTTCCGGATTATACGGTCGAGGTCACCTACAACACGCACATGAGGTACGCCCAGCTTTTCCTTTACGGTTTGAGCGAAGTCCGCAAGTGTTTGCTCCCGCTCCAGCTTGCCGACTCTTCCAAGTCCAAAAGCGCGCCCTTTCAAATCGAGCGGATAGATATCATAAGCTACTTCCTCATAAGGATGGGCTTTGAGCATCGCCTGAATGACATGGCTTCGAATCCCTTGGGGTACTATGGTTTCAATGCGAACTTCATCCGCTTTTTCCATTTTTCCAATGGAACCCATGAAAGGATTAGCTCCTTCCTCTGGCAAAAAGGTTCCGGTTCCCTCGATATTAAAGCTGCAGCCACTGTAGTTCCCAATGGCTCCCGCCCCAGTACCAAGCACAGCCTCACGCACCTGATCGGCATGGGTTTTAGGGACAAACACAACCAGCTTATAGAGCTGCTCATGCTGAGTCTCCTCGATCGGTATCCCGTTTTGGATGCCAAGTGCTTCCGCCATCCAGTCGTTCATGCCGCCTTCGGTAATGTCCAGATTTGTATGGGCTATGTACACGGCGATATCGTTTTTAATTAATCGCTCATACAACTTTCCCGTTGGCGAATCCGTCTGTATGTGTTTTAATGGACGGAATATAATGGCATGGTGGGCGATGATCAGATCAGCCCCTACTCGCACTGCTTCATCTACGACCTCTTCGTTTACATCGAGCGCAACGAGAATGGTGCGAATTTCTTTTTGCAAACTTCCGAGCTGAAGCCCAATTTTGTCATCCGGATATGCCAAGTGTTTGGGCGCAAGCTGCTCCATGTATTGAATCACGGTTTGTCCTTTTGCAAACATGCAAGAACCTCCTTAATTTGCTCCATCTCACTTTTTATCTGCCCTGTTTTGGTCTCTGCTGATTCCAGCTTCGAGGCCGATAATGATTCCAAGATGCCGCCTAGTTTGGAAAGTTCACTATTCCATTTATCCGTCAAAACCGGCGTAGGTTCTTTCAGCAGCCACGGTCCCATACGTAAAAGGAGTTCCTTGGTTACAGTAAAAGTACCATCCCCACTGCATCGCAGCCACTTCTGGTCTTCATACAGCATATGACTGCTTATCCGCTGGTCGCCTTGTTCGGGAACCGCCGTTAGAATTTCGTATATTTTACCATCTTCTTCTAAAATTCTTTCGGACGTAAGAAGCCAGCCATGTTCTAGAAGCCAGCGGCGAAGGATATCTTCACCGACATTTGGCTGAAGGATAAGAAGTTCCACTTGCGAAAGCTTGTCCTGGCCGGCATCCAGAATGCTGGCGATCAGGCTTCCCCCCATCCCGGCTATTGTAATAACATCGACTTCTCCTGCCTCGATCACGGCCAAGCCATCACCTCGCCGGACCGAAATCAGATTTTGCATCCCAGCCTCCGCCACCTGATTGGCCGCCGCCTTGAAAGGCCCCGGATTCACTTCGCCCGCGACGGCTTGAATAACCCGGCCCGATTTGACTGCTGCCACAGGCAGTAGCGCGTGATCTGACCCGATGTCCGCCAGCCTACTTCCTTCTGGAATGAGGTCCATAATCATCTCTAGTCTTCTTGATAATTTCATATCGCACCCACGTCTTTTTTTAGTTTTCATACATCCTGTCTATACCGTAACAAAATTTAAGGACATACTGCAAATCCGCAAGAGCGTTTTTTTCGAACCAATTCTCAAAATTAGGATTAATTCTTGATAATGCGGGATTGGCCGCTACCTCGCCCTTTATCATGTGAAACCATCCATTTATTTGCATTGACCCGCAAAAAACGCTAAAATAAAAAACAAATAAAGGAAGATGTTCTAAAAGAAAGTAAATATAGAACTAGAACAGTGCCTCGCTTCGCGAAACTAAGCCACTGTTTAAAAAAAAGACCTTGCTGCGTAAATCCTGCAGAAGGTCAGATGAATATTTCTATTCAAGGAAATCTTTCAGACGTTTACTGCGGCTTGGATGACGCAGTTTGCGTAATGCTTTGGCTTCGATTTGGCGAATACGCTCACGGGTTACGCCAAATACTTTACCGACTTCCTCAAGCGTTCTCGTCCGTCCATCATCAAGTCCAAACCGGAGACGGAGAACATTTTCCTCACGTTCTGTCAGCGTATCCAGCACATCCTCAAGCTGTTCCTTCAAAAGCTCGTAAGCTGCAGCATCTGCTGGCGCCAAAGCTTCCTGGTCCTCGATAAAATCGCCAAGATGCGAATCATCTTCTTCACCGATCGGCGTTTCCAGCGATACCGGTTCTTGGGCAATTTTCATAATTTCACGAACCTTTTCCACGCTAAGTTCCATTTCAGCCGCAATTTCTTCCGGCGTTGGTTCGCGGCCTAGTTCTTGCAACAACTGACGGGATACCCGAATCAGTTTATTAATGGTTTCGACCATATGAACCGGAATCCGGATTGTTCTCGCTTGATCCGCAATCGCGCGGGTGATGGCCTGACGAATCCACCAGGTCGCATACGTACTGAATTTAAAACCTTTATTATGGTCAAACTTCTCAACGGCTTTGATCAAGCCCATATTGCCTTCTTGGATCAAATCAAGGAACAACATGCCGCGTCCTACATAACGCTTGGCGATGCTGACAACGAGCCGCAGGTTGGCTTCCGCCAAACGCCGCTTCGCTTCCTCATCCCCATTCATAATCCGTATCGCCAATCCCACTTCGTCATCGGCAGAAAGGAGGGGAACACGCCCGATTTCCTTCAAATACATCCGGACGGGGTCGTTGATTTTAATTCCCGGCGGTAGGGATAAGTCATTATCATTGAAGCTGAAATCATCATTTTCACGATTGTTGTCATGATCATCGGATTGGCGGTGATGGCCGTTATCATCCTCGTCATTTTCATTGACCACTTCAATACCTAGATCGCCGAGCTGCTCATAAAATTCATCAATCTGTTCAGCGTCCTGATCAAAAGGAGATAATTTCTCCATAATATCTTTGTAATTCAAAGAAGATCTCTTTTTACCCTTTTCAATCAGCTGGTCTTTTACCTGATCAAGCGTAAATTCTGTCTCTAGTTCAGTATGCTGATCATTCGCCATAACTCGACTCCCTCCTCCCTAGAAACATTCAAGCCTGTTTATTATTGTCTCTCTAGGGCTATAATCTCACTTGCAATTTGTGCTGCACGCAAAAAGTCACCTGATCGCTCGGCAATGACCATTTCTTCTCTCTTCTTGTCGATTTGCCTTTTTTGCGGAACTTTCTGTACTTCCCGGATAATATCCTCCAGCTCCTGAACATTCCACTCTGGCGGAGTTTCCATCATGGAGATGGAGCTAACCGTCTTTTCCAGACGATCATCATGCAAAGACGACATGAAACGGCTGATATCCGGGGGTTTGCCTTGTGCGTAATAGGCATATAGATAAGCAGCGATCGCTGCATGATCATCAATGTTAAATGCGTCGCCAAGTCGTTTCTCCACATAACTTGCGGCTTCAGTATCCTGCAACATCATAGCTAAAAGGCGCCGTTCTCCGGTATGGTATGCTGGCAGCAATGTAGGCGCAGGAACCTGCCCTTTTTTATGCCTACCATTATTCCACCTTTTGTCGTTATTATCCCCATCCGGGATGTTTTTTTGCATGGACTGACGAATCTCGTTGCAATCCTGCTTGAGGCTGTCAAAGGAGAGCTGAAGTTCGGTTGCGAGCTCCCTTAAATAAACCTCCCTCTCGGTCGATGAAGGCAGTGCCGCGATAATCGGAAGCACTTCCTTCGTATACGCGATCTTACCGCCTTCCTCTAGCAGTATATGGTTTTTTTTCAGATATATACGCTTAAATTTTGTAGTTGACACCGCACCATCAACAATTTGCCGGCTAAAGCGGTCAGCTCCATATTTTTGGATGAATTCATCCGGGTCAAGCCCTTCATTCAAAACGGCAATTCTGATGCCGAGACCCACGTTCTCAAGCAGCGGAATGGCCTTCAGTACCGCAGCTTGTCCGGCTCGATCACCGTCATAACATATGACGATTTCATCAGCCATCCCTTTCATAAGCGCCGCATGGCTTTCCGTCAAAGAAGTGCCCATCGTTGCCACAACATTTTGCACACCGGCTTCCCAGGCTGAAATCACGTCTCCGTATCCTTCGAATAAAACGATTTGCCGCAGTTTGCGGATGGACGGTTTGGCCAGATGCAGATTATACAAAATACGGCTTTTGTTAAAGAGTTTGCTTTCCGGTGAATTCAAATATTTCGGCTGTCCTTCACCTAGGATTCTTCCCGCAAAAGCGATGATTTTACCGTTACGGTCACTAATGGGAAACATGACGCGTCCCCGGAACCGATCAAGATAATCCTCGCCATCGCTTCGTTTGGACAATAACCCGCCCTTTTCCATCTCATACAGATCAAAGGATCTTTTGGTCAAAAACTGAGTCAGGGTATCCCATCGGTCCGGCGCATAGCCGATTTGAAATTGGTCGATCACCTTGTCGTTAAAGCCGCGTGAGCGCAAATAATCCATCGCCGCTTTACCGTGCTCGGTATTTTTGAGCAGAAAGTGATAAAATTTGGTCGTCCATTCGTATGCCTGAAGCAGGCGGTCTCTTTCCGGATTCGGTGGTATTGCAACAACCCCTTGTCCTTCCGGTAGCTCAATATGACTTTCTTCCGCCATGATTTTAACGGCCTCGGGAAAGGATAGTCCTTCGATTTCCATCCTGAATTTGATGGCATTTCCACCTTTGCCGCAACCATAGCAATAGAAAATCTGCCGATCCGGTGTGACCGTAAAAGAAGGGGTTTTCTCCGAATGAAACGGGCAGAGGCCTTTCATATATTTCCCCTGCTTGGTCAGATGAACGTACCTGCTTACCGTATCGATGATATCATGCTGTTCCAGCACCGCATCGATAACTTTTTCCGGAATATTACCTTGTCCGGCATTCATCTAAACCACCTTCATCTCTTTTGCACGTAAAATATAATTCGCTACCGTTAAACATTCTCCTGCAATGCGAGTAAAAGTTTTGTCAGTTTCTGTTGAAAAAAAATTTTGTCCGCTTGGGTTATCGCTTTTGGCCCTTTGCTATAGTTGCCTCTTCTTCTGGCTTTCGCCTGATGATGACGCCGGTCAAGCATGAACTCAATTTTTTCACTCGTGTAGCTCTCGCCCCGGAACGAAATGACATGACAACCCTTGGAAAGCGCCAGCGCAGCCAAACCATAATCCTGCGTCACAACAATATCCCCGCGTTTGATATGGTTTGCGATGTATAGATCTGCACTCTGATCGCTGCGGTCCACCTGAACCGTCTCCACACCCTCTTCACCCTGAATAAAATGGTCATAAGAAGAGACCATCAGCACAGGAATGCGGAAGGCTCTAGCTGCTTCGCCAATTTCATGCTTTACGGGACAGGCATCCCCGTCGACGACAATGTGTATTGTATGCATATCAGCCAGAATATCACCCTGTAATCATGGTTTACCGTACTATTATATACGTATATACGAGCAAGAGATGCTAAAATCCTTCTTTCGCCTACTAGCAACTTTTTCCATATACTGAAAATTATACGGAACAGGTGAACAATGTTGCGCGTTCATCCATTCCGTATCTTTCGCAGCTACGTATCCTACCAGACTAACTTGTTAAAATCAGCGAATTGTTTTAATCCCTGATCAATTTGTGCCAGTAGTCCTAGACGATTATCGCGGATTTTCTCATCCTCGGCCATAACCATGACGGAATCAAAGAAATGCGTAATGGATGCTTTCAACTGTGCTAGAAGCTCAAGTGCCTTGCCCCCGTCTCTTTCCTCAAGAGCCGAAAGGTACGGCTTCTGAACGTTAAGCCAAGCCGCGTACAGCTCCTTCTCCACCTCTTCTTGAAGGAGGCTTTCGTTGACCGCAGCACTGGGTGCTTTTGCCGCCAGATTGCTAACCCGATTAAAGGATTCAACGGTCGTTTTGAAATCATCGCCGCTATTTACCGCATTCATGAGGGAAGCGCCGCGAGAAACGACGGATAACACATCATCGAATCCGGCTGCAATAACTGCATCCACGACATCATAACGTTGGTTTTCAGACAAGAGCTTCTTCACACGCAGACCGAAGAATTCCTCTAGATCTTTGCGAATCTCACTGCCCTGACGTTTCATTTCCCTGAGCTCAGTATGCACGTTAATGGCAATGTTAAATACCTGAGACAACGTCAGCGGCATTTGCTTGGACAGCAAAATCTGTACAATGCCCTGCGATTGACGGCGGAGTGCGTAAGGATCCTGCGATCCTGTCGGGATAATCCCGATCGAGAAACAGCCCACAATGGTATCCATTTTGTCCGCGATACTTACGATCGAGCCTACCAGCGTGGACGGCAGGTCATCCGATGCGGAGCGCGGCTGATAATGTTCAAAAACCGCCTTGGCAACGGCTTCGTTTTCGCCAGCCTTACGGGCATAATCTTCGCCCATGACTCCTTGCAGCTCCGGAAATTCGTATACCATTTGCGTAACCAAATCGAATTTACAAATATCTGCAGCCCGGCTTACATTCTCCCGGTCCGTTCCAGAAATTTGGAGGGCGTCTCCCAATTGATCGGCAATTTTGCGGATGCGGCGGACTTTATCGCCAACCGTTCCCATCTCCTCATGGAAAACAATGCTTTCCAGCTTGGAGAGTGCATTCTTGATTTGAAGTTTCTGATCTTCGTCATAGAAGAATTTCGCATCGGAAAGACGCGCCCGGAGAACCTTCTCGTTTCCTTTTGCAATAACGTCCAAAGAGGCGTTATTACCATTGCGTACCGTAACGAAAAATGGCAAAAGTTTGCCCTGCTCATCTAATACCGGGAAATAGCGCTGATGTTCTCTCATGGAGGTAATCAGCACTTCCTGCGGAATATTCAAGAAGGACGGGTCAAACGTGCCAAAGAGCACGGTCGGTGTTTCAACCAGGAAAAGAACCTCTTCGAGCAAATCACCCTTAATGGCAATTTTCCATTTCTTCTCTTCTGCCAGCGATTTAATCTGCTCCAGAATCATGGCTTCACGTTCCTTCACGTCAACGATCACGTGTTGTGAGCGCAAAACCTCTTGATACGCGGCAGCCTCTCCAAGGGCAGCATCGGTTCCAAGGAAGCGGTGACCACGTGTCACATTGCCAGACTTCACTCCGGTTACCTCAAAATCGATGACATCCGATCCGAACAAGGCGACGATCCAACGGATTGGACGGACGAATTTGTAGTCGTAGCTGCCCCAGCGCATATTTTTAGGGAAAGTCATCGAAGAAAGAATGCTCATTAGACCTTCAGCCAGTATAGAGGCCGTATGAACCCCTGTGCTGCTCTTCGTGACATAGATATATTCGACTCCGTTCAGTTCTTTAAAGATGAACTGTTCAGGTTCCACGCCTTGTCCACGCGCAAACCCGAGTGCCGCTTTGCTCCAGTTGCCGTTTACATCCTGGGCGATTTTGCGAGAAGGGCCTTTTACTTCTTCCTCTACATCGTCCTGCTTCTCCGCTACATCTTTAACCAATACCGCAAGGCGGCGCGGTGTTGCATAGGCCTGCACTTCGCCATGGGACAAGCGGGATTGTTCCAGCCAGTGCACCATCTTATCCTTCAGCTGATCCATCGCTGCACGCAAGAAACGCGCAGGTACTTCTTCAAGACCGATTTCAAACAACAGATCTTTAGACATGCAAATCGCCTCCTTTCTTCAGCAGCGGGAAGCCAAGCTTCTCGCGTTCCTCCACATAGGTTGCCGCGACTTGACGAGCCAAATTGCGCACCCGGGTAATATAACCCGTCCGTTCGGTTACGCTGATCGCACCGCGGGCATCCAGAAGGTTAAAGGTGTGGGAGCATTTCAAAACATAGTCATAGGCCGGGAATACGAGGTTCTGATCCATTGCTTCTTTGGCTTCCTGCTCGTACATATTAAAGAGCGTAAAAAGCATCTTTACGTCAGACACTTCAAACGTGTATTTCGAATGTTCGACTTCCGGCTGATGGAATACGTCCCCATAGGAGATACCCTCCACCCATTCCAGATCGAACACATTTTCTTTTTCCTGAATATAGGATGCAAGCCGCTCCATACCGTAAGTAATCTCAACGGCAACCGGATGTGTTTCGATACCACCCACTTGCTGGAAGTAGGTGAATTGAGTAATTTCCATTCCGTCAAGCCATACTTCCCAACCGAGACCGGCACACCCGAGTGAAGGATTCTCCCAGTTATCTTCAACAAAGCGGATATCATGATGCAGCGCATCCACACCGAGCGCCTTCAGGCTCTCCAGATAGAGCTCCTGGATATTGTCCGGGGAAGGTTTGATAATCACTTGGAATTGGTGATGCTGGTATAAGCGGTTCGGGTTCTCACCGTAACGTCCGTCCGATGGACGGCGCGAAGGCTCAACATAAGCTACCTTCCATGGTTCCGGTCCAAGCGACCGCAAAAAGGTCATCGGGTTCATCGTTCCCGCACCCTTTTCCGTATCATAAGGGTTCACGATAATACAGTTCTGCCGCGCCCAAAACTGCTGCAGCGTCAAAATCATCTGCTGAAAATTCATTTGAGCCTCTCCTTTGCATTTAAAATGACAGCTTACTCATCCGCCGCAGGGCATTTCAGGAACATCAAAAAGCTCCCGCCCATGCCTGGTGTACAGACATAGGGACGAGAGCTGTCATTTCCCGCGGTTCCACCCTACTTGATCGCGTATTCCACTATCACCGGGAATTTGCAATCCACTTTAAGCCGATTTCATATCATGCTCCTGGTCGCCTTTCATGAATCCGTCCTACCGGGCTCTCACCATCCCCAGCTCGCTTATGAAATCAGAGATCCACTACTTTTCCATTCAACGCATGTCAGACAATTAAAAGAAACTTTATACATATTACCGGATAACCAGTAATAAGTCAAATGTATTCACAGTTCGTACTTATCCATCTGATCCAAAAAACTTTGCGATTTCAGATTCAATCCAAGCTGCATATCCATAAAGGCACGCATGACGGTCTTCAGCTCAGCTTTTGTTTCCTCTTTCACGTCAACATGGCCGAGCCTTCTTAGATCAAGCCTTGCAAATACTCGCAGCAGCTTCAGACTTTTCGCAGAAACCTTCATCGCCGGCGGGTCCAAATGCCTGCACGAGCGGCAAAGAACACCTCCAAGTCTTGGACTTACAGCGGAGCTGTCATCTCCAGACAGATCCTTTCCACAAGAAACGCAGGATAGGAGTTCGGGTCCATATCCTGCGGCCTGAAGAATTTTCATTTCGTACAGATTGATGATGATTCCGGGATCTTTACCTTCCTCCAGCGCATTCAGGCAAGCCTTCAGCTGCTGATACCAAAAGCTTCCGGTTTCCTCGTCTTGAAGCACCCGGTCTAATAACTCACAGGTATAGGAGGCATACGCCGCCTGGATCAGATCTTGGCGAATCGCATGATGCGGGCTTATGATTTCGCCGGAATTTAGTGTTCCGAGACCAGTACCGTTTCTGAAAAATACGTATTCAGCTTCTGTAAATAGCTGAGTTAGAGCAGCATGACGGCTTTTGAGTTTTTTTGCCCCGCGAACTAGAACGCCTACTTTGCCCGCATTTTCGGTGCAAATCGTAATGATCTTGTTCCCTTCGCCGTAGTCCATGCTGCGGATGACAATCCCTTCCACCCTGTAAAGCATGCCTCTTCCCCCAGCCATTCCCGGAGCATCCACAGATCATTCGTTTTCTTCATAGTTCCCCATCTCTTCCGCTGCCGCCATCTCCGGCGCTGCAGCCGCTTCGGTCATCGCCTTACCTCCGTATTCCCTATACAGCAAGTAAGCATCCACATCTCCAGTCATTGCAAAATACTTCCACGAAAAATCTCGCATTCGTATTCATCCTTTCTTTGGAAATGACGTCTGCATCTTCAAAAATAGGATGTGGAGGAAGCTCTAAAGCTATGTGAAGCAAATCCTGCCAGGTCGGAGCCAAAGAGGCAATTAGACGTCGCGGTGGAAGCCGAGGTCACGAAGCACGCGTTCTTGGTTGCGCCAGTCTTTTTTAACTTTTACCCATAATTCCAAGAAGATCTTAGATCCGAGCAAATTTTGGATATCCTGCCGGGCTTGCTTGCCGACTTCCTTCAGAAGGGCTCCTTGTTTACCGATAATGATCCCTTTTTGCGAATCCCGCTCCACAAAAATAACCGCGGAAATATACACGACCCCATTATCCTGCACGCGCATGTCCTCGATCGTTACCGCGATCGAATGGGGCACTTCCTCCCGAGTCATGTGCAGTATCTTCTCACGGATCAGTTCGGCGCACACAAACTGCTCCGGATGGTCGGTAATTTGATCGGCCGGATAATATTGCGGTCCTTCAGGCAGGTATTTCTCCACCTGCTCCAGCAGCCTGTTAACATTATTGCCGTTTATTGCCGATATTGGTACGATTTCCGCAAACTCATGAAGCTTGCTGTACTGCTCAATGATCGGAAGCAGCGCATCCGGCTCGATTTTGTCGATTTTGTTCAATACGAGAATGACCGGCGTTTTAATATCTTTTAGCTGCTCGATAATAAAGCGATCTCCGCCGCCAAAACCTTCAGAAACGTCAGCGAGGAATAAAACAGCTTCCACCTCTTTAAGCGTGTTCAGCGCGGTATGGTTCATGTAATCGCCAAGCTTGGATTGCCGCTTGTGAATACCCGGTGTATCCAAAAATACAATCTGGGTTTCATCGGTCGTGTACACGCCATGAATTTTATTGCGCGTCGTCTGGGGCTTGTCTGACATAATGGCTATTTTCTGTCCGATGACCTGATTCATCAGCGTCGATTTCCCTACGTTTGGTCTGCCGACGATCGCCACAAAGCCGGATTTATATGACGCTTTCGCCATAATCTATTACAACCTCCTCAAGTGTCCTTCCCGCGGGCGGGAAGACTGTCCAGGACCCAGAAATCCAGCGGATGAAAAGCTTACAAAATACCAACCGCGGAAACGGGCCCTAGATCAGATGCTTAATATATATACTACTATCGGTTTACGATTTCTTGGCATTTTCCAAATGGGAAGGCCCGAAAGCTCCTGGGAGCAGCTCGCGCACCGTTGTTTCGGTCATGTCGCCTTTTAGGTTCCCCATTATGACTTTCATGTCAGGCTCGCAAAGTTCGATCAGCACTTGTCGACACACACCGCAAGGCGAGATTGGGCCGTCCGTGTCACCAACCACGGCGATCGCCTTGAAACTTCCGGCCTTATGGCCATCAGCGATCGCCCGGAACAATGCGGTCCGCTCCGCACAGTTGGTAGGGCCATAGGCCGCATTTTCAACGTTACAGCCATAATGGATATATCCATCTTTATCCAGAAGTGCAGCTCCTACTCCGAAATGAGAATAAGGTGTGTAGGCATTTGCCCGTGCCTTAATTGCTTCTTGCAGTAAAAGTGCTGATTCCATAGTTTAGCCTCCTAGTTTTCCGTAAAGCCAAAATGCATTTCACGCCTTACATTACCCACTCCATCCGAGCAAATCCATCAATGGGTGGTAAAATACGATCAACCCAACCAAGACGGCAAAAACAGCCGCCAGCAGCACCGCGCCGGCAGCCGTATCTTTTGCCGCTTTGGCCAAGGGATGAACCTTCGGAGAAGCCAGATCGACAACCGATTCCAACGCAGTGTTTACCAGTTCCAAGGCCATGACCAGCGTAATCGCGATCAGCAGCAACACCCATCTGAGCCAAGACAGATGCAGCAAAACCGCAGCTGTAATTACAACGACTGCAGCCGCCGCATGAATCCTCATATTACGCTGCGTACGCAATGCGTAGCGGATACCCTGCAGCGCATACCCAAACGAGGCAAGGAGTGATCGGCTCCGCATTAACGCGTAAGCCCCACTTCCGCCAGAACGGCTTCCTGCTTGCCCATCATCTCGGCTTCGCTTTCCTTGTCCTGATGATCATACCCGAGCAGATGCAGAAATCCATGGACAAACAGAAATCCGATTTCACGCTCGAGGGAATGTCCATATTCTTCGCTTTGCGCCTGTGCACGATTCACCGAAATGATAATATCTCCAAGCATTTCGGGCAAATCGGCAATCTCCTCGTCTTCTTCCAGATCATAAACAATATCAAGCTCTTCGTCCGTGAACTCATTCATAGCAAAAGATAATACGTCAGTCGGTCGGTCGATTCCCCGGTATTCCATATTCATCTCATGAATTTGCTTATCATCGACAAAGGTTAGCGCCACTTCGCCTTCCTCTACGCCTTCGGCTTGTCCGGCTTTTTGCAGCAGTAATTCCAGCGTCGCTATCAGTTCATCGCTTATCGTAAGCTCTTGCTGCTCATTGTTCCACGCCAGCTGCAGTCCCATTTTCTAACCGCTCCTTTTTGGTATCTTCATTCGTTTTGTTCTTTTTGATATCTTCCGGGTACTCAATTCTCGAATGGAATATGCCCATGACACTTTCCTTCAATGTTTTTGCAACAATGTCCAATTCTTTCATCGTCAGGTCACAGTCATTGAACTGATGGTCATCCAAACGGTTTTTGATGATTTTTTCGATCATGGACTCCACTTGATCCACCGTCGGATTGCGCAAGGAACGCACGGCCGCTTCCACGCTGTCAGCGATCCCGATGACCGCCGATTCCTTGGACTGGGCTTTCGGCCCGGGGTACCTGAAATCCTCCTCTGTGAAATCAGGTTCCTTGCCCTGCTCTTCCGCCAGACGCAGCGCCTTGTGATAGAAATATTGAAGGAACGTGGTCCCGTGATGCTGCTCCGCGATATCCCGGATCGGCTTCGGAATCTTGTATTCTTTCAGCATCTCTACGCCGTCTCTCGCATGCGCAATGATAATAGATTTGCTCATTTTTGGATCTATGGAATCATGCGGGTTCTCCATATTGTTCTGATTTTCTATAAAATATCTCGGCCGCTTCGTCTTGCCGATATCATGGTAATATGATCCGACCCGACATAACAAGCCATCCGCGCCAATCGCTTCCGCAGCAGCCTCCGAAAGATTCCCTACCATGACACTGTGATGATACGTACCTGGCGTCTCCGTAAGCAGCTTCCGCAGCAGTGGGTGATTCGGATTCGAGAGCTCGACCAGCTTCAAAGCGGATAAAATGCCAAAGGTGACCTCGAAAAACGGCATAAGCCCGATCGCGAGAATCGCGGTCAGCAGCCCACCCGCCGAGGCAAAACCGATGGAATACAGCGTATGCACCTGATTCCATTGGCCGCTACCGATTAACGTCATAATTAATACGGTGAGCGAACCAAACAAACAAACCATGATACCGCCCTTTAACAGGGTGGAACGCTGACTCGCGCGGTGAATCGTGAAAATAGCCACGACGGATACGACTAGCGCAAAAAATCCAAAGGTGAAGTCGAACATCTGTCCCTGATGCACATTGAGGACCACGCTTGCCATAATGCTGAACAAAATGGCACAGAAATAGGCAAGCGTCATATCTAGCAGTAGGGTCACAAGCGTTGCGCCGATGGCAACAGGTGCCACATATCCAATATACGGCCTTTCATTGCTCTGCAAGATCCCCGCTAGATGCATGGAGATCGTGGTAATGATGAAAATAAGCACCAGCATAAGCAGCTGTGAATTGTTGTAACGGAACTTTCCGGAAGCCGACTGCCTTATAAAAAGGAATAGCCCTAGCGCCAGCAACAGCGACAACATCAGCAAGCCAAACTGAGGCCAGTAATTCACCTCGTTCTTAAGGAGACCATTGTCGTCCAGCAAATTGTAAAGATCCTCTGTAATCAGCTGCCCTTTTGCGACAAGCACTTCTCCCTGCTTGATGTATACGGTTTGCGTATTTTCTCTGGCCTGAACCTTCGCTTCTTTGGTGGCTTCCTCATCGTTGAACTTGTTTGCCGTAATCGCAAGCTTAGATAGCTCCTGCACAATCTCCCGTGCCGTACGATCACTCAGCGTGCTTGCGCTGACAAGCTCCGCAACCTTGGCGCGAACCGCCTGCGCCTCGACCACCTGGTCATTCGTCAAACGGGATACGATCACCCGCGCGACCGACTTCATATCGGCAATGTCCTCAGATGTCAGCCTTGGGATTTTGATAAAAGTTTCTTCCGGTATTTTATAACTCTGCTGGTTAGTTACTTTCAGCATCTCGTCCAGCAGTTTGTCCGAATAATTACCTGATGAGCGGTTTGCATTGACAAAGTTTTGAATAAAGTCCTTGGAACGCTGCGGAATTTCCAATTTGTATATGGAAATTTTGTCCTCTCGTGAAACTTGGTCATCCTGATTCAATCGGTCGATCCGGTCCAGAATGGAAATGACTAGATTCTCATTGGGCACCGTCACAATCGTATAAATCGGCTGTACGCGTTCCGCTTCCTGCTCCTGGGCTTTCAGCGTCGCCTTATTGTTTGGAATTTGCATCGGTGCCCTGATTTCCTTCTCGCTGCGCGTCCCCACCTTAATGTTATAACGTTCGGGCAGTAAACTAGGAGCGAGACTGACATAAAACAGCACGGCCAGACATAAAAAGAGAACATAGCGTGTTCCTGCGCTATGTTTCCAGCCCACATGTTTAATTGAGAAAGATTTGCCTGATGACGTTTCTTTCGAAGTCATAAAGATAATCCCCTCTAATCTTGATTTTCTGTAACTTTGTCATAAGCAGTGATTATTTTTTGAACGAGAGCATGGCGGACGACATCTTGTTCGTCAAAATAAACAAAGCCGATTTCTTCAATACCGCTGAGGATGTTTTTAGCCTCGATTAAGCCGGATTTTTTTCCTCTTGGCAGATCGATCTGCGTCGCGTCGCCGGTAATGACCATTTTCGAACCGAATCCCAAACGGGTTAGAAACATTTTCATTTGTTCAGGGGTCGTATTCTGAGCTTCATCCAAAATAATAAAGGAATCATCCAGCGTACGTCCACGCATATACGCCAGCGGCGCAATTTCTATTAGTCCTCTTTCAAGCGCTTTTGCCGTTTGCTCTGGGCCCATCACATCATAGAGGGCATCATAAAGCGGACGCAAATACGGATCTACCTTCTCTTGCAAATCACCTGGCAGAAAGCCAAGGCTTTCTCCTGCCTCAACAGCCGGGCGCGTAAGCACAATGCGTTTAACGGCCCCTTCCTTGATTGCCGCAACAGCCAGTACGACCGCCAGATAGGTTTTGCCCGTACCGGCAGGGCCGATGCCAAACACGATGTCCCGTTTGCGAATGGTTGTTACATAATGCTTCTGTCCGATGGTTTTGACACGGATCGGTTTACCCCGAAACGTCGTCGTGATTTCTCCTTTAAACAGGTCGAGCAGCTGGTCCGCCCGGAAATCCTTGGCGAGATCAATCGCGTAAGCGACATCCCGCTCCGAAAGAATGTATCCGTTCCGGACAAGCTCCAGAAGGACATCAAACAGATGCTCAGCTACTTGTACGTCGTGCATGTTGCCGCGGATCGTAATTTCCGCTTCCCGGGAGTCAATCTGCGCCGGGATCTCTGCTTCAATCATTTTTAGAAAAGTATCCTGAGGTCCAAAAACGGACAATCCTTCACCTGCACTATGCAATGATATTTGGGCGCTGTGGTTTTTTTCTGACAAATAGCCTCATTCTCCTTGACTATGAACTATGGGAAGTTCTTCAGCGATTCTTTCTTCCACCTCAAAAAGCACTTTCATATAAACTTTACCATTCTCTTTCTTCTCATGCAAAATTTTTTGGCTGATAATCTGCGAATCATTGCCGTATTTCGCCAAAATATCCCGAATAGCCCCCTGTAATCCAAGTTTTTTGGCTTCCTCAGGCTGCAGCGTTTCTCGTGCTTCCGATACCTCCATCACTTTTTCCGTCATCCAGCCGATTGGCAGCTTGATCGAGCGCCAGGTAAGCGGATCGAGCTCGGTTAGCGTTTCGGATTTTTCAAACGGTTCTTTCCCGTATCCCCACAGCTGGACCGCACGATTCCCAAGTACGAGATAACTCTTGTTTTTCCTTTCCCCTGTATATACTTTTTGCTTTTGAACAAGGGGTACCTCCAAATTATATTCATGCCACACGAGACCCTTGACTTCTCCTTTGGCCACGACGGTCTGCGTATTGGCTTCATCGTTCCCTAAAATGCCGGATATGAGCACCTGCCCTTTTTTTACGCGTGTGTTCTTCTGAACTAACGGTCGGCCCTGCTCGGCATAAATGCTTGTCACAACCGCGTCCGAACGGCTGATTAAATGGCGCGGACTGACAAGCGGCTGCTTCTCCGGCTTTTCCGCCTCCACAACCTGGATCGTAATCGTTGTACCTTTCCTTTCCACGCCGATCCAGGAGGTTTCGGGCAGTTTGACGCTGAGTGCGCGCGAAAGCTTGTCCGGGTCTTTCAAACGGAATATCCACTGATAGGGCCGAACACCTTCTTCTCTCGCCGCTTTCAGGATATCCTCGGTTGCCAGCTTTTCATTCCCGACAACATTGACGTTCCACACAAGGGAAGAGAGGATCAACAACATCATAAAAAACAATACGATACCTATGGCAAAAAATTTGCGTTTGAACAGCCTGGTCAACAGAAAGGGCAGTCCGATCCGACGTTTTACATGCATCCGGCAGCCTGTCCGTTTTAGTAGGGGGCGCAGTACATGAAAATCCCTCAGGAGCAGCTTCATGTCAGCAGTAGTGGCGCTTGTGGGACGGATATCCCATACGGGAATGCCCGACTCCGCCAAAGCATTGATTAAATGATTGGTGCCCTCTCCTCTGACCGAGATTTGCACACAGCCGCGAACGCCGGAAAGTGTAGGTATTTTCATGAGCTCTCCCCCATTCCAGTATATTTTATATTAACGATGATCCCTTCAATCATGACCTCCTGCGGCAGAATCGCCCGGATCATGAGTCCCGAGCCCTCCACTTCCAGCAGACCCTCACTGAGGGACAGAATCATCCTATTCTCTGAAAAATACCGCACACCGCGGTGATTTTCAACGGAAAGCTCCTTGTTTCCTACCATGGTAATCCGCGGCAGATCCTGCAAAACGTCCTGCGGCAAATCCAGCACTTCATTTGTCCATTTCCGCAGCCTACGGCTGATCCGGGTCATACGAAGGTCTTCCCCCTTCCTGTACTTTACAACTTATGCCCGGCCCGGCTGTTTTATGAGAGGTTATCAAATTCGCGGTAAGAAATGGACGTTATTTATGCTCAGGCATACCAAAAAACCTTTCCCGCAAGCAGTGGAACACATACAATCCACTATCCTGCAGGAAAGGCTGATTTAAAATCGTTGAATTTTCATTGTTGATGATCATGAGGTCATGAGAGATTCTATCGGACACTATGGGTGATATTCATTTTCTTCCCCCGTATGGTCGTTTGGACCGTGGAGGTCCAAGAACTTCGGCCCATATGATGCCTTTCCTGGCCTCGCCCGCCAATCTCGAATCCGGCTGTCCTCCAGTTGCTTGATTTGCAGCCGCCGGAGTCATTTTCTCGATCCGATTCAGAGAAGCATTCACCTGCTCCAAGTGCTGCTCCATAGCCCTGTCATAGTCAGCCAGCGTTTCTGGTCTATCTTCCTCCCACATCCCGGATACGCCCTCACCTGTTTCGTAATCAGGCCCAGGGCCTTGAAATTCATAAGATCGCTGTGAATGTTGTGCAGTATCCGAATCCCAGCCCTCTTGACCAGCTGCGTCACCTAGTTCACCCCAACCAGCTCGAGAATCTGGTTCCCTCTCATCACTGCGGCTCTCTGAGGCTTGCGGAGCGGCGGAGCGAGTTCTCTGCTCCATCCCGTTCCCTCCACCGAATGTGGGCATTCCACGTGGGTTCTGCTTCGGCTTTGACTTAGCGCTCTTACTGAGGGCGGAGATGACCGCAAATCCGATAATCAGGATCCAATAAAAATTTTCGAAGATCCACATGGATGCATCATCCCCTATTTGTTATTTTGGGGGCCGTTTTGATCACCCTCGCCCATTTTGCCAATTGAGCCTCTCATCTGGGTATCCGCTTCAATATTTTTCAAATTCATGTAATCCATGATGCCAATTTTTCCAGAACGGAGCGCTTCCGCCATCGCGAGAGGAACCTCGGATTCGGATTCAACCACGCGTGCTCTCATTTCCACAACTCGCGCCTTCATTTCTTGTTCCTGCGCTACCGCCATGGCACGGCGTTCTTCTGCTTTCGCCTGCGCGATGCGCTTATCTGCTTCCGCCTGCTCGGTTTGCAGGTATGCACCGATGTTCTTGCCTACATCAACGTCGGCGATATCAATGGATAAAATCTCAAATGCAGTACCTGCATCCAAACCTTTGGAGAGCACAGTGCGGGAGATGCTGTCCGGATTCTCGAGAACGTCCTTGTGGGCATCACTGGAGCCGACCGTCGTAACGATACCTTCACCAACACGAGCAATGATCGTTTCTTCACCAGCACCCCCGACGAGACGGTCGATATTGGCACGTACGGTCACTCTTGCCTTAACTTTAACTTCGATACCATTTTTCGCTACAGCAGCGACGACAGGTGTTTCAATCACGCGTGGGTTAACGCTCATTTGTACAGCCTGCAGCACATCGCGGCCTGCTAGGTCAATAGCTGCCGCCCGAGTGAATTCGAGCGGAATGTCTGCACGCTGGGCTGCGATCAAAGCATTCACGACTCTATCCACGTTACCGCCGGCCAAATAGTGACTTTCCAGTTGATTGATATTAAGCCCAAGCCCGGCTTTGGTTGCCTTGATGAGTGGATTGACGATCCGGCTCGGTGTAACCCGGCGGAGTCTCATAGCCACCAGAGTAATGATGCTAATGCGGACGCCCGCCGCTAGAGCGGAAATCCAGAGCGTGAGCGGAAAGAAGCTAAAGAACACGCTCAGTACGATAATAACCACGACAGCGATAAGCAGAATCGGGATCAACGAAGTACCATCCATAAATATAATCCTCCAATATAGATTTTTAGTTTTCTATGTTTTTCCTGTGATGTCTCACTGTTACTATGTTACATGATTCGCTGTAAAAAGACAGATTTTATTTGGGTTTGACAACCACTCGTGCCCCTTCGACATGGATAACCACCACCGGCGTATCCTTCGGGATAAACTCCCCATCCGTTACCACGTCTATCCGCTCATTGTCAATAAGTGCGGTCCCGGCAGGACGTAGCGGCGTCACGCTAACGCCTTCTCGGCCCAGTAAAACCTCCTTGGATTCCGTTGGAACATATCCTTGCTCTTTGGTGAGCGACTCGCTGAGAATAAAACGATTCCAGATTCCCCGCTCCTTAAATATGATCGCCACAACCACAATGACAACAACGGCCGCCGCGAAGGCAATCCCCAGCGATAGCAGCGCATGACTGGTATCGTATGCAGCCCGTACGACACCGGCCACTAAACTGATTGCACCCAAAACCCCTAAAATACCGAAGCTAGGGATAAACATTTCCAAAATCATGAGAATTAGTCCCACAATAAAGAGCAGCCAGGTCTCATTGCCCGCGAATCCAGCCACATAGTTCCCGAAGAAATATAATACAAAGGCGGCTACCCCGATGATCCCCGGAACGCCGAATCCCGGTACGATCAATTCAATGACGACTCCAGCGATACCAAGGAACAAAAGGATTGTCATGACAACGGGATTCGTTAAGAATGATGCCAACTTCTCCGCGCCAGTGTGTTCCATTCGGACGATATGATCGGTTTCATATCCCATCCAGGATATGATCTCTTCAGGTGATGAAGCGATCGTGTCGGCATATCCGACTTTGAGTGCCTGTTCGCTGGATAAGGCAATAATTTCACCCTTATCTTTGGTCTCTCCGATTTCTGGCATATCGACGACGGTGTTGATATCCGCCATGCCTGCCGCTATTTTCCCGTTTCTTCCACTCGATTCCGCAGCGGCAGACATCTCGGACCTCCAGGCAGCCACTAGCTTAGGATCATCCACCCTTTTGCCCGTACTGTCCACCATCGCAGCTGCGCCGATCATGCTTCCCGGAGCCATTGCGATTTTATTCGCGTTCAAGGCGATGTAGCTGCCTGCAGAGGCTGCATGACCGCGTATGTATGCAACCGTTGTGACATTACTCTCACGGATCATTTTACCGATATTCTCCGCAGTATTCACCAGGCCCCCCGGCGTATCGATCTCCAATATAATTAGCCCAGCATTCTCCTTCTCCGCGTCCTTGAATCCGCGCTTCAGGAATTTTTCAAGCCCGGTCTCGATTTTTTGCTCCACCGGAATAATGTAAACCGTTCCCGTTTTCTTCGCTTCCGCGTTCGCAAGACCAGGGACTGCGGCTGCTGTCCCAATAATCAGAAAAATTAGCGCCAGCCATATCGTAAGCCTTTTGATACTTCTGTATGTATTCATCATCCTTTCCCTCCTTTCAACACGATTATAATATATTGTCCCGCCTATGACATTTATTACGCAACAAAGAGCTTCTCGTTTCAGAAAAATGAAAAAACACCCCTTTAAAAAGGGGTGCTTTACGTTATGTTTTATTGCAGAAATTGCTGAACCACTTGGTTCACAACTTTTCCGTCAGAGCGACCTTTGACTTTCGGCATCAGCGCGCTCATCACTTTCCCCATGTCGGCTTTCGAAGAAGCACCGGTTTCCTGGATGGTCTGCTGTACAATAACTTTTATTTCTTCTTCGGAAAGCTGTTCGGGAAGATACTGACCGATAATCTCAATTTCTGCTTCGACATTTACTGCAAGATCGTCACGATCTGCTTTTTTAAATTCTTGGAGGGCATCTTTGCGCTGTTTAATTTCACGACTGAGGATATCAAGCACTTCGTTGTCATCCAAAGTTCTTTTCAAATCTATTTCAAGATTCTTGATCGTTGAACGAACCATTCGAATAGTGGAGAGCTTGAATTTATCTTTGCTCTTCATCGCTTGTATCATATCTTCGTTCAATCGTTCGCTAAGATTCATGATAGTTCAGTTCCTCCTAAAACTTTCTCTTACGAGCAGCCTCGGACTTTTTCTTGCGCTTTACGCTTGGCTTCTCATAATGCTTGCGTTTCTTCACCTCAGCCAATACACCATCCTTAGCGATGGAGCGCTTAAAGCGGCGAAGTGCAGCATCAATAGACTCGTTTTTGCGAACTTTAGTTTCAGACACCAGTTTTCCCTCCCTCCGACCAGACCGTCCAAGAGCAATAACACGGTTCATCAAATTTAATTATAGGTGAAAGAGAAATAGGGTGTCAACCTTGACGCCTATTTTTTCGAAAAGCTCCTTGTGAGATTGGAAAAATGTTCTACGAATGTGAACCCGAAATGCCTGTCAGAGCGCCTAATTTGGCCCCTCCAAGTAGATGATAATGGATATGGTGCACAGCTTGTCCGCTGTCCGGTCCACAGTTGTTAATTAGACGGTATCCGCTATCCGCGACACCCAGATCCTTCGCTACCTGCTGTGCCACTTGGTGCATCTCGGCAATCAAGGAAAGATCTTGCTCCTCCACATCGTTCATTGATGCGATATGTTTTTTGGGGATAATCAGCACATGCACGGGTGCCGCCGGCTGGATATCCTTGAACACCAAAATTCTTTCATTTTCAAAAACCTTTTGCGAAGGAATGCTGCCTTCCGTAATTTTGCAAAAGAGACAATCCATCATTTGTCGCCTCCGATATGTATTATAGTTTTTTTGGGTTGATCCTATCATACCGGATTCCTGGGGAGCACGTCCAATATCCAACCAAAAAAAGACCTTCCTGCGGGAAAGTCCCTTTTCTGTGTCCTGCGGCGAAACTTAAGCCTTAAAAAAATGGAAGCAGGGAAAGTGCCGTCAATCCGACCAACGGCAAAGCCAGTCTGTTAAAACGGCGTCCATACGGGAAACCGAAACCAGGACCGAATCCAGGACCGAATCCTCCATATGGGAAAAACGCGCGTACATCCTGCTCCAGATACCGGTAGCAAGGGTCCCAACAGCCGCCGCCATGATGGTATGGGCTCACATATCCATGATGATACGGGGCATTTGCGTGATGATACTGCGCATTTGCATGATGATGCGGCGCATTTGCATAGTGAGCTATATTTTCATGGCCCACAGGCATTGCAAGATATAAATTGTCATCATCGACATTTTCAATAAAGCCGTCATGAGCGCTTCCATCTGCCATTGTAGCTCTGACATAGCGGTACATATGTTTTTTGCATACTTCTTTTGCCTCTAACTTCTCCACTTTTGTAATCCTCCCCAGTAAGCAATTTACAGAATCATCATATTCACGACTGGGCGGATGGCTACTGAAATTCACAAAAAACAATAATAAAATTAGGCTCAAACTGAAATTAGTTCTTTTGACATGATGCGAGGTAATCGCTGCGGTTACGGTCGTTCTTCCGACCGCTGGTTGTGCTGTATCACCTGAATTTAAAGAAAAAAAAGAAGCACCCGCTAAAGCTGAATTTCAGCTTCGCTACACGCGGACGTATGATAAGGAGTGGTTATCCCTTCCATAAGTCCGCCGGGGTGCTTCATAAACAAGATGTCGGCTTTAACTGTATTATAACAGCTGCTTGCAGCTGTAACTGTGAATTACATCACTACATTTGTTCCGTCACAATTTTCGAGCCTCCGTCCGCTTGATCGGCTGGTATCACGATCAATTTACGCGGCAGGCGGGCCCGAAGCTCTGGAACATGGCTGATAATTCCGACTGATAGATGGTCGTTATGCAGACGCTCCAGGGACGAAATGACCGTCTCTAGCAAATCCGGGTCAAGCGTGCCGAAGCCCTCGTCCAGGAAAAAGAATTGGAGCGGATATTGTCCGCGGAGCTGAATTTGCGCTGATAGCGCCAATGCCAGCGAAAGAGATGTGAGGAAGGTTTCCCCGCCGGACAGCGTGGATATCGGCCTACGCACCCCGCCATTTGCATCGTCGCGGATCAGGAAGCCGCCGCCGGAGTCCACCTCGAGCGCATAACGTTGCTTGGTCAGGTATCTTAGGCGCTGGGAGGCGGACTGGCTGACCTGCATCAGCTGCTCCTCCGCGATATACTCGACAAAAGCATTACCACGCAGGCAGGATTGCAGCTTGGCGAGTTTCTCCGCTTCCTGATGTCGCGAAAGGCGCAGCTTCTCCAGTTCCGCCCAGCGGACATGGCGCTTCCCGATATCCTCAAGATCGCGTTCCGCCCGCGCTTTGGACTGAAGTGCTTCCTCGTCGCCTCTGCGGGCCGCTTCAAGCTCACGGCTCACATTTGCCCAATCTTCTTCGGTAAGCGAGCTGCCGGACAGAAGCTCTTCGATATGACGGATTGCCGCCTGAAGATCCCGTTCATGATCCCGGTGCTGACGTACCCTTATCGTAAGCTTTTCCGTTTCCTGCGGCGGAATATGCGCCTCTTCTACTTCAGCACAACTTACAAAAGGTGAATCCGCGAGAAGTTGTTCCCACCGTTTACCAGCAGATTGATGATGCGCAGCAGCCGACTCTGCAGCCTGGCGAGCCATCGCATATGCCTTGGCGCTTTCATGCTTGGCCAACTCGGCGGCCTGCCTGGATCGTTTCAACTCGGCTGAGGTTTCACGCAGCGCTTTCAGCTCCCGTACACATGCCTCTAGAAGCTGCTCGGCTTGGTTGTCGCCAATCCAAGCTTGCAAACGTTCCTGCTTTTCTTTCAAAAGCTCCTGTTTGCCACGAAGCTCGGCTTCCAGTTGAATCAACCGTTTTTCCGCTTCCAGTACATTCCGTTCCGCTGATTGGACAGCATTTTTCTTCTCTTCGAGAAAAGGAATGCTCCGACGCAAACGCTCCTTCACATCTTCGGCTTCGCGATCTTTCTCCTCCATCCGCGACATACGGATCTCAGCCTCTTCAACCGGGAGATCATGCAGCTCTTCCGACCAATGTGCCTTAAGCCGCGTTATTTCGTCTGTCAGCTGCTCCAGACTACCCCTTAACTGTTCCAATACAGTTCCGTATGCTTCGGCTTCGGCGGCTTGCTTAAGGGCTTGCTGCCGTAGAGCTTCACGTTTGTCCATCAACTTGGACCGATCCCTCTTTAGAGCGGAGAGATCATCGGAAAGCTTTTCACGGGAAACTTCAAGCTCACCCAGCTGATCGTTCCAAGTCGCCAGTGCAAAGCTCTCCTCCTGTGTGGGTGCTTCTGCAAGCTCCACAGCTGCGGCTGCATGCTTTGTCCCTTCTCCTGCCCCGGATGCCTCTGCGCCTTCCAGGAGGCCGTAGCACTCATGAAGAAGCTGCCGTAGTGCGAATTTGGCTTCCTGAAGTCGAGCCTTAAACCCTTGCATCTGTGAGAGCATATCTTCATGAAGTTCGCCACTGGCTTCTTCCGGACGGGCAGTAGCCGGATGCTCCAAGGAACCACATACCGGGCAAGCCTGCCCTTCCTTAAGCTCCGCCGCAAGCGCCAGTGATAAGCTCCGGAGCTGCACTTGCTTTAGTTCTTCACGAAGCCGGAGCTCATCCGCCTCTATGGAGAGAAGAGCGCGTTCTGCCAGCATAGCCTGCTTCTGTGCCTCCGCATAACAGGCGGAAACCCGGAAGGAGAATCCCTGCTCTTGCTCCTGTGCCTGATGCTGCTCCCTTTCGGTAAGCTCAAGCCTCTCCAGGACTCCCTTCAGTTTCACGTTTTGCTGCTCATGCTCCTTTTTCGCTTTATGCTCGCGCTCTTCGGTGGAACGCAGCATTTGACGAAGCTGCATCGCCTTCTGGATCAGACTTCGCTCTTTGGACGTGACCTCCAGATCATTTAGTTTCTCCTGGAGCTCAGACTGCTTCTGGGTTCCCCGGTTCAGCAGCTCCTGCTCCTTGGTAAGCAACTGCCGTTGTTCTTCCATTCCGCCTGCCGCTTCCTTGTATTGTTGCCCGAGCTGTTCATAAAGCGTTTTAACGTTATCCCGTTCCCGCTGCAATACAACCGCTTGTTCCAGTTGCTCCTGCCGCTGAAGAAGTTTGGGCTCACCCTCCGCCAAAGCTGCCTGCGCCGCGTCATCGCCAGCGCAAGCATCGGCCGCGGCCTTTTCCGCCTGTGCCGATGCCACCTGCTGCTGCGCCACATCCGCTTCTCTCCGCTTCAAATCCTGCTGACTCTCCCGCCATAAAACGAGCGAAGGCATCATTGCAGATGATGATGCCGACTTTTCCAGCTGCATCTCAAGACGCCGCATTTCGTCCTCCGCCGATCGCAGCTGGTCAAGTTGGGCCTGCTTCTGACTTTTTTCCAGCTGCCGCTCGCGGATCTTGCC
This sequence comes from Paenibacillus sp., assembly GCA_031254035.1. Lineage (GTDB taxonomy): Bacteria > Bacillota > Bacilli > Paenibacillales > Paenibacillaceae > Paenibacillus_AQ. The sequence goes on from JAIRVF010000069.1 coordinate 84,658, forward strand.
CTTCTCTTCCGCTTCTCGGGTCAGATTCTGCAGCTTCGCCCGGATGGACTCCGCGTGGAGCACCGCTTCTCCTAGCTGCTTTTCTGCAGCTTTGAGCGCTTCCTCCCCTGCTTCGCCCAGCCCCTGCTGCTCCGCTTCCACGGCTTTCAATGCCCCGTCATTTTCCTTGATCCTGCGGCTGAGCTTCATTCCAAGTTGGTCCCCGTACTGTTCCAGATGAAACAACCGCTGCAGCATTTGTCTGCGCTCGCTACCTTTCAGGGAAAGAAACTCGGCGAATTTACCCTGAGGCAGAACAACCGCCCGAGTGAAATCATCCATTTTCAGGCCGATCTTATCCTCAACGCAGCGCGTAACCTCTGCGAGTTTGTCAGCAAGAACATTCTCACCTTCTTCCGTAATCTCAACGAAACGGCTGACTGTGTTGCTGACGGACAATTCATTCGTACGCTTGAATCTCCGCTCAACGCGATAACGATGTTTGCCTTGGGCAGAGGAAAGTTCGAAACAGAATGAAACAAATAAGGTATCCTCCGAATGGTTCATAATGCCCTGTGTTCCGTTGACTGCCCGTTCGACCTTGCCGTACAGAGCGAGCGTCATCGCATCCAGCAAAGTCGATTTGCCGCTGCCGGTCGGTCCGAAAATGCCAAACAGTCCCATATCGGATAAATCTTCGAAATCAATCTGTTGCATTTCCCTATAGCTTTGCAAGCCAGAAAGCTTGAGCGTAATCGGCTTCATTCGGCTTCCACCTCCTTCGGCTGCGCATCTTCTTCCACAAGCTCAAGAAACAGCTGCACCAATTCATCCCCGGGCTCAGCTCCGCCGCTCTGGCGCTGATAAAACCTGCGGAACAGCTCGGAAACCGGGAGCCCCGACCGCTCGTGTTGCATCTCCGCCTGTTCCATCTCTGGATAAACAGGACGGATATGCACAAAGCCGTCCCTACTTTTGCGCAAGCGCTGAATATCGCCAATCGACATCGATTCGGACAACGATACCTCCAGATCGATATAAGCTTCCGCGTCCCTTCCCTCATCCAGCCAGCGGTACACTTCCTCGAGTCCGCTTTTGGCCTTCCATCGCACCAACGGACGGCCGCAGGAGAGATATACTTCCTCCATTACCGGGACCCCTCCAGGAGCAATATCCAGCATCATAATGGATTTCGATTGGCCTGCTTCCGAGAAGCTGTAGGCAAGCGGAGAGCCACTATAACGGATGATGCCGTCACCTTTGACCGCCTGCGGGCGATGAAGATGCCCAAGCGCCGTATACTGGGCCCCGATGGACAACGCCGACGGATCAACCGTATAGGCGCCTCCTACCTGAATAGGGCGCTCAGAGTCGCATTCCAGGCCGCCCAGGACGTAGATGTGGCTCATGGCTAGATTGACGGTTTTCGGAGAAAATCCTTGGGCTAGCCTGTCCATCAGCATACCTACCCGGCCGCTGTATGCCCTGCGCAGCTCATCCTCCTTGCCCTCCGCGGACAACAGCTCATTAAGCCTTGATTCGGAAGGATAGGGAAGCGCTGCGATCTTAGCGGTTTCCCCTGTGCGGGAAACATGGACCATTACCGGTTCGGCAACCGGAAGTCCGATCAGCGTAATCCCCTGGCGGGCGACCAGCGGCGAAACCGACGCAACCCGTTCAGGCTGGTCATGGTTGCCGGAGATGACGACCAAAGGCCGCCCATTCTCCGTCAGTCTCGCGCAGGCCTCATAAAAGAGCTGCTCAGCGGCTGCGGGCGGATTGACGGAATCATACACGTCTCCTGCCATCATAATCAGGTCCGCCTGCTGCTCATTCGCAATGCGGACGAGCTCGTCCACAAAATCCTCCTGCTCTCTCATCCTGCTACGTCCTTCTAGCGTTTTTCCGAAATGCCAATCACCGGTGTGCAGTATCCGCATGCCGCACTCTCCCCTTCCCATGTATAAACTTCAAATTACTTACAGGCCCGTACCGAAGGCCGGTTCACTTGCCTTGCTGAACCTTTTTTTCCTTATAGGCCCTGGTTTTACCTTTACAGACGCACAGCCTGTCCCCCATCAAAGAAATAAAGCCATTTCTCACAAATTTCCTCTTGCAAAATATCCTCAAGAGCTCTGGCGTACAAATTCAGTTGAAATCTATATTGCTCCGTGAGGGTGCTTAAACCGCCCTTGTGCTCCAAAACTCTGTCCGTTTTATAATCGACAAGCACCAGCTTGCCTTCCTGGCGGAAGAGACAATCGACGACCCCCTGGATTAATACCGTTTCCCCGTTTAACGTCGAGATCTCAAACAAATCATCGTTGCCTAGCAAATTGATATCCCGCCGCGAAAATAGTCCTTTATGCGCGTCCTCTGCGGTCAAACCATAGCTGAAGGGCATTTCCCGGGCGATCCATTCCGCCGACTGCAGCCTTTCTCCCACCTCTGCTGCAAAAAACATGGTGATTTCTTCCGGACGGATGATCGCTGCCTGCTCACGCGTCAGCAACTCTCGTTCCACCAAGCGGGCCACAGTTTCTTCAACGACTACAATGTCGACCTGGCCCTGCCCTAGGGGAATATGCTGCATTAGCGTATGATATACCGTGCCGCGCTCTGTAGGTGTCAACGCATTTTGTTCCATAAATTTTGGACGCCGGAGCGGGAGTGTAAAGGCCGAAGATTCAGATAATTCCTTATGGAGGTTCTCAGCTTCGATCCAATTTTCAGATGGTTGATCCTGCAGCGTCAGCAGCTTTTTCATTTCCGACACGGAGGTTTTAGCTGCCAACTTCGTGACTGTCTCAAATGGATACTGCCAGTTCAGACGGGATCCGATTTGGGTCTCATACGGCACATCCTCCACATCTTCCACTTCCACAGGGCGGCGCTCCTGCAAGGCCTGCAGCCGCTCCTTCCTTTCGGGCGTCGATTCTTCTTCATCCTCCCAGCCGCCGAGTGCAGCAAGCGAAAGTGTATCTGCCGTCAGCACCGACACTTTCCAAGCGGAAGGATCTGAGGAGAGTACTGGTGATACGGAAATGCCCAAACCCATCAATTCCCGTAAATTAGCAGCCCCGGGATGACGGATCAATGCTGGACCTACCCAATCGATATAGCTGCGTCCTCTAGCGAGAAGATAGTCCGGTAGTGTGTACTCCGTTTGTTCCAGCACCTGAGCCCAGGACGAAACCTTCTTATTCAGGTCCTTGACGGTACCGATAAGGAATAGTTTTTCTTTGGGGCGCGTCAAGCCGACGTACAATACCCTCATTTCCTCCGCCAACAGCTCCAGCTGGGATCTGCGCCGGATGGCAAGGTTGGCGAGCGTCGGGAAGCTGACCCGTTTCTCCTCATCCACGAATTTAGGGCCGTAACCCAGTTCCTTATGCATCAGAAAGGAAGCATTCAGATCCTGCTGGTTAAAAGTTTTGGACATGCCAGCCAAAAATACGACCGGAAACTCAAGCCCTTTACTCTTATGAATGGTCATGATCCGGACCGCATTGTCCTTGTGTTCCGCACCGCTGCCGCCGCCGAGATCTCCGCCGCGATCACGGAGCCGGGATACGAAGGTCAGAAAACGGAACAGCCCTCTTGATGACGTTGTATGTTCAAATTGGACAGCCCGGTCATGCAATGCCTTCAGGTTGTTCTGGCGTTCGACACCTCCCGGTAGCCCCCCGACCCAATCCAGATATCCAGTTTCCCGGTAAACCCTCCAGATCAAATCACCAAGGCTATCTTTACGTGACGCATCACGCCAACTTTGCAGCTGCTTCATAAAATCATGGATCTTATACCTTAATTTTGGCGGGATGCCAAGGTCCGTGCCAAGTACAGAAACGTCCGATAAATCAATGACATTATCATGAACCTCATGATGCGTCATTTCCAAAACGGCAGCCGCTTCGGCTTTCGCCTGGGCTAGTTCACCCACTACCTCGTTGTCCTCTGCCTCTGTCCCTAGTCGTGCAGACGCAGCCAACGCATCGTAAAAGGAACCGTTTTGAACCAATCTGATTTGTGCCAATTCCTCTTCGGTCAAACCAACAATCGGCGAACGGAGTACTCCCGCAAGCGGGATATCCTGCTGCGGATTGTCGATGATTTGCAGGAGGGACAGCATCACTTCAACTTCTGTCGCCTGAAAATAGCCGCGGCTTTGCTCGCCGTCAGCAGGAATTCCGAGCTGTTTCAACTCCTCCATGATCAGCGGGCCCCAAATATAGGCAGAACGTAGGAGAATCACCATATCCCCGTACTCTACCGGTCTCATTTGCTTAAGCCCCTTGTCATAGACGAGCAGAGGTTTTGCGGCTGTCTCGCCCATCATATTCCGAATCTTTTGGGCGATGGCTCTCGCTTCGAGTTGTGCCGTCTCCATCTCCAGCATTTCACTTTCCTGTATAAGACCTTCGCCGTCACCTTCCGGGAGTTCTTCATCAGCCGACGGACCCTTGCCGGCGCGATCAATCAAAAGGAGCTCAGGTGCGTACGGATTTAGGTCGCCGCCCTCTTGATTCCGCTCCACCTCAGGGAAGGAAGCACCGCACACAAGCTCGGCGCGCTCATCATAGCCGATCTCGGCCACCGTTTCATTCATGATCTGGCGGAAAATAACGTTGACCGCATCTACAACTTCCATCCGACTTCGGAAATTCCGCGCCAGATCGATGCGGATGCCGCTGCCGCCAGTGCTGTTATATCTGCGGTATTTATCCAGGAAAAGTCCAGGCTCTGCCAGGCGGAATCGGTAAATGCTTTGCTTCACGTCACCAACCATAAAGCGGTTGCCCGGCAGATCCCTGGAAATCAGGTTAACGATCGTTTCCTGAACGCTGTTCGTGTCCTGATATTCGTCCAGCAGTACTTCGTCGAATTGTTCGCGGTATTCCATAGCTGCGTCAGAAGGCATTGGGTTGTCCGGTGTTGAATCACGATGCAGCAATATCCGCAGGCAATAATGTTCCAGGTCGCTGAAATCCACTGCACCCCGCTTACGTTTTTCCGACTCGTAACGTTCTCCGAATTGAATGACAAGTTCAGCCAGCTCCTTCATTAGGGGAGCCGCTTCATTCAGTTCCTTCAAAAATGCGTCAGCGGGACGGCCAAACAGTGCACCGCGCAAATCATTAGCCGTCTTCTTGACGGCGTCACGCAATTCCTTGACGCGTTCCTGCAGTTGCGGGTCCGTCTCATCCTTCCGCACACTCTTCAGCTTGCCAAAGGAGATCCCCTGAAATATCTCGTAAAGCTCTTCCCAGGAACGGTTCTCCATGGCATCCTGCAGGGTGCGGATCATATCGAGGTCGGCATTCAGATTATCCACGTATGCACCGGGTCCGCCTGGAGCCATCGCGAGCCCGTGCGCTTGTATAAGCAGCCCTTCCGCACCAGCTAGGGCCAGGCGAGCATCCTTCAGGATGCTTTGAACCCAAGCGGTTTGTCCGAGGCTCGCCGAGTTCTTGATCTCAAAGGATTTAGCCATGCTCCTTAACCACTGGTCCGGCCAGGCATGACTGCGCGAAAAGTCATACAGTTTCTGAACAAGAAGATGCATGGCGTCATCGCTGCGTTCTCCGCTGAACCAGTCCACCAGCCGGATAAAATCGCTGCCTTCCCCTTCCACGCCGTATTTCTCCTCAAAAAGCCCGTCCATGATTTCTTGGCGAAGAAGCTCCGCTTCGTTTTCATTGATAATCCGAAAATTTGGATCGAGAGGAATCATCTGATAGTACCGCCGTATAACCTCTAGACAAAAGGAATGCAGCGTCGTGATAGACGCGCGGCCTAGCAACGACAACTGGCGGCGCAAGTGCACATTATCGGGATCCTTTTCGAGCTGCTGATCCAGTGCTTCGCGGATACGCTCCCGCATCTCCGCCGCCGCGGCTTTAGTAAAGGTTGCAACGAGCAGGCGGTCCACGCTGAATCCCTGCCCGGTGTCCATGATTTTACGGATAATCCGTTCCACAAGTACGGCGGTCTTGCCTGATCCGGCAGCGGCGGCAACAAGTATATGATCGCCGGTTTCCGTAATGGCCCTCCACTGATCATCGCTCCATTGGCTGCCTTCGGGTTTAGGTAATAAGCTCAAGTTGTTTCTCCTCCTTTTCGCTCGGATAGCAGCTCCCATACCTGCGATTTATCCGGTTTTCCAAGCAGATGATAATGATTGCCCTCTACCGCCTCATCAAATTGGCAAACGGGCTTAAATGAGCAAAACGTGCAGGCGGTTTCCTGCTGAATACGGTATGGCTCTATTTTGACATCGCCTTCTGTAATCCGCGTTCCGATGGTCTCAATGTTATGCCGGACAGAGCTAAGCAGATCTTCCCACTGCTCTGTACTCGCAACCGACGCGCTGCTATAGAAGCTTCCATCCGCCTTAACGGCAACAGGTAATATGGATGAGTGACCCTTATCGAGGGATGTATCCATTAAGGATACGATATCCCGGTCAGCCATCAGCAAGCCTTTCATTTTGAAACGCTTCAGCAATTCCTCCGCCGCCTGTTCCATCGTCATGCCGTTAGCTGATTGCAAAATCGGATCATGCACATGAAAATATAGCGTTCCGGCGGGCAGCGCTTTGCTGCCCAGCCAATGTTCCGCATAAGTCAGCAAGACGTCCAGATAGGTAAGCATTTGCAGCGCCAATCCGTAATACACTTCATGCAATTTGAGGTCCTTTTGTCCGGACTTGTAGTCAATCACGCGCAGCAGCAGCCCGTCTTCTCCTTGTGCCATATCTACGCGATCGATCCGGCCGACGACCTCCATCACCGATCCGTTGTCGAGCTGAAAAGTGAGCGGCGGCAACGGTTTTCCTGGACCGAAATCCAGCTCCAAGCCTACTGGCTCAAAGCTGCCCCGCCGCGCATGTTCGCCAAGGATGACGGACGCTCTTCCAACAATATTTTTCAGCTTGCGCGAAATGTATCCGTATCTTTTCGAGCTAAGCAGAATTTCACCTTGAAGCATCGGAGCGAGCCGCTCCACGGTCATCTCTGCTTCCCTTCGGCACTCCTCGGCCGTAAGGCTTCCCCAACTGCGCTGCTGCTCCTTCAGACTGACAGCCATCGCGCTGAGAGCGGCATGGAAAAGCTGGCCGATGTCAGGCGCCTTCAGCCGATACAGCTGGCGTTCCTTCAGTTTTAGACCATGGGATGCAAAATGCGAAAACGGGCATGCCACAAATCGCTCCATTCGCGAAACGCTTGTACGGACTTTACTGCCGTACAGTCTGCGGCTGGTGCTCGGTGTAAGTGTCTTGGTCCCGTTCCGGTAAAACAGCGAGCGAAGCAGCATGTCCAGCGGACCGCGCCACTGTGGATCCTGCAGGTACCAGTTGTATACGTTCCACCAGAGATCAGGCATCTTAGCACCTTGTCTCCATCTCCGAAGCTGTACAATAAGCTGGCTGAGCGTCTGGCGTGGATGCTCAATATAGACTTTATGCTCGGAGGCATTACCATCCACTTCGGGTTGCGCTGACAACGACTTCACTTTGAGCCCTGGGTACATCTTGGTCAAATGACGGACCACCTCCGATGGCAGAAGCTCCTTGCCTTCGTCATCAGCGGCGGGATAGCTGATCCAGACATGCCCGCTTGCAGATGTGAGGGCGTTATAGATAAGGAACCGCTCATCTAGCAGCTTGCGCGATATTCCTGGAGCCAGTTCCATACCGGTATCCGCGAGCACGGAGCGCTCCTGCTCGGTAATAATACCGTCTTCCTGATATACCGCAGGGATCACACCGTCATTAACCCCAAGTAAAAAGACATATTTAATACCGCTCGTGCGGGTACGGTCCATCGTTCCGACCAAAACTTGATCCAGCGAAGGGGGCACCAGTCCCAGCTTCAGCTCGCTTAGTCCGGTTTCCAAAATGCCGGCAAACAGGTCGAACGCCATTTTTTCCGTGCCCATCATTTCGACAATTTGGTCCAGCAAATCAAGAACTTCTCCCCACAGCTGCCGATGCTCTCTGGCGGCCTCCGGGCGGCCGTTTTGCAGCGCCTCACGACTCCACAAATCCAGCTTCTGTGGGATGTCCGCCTCCTCGAGTAACCCATACACCGCGGCGCTCATTTCCCGGGCTGTCTTGGCGCGCCGGATCCTTTTATCAAAAGCCGATAGCGGTGTTGCAACGGCGCTCCGGCAGCGCTCGAGCAGCTCCAGTATCTCCTCTGGCGTCTTCTGCTGCGAGGATCCACCCTCTTCCAGGGATAAACTCGGAACACCTTTCCATGGACGTCCGTCTGTCCAGCGGTAGCCCTGTATGCCGCTCGCAAGCGCATAGTTTTCAAGACGGTCCATATCCTCGCGCGTCAGTGATCCGTCTAGCGGAAGTAGCAGATCGCTTTTTACACACCGGAATACATCCTCATGCCTCCAGAAACGCCGGATCACATCAAGCGCGGCACGCACGAATTCGACCAGCGGATGATGAAGTTCGCTTCTTTTCTGATCCAGGAACAGCGGAACGCCGTAATCTTGAAAAAGCGGCATAACAAGATGTTCGTAATCCCCAAGATTACGGACAAACACAGCCATTTCCCTGAAGCGGACGCCTTCTTCACGGGCGAGCCTTATCATCTCCCGCAGCGCGCCTTCAACTTCCGCCCGGCGCCCCGACGCCTGGTGAATGGAAATACCGTTCGTGTCTTGCAACGAAGCAACCTGATAACGCAGTCGCCGATCATACCCCCGTTCCAGATGAGCTAGCACCGGGTTTTCCTGAAAGCGAGGCAGTACAGGCGGTGAAAGTACGGTATGGTCCATTTCAAGACCAAGGTCTTCCGCCATACCTCTCAGCTTGATATAAGTCATCGCTGTCGGATGAAACAAGTCCAGCTCATGCGGCATATGTGATCCTTCATAAAGCTTGTCTAGCGTCAGCGAAACGGTAACGGATCCTGCATGAACCATCAACTGCGCAATGACTTGAAGCTCCTGCGGAGTGAATCCATGGAAACCGTCAATCCATATGTCTGCATCCTTCAGATAACCTGAGTCTTTGACCGCGTCAGTCAACCGGATTAAATGGTCTTCCTCATCCATGTACAGCGGAGATAATTCATGCTCAAAATCTCTATACACCGTCCACAAATCCTCAAGCTTGCTGCGGAGAATCGGCGTGGCGCCCGGCATAGCCGCCATCTGATCCAGTACCTGCTTCACGGCAGAGGAATCAATGCAGTACCGCTTCATTTCGTTATACACGTCGCTCAATCTGCCGACAAACCCAAGCTGCTCCCCCGAAGCACCAAAAAGCTTCAGCTCATCCTTCCGGTGCTGAATAATTTTGTAAAGCAGCATCTTTTTACCCTCATCGCTAATGGCGACGCGCGCCGCTCCACCGGTTTCCTGCATCACACGGTAAGCCAAGCGGCGGAAGCTCAGCACCTGGGCCCTCACGCTTCCCTTGATCCGCCCCGTCGTGACCAGCCCGTGCTCCGCTTGAAAAGAGCCCTGTTCCGGAACCAGCAAGATCATCGTCTTCCCTTGCGGAGCTTTCTCCAGCCTGGATGAAATATCTTCAAGAATAGTTGTCGTTTTTCCGCTTCCTGAACGCCCGATTAGAAATTGAACCGGCATAATGCTCTCCTCCTTAATTTATGTATTCCGAAAATATTGCCAAAGACTTATCCTTATCGAATCTCCTAAATTTGTAAATCTATGAAATATAGCTGCCTTTAAGGCTCAATACTGAAATTAGTTCTTGACATTATGCGAGGGGGCCGCTACGGATACGGATCGTTCTTCCGTTCGCTGTTGTCTCCAAATTTCTTGATTTTATTTTAAAAAGGTAGAAATTCGGAGACAGCGTATGCTTCCGATGCTAGCTTTCCTCCGGAAAGCTTTCAGGCGACCGCTACCGCTTCTTCAGATCGATTCCGTCCCCTCCGCTACTTTCACTTTTTTTCAAGCACTAATCATGATGTTGAGCCGCAAACTATTAACAAAAATATATTTCAGTATATCATAACGACGATTTAACAGAACATATATTCCTATCAAACGTCTGATTCTATTAATCTTAATGCAAAGCTCACATTATTTTATCACTAATTTTTATGAAGAGTTTAACGGTAATGATTGGTGCTAGGGAGAAAGACATTAAAAAAGGGACTATCACAAAAGTATATTTCGATCTATTGCCGCGCTATTTCGTCCGTCGCTGAATAGGCTGAAGTAAAGATGGAAGATGCTGTCATTGAGTTGGTTGACGACGGCATTGACAACGCGAGCTAGGTGATAAGGTGGAATATCTTCTTCTAAATCCATAGGCAGGCAAAGTTGATCCATGGCTCGGTTTCTTTTTGTGTTTTTTATATGGAGACCCACGAAGCAGCGGAGAGAACGAGGCAATTCCGAAAAAACGATAGCGGTCGCCTAAAAACTTTTCGAAGAAAAGCTACATCGGAAGCATAAGCTTTGTCCCCGATATATCTTCCTTTAAGATGAATTCAGGATATTCGGGGACGGGTAGCGATTGGAGGAATGCTTCGTTCCGCAGCGTCCTTATAACAGACAAAGGAGCCGCCCTGGGTCAAGTGACCTACGGAGACGACTCCTTCGCCTTTCAATTCTTAAAAAGTTCTACTTCTCACTTCAAAAATCGCGAATTTCAAGTAATGCCCTTCATCCACCCCGAGAATTTGCGGATGGTCCTTGCCCGCGGCTCGCCATTCGATCAACCGCAGAATTTTACCGGCGTCAGCCGCCGCCTCCTGAATGGTCGCAAGGAACAGGTCCGGGCGCATATGGTACGAGCAGCTTGCAGTCACCAGATACCCGCCTTCGTTAACCAACTTCATGCCATGCAGATTAATATCCTTATACCCTCTGCAAGCGCCTTTGACGGCGCTTTTGGTCTTGGCAAAAGCCGGTGGATCCAAAATGACCACATCCCAGGTTCTGCCGCCGCCCGCGGTCATTTTTTGTGAGGTGTCTACCTTGTCCGAAGAGCCAGTGGAACGCTTTTGTCTTTCCTCCAGTCCCTTGACCTGGGAACGCAGAAATTGAAACGCATCATCCACCACAAACTCCACCCGGTCGCCAAAACCGTTAAGCTCCACGTTTTCGCGTGCGCTGTCGATCGCATGCTGCGAAATATCCAGACAGGTCACTTTTTTGGCTCCATATTTGCAGGCATGCAGCGTGAAGCTTCCCGTATGCGAAAAGCATTCCAATACCGTGGCTCCGTCCCAGTACGGGAATGTAACAACTTTACCGCTTTTGTTCACCGGACGTTCCACGGTTTGCCCGTCTTCTTCAACTTTTTGCATAGCGATGCCGCTGCGTTCGCCCCAACCTGTCATGAGCGGTTCGATGGAAGCGCGGTTTTCCCGCTGGTCAAAGAAATATCCGGTCTTCTGTCCTTCTTCGATATCCACACGGACCAGAAGGCCGTTTTCCTGAACCGTTACATATCTTGGGCATTCGCCGTACACCGGTCCTTTCGTTTGCTCCAGACCTTCAAGCTCGCGTACGGGAACATCGCTCCGTTCATAGATGCCTCTCGGATTCATCACTTCAACCAGTGCGTCCACAATCTCCTTGCGGCGAGCATCCATGCCGAGCGTCAACAACTGGATAACCAGCACATCATCAAAACGGTCTACAATTAACCCTGGGAGAAAATCAGCCTCGCCGTATACAAGACGATAGGCATTTCCTTCCTTCAGGAAACGTTCCCGATGATTGAAGCAGCCAAGAAATCGTTCAGCAAAAAAGGGCTGGTCCATTTGCTCGATTTCGCGATAGGAAACTACGCGAACCGTAATTTGCGACGCCGGATTGTAATAACCTGTCGCCAGATAACGTCCTTGATGGTTCAATACACGGACGAGAGCTCCGGGGTGCGGATTGCCGTCCACGGATTCAATTTCATTTTTATAGATCCAGGGATGCCCCTGCTCCAGCCTCTTTTTTCGGCCTTTTTGAAGAATGACGGTTGCCAACTTGTCCACTCCTACTCATGTGTTTCTAATATTAAAATTTTGCAAATGTTCGAATTGTATTCTAATCGATTCCTCCGCTGCCGGATGATCAAAGTCATGCCCGTCCCGTGTAGAACATATAAGTAATACATGGACAAGAACCTGTCAAAGGAGAACTCCCCATGTTCAATACCGTTATTTTCCCTGTTATTTACGGGCTGGTCATCTTTCTGGCAGGTATGAAGGTGATGGAATCGGCGCTAGGTAGCTGGGCCGGTCCGCTACTTTCAGACTTTCTCAGAAAAGCAACCTCTTCCCCGCTCAAAGGCATGCTGTTTAGTACAGGCGTTACGGCGATACTACAAAGCAGCACGGCTGTTACGGTCCTGACGATGGGCCTCGTGAACGCTGGGCTGCTCACTTATGAACGGACACTTGGCATCATTTTGGGCAGCAATATCGGCACCTGCCTCACGACTGAGCTGATTGGGCTGCAAATCGGCCAAATCGCCTTGCCTATGCTGGGCATTTCCGGCGCAGTGTGGGCCATCGCGGTCATTGCCGAAGAATACAAGCCGTTCTTTATACGAACAAGCTCGCATCTAATGAAGCCAATCCAACTGACGGCCTTGGCTACGGCGGGTTTTGCCTTGGTCATGCTCGGCATCCGGGTCATGCAAATGATCGGTCCCGCTCTGGAAAACACCAGCATGTTCGGCTGGTTTATTGCACAAGCCACTCATAATGTATGGTGGGGCATTGCTGCCGGGGCGGTATTGACTGCATTGATGCACAGTAGCGCGGCTGTAATCAGCCTAGCCATAGCGCTCTCAGCCGCCGGAACTCTCCCGGTGGGTATAGGCATCGCTATCGTTCTCGGAGCCAATGTAGGCACCTGCGTAACGGCGGTGATTGCCGCGATCGGCAGTACAAAATCCGGTCAGTTCGTGGCCTGGACGCATGTCGTACTTAACGTGGGCGGTGCGCTTTTGTTTATGCCATTTATTCCGCAGCTGCAATGGATGTCTGCATTGTTATCCGCAGATAGCGGGGCCCAGATCGCTCATGCCCAAACATTATTCAATGTCATTTGTTCGGTTGCAGCACTGCCCCTGTGTTATTTGCCGGTTTGGACGAAGCCCACCCGCGCAACAAGGATTCCACCTCCTTGATTGCAAGGGAAGTGAAATCCTTGTTTGATCTGCTATATTCTAGACTGCCGCGCCTGAAGTTCCATCCAGAACCCGGACGAGCTGCCCTTCGCATTCATTTACGCCCGCCTTGGTCAATTTCACACGGCAGAGACGGCCTTGAAGATCTTCGGTTCCGTCAAAAACAAGCTGCAAATAATTGTCGCTGAAGCCGTGCATTTTGCCAGGACCATGGGTTCCCTTGGCGGTTCCTTCCGGAATGACATCCAGCACTTGGCCTACGAACTTCTCCGCATACGCTAGTTGCATTTGCTCGGATAGGCTGATCAGTTCACGCACGCGCGCATGTTTGATCTCCTCATCAATTTGGTCCTGCATCCGTGATGCAGGCGTGCCGTTCCGCTGGGAGTACGGGAAGACATGCATTTCGGAGAAATTAATCTCCTTCATCAAGTTGTAGCCGTTCAGGAACATTTCATCCGTTTCTCCCGGGAAACCAACGATCACGTCTGTCGTAATTCCTACGTCAGGCATGGCCTGGCGGATCAACTGCATTTTGCCGTAAAATTCCTCGGTGGTGTATTTACGACGCATCCGCTTCAGTACCTCATCGTCCCCCGCTTGCAGCGGAATATGCAGATGGCGGCACATTTTTGATGAGCGGTTTAATACATCCAGCATCTTCTCGTCGATCTGGCTGGCTTCGATCGAGCTGATGCGGATCCGCTCCAGTCCGTCTACCTTGTCCAAATCCCATAACAAATCCGCCAGACGATAGTTTTCGAGATCATCGCCATAACCGCCAGTGTGGATACCGGTTAGTACGATTTCCTTATAACCCGCCTCCACAAGCTGATGCGCTTGAGTGACGATGCTTTTCGGATCACGGCTGCGGGATAACCCGCGGGACCATGGAATGATGCAGAATGTGCAGAAATTGTTGCAGCCGTCCTGAATTTTCAAGAAAGCACGGGTACGGTCCGCAAAATCAGGTACGTCCATTTCCTCAAACACACGGTTTTTCATAATATTGCGCACCGCGTTGATTGGCTCACGTTTTTCCTGGATTTCTTTCACGAAAGGAATGATCTTGTCGCGGTCCTGGTTCCCAATGACAAGATCGACACCAGGAATTTCCAAAATCTCAGCCGGCGAGGTTTGCGCATAGCAACCGGTAACCGCAATAATCGCTTCCGGATTACGACGGACGGCACGGCGGATGATCTGCCGGCTTTTTTTGTCTCCCGTGTTCGTAACTGTGCACGTATTGATCACATACACATCTGCGGTGTGTTCGAAATCCACCTGCTCATAACCTTCCTTTTTGAACAGCTGCCAGATGGCTTCGGTATCGTAAAAATTGACTTTGCAACCTAATGTATAAAATGCAACGGATGGCATTTTCAAACTCCCCCCATTTCTCCGGATTCATAAAGTATGCATGCAAGGGCAACCATTCCCGCTGTTTCACAGCGCAGGATCCGCCTGCCGAGCCCTACGCTCGCAGCACCCGCTTCCTCTGCTTGCCGGCATTCTTCTTCGCTGAATCCGCCTTCGGGACCTACTAGAAGCAGAACGCCAGGCGCATGGTCTGATGGCAAAGCCTGCATAAACGGTCTCAGCGCATCGCGCAGCTGAAGACCTTCTTCCTTTTCATAACAAAAATAAACGGCATCATAGTTTTTAAACGTCGTCAAAAGCTGCTTCCAAGTAAGCGGCAGTACCACTTCAGGAACGGTATTCCGGTGGCTCTGTTCCGCCGCCTCTTTAGCTATTTTGTTCCAGCGTTCGAGCCGCTTGGATTCTTTTTTGGCATCGTATTGCACAATCGTACGCTCTGAGATAAAAGGAACGAACGAAACCGCGCCGATTTCGGTACACTTTTGAATGACGGTTTCCATCTTGTCCCCTTTAGGCAAACTCTGTGCAATTGTCACTTTGACGGCGGGCTCTTGCGTCATTTCGAGCCATTCCACGATGGACGCGGTAACGAGTCCCGGCTCAATCGTTGTAATTTCCACAAGCGCTTCGCGGGAAGTACCGTCACTAACAATAAGTTTATCCCCGCTTTTACCGCGCATAACCTTCGATATATGGCGCGCATCCTCGCCAGAAATGTCCACTGTATGCTCATTAAACTGCTCTGGCGATACAAAATACCGCTGCATAATCATCAACATCCTATTCTAAAAATCACAAGCTTCATCATACATCATTGCCCTGGCTGTGACCAGCTTATGTTTACTGAAAACAAGGCTTTTGGCTATGACAAAATATGCAAAAAAACTTGCATGAAATGATAATACATGTTTCTTGCCAACTCATAGAGTGGGGAAATTGTATACCTTTGAAGCCCCGGTATAAACAAAATTAACAGAAAAATAAATACCGACCACTGTTCAGCCTGTTGCAGTTTTTCCCGAATCGGGCGTGGAGCCAAATCCTCCACAATCCGATAACCGTCGAGTGGAGGCAGCGGAATCAGGTTAAACAGGAACAGGAAAAAGTTCATCATTCCAAATAAACTAAAGAATAAATTTATCGCAACATCTAACTTCGCATCCGAAAAGGGATCTGTGACCCCCGTCTTGAGCAATAACGCGTAAATAAACATTCCGAAAACCGCCAGAAAAAAATTGCTGAGTGGTCCGACGGCGGAAACCACAACGCCCATTAACCGAGGGCTTTTGAAATTATCCCGATTGACTGGAACCGGCCGGGCCCATCCGAAACCTGCAATGAGAAGCAAAATGATCCCCATCAGGTCGAAATGGACCGTAGGGTTTAATGTAACCCGGCCCAGCAGTTTCGCCGTTGGATCTCCGAATTTATTGGCAAAATAAGCGTGCGAAAATTCATGCACTGTAAATGCGATGACCAGCACGATTAAATAAAAAGGGAGCTGATCCAGCGGTACTCTGAGTATTTTGTTCAAAAAATCCATTTATGACCTCTTTCTAGCTACAAATGCGACCCAGTCCTCATCACGGCATACGTCCTCTATGTCAAAACCGGAATCCTCAAGTGCCTGCTGTACTATTTCAACTTTATTTTTATAAATTCCCGATGCGATGTAAACGCCACCTGGCTCCAGTGCCTGATATA
This sequence comes from Paenibacillus sp., assembly GCA_031254035.1. Taxonomy (GTDB): domain Bacteria; phylum Bacillota; class Bacilli; order Paenibacillales; family Paenibacillaceae; genus Paenibacillus_AQ. Next base: position 100,853 of record JAIRVF010000069.1, read on the forward strand.
CATCATCGATGAACAGCAAAATAATTTCGGCCAAAATGTTGGCCACGATGATATTTACGGGCAGGGTGATTCCTAGATCGCCATCGCCTTTGCCATTCAGCAGACCGAGCAGGTCGCTTTCCTTCACCGTGATTCTTTGTTCCATCTTGTTCAGGGCCGTATTTTCACGCGCGATGGACACAGCCACCGGATCCAGATCAAGGGCAAGCACATGCTTCGCTCCAAGCAGTACAGCACCGATAGCCAAAATACCCGATCCCGTTCCGACATCAATGATTTCTTCTCCACCCTTGACGACCTTCTCCAATGTGCGCAAACAAAGAGACGTTGTCGGATGGGTTCCCGTTCCGAAAGCCATACCTGGATCAAGCTCGATGATTTTCTCGGATTCATGAGCCGGTGTATATTCTTCCCATGTCGGTTTAATTGTCAGCTTGTCGGAAACGCGCAGCGGCTTGAAATAATCCTTCCAGGCCGTGGCCCAGTCATCCTCATTAACCGTTTTGAGCCCGTAGCGGACTTCGCCAGGATCGATTTGAAAATCCCGCAGTTCTTCAATTCTGCGTTTCACTTCTTCCAAGATTTCTTCCACTGGGGATTCTTCTGAAAAATACCCTTTGATTTCGGCTTCCCCTTCAGGTATATCATTGAGCGGCAGCTCATACAATTCGCCATACGAAGTGTCGCGCTTCTTGTTCAAAGTTCCGGATTCCTCGATCGAGACGCCGCCTGCACCTGCTTCGTGCAAGAAATTGGAAATCATCTCCACGGCTTCCTCTGTTGTATGTATCGTAATCTCATGCCATAACATCGTCTTTCATCTTCCTCCTCAACATCGTGCATAGATTTTATTGTACTATACATAAGCAGCCGAGTACAAAATTTTAAGTAAATTAGTACTTGTTGAGACATGTACGCAAAATAACCCCACAAAGTGGAGCCTATGCTTCGATGCTTATTCCAAATACTTTGCGGGGGCCCCTAAAAAAATTTCTCAAAAAAACCGCGTTCGCCTTTCGGCGGAGTCGCGGTTATATCATAACTTCCAGGATGAAAAAAGGTGTTAGGATGTCCAACCATTATCCATCTTCTTAATTTGGCGCTCATCGGCAGCTTCACTTCGACGAATCGCTTCAACATCGTCCTTATCGGCCAGTGCACCCGAAAATTCCACGTCTTCATTTTTCATGGACATCAGTTCCTTGATTTTTTCCATTTTCGTCAAATTATAGCCTTTTTTATCGCGGTCTGCCACGTTAGCACCCTCTTTCGAATTTGTATCGGCATCTACAACTCACGAATTACACAAAACCGCCGGCATCTTCAATAATTTTCATGGCTTTGTCAAAAGATCCTTCCTCCACCACAACAGTCAGCAAAATATCCCTTCCAGTCGGTCCCCCCTGGCCTCCATTGCTCATGCCGCTCGCGGCCACATTCGTCGCAGCCAGAATGTTGGTGGAATCACCGCCGAGCGTGTTCCCGTAGGTCACGGAGGATAAACTCACCATACTTCCGGATAGATTCGGGGCGCCGTACGGATCAGTATCCGGGTACATGCTGAAACGATCGATCGACATGTCCACGACACGCAGCGTCTGCAGTTTCTTGGACACGCCTTCGGCTTCTTCCGGACTTTTAAAATAGGCCAAAATATTTTTTTCTGCCATAACGCTCACCTGCCTGTGTTAATGGTCTGTTTTCTTAACCAGTACAATAGGCTTTCATGCCTGTCGTTAGATTCTGCCTAAGCCGAAATAAATATGCGCATACCCGAAAAATAGAAACATTTGTTTGAAACAAAAAACCGGCCATCGCTGGCCGGTTCATGTATAAGTTTATTATGAAAATGTCAGTCACCGCGGAAAGCACGTTTCATCCGATCGAAAAAGGACTGTTCATTCTCATGAGTCTGTTCGCCATCAAGGGAAGCGAATTGACGGAGCAGATTCTTTTGCTCCTCGCTCAGCTTGCTTGGCGTTACGATAACGACCTTCACATGCTGGTCGCCCTGTCCAACGCCGCGCAGGCGCGGAACGCCTTTGCCTTTCAAGCGGAAATACGTTCCCGTTTGGGTACCCGCAGGAATTTTGAGCTTTACTTTTTCCGTAAGCGTTGGAATTTCGATCTCATCCCCAAGAGCCGCCTGAGCGAATGTCAGCGGAATTTCGCAGTAAATGTCGTCGCCTTCGCGTTCGAAGAAGTCATGGCTTTTCACACGAATGACGATGTACAAATCGCCAGCAGGTCCACCACGGAGTCCACCTTCACCTTCACCGGTCATACGGAGCTGTGCCCCGTCATCCACACCTGCTGGGATTTTGACATGGATTTTGCGCTGCTTTTTCACCTTGCCATTGCCGCTACAGGTTGTGCATTTCTCCTTGCTAATCTGACCGGAGCCGTTACAGCTCGAACAGCTGCGGCGATTAACCATACGGCCAAACGGCGTATTTTGCACTACTTCCTGCTGCCCTGAGCCGTGACATACGGAACAAGTTTGAGGTTTGGTGCCTGACTTGGCGCCGGAGCCGTGGCAGGTATCACAGTTTTCAGTGCGTGGAATGGTAATGTCTGTTTCTTTTCCGAATACCGCCTCTTTAAATTCGATCGTCATCGTGTACTGAAGATCATTCCCCCGCTGTGGGGCATTCGGGTCACGGCGACCGCCACCCCCGCCGAAGAACATATCGAAAATATCGCCAAAGCCGCCGAAATCACCGCCCTGGAATCCTCCACCCATGCCCTGGTTCGGATCAATGTGTCCGTACTGGTCATAAGTGGAACGTTTCTGGCCGTCGCTGAGCACATCGTAAGCTTCTTTGACTTCTTTAAACTTGGTTTCCGCGTCAGCCGCTTTGTTGACGTCCGGATGATACTGGCGGGCAAGCTTGCGGTATGCTTTTTTAATGTCATCATCCGAAGCACTTTTGCCTACGCCTAGCACCTCATAGTAATCACGTTTATCAGCCACTCTTCCACCCCCGTCGTTTCCTCTGAAATATGCCGCTCATGGAAAAAGGAAAGCCAAAGCACCTGGGATGCCCCGGCTTTGACCTTCCCTTCCTGAACATAACTTTCTTAGATGTTGTTCAAAAAGCCCGCTTTTGATCACGATGTGACCCAGGAAGTGGATTCGGCATCGAATCTTGAATTCAGCCGGTTCTAAGCAGATGCTTACGAAGTATGTTTCCTCCGGAAACATTTCAGGTGCTCACGTACCCAATACGTACGCTCCGCTCCTCAGTCCCTAGCTTCATTCAACCTTCTCGGTGCTGAAAACCGGCCTTTTTGAACACGCATTCTTAAGGTTAACCTTACTTTTTATCCTCGTCAACAACCTCATAGTCAGCGTCTACGACGTTGTCTTTTTTAGGCGCGCCTTCTTGGCCGCCTTGAGCGCCTTCAGCAGCTTGCTGAGCTTGAGCCGCTTGCTCATACAATTTAACTGACAGCTGTTGAACGATTTCAGTCAGTTCTTCAGTTGCTTTTTGGATTTGTTCCAGATCGTCGGTTTCAAGGGCAGCTTTCACTTTATCCTTAGCTGCATTCGCTTTTTCCACTTCAGCCGCATCGACTTTGTCGCCCAGATCTTTGATCGTTTTGTCCGTAGAGTATACAAGCTGGTCGGCGTTGTTTTTCGCTTCTACCAGGTCTTTACGGTTGCGGTCTTCCTCGGCATGAGCCTCGGCATCCTTCATCATGCGATCTACTTCCTCATCGCTAAGGCCGCTGGAAGAAGTAATCGTAATTTTTTGCGTTTTGTTCGTACCTTTATCCGTTGCGGATACATTTACGATGCCGTTGGCATCGATGTCAAATGTAACCTCGATTTGTGGTACACCGCGTGGTGCTGGAGGGATGTCTCCGAGCATGAAACGTCCGAGCGTTTTGTTGCCAGCTGCCATTTGGCGTTCGCCCTGCAGAACATGGATTTCTACGCTTGGCTGGTTGTCTGCATACGTAGAGAAAACTTGCGATTTGCTTGTTGGAATCGTTGTGTTGCGCTCGATCATTTTCGTAAATACCCCACCAGCAGTTTCGATACCGAGGGACAGCGGAGTTACATCCAGCAATACGACATCTTTTACATCACCGGTCAGAACGCCAGCTTGAACTGCTGCACCCAGGGCAACTACTTCGTCCGGGTTAACGCCTTTGTGAGGTTCTTTGCCTGTCAGCTTTTTGATCGCTTCCTGAACGGCAGGGATACGTGTCGAACCACCGACAAGGACAATTTTATCGATATCGTTAGGAGTCATGCCCGCATCGCTCATAGCTTGGCGAGTTGGTCCCAATGTGCGTTCTACCAAATCAGCAGAGATTTCTTCGAATTTAGCACGGGTAAGATTCACTTCCAAGTGCTGAGGCACACCGTCTACTACCGTGATAAATGGCAGAGAAATCGTTGTGGTCAGAACGCCAGAAAGTTCTTTTTTCGCTTTTTCGGCTGCATCTTTCAAGCGCTGAACGGCAGCCTTGTCTTTGCTCAGGTCGATACCTTGCTCTTTTTTGAACTCGTTCACGAGGTAATCGATGACCACTTGGTCGAAGTCGTCGCCACCAAGATTGTTGTCACCACTTGTTGCTTTTACTTCGAAGAAGCCGTCGCCCAGTTCCAGAATAGATACGTCGAAGGTACCGCCGCCGAGGTCAAATACGAGGATCGTTTGGTCTTCGGATTTTTCCATACCGTAAGCAAGTGCTGCCGCCGTCGGCTCGTTGACGATCCGAAGCACTTCAAGACCGGCAATTTTGCCCGCGTCTTTGGTTGCTTGACGCTGGCTGTCATTGAAATAAGCCGGAACCGTAATAACAGCTTGAGTTACTGTTTGTCCCAAATAAGCTTCTGCATCGGATTTCAGCTTTTGCAGAATCATAGCCGAAATTTCTTGTGGAGTATAATCTTTTCCTTCAATCGTTTCTTTATGATTTGTACCCATGTGACGCTTAATGGAATGAATGGTGCGGTCTGGATTTGTAATAGCTTGACGTTTTGCAGTTTCACCGACGATCCGCTCGCCGTCTTTTTTAAAGCCTACAACCGAAGGGGTTGTACGCGCACCTTCCGGGTTAGGGATGACAACTGCTTCGCCGCCTTCCATTACGGCTACGCAGGAGTTGGTGGTTCCAAGGTCAATACCGATAACTTTACTCATGAAAAATATCCTCCTTCAAAATAAATAAATGTGTTCTTCTATATTAAACAGCCGCAATTACATGCTGACTTTAACCATGGCTGGACGAAGTACTTTGTCTTTGAGCTTGTAGCCTCTTTGTACTTCTTCAACAACGATGCCCTCTTCATGCTCATCGCTTTCCACCTGCATAATAGCTTGATGGAATTCAGGATTGAACGGCTGGCCAACCGAATCCATTGTTTCAAGCCCTTCGGCTTTCAGCACGCCTTCGAGCTGGCGGAAAATCATGTTGACGCCCTTAGCGAAAGATTCAATTTCAGCACTGTCGCCAGCGGCGGCAATCGCGCGATCGAAATTATCGATAATCGGCAGCAGTTCCGTAATGAGCTTGGACGATGCATATTTGGCAAAGTCCTCTTTCTCCTTCAGGGTCCGCTTGCGGTAGTTGTCAAAGTCCGCTTGAGTTCGTAAGAAGCGCTGCTGAGAGTCGTCAGCGAGTGTCTGCAGACGCTCCACTTCGCTTTGCAGATGCGTGGGATCTAGCACCTCTACATTTCCCTCAGCTTCCGAAGAAGCATCTGTATTAGCTTGAGCAGCTTCATTTTCTACAGCTTCAGCTTCGCGATTTTCATTCATTTCGGTTTCATTTTCTTGAAATTCCTGGTTTTGTTTCAAGATGTCTTCACCTCCTTAATGTGCTCTATATTTTTGCATCAAACTTGGGCTCAATACTGAAATTAGTTTTTGACATTATGCGAGTGACCGCTACGGTTACGGATCGTTCTTCCGATCGCTGTTGTCTCCAAATTTCTTGATTTTGTTTTTTAAAGGTAGAAATTCGGATACAAAGGCGAACGCTGCCGCTTCTTCAGATCGATTCCGTCCCCTCCGCTACTTTCGCTTTTTGTCAAACACTAATCATGATGTTGATCCCAAACTTCTTTAAAATATTTCATTCATTTCCATTGGCGTTACGCATCTTTATGACATTATGAATGCGCAGTACAGCCGCAGCAACCTCGCCGGCCGTCTGCAGCCCGTGAATTTTAACGGGCGCGGGATCGACAATGCCATTCTCCTCATAATGGATTACCTGGCCGGAATCGCAGTCGATTCCCATGTCGTCACAGCCCTCCGTGAGCTGCGCGGCACGCGCCTCTTCCATCTTTTCCAGCGGATTATAGCCGGCGTTGAGCAGAATTTGGGCCATCGGCTTACGCAAGGCGGCGGCCACTGCCGCAATCCCAAACGCCTCCATACCTTTCACCGCTTCACGAAGGCGTTCAAGTTCGTAGGAAACGGCAAGCTCGGCGGTACCGCCGCCAGGCAGGATTCCGCCGCTAATTGCGGCCTGAAGCGCGGAAGCCGCGTCGGCGGCAATCCGAGCCGATTCTCCAACCACTTCGGCGGTGCTGGCCCCGACAATAAGCGTAACAAAAGGATCCTCCTTTTGTCCGCCGCTGCTGATTCGTACACGGTCAAGCAACTCATCGTAATAGGCCTGCGGTGCAAACCCGAGCAGCTTATTCAGGGACTCCCGTTCTTTATGTAACGCCGTCCGCCGCAGCGGTACGGCTCCGGTCATCAAGCTGACACGAGCGAGATCTTTCCGGCTTACGCGGGGAATCACCATCATCCCGTGATCCATGCAGAACTGCTCGGCATCCGGATGGATTCCCTTTTCAAGCAGCACTAGGCCTACACCGAGGTCAGCCAGCATATTCAAATCACGGGCGAAACGCTCCCGCAGCTCCATGTAACGGGCAAAACCGGCTTCGGTCGTGAGCACTTCCTCGTCCAAGCTTTCAGGCTCAAGCGCATCGTGCAACACAAGAACGCGGGTATCGGCAAGTTCAGGCGTGTCATGGAGGTATAAGGGCGTTTGTCTTAGCAAAAGACCCTCAAATACTTCATTATTGCCTTTTTCATGCGACGTTACCGCATCAGCCAACAGATAGGAAGGATCTTTCAGCTTGCGGATCCCAATGACCGCAGCAGCTTCCATCACCAATTGAACGATGTCTTCCCGTTCTCTGCCTGCAACATATACGGCTTTGGCCAGCAAAGGATCCGCAAGATCGCTGATCTCCCTGGCTCTATTTTTCAGAGAATCGGCAGCCAGCCGAATTCCCTGCTGCATCCCTGTCACAACCTTGGAGGCAGGCACGCCTTTTACGATCTGAGATACACCTTCCTGTACGAGCGCGCCCGCTAGCACCGTAGCCGTAGTGGTTCCGTCTCCTACCTTCTTCTGTTGGGAACGGGCTACCTGGATCAGCAGTCTGGCAGCCGGATGGCTGATATCCATTTTGTCTAAAATGGTAACTCCGTCGTTGGTGATAATCACGTCTCCGCGATCGCCAACCAGCATAACATCGAGCCCTTTCGGCCCGAGGGTTCCTTCGACAGCCGAGGTGATGGCCCGGACGGCATTGCTGTTATTGAGCAGCGCGGCGTATCTCTCCTCGCCTTCTCGCATTGGCTGCTGACCTTGACTCATCCGTCTCAAGCCTCCTTATTTATTCAGCTTTGACAGCATCTTGGTCATGTCGTTGGACAATATGCCAAGCAAGTTTATGACTTTGGCGTATTCCATCCGCGTGGGACCCAGGATGCCGATCGTTCCTAGCGCCTCTCCGTCAATCGAATAGGTCGCCGTGATTAGGCTGCAGTTGGCAAAAGCTTCATGGTCGTTTTCAGTCCCGATCCGCACTTGGATCCCCGCCGCCCCCTGCATGGAAGTCATCATTTTCGTTAGCGTAGACGTTTCTTCAAGAAGATCCAGGATGTCCTTAACCTTCTCAACGTCTTTAAATTCGGGCTGCGTCAGCATATTCGTCGCACCGCTCAAATACACGCGTTGATCGGTATCTTCTTCCATGAAGATGGAATCCAGGATGCTCATGGTTTCTTCGAAATTGGTCAGATGGCGCTGCATCTCCTCCCCAAGCTCACGGTACAGTCTGGTTTTGAGTTTATAGAGTGGCACATTAACCAACTTGCTGTTCAGGAGATTTACCACCTTCTCCATTTCGGAAACCGATACGCCGGACGGTACGGTTACTGTCTTGCTTTCGACCTGACCCGTGCTGGTTACGATAATAGCCACCGCAGTCGTTTCATTCAGTGGCAACAGCTGGAAATGACGCAGAGACGTATGAAAAACTTCCGGCCCAAGCAGGATGGAAGTGTAGTTGGTAATATGGGATAAAATCATGGCGGCATGCTGGATCACCTGCTCAGACGCATTCAGCTTCTCAGCGAAAAATGTGCGCAACGTGCGCAGTTCGGCCGGAAGCGCTTGATAAATCGGATCCAGATGGTCAACATAATATCGGTAACCTTTATGAGAAGGGATGCGTCCGGCCGATGTATGAGGCTGCTCCAAAAAGCCCAGTTCCTCCAAATCAGCCATCTCGTTACGAATGGTCGCAGGACTAAACCCGACATCCCCCCGTCTCGATATGCTGCGCGAGCCGACGGGTTCCGCAGAACGGATATAATCGTCAACAATCGCATTCAAGATTAATCTTTGGCGTTCGGTAAGCATGTCTTCCCCTCCCTCTGGTTGTTGATTTCGCCATCGTTAGCACTCGGCATAGATGAGTGCTAACCACTAATACAAAAATACCAAACTGACCTGAGCATTGTCAAGTCAGTTCGGTATGGGTAAAGGCTGGATTTGCTATTGTTGTAGTGTAATTTCAGCTTCCCGGGATGAATCATAATAGGAATAGAAACCTGGGTTGATTTCAAGCGATTGTTTCATGCTGAAATCCGGATATCTTTCAATCTTTTTACTAGGCATGTCAAAGCCAATGTTAGAGGGGTTATATTCGGCATACATATATTCACCATCAACCCGTAACATGGATTGGCTCATATTTTTAAAGTTCTCGGAATTGCATACGGATTCGACGACGAGGTCTTTCCCATCCATATAATAGGTGAAGTGCAACTTAAACGAATTCACATCCAAATCTCCAGACTGTTTTTCCGCTGTCGGTCGGTTCAGCTCCAGCCAGTTGGCCTTTATATCCCGCGCACTGACGACTGGTTTCCGCAAGATCAGCTTCATCGGAACCTTAGACCAATCCTTATACCATTCCGGCGATTCAAACACAAAGACATCTTTATTATTTGGGAAGTCCCCTTTAGTCGTATAGTAGCCGGTAATTTCCTGATCTCCGATCTTCAGTCGTGCGTCTCTATATTGAGATATGGCATACTTGTCACGTACCACGCCGTTTGTTACGGTCTCATTATCTTTAGCATTGACGATAATCTGAAGCGGCGTTACCGTCAGGTGATCCAGTGACATAGCCGCTTTATCCTTAAATTCGGTGGTCGTCTGCAGCGGCTTCGAATAAACGGCTTCGCTTGCCTTTTTGCCATCTGCTTTAAAATGAAGTGACCAATCTCCCTCGATTCGCTCCATTTCTTTCAAATAATTGAAGTGAACCTCTGAACCGCTCCACTCTTTTTCGGTCATATTGTTGAACAATTGTTCTCTTTTCATCTCTGTGCCTTTTGGAGGAAAGATAAATGTCCTTACGTTTTTTGTTTCTTCCCTGTTAGACACCACCGTCAAATGAGGAGAATAATTACCGCCGGTTTTTTCGTCCGTCGTGGTTAAGTTATATCGCACAATCAAGCCCTTTTGATCCATAGGATCCGTGAGATTTTGAGACTCCCTCACCGACTCGATTTTAAAGGAAGGATAAAGAGCCTCGCCCGTAGAAACGGTCTCCCCCGCCTTGGGGGCTTCCTTTAGGACGACTTCCTTATTTTTAAGATAAACAAGTTTTACAGCTTCCAAAGTATAGTTTTTTTCACTGTTCTTTAGGGTGTCTTCCGTCTCATAAATACCAAGCAGCTTTCCGCTTTTTTCATCATATTTTAAGTATCCGTTCACAGGTAGTTTTTTTCCGCTATCATCTTTGATGACGACATGATCGAATCTAGCCTCGTCGTATTCGCTGGGCTTCATAGGCGTATCCACCACCACCAGCAGCTTCATTCTCTCCCCGTCCGTAACGACGCCTTTCAAGCTCATCGTGACTCCCTTGCTAGCCACGTCCAGATCATCATAACGTTGGCCGATGTCGTTATCCAGCGCATTGGTTATGCTCTGTCCTCCGTAAAGCTTGCCCCAATCGAATGAGACTCCAGCAAATACGGGAACGGCGGCAACCATAAAGCATGAAAACACGATCGCGGCAGGAATAAATTTCTTCCGGCTTCTTGCGGGCGGAGCCGTTCGCACCACGCCAGTAGCACGCCGTTTGGCTGCTTCACGGTCGATCCGCAACCACATCTCGTCATAATCCGGCCTTGGCGGAGTTGGGATGTTTTCCTTTATCTCATTTTCATAAAACCGACTCATTTCCGATCATCTCCTTTTTCTCGAATCCTGATATTTTTTTCAGCAGTTTAATGCCCCTGTTCAGACGCGACTTTACCGTTCCTTCTGGAATGTTGATGACATTCGCGATTTCCGGCACCGTCATGTCATTGACGTATCTGAGCGTAACCACCATCCGGATATTATCCGGCAGCTTGCCGTACATCCGTTCAAATTCATTTTTGATTTCCTGCTGATCCATGTTTTCCTCGACAGGGTTCGATGGACCTGGCCGTGTGAGCAGGTATGCTCTCAGCTCTTTGGCCCAGCCGCTATTACGTCTTCTGAGCACGCTGTTGCATTCATTTGAAGCAATTCGCAGCAACCATGATTTCAAGTCACGGACTTGATCCCGATCGGCAAGGATGGCTTTGACAAAAACTTCTTGGCACAGATCCTCGGCGTCCGAACGATTTTGCATCATATAATAGCAAAGATGGTAAACCTGGCTTTTGTAAGTTTCAAACAACTCGCGATCATTCACTTAAACTCCACCTCCCTTGCTGCTTTCTTGACTATATGACTGATAACAACGGGCAACCGTTCACTTTTTCTCTAAAGAGGTAGTTCAAAAAGTCCGCCTTTGATCACGAAGTAAATCAGGAAGCGGGCTCAGCATCGAATCTTGAATTCAGCCGGGCCTAAGCGAAAGCTTTCGTAGTATGTTTCCTTCGGAAACATCTCAGATGCTCACGTACCTCAACGTACGCTCCGCTTCTCAGTCCCTAACTTCATCCAACTCAAGCGTTTTGAAAAAACGCACGTCGGAAGCATACGCCTTGGTGCTGAAAACCGAACTTTTTGAACATGCATTAAATCTATTATACCGATGCATTTCAAGGTTGGCAGACCGTAAAATAACCCGACAAAGAGTATCGGAAAGAAATTCGACGCCTCTCAAAGAGGGGCGCTTTTGCGGAGCAAAAGTACTAAGTGGAGGCTATGCTCGATGCTTATTCCAAATACTTTGCGAGGACCCCAATAAACTTAAACAGGGCAGTGATTTTATACTTTCTGATATGGCAACAAAAAACCACTTTCCTTCAACCTATAATCTGGTTTGGAAAGTGGTTTCTTCTAAATTATATGGACTTAAGTTAAGCAAGCGTCTTAAGCACGGCAATTTCGTCGCAGCAGGACTGCTTGCTGCAATTCACACAATCAGTCCATACCTTTTCGGGGAAAATTTCCTTTTCCACTACAGAAAAACCGTTCTTCACGAAAAAAGATACTTCATACGTCAAAGCCATAACTTTCGGAATACCCTGACGCCTTGCTTCCTCTGTCAGTTTGTTGACAAGCATGGAGCCGATTCCGAGTCCTTTATGTCCATCCATAATGCCAAGGGAGCGGATTTCAACCAGATCGTTGCCCAGTTGGCATAACGAACCGCAGCCGATCACGATACCATCCATTTCCGCAACTACGAACTGCTCCAGCTGCTGCTCCAGCAACTTACGGGACCGTGGCAGCATAATCCCCTTTTGCGCATACCCGTCGATCATCTGAAAAAGCGGCTCAATATCCTCCGGTACCGCATTTCTGCATGTGCATACAGCCGGCATCCTACTTCGACCTCCTACAGTCAAGGATGATGCAATAGGCTCTTGCCCGGAGTCAATATGCGCATCCTCAATACGTGCTATTAGGCGTGATTAAGAAAATAACAATCATTTTTTTGATCGCGCCTTTTTATCATGAATAAATATACAACATTGCGCATAGAAGTTCAAGCTATTCTTTTGAAGTTAACGACCCGATAAATTCGCCAAACACATCGTTACCAAACAGAAGCCCTTTTTCACTGAGACGGTAGCCCGCTTCCGTTTTATCCAGGAGTCCTGCATCCAGCATTTTATGCAGCGGTTTTGCAAACACATCCTCGATCGAAAGACCAAACTGTTCCCGGAAATGCTGCTCGGAAACCCCGCTGAGTACGCGCAGGCCCACCATCATGAAGTCCTCCATCGCTTCCTCTTTTGGAACAGTAAAAGATTCAAGCCGAGGCAATTCTTCCTTCGTAGCTTCGGTATACGGATTCACGCCCTTGATGTTCATATGGCGCTGGCGACCTATATAGCCATGGGCCCCGGCGCCAAGTCCGTAATAATCCTCGTTCAGCCAATAGGCCATATTGTGGCGGCTGTGATAACCCGGCTTGGCAAAATTGCTGATCTCATATTGCTCGTAACCCGCCTCTTTCATTCGATTCATCAGGAGCAGGTACATCTGCAACTCTTCGTCTTCGCTCGGAAGCGGCAGCTGGTTCTTTTTGTACATCGTATGGAAAAGCGTATTCTCTTCCACTTTCAGGCTGTAGATAGAGTAATGCGGCAGTCCAAGCGCCAACGCCTTGTCCACGCTTTCCGCCAACATCTCAACGGTCTGATTCGGCAGGCCGAACATTAAATCGATCGACATATTTTCGAAACCGGCTTTTCGGGCATTTTCCAGACTCTGATAGACGTCATCCGTGTCATGAATCCGTCCGATTCGCTCCAGCAGACCGTTGTTGAAAGATTGGACGCCGAAGCTGACGCGATTGACTCCGCCTTCGCGCATGACTGAGAGCTTTTCCAGATCCGTGGTGCCTGGATTGGCTTCCATAGAGAATTCAATCGTATCCGACCAATTCGGAAAATAAGTACGTACCGTCTTCAAAAAGTACTCCATCTCATCCGGTTTCAAAACGGTCGGCGTTCCGCCGCCCACGAAAATACTTTTGATCTCGCCCGGAGGAACCTCTTTCACCGTCCGTTCCATTTCGCGCTCGAGACCTTGCAAATATGCCATCACTGGCTGATCTTTCAGCACATAAGAGTTGAAATCACAATAAAAGCACTTATTGGTGCAAAAGGGAATATGAATATAGACTACTTGCGGTTTAGTGCTTCCCTGAACCACTGCGGGTTCCGCCGAATGCGGCTGAATGTTTGCCATTTGTGTCATTTCCCTCCTTAAATATGAAATAACCCCACAACGTGGGGCTATTGCTTTGAAGTTTATTCACATACGATTCTAGTTGTCGTCGATTTTCAGAACGGCCATAAAAGCTTCCTGAGGCACTTCCACGCTGCCGACCTGCTTCATGCGCTTTTTGCCTTCCTTCTGCTTCTCGAGCAACTTCCGTTTACGCGAAATATCGCCGCCATAACATTTTGCAAGGACGTTTTTGCGCATCGCCTTGACGGTCTCGCGCGCAACAACTTTCGTGCCAACGGATGCCTGAATCGGCACCTCGAACATTTGGCGCGGAATGAGCTCGCGCAGCTTTTCGCAAATGATGCGTCCACGGTGGTAAGCACGGTCGCGGTGTACGATGAACGACAAGGCATCGACCTGCTCTCCATTCAGCAAAATGTCCATTTTGGCGAGATTGGATTTGCGGTAGCCAGACATCTCGTAGTCAAACGATGCATAACCTTTCGTACCGGATTTCAGCTGATCGAAGAAATCGTATACGATTTCTGACAGCGGAATTTCATACGTAATCGTGACGCGGGTCGTATCCAAATATTCCATATTCACGAATTCGCCGCGTTTGCCTTGGCACAGCTCCATAACCGTACCTACGAAGTCGTTCGGAACGATGATCGCGGCTTTTACGTAAGGCTCTTCAACCGAATCGATTTTACCGACCTCCGGATAGTTGGAAGGGTTATCGATGTCTACTACTTCACCGTTTGTCAGTGTGACACGGTAAATAACGCTCGGTGCCGTTGTAATCAGCGGAATGTTGAATTCCCGTTCGATCCGCTCTTGAATGATCTCCATGTGCAAGAGTCCAAGGAAACCGCAACGGAAACCAAATCCGAGCGCGCTGGAGGTTTCCGGTTCGAAGCTTAAGGATGCATCGTTCAGCTGCAGTTTCTCAAGCGCTTCGCGCAGATCATTGTATTCCGACGTTTCGATCGGATACAGACCGCAGTATACCATCGGATTGATTTTTCGGTAACCTGGAAGCGGTTCTGGTGTCGGGTTCTTCGCATCCGTAACGGTATCACCGACCCGGGTATCGCCGACATTTTTGATGCCTGCAACGATAAATCCGACGTCCCCAACCTTAAGTTCGTCCACGATCGTCATCCGCGGCTTGAATGCGCCGACCTCGATGACCTCGAACGTTTTATCGGTCGCCATCATTTTGATCTTGGATCCGGTTTTGATGCTTCCGTTAACGACGCGAACGTATACGATAACGCCCTTGTACGGGTCATAATGCGAGTCGAAGATAAGAGCTTTCAGCGGTTCCTCCGATTCACCCGATGGAGGCGGAACCTGTTTTACGATTTGTTCAAGAATTTCCTTGATTCCGATACCCGACTTGGCCGAAGCAAGCACCGCTTCACTTGCATCCAAGCCAATTACATCTTCGATTTCCTGCTTCACGCGTTCCGGATCGGCGCTCGGCAGGTCAATTTTGTTAACGACCGGAATGATCTCCAGATTGTTGTCGAGTGCCAGATACACGTTAGCCAACGTTTGCGCTTCAATTCCCTGAGCGGCATCCACGACCAGCAGCGCGCCTTCACAGGCCGCAAGGCTTCGCGATACCTCATAGGTAAAATCGACGTGTCCTGGTGTATCAATCAGATTCAATAGATACTCTTGACCGTCATCCGCCTTGTACGTAAGATGCACGGCCTGCAGCTTGATGGTAATGCCGCGTTCGCGTTCCAGATCCATCTGATCCAGCACCTGATCCTGCATTTCCCGGGAAGTAAGCGCCCCCGTGTACTCCAAGATCCGGTCGGCTAATGTTGATTTGCCGTGGTCTATATGTGCAATGATGCAGAAATTTCGGATATTTTTTTGTCTAGCTTGTACGTCTGTCATGCCCTACCCCCAAAACAGCCTGATGTGTAATCAATTCATTATAGCAGTTGAAATAAAGGCGGGCAATCCCACTTTATGCGGGAGTTTACTTGGTAATGGAATCGAAGAGAGAAACAACGAGCTGGATTCCTTTCTGAGATAAATCCTGAAGCAGTCCCGCCGTCTTGTCTGCGAACACGTCTACGGTTGGTTTGCCGGTTTGGGGCGAAAGAATCTGTTCCGGTGTCTGTGAACGGGTATCCGGCGCAGCCACCTGTTTCGGCTGCTCTTGTTCTACTTTGAAGTGATTCGAGCTTTTGCGCGGGGCCGGGGGCTGGTTGCTACTAGCCGTTACGGCCTGCTGATCCGCATATACTGTTTTCCCTCCAGAGTTCTGGGAGTGGCCGGAACCGGCCAGCTGCATCCCAATCAGCACTCCGATTCCCGCCCATATGCCCACCATCCAAATTCTCTTGGCCCATCTCGACATCACCGGTTCCTCCCTTGTTCCATTCGAAATTTAAAGATTAACTCTCGGACCCCGCCTTCGGAGTGGATACCGTCTTGTCCGCACTTGCTTTTTCCGCGTTTTGATCTGTGTAATACAAATCCGCGATGATTTGGGCCAGCGCCTCTGACGTACGCTTCAGTTCTTCATTTGTGCTGTCGATTCCGCCGACTTCAATCAAAATGCTTTTCTCTGAAAGAGACTGGTTATATTCACCGTTGTTTTTGCCTTGGGCCGAAGCTTTCCCCCAGATCCCCCGCGATATTCCTGGATAAGACTTTTCCAGCTGCTCATGGATGGCATTTGCGAATGCTTCGTTTTTACGCCAGTTCTTATTCTCGTGACCGATAATAAAAAATACTTGGGCATAACTTGCTCCGTTGATTACGGTTGTCGTTTTGGCATGTTTTTGCGAATCACGGTGGATATCGATGAGGTAATCGAGACTGTTGTTTTGCGCGAGAGCGGCTTTCACCGTCTGGCGAGAATATTTGTATGAAAGGTTATAGCTAAAGTCATTTACCGTCGAAATATAATCCTGCTCCGAATGGATCGTCCCTACACCCAGCTTTTCCAATTTATCGGCCATATATTTGCCGACCACCATCACGTTTTTCGAAGGCGATGCGGAACTGGGATTATCACTTGTTTTGCCCAGCAGCGGATTATATGCTTCTCTTGAATGGGAATGGTAAATCATAACAACCCTTTTGCCAGATGTATTCGATGGAGGCATCTCCGCCTTGTTCTGCCCTTTTGGCTCCGTCATGCTGCCGGTTCCCTGATTGCCCGGTTCTTTTTTGGCGCCGGGTTCTGGCTCTTTCGTGGGAGTTTGGCCAGCCTCCTTCGGGTTATCTTTACTCGAAGTCTGCCCGTTTTTCAGATCCGTTTCCGGCGAAAGATGAAAATCTTCTGGCGGGTCCAGATTCTGGTTGCCAGTCGCGCTTCTGAGCAGCACCGGATCATTCTTCCCCATGCCCGGCATTTCGCTCGCGATTAGGCTTTTAGGATCTCGTGGATTTACACTCGTCAGCATTTGAAACATGAAGGTGGTCATTTTTTCGCTAGAGAACGTCGACCCTCCCTTTTCCTTCTCCAAATGTGGTAGCTCCATACCCAGCATATCTATAAAAAACTTGCTCGAAAGTGAAGCCGCAAAACCCTTCATAGAGGAGACGGGGGATGAGTTCAATTGACGCTCCGCCATCCCGCCGAGACCGAGCATGACAAAAAATAGAAACGAACCGATCGTCAGCAGCAAAAATGTGCGCCCCATAGACAGCGTGTGCAGCATTTTAGCTCTCCATTTGGCGATATTCCACAGTTGAAACCCATTCCTTTTCATTAATGTTGTCCTCCTGAACTCTCTTATACTTCAAATCTATGAGTAAAAGAGATTCGCTAGAACCAAAAATGATATGTTTGCGAAAAAAAGAAGCCGCAATAGATTTGCAGGCTTCTTGAAGAGAGTTTTATAGATTTCATCATCATTTCGGATTATTAGTGTGTGTACGCACCGGTATTACCGGTATCCACAGCATCGTGTAGGGATGCATTCAAACCGCTAGCCACGACGTTCGCGATATCTTCAATAAACTCATCGATTTCTTTTGGGGTCACGATCAGATCATGCCCAAGCGGTTCAAGCACTTCTTTGACCAATGCCAGACGTTCGTTTTCGGATATGTTGTCGAGCAACCCCATAATTTCCCGCGTCTGATTTGTGCCCTGCCCAAAATGCTTTTTCATCATTTCCATGACATTATTTACAATCGTCGAAGCATAACAAACCGTCGGTACCCCGATGGCAATGCACGGAACGCCAAGTACTTCTTTAGTCAATCCGCGCCGCTTGTTGCCGACGCCTGAACCAGGATGGATTCCGATGTCCGCAATTTGGATGGTAGTATTTACCCGTTCTAGCGACCGCGAGGCCAAAGCATCAATGGCAATAATAAGATCCGGCTTGGTTCGCTCTACGATACCTTGGACAATTTCGCTGGACTCAATCCCGGTAATTCCAAGTACCCCCGGCGCAATGGCACTGATTTGGCGATAACCTGGGGCAACCTGATCCGGCATTAACTCAAAATATTGGCGGGTAACGAGTACGTTCTCCACGACCAGCGGCCCTAGCGAATCCGGCGTCACATTCCAGTTGCCCAGGCCGACAATCAGCACGGAATCCTTTTTTTGAATGCCAATCAGCGTCAGAAAACCCTCAAATTCTCTCGCAAAAGCCTCTGTCACCCGCTCTTGCAAGCCGGTATCCCCCTTGCGTAACCCCGGTACTTCCAATGTGACATAATGGCCTTTGATGCGACCAATCGCTTGAGAGCCTTCGTCGGTCAATACATTCAGCCGGGTAACCTTAATCCCATCCTTGTCTGAGACCTCTTCATCTACCCCAGGGATCGATTCCGGATATTGCCTTGCAGCCAGTTCCCTCGAGTCAACTGCTAAGTCCGTACGCACGGAATATTTTTGCAAATCCAACTCCATTTCAAAATCAACCTCCTTTGCCTTATTCGTTATAGTGTGCGGGAGCCAGCCTCCGTTTATGCAAAAAGCCCTTTTAGTGTTGCTTTTTAAGGTTCCTCATGATAAAATATTTTAAGTTGTGAATCATTTCGAGTTATTCGAATGCCTTACAGGAGGTGAATGCAATGCCAAACATTAAATCCGCCGTTAAACGCGTAAAAACGAACGACAAACGCCGTGCGCTTAATGCTTCCCAAAAATCCGCGCTTCGTACAGCTGTTAAAGCTGCCGACACTGCGCTGGCAAATACTGAAGTTGAAGCTGCAAAAGCTGCAGTTCAAGCCGCTTCTCAGAAGCTGGACAAGGCTGTAAGCAAGGGTCTCGTACACAAAAACGCAGCGAGCCGTAAGAAATCCCGCTTGGCGAAAAAACTTAACGCTCTGAATGCTCAAGCATAAGATGCGCTATCCATACGATGAAAATGAAAAGTCCTGAACAGCTGAAAAGCTGGTCAGGACTTTTTGATTCAAATATTTATGCTAAACTTACATACGAGAAACATCAATCCCAAATATCTCCTGCCAAATATACCAAAGACGGACTGGCGGCCACCTCGCATAATTTCAAGAACTAATTTCAGTATTGAGCTTTTAATAAAGCCTAAAATTTTCATGAAGGTTCTTTCATCAACGTGAGGAGTTGACGAGCAAATGGAAATCTGGAAGAAAAATTTATTGGTTTTATGGTTTGGTTCTTTTATCGTATCTTCAAGCTTCTCCATGGTAATTCCGTTTCTTCCCCTCTTCCTGATCCAAATAGGCGTGACCGAAAACGTTGAAATGTGGTCCGGCATATTATTCAGCAGTGCATTTTTGGCTGGCGCGATCTCTTCCCCGTTTTGGGGTTCAGTCGGCGACAAATACGGGCGCAAAGCGATGATCATTCGAGCCGGCTTCGTGTTATGCGTCATTTATATCCTTACTTCCTTTGTCACCAGTCCGGTACAACTGCTTATTTTGCGGCTTCTGCAGGGTCTGCTCTCGGGATTTATCCCTGGCGCTATAGCCATCATCGGTACCAATACGCCGGAACATAAAGTCGGATACGCCCTCTCCACCATGTCGACCGCTACAGCGACAGGGAGCATCATGGGACCGCTTCTCGGCGGCGTACTTGCGAAGCTATTCAGTAATCGCTTGGCCTTTGCCAGCGCAGGTGTACTTTGTTTCCTTGCGACTATACTGGTCATTTTGTACGTAAAAGAAGAAAAATTCGTTCCCGGCAAAGAGCGGGTCTCCGTATTGAATACGATCAAAGTGGCGGCAACAAATAAATTACTTGTAGTCGTGTTAGTCCTAACCATGTTTACGCAGTTTTCCGTCATGACCATCGAGCCAGTGCTGCCGCTGTACATTGCCGGGTTCTCACATTCCGCCTCCAACGCTTCGATTCTGGCCGGGGTAATATTTTCTTTGGTCGGCATCGCCAGCATCATTTTTGCCCCGCGCTGGGGCAAACTTGCCGATAAAATCGGTTTTCAGAAAATTTTGCTGATCGGACTGTTTGCCGGTGGCGTCGGTTCTCTGCTGCAAATTCCGTTTCATAATGTGTGGGCGTTTTCCATTGTTAGGTTTTTGTATGGATGTTTCTTCTGTGCGGTGTTCCCAGCTCTCAACGGCCTGGTCGTGCGTGCGACCCCAAGCGAATTCCGCGGCAGAGCGTTTAGCTTGAGCCAGACCTCCAACCAGATCGGCGGTATGCTCGGCCCGCTCGCAGGCGGTGCCATCAGTGGTATGTTCAGCATCCATACCGTATTTTGGTTCACAGGCATTTTACTGCTGCTGACGATGGGGCTTGCCTTCTGGTCCCAACGCTTCAGCCATCATACGGATGCATCATCATCCTCTAGAACGATAAATCACTAAAATTGTTTATATTTTTTTGGCGCTAAAAAGCCCGGAAACCTAAATGGTTTCCGGGCTTACTTCCCGTTCTCAGGATATGATTATTTTTCTAATGGATTTCGTCAAGCCGCCAATTTGAGAAGAAATAGCTCCAGTCCGAGCACTTTATCAATAGCACCTGTTTTCATCTGATAATCTAAGGTTGCGAGTCTGGTTAGGATCTGCTTAAGCTGAGTTGCTTGGAATTTCCGCGCCTGTTCCCCGGCGATTTTTACCGCATAGGGATGAAGTCCAAGCTGGCTAGCAATCTGCTGTTGGGAGTAGCTTTGGCTGCCGAGATCCTTGACCTGAAGTATGATACGAAATTGTCTCGCGATCAGGGCAGCGATCTTGATCGGCTCCTCTTTTTGCTTCAGCAGTTCATAGAAAATAGCGAGTGCCTGATCAACTCTTAAATTCGCGATATCCTCCACAAGGGCAAACACATTTTGCTCCGTGTTGCGTGCGATCATCTGATCCACGATTTCAGTATGGATGATCCCACCCCGGCCTGCATAAAGGCAAAGCTTTTCGATTTCAGCAGCTAAGGTTTGCAGCTGTGTTCCGGCATTGCGGACGATAATTTCGGCAGCCCCTTCCTCCAGCGCGCAGCCCTGTTCTTTGACTCTCTTGCCAACCCATTTCAATAAATCCTCACTGCCAAGCGGCATAAAAGACAGCAGCATGCCGCCATTTTTAATGGTTTTCACCACTTTTTTCCGCTCATCAAGTTTCTCATTGTTGACTATGAATACAATCACACTATATTCAGCAGGATTTTTCATATATTCAAGAAGTGATTCTACGCGGTGTTCCACCTTGGCATGATCCTTGCCAGCAGTAAACACGGAGGCGTCCCGAACCAGAATCAGCTTGCGCGGCACCATAAAAGGTACCATCTCCGCTTCTTCAATAACCTCCTGCAGCGGGGTATCCGCCAAGTCATAATGGACAAGCGCAAAATCAAGTTCATCTTTTGAAATTGTCTGTTCCACAAGAAAAGATGCAAATTCATTCATCTGGTATTTTTCTGTTCCGTACAGCAAATAGACTGGTGAGATTTCACCCTGCTTGACCGCCTTTATTGCAGATTTAACGTCCATGTTTAGGCCCCCTTTCATCTATGTAGTCGTGCTTTAGATTTGGCCTGCTTTAATAGGTTGTTCAAAAAGTCCGCCTTTGATAAGAAAACCGATCGAAGTAATTCAGGGATGAGCGACCGCGATCCAGAGGTAGGTTTTCTTGCGATATAGAATTTCATCAGCCCTGCTGATAACTTATAAATTCTATATCTAACACGAAGTAAATCGGGAAGCTCGCTTTCGAATCGGATCTTGAATTCAGTCGGTCCTAGCCTACGCTTACGAAGTATGTTTCCTCCGGAAACATTTCAGGTGCTCACGTACCCAACACAGGCAGATGCTTACGAAGTCGTCTTCTACGAAAACGTGTAGCTCCGCTCCTCACTCCCTATCTTCATCCAATTCAAGCGTTTTGAAAAAACGCACATCGGAAGCATAGGCTTCGGTGCTGAAAACCGGCCTTTTGGAACATGCACTTTAATATATTATCAAAAATCGGGACAGGGTCAAACAGCAAAGGAGCCCTCCCATCAGAGAAGGCCCCTCTGTCCCAGCTCATCTATGATAAACACCGGCGCCCGCAAAGCTCTAGAAACTTTGCCACCTGTGGTCATACGACGATCCTGGTTTAATTCTAACCATATTATCTTATTCCATATCTTCCTAAATTGTGCAACCTGCAAACCAATCCGTTTCTTTTTTTCGGATTACACTTCAGGGGTTTGCGGAATCCGTACTGTCAACACGGTAGGTTTTGCTCGCTGTAGCACCTTGACTATCCGAAGTTTGATAGGTAAAGACGGTGCTGTCAGCAGACCACACCCCGGATATCCAGTTGCCCGGAAGGTCAAACTTTTTCATTGCTTTCTTTTGCCCGTCACTGTCCGATATGCTGTAGATAACCAGCTTGTTATCTTCCACGGAAGCTGTATATTTGCCGTCAGGTGAGTTGATTTGATTCGGTATGGTTGCCGAAATGGTTGCTGGTGTAGTATTGTCAACCTTAGTAACCTGATCCTGATTTTTATCATCCTGACCATCTACGGATGTTACCGAAGCAATGTTGTTTCGGATGTCGCCGCTGATGTTGTAGTTGCTTTCACCGTCGCCGCTTCCGACGTTGTTGTCAGAAGTCGCTTTATCCTGGCTGGCGGCAGCCGTTGCCGGGGCATCATGATCCGGGTTTTCAGCTTTTACCTGCGCACCTACATCTGGAGTACCCGCAGCTGGGGCCTCACTAACCGTAGTCTTCCTGCTTACTTTATCCCCATCAGTGCTTTTTTCCCCGACAGTGCTTTTTTCCTCGACAGCGCTTTTTTCCCCATCCGTGCTGAGAGCCTTTTTCTCATCCGCTTTGCCTGAAGGTACCTCCGTTGTTAGCGGCTGCTCCTTATGACTCCCCGTCGGATCCTGCCCTGTGTTTCCGCCAGAAGACCCAACGGAAGTATCCTGAACATCGCTGCTGCTGTATGCCTCCTGCTTGGGCTCGACAGTCTGCTGTCCTCCACCGCTGCCTTGGATTCCATCACTGGAAGAAGTAGAGACGGACACTTGCTCAGCTCCTTTAACAGTGGGCTCTTCAGCAGTTGACAAATGCTTCGAAGGATAAGTATATATTGCCACTCCCAGAATAATCGCGGCAGCCACCGCACCCATAGCGGTACGTCCAGCCACGGAATTACGGAATTTGCTTGTGCGTACAGGTCCTACAGGTACAGGCACCATCTCGGCGGGAGCTTCCTCACGCGAGGCGCTCTTCTCCTGCCGCGCCATATCTATCGCGTCAAGTTGGGGCATAATCGCATCAACAATACTGAACTTGGGAGTAACTTGCGGAAGATCCTCAAGATCCCGAGATAATGATTTCAGCATCCGAAAGGTTTCCGTACATTCAGGACAATGTTTCAAATGCTCATATAGTTGAACGGTCTCATCCTCGCTTAAATCATAATCCAAATAACGGTGCATCCACTCCACCACCTCTGGACAATTCATCCTGATACACCACCTTTCTGATGCTCATGAAGCATGTTCTGGAGCTGCTGCCTGGCCCTGAACAGATAAGACTTTACCGTGTTCAACGGGAGATTCAAGCAGTCAGCAATTTCATTGTAAGAAAAGTCCTGTAAATACCTAAGAACGATGACGCTTCTATGATGGTCAGGCAACTGTCCGATGGCTTCCTGGATATCCTGGGCCAGGTAAGAGGACATAACGGCTTGTTCAACGTTTTGTTTATCCTCAAATACCAGTTCATGCTCGTCAATGGAAACCGTAGGTTTCGTCCGCCTAAATTTGTCGATGCAAATATTGGTTACGATCCGTTGTACCCATGTTTTGAACTGCGCCTTTTCTTCATAAGAGCCTATCTTCGTGTAAATACGAATCAGCGCTTCCTGGGAAGCGTCCATCGCATCCTGTTCATCATTCAAAATATAATAAGCTGTGCGGTATACCTGATGCTCAATTTCTCTTAATAGGGTGATTAGAGCGTCGCGATCGCCCGATTGAGCGGCTCTGATGAGTCCCTGCTCTACCACAAAGGATCCCCCTCTCCCTGCAATCTTACAGACGTGTATGCGTGTAAAATTGTTGCAAATTGTAACCAACTTTTTTTTAATTGAAGGATTAATACCTTTTCAACGAAGCGAAAACGTATTTAATTGCATAAAAAACAACATCAAAACGCGGCCCTCGCATTGGCGAGAGTACGCTGATTGAGATCCGTTTGACAAGACCTAAAATCTTATGTACGGATGGTTTCGAACCTTGCCGCGCAAATGGCAATCCCCCATTAAGAATACCAAATTCTAGTGATCCCGTCACCATGAATATGTCCGGTGATAACTTATCCAGTTTACGACTTTTTCACAACTAAATCTTTAACATTTTGTTAATAGTTGAATGCCGTTCAACCTGTTATAGTATCAATTCTGTCATGACTTCTATTTAGGACAGGGATTTAATTTGCAGCGTATTTGGATATCCCCCTGTCTGATGATCATCTGTACCTCGCCGTCCCTGTCTGTCCGGAACAACTCGGTCCCGCGGCCGGCGATCCGATCTACAACTTCCGCATGCGGATGGCCGTATAAATTGTTCACACCCGCTGAAATTACAGCGGCTTTCGGCCTCCAGTAATCAAGCCATTCTTCCCCGCTAGACGAATGACTGCCGTGATGCGCTATTTTGATGACATCGATCCCACCCTCGGGGAGGGTAAATGACGTTTGATGGGTAGCGGCTAAGCCAAGTACATCATTCTCGGCGGCCTTGTCCATATCGCCCGTAAATAGCAGCCTGCGCTCATTTATAGTTAGAAGGAACGCAATTGAAATATGGTTTTGATCTTTCTCGATCGGAAGCTCCTCCTGTTCTGTCTCTTCCGTCACAGGAGCTATAAAAGTGATTTCCGTCTGACGATCCGGCTGCAGCTTCATATCCTGATGAATCGCGTAAACAGGGATGTTCCGGCTGGTAGCCGTATTCAGTAACTTATCAAAAGCCTTCGTTCCATCCAGAGTTCCATTGAACATGAAAGCCTTCACGGGGATCTGTTCTAATACGGCCTGGAATCCACCCACATGATCCTGATGATCGTGCGTCGCAATAACGGCGTCCAGATGATGAATTCCACGCTGCTTCAAAAGTGGCACAAGAACTTTTGCCCCGACTTCAAAGGGATTTTTGCGTTCCTTCCAAGTATTCTGAGGCTTACTAAACTTAACAGTGCCTCCTCCGTCCACCAAAATGTTGCGACCTTCCGGTGTCGTAATCAGAATGCTATCCCCCTGTCCCACGTCCAGAAACTGAACCAATCCAGCCCCATGCAGGGGCGGCAGTCGATATTCCCAATATATCAGAAATATGAGGCTAAGCATAATTCCGGTTAGAGCGGCCCTTGTTTTATGGACAGTAGAAGTTGGGCGGGTTCTATCCTTTACATTTATACCCTCTTCCAGATCCACCGTTTCATCCGTCCCCCGTTGATCCAGCAGCCTCGCCCCTTGAGCCGTGATATGCCGGCTCGCCAGATATAGAAATAGATACATCAAGGCAAAATAGGTCATTATCCATACCAGCGATGGCGACTTCCAGATCGTTACAAACTGCGGATATCCGTTCATCCAGCGGATCAGCCGGAATATTCCATTGTTCAGAAGTTCAATGATCCAGCCCGCGCTCTTCCCTGCCGGAAGCCAGATCCATCCGAGAAGCAGCGAGCCTGAGCCCAGCGGAAGCGTCAGAAGTGTAATCAGTGGGACCACTGCAAAATTGGCAGCAAACGACAACAGGGAGAACTGGTTGAAATAATAGATGGTAAGCGGAAAAGAAACCAACTGCGCAACCAGCGTCACCCCTACGGCTGCGGCAATGCGTTTGGGGAGGAAACGAAGGAGTGGATTCACTAGCGGAACATAAATCATAAGCCCGGCTGTAACCAAGAATGACAATTGGAAGCTAACGTTCAATAAATAATACGGATTCCACAACGTCATAAGCAGGGCGGCAGCAGCCAAAACATTCATTCCGTCTTTCAGCCAGCCTTTTCTGGCCGCATACAGACCGATCATGCTCATGATGCCAGCGCGGACGACGGAGGGGCTCATGCCGGACAAAAGCATGTAAACGGGGATTAACAGCATGACGATAAGCAAAGATTTCTCCCTGGTTACTTTAAATAATGACAATATAAAAAGAAGGCTCGCGATATAAACCGCAACATGCATGCCTGAGATCGCCAAAATATGAGTGAGACCCAGCTGTGAAAATTGCATATATGTTTCCGGGTCGATATCATCCTTCATGCCAATCAGAAGTCCCTTCATATACCCGGCATGAGGCTCTTGGAATATTTGCCCAATTTTGTCCCCAAGCAAGGTGCGGGTATGGTCATTCCACCGTAAGATGGTCAATGTGCTCCAGAGAGACCCGGGCGAAATCTGCACGTTTTGTATCCCTTTCACCTTATAGATCCAGTGAATACACTGGGTCCGTAAATAAGATGCATAATCAAATCCCCCAAAGTTGCGGGCAGTGGAAGGATATTCGATCGTTCCGCTGAGTTCAATACGGTCTCCGCGCTGCCATTGTCCTGCCTCCGCCTGCTGCTCCTTGCTCAGAAGCTTCACCTGAACGATTACCCTTTCCTGCAGTCTCTGCGATGATTCGGAGGGACCGCTGCTGCCAGAACCGGCCGAGTCCATCATCTCCACTTTTTGCAGCTGCACCTGCAAATCGGCCCTGTCACCGTCTACATCGACCTGCGAAACAATTACCCCTTCTGCTTGAAGCATCAATCCATTCATGCTGGAAGCGTCCTCGCCCAAAGCCTTCGGCAGCTCCGTCACATTTCGGGCATCATTCCATCCCCAGTAGATCCCGGACAATGCTAAAGCCACCCAAGCAATAAGCATGCTCTTAAGCAGCTTTCGCTGCAGGAGGACAGGTATAGAGAGCAGCAGGGCCACTCCGGCCCATATCAGATACAAACGAAACCCGGAAAATGTATAAGCGAGGCTGCTGCCAGCTATCCAGCCGACTGTCCAAACAATTAGCGGCCTTCCTTTCATAAGAGATCACCCCATGCGTTAATGTAAAATGTCGTTACGTACTTCAAAATAAACAAAAAACCTCTGCCTGTGGTCTAAAAGCCACAGCGGCAGAGGTCCTTCCCCGGTTCTTATTATTCCATTATTAATTAGAGACGGTCATTATGGTTTCACGCGGAGGATCATATGATGAAAGTCCGCGGAAACCGATCCCCTTCTGCTTCATCATTTCCCTTACCTTATCCGAATCCTTCGGATAGGAGCGATGGAACACAATTTCCGTCACTCCGCTGTTGGCCAGCATATTGGCACAAGTCCAGCAAGGCTCGTCCGTTACGTAAACAAAGCTGCCTTCCCGGTCAATCCGGTCAGTGAAAAGCAGCAAATTCTGTTCGGCATGAATGGTGCGCACACAGCGCTGCTTTTTGACCATTTCCTGTTTGCCGTTATGATCTATCATTTCAAACTCCTCTGCAATCATGCAGCCGGCCTCCGAGCAGTCCGAAACGCCCATCGGCGCGCCATTGTATGCCGTACCCAGCAGCTTTTTTCCCTGGACCAGCACGGCTCCGACATGTCTGCGAGGACAGCGTGAACGCGTGGAAACCATGTAAGCAATGTCCATAAAGTAAGTGTCCCAGTCTTTACGCGTTTCTTCCTTCACGTTATATCACCTGTTTTTCGTAGAATAGGGCGCGGTCAAAAAATTGGTCATTCGCTTTGCTGAAAGTAAGCCTAACGACGGGCAGTTTTCGTGCAAATCTGATTCACCATTTTTTTGATCGCGCCTAGTTGTTAACATTGTAGCATATCTCCAGGCTAAAGCTCTATGTGAGGTTTCATTTTCTCGAACATTTTGGTTCCGATCCCTTTTACTTTTACCAGATCCGTTACCTTTTTGAAAGGGCCGTTTTGGTTTCGGTACTCGATGACGGCCTGTGCCTTCTTTGCGCCGATCCCAGGTATGTTCATCAGCTCAGCAGCCTGGGCGGTATTGATATTTATCTTTTGTCCGGATGAAGTTCCGGTGTTCATGGGATTTGCTCCCCTTTGATCCGGGGCTGGACTAGCGAATGAACCGGTAGAACCCGGTGCTGGTGTCTGCTTGTCAACAGGCGCTGAATTCTCTTCCGCCTGCGGAGATGGCAAGGGTTGTGCAGTTTGTGCGGGCTGTGCAGTTTGTGCGGGT
>JAIRVF010000103.1 GCA_031254035.1 Paenibacillus sp.
TTCCCGTAACTTGTCCCACGATCATAGGTTCACCTCGCCCGTTATCTTCTGTGCACTTGCATCTGCTGCATGCGCAAGTAATCCTGAGCAAGCGGCGTAATGATACTATGCCGGTCAATTACAATGTCTTTCCCGTTTTGTAGACGGTATTTTTTAAGTTCCGCTTCGGTAATGACTTTCCGGCTCAACACTTCCGGGTGATGCGGTACATGGGCGGATTCGGTACGATGATCAACCTGAATATCTGTAGCCCGGCCTTCCCCTAAACAAGTTGCAAGCACTTCGGCTTCTTTTACAACCCGAATGCCGAAATTACTCAGCTTCTCCGTAAAATCATCGTACATCTTGTACAATAGAACGGGTGCCGTTGACTTGTATTTGCGGTAAAGAAGTCCTTCCTCCATGGCAACAACTTTGCGTCCCTTCAGCAGCATCGTCAACGTGAAACGTTCACGCGGGCCTGCGCTTATGCCATTCGCAAGGTTGGACAATAACTGAAGACACAGCTTTGGAATAATTAGCACATCGCAATCTCTGAGATCCTCGTCAAAATAACGCACCTCATAATAGGGCTTCAGCATGTTTTCCAGTTCTGGCAACGGTTCCACAGTGAGTAAAACCGCTCGCTTTTTACATGCAGTCGGTTCATCCTTCCGTTCCTGTCCCAGCCTCTTGATCACTTCAGCCGTGACGGCTTCTATAATCGCTGCCCGATCCAGAGCTTCTATGTTCATTTTTTCACGCTCCTAAACCTGGATGCACTACTTCAAAATCTTTCCCTTCGTACCTTTAGCAAATCCACATGCATTAGCCTCGTCATAGTCGATATGCATGTAGGTTTCATAATTTGGACTAACCCGCACCAACACATCGTCAAAGATCAGAGGACGTTTGCCGTACACTTTTACCTGTACGATTTCGCCGTTCTGTACGTTGTATTTCTCCGCATCTTCCGCTTTTACGTGAATATGACGCTGAGCTGCGATTAATCCGCGATCAAGCCGAATCATATTGCCGCTAGACGCCATGACGATTCCTGGAGTTCCTTCCAGTTTGCCGCTTTCTCTTACCGGAGCAGGCACGCCAAGCACGACGGAATCCGTGAGTGAAACCTCGACTTGCGATTCTTTGCGTTCCGGACCTAACACAACAACATTATGCAGAGAGCCCTTAGGTCCGATCAGCGTAACACGTTCTTTGCATGCATATTGTCCCGGCTGGGAAAGATCCTTTGCTTTCGTCAATTGATAACCCTCGCCAAACAACGCATCAATCGCTTCCCGGTTCAAATGCACGTGTTTACCTGATGCTTCAACTTCAATGCAGGTTTCATCCTGCACTCTCTTGACCACTTCATTGATAATGCTTTCTACCAGTTGGTTATCCACCATTCTCACCTCATCAGTTGTACTGCCCAACACGGATGCGGAACATGATAATCCAGAACAAAGAAGACAGTCGGTTTAGTGTCCGAATAATATCTTCACGCTCTACTTCTCCGTGTTCCTTTTTGAAGGCTTTGTAGGCTAGTAATTCCGTCTCCCTTGTCAATGTGCGTAACGCATTTATGACAACAACCGCTTCGCCCATATCATAGCTGGGTTGAAAATGTTCCAATCCAAAGTATTTCTTGGGAAAATGGGACTGCTCCCGTAATTCCTTAGGCGTCATCCCAAGCAAATTAAACTCTTCTATGCTTTCGCTCAATACTTCACTACGTACAATCCGACGTACAAATTGCAAGATCTCTTCCAAATCATCGACCAGCTTGGTCATATTCAGCTTGAAGCAACTGATTTGCGCTTCCAATATTTTGGTTTCCAATGAGTCTAGCTTGCCGCGGAACAATATTCGTGGATGGTCCTTAAAAACGAGCATATTTCCATACAAGTGAGTCATATGCTCCGGCTTCGTTTCTAAAAATCCGCCGTACAGCGTACGAAACCGCTTTTTCCCTCCGGATGCCGGTTCAACATCCAGATTTGTCGTCACTTGGAGCTTGACTTCCTTTTGGTCCGTTTGACTTGGGTTTGGTGTATCCACCTCACCTTTATCTACCTCAGGAACTTTCACTAATCGAAGTTCAATCTGATGATCGGTCAAAAAGCTTTTGGCCGATGGCGTCAGAATCGTCCCTGCTGCCACCTCATAAACGGCAACATCCTTCAGATTCTGATTTCGAAAATGCTTTCGCAGCCCACTTTCCGTAATCAGAGCCATGTTCTCACATCCTTTTAAGGCGAATGCGTGTTCATCTTACCTATTACGCGATTGTCCGAGCCGTATTTAGCCAGAATAAATCGCTATTAAAAGCAGGAAGTGGAATGCGGGCCCAAGCCCACATCCCGCTGTCCTCCTGATTCTTACTTGCCGGAGAATATTATTCTGCTTTTGTTTTAGGCAAAATAGCGTCTACTTCTGCATGTGGTCTTGGAATTACGTGTACCGACAACAATTCACCGACACGTTCTGCAGCTGCTGCGCCTGCATCCGTAGCTGCCTTAACTGCACCCACATCACCGCGAACCATAACAGTTACGAGACCTGCACCGATCTGCTCTTTGCCGATCAATGTAACGTTAGCTGCTTTCACCATTGCGTCTGCTGCTTCGATTGCACCTACCAGACCTTTTGTTTCCACCATTCCCAATGCGTTTGCGTTTGCCATGATAAAATTCCTCCTAGTAATTTGTATTTATATTAATTTTGGGGTTACCTATAATGGGTTGTTTCTCTTGCCAATAAAAGATACTGCACTTACATTTGTTCAAGAATGCGTGCCACGATCATACTGATCAACTGCTCTGTATCTTCCAGATTGATGTTTGCCGCTTTCGGCTGCGATTTTTCTGGCTGTTCCATCAAATCTTCCATTTCCTTCAGTCCATACGCGACTCTGCGAATGTTGAGCAGATTGAATGGATCGATGTTGTCGGATGTTGAGCTTCCGCCAACCGCGCCGCATCCCAGTGTCAGTGCAGGCGATATTGCTGTCGTTGCTCCGATACCGCCAAGTGTACCCGGTGTATTGACCAACAAGCGGGATACAGGTTTTTTCAAAGCGAACTGGCGTACGATTTCTTCATTTTCGGAGTGAATGACCATCGTATGCCCGGCGCCCTCTCCATTCAGAATCTCGATGCAGCGCTCGCATGCTGCTTCCCAGCTAGCTTCTGTATAGAAAGCCAAGATCGGGGCCAGCTTCTCTCGAGAATACGGAACTTTTGGACCGACACGTGTTTCTTCTGCTATCAACACGCGCGTACCAGCTGGAATGTCCAGGTTCGCCAGCTTGGCGATATGCTCCACGCTGCGGCCGACGATTTGCGGGTTCATGGTGCCGTTGGCGCGCATAATGAATTTGCCAAGCTTCGCGGCTTCCCCTTCGGTGAGGAAATAAGCCCCCTGCTTCTTGAATTCAGCGACTACCGCATCCTTGCTGCATGCTTCGACAACAACGGATTGCTCTGATGCGCAGATTGTGCCGTTATCGAATGTTTTGGAATCCATAATGCGTTTGACTGCAAGCGGGATATTCGCGCTCTTCTCAATGAATGCAGGGCCGTTGCCCGGGCCAACGCCGATCGCTGGCGTACCGGATGAGTAAGCGGCTTTGACCATCGCCGTTCCGCCAGTAGCAAGAATCAAGTTGACATCGTTATGCTTCATCAATTGATCGGTTCCTTGAATGGTCGGAACCGTCATGACGCCAATGGCGCCCTCCGGACATCCTGCTTGTACAGCTGCCTGGCTAATAATCTTCACCGTTTCCAAAATGCACTTCAGCGCATTCGGATGCGGGGAAAATACGATACTGTTTCCGGCTTTAAGCGCAATGAGCGTTTTGTAGATAACCGTCGAAGTTGGGTTGGTGGATGGAATCAGACCGGCAACGACGCCGACTGGAACAGCTACCTCCATCAGCTTCTTCTCTTTGTCTTCTTTCAACACGCCGACAGTCTTCATGTCCTTGATCGACTCATACACCTGCTGCGAGGCAAATGCATTTTTGACGATTTTGTCCTGCCAACGGCCGAAGCCTGTCTCTTCATTGGCCATCTTCGCAAGCTTCTCGCGATGCTTATAGCCGGCATCGGCAATCGCTTTGACAATGCCGTCGATCTGCTCCTGCGTCATAGCGGCAAGCTTGACTTGCGCCTCTTTGGCTTTTTTGATCAGATCACGGACTTCTTGAATGGACCTTAGGTCTTTATCCATTGTTTCCATCAATATTCCTTCTCTCTACTTCTTTTTTAGATCGAGATATATTTCTATTCGGGCGATCAAGAAAATAATAGAGCATTCATTTTCTTGATCGCGCCTTACGAACTTGCTTTTTTCGACTTCTTGCTGGATTTCGCAGTCGGTGTATGCTTAGGTTGCACACGTGGATTGCTACCGTTATGCTGGCTCTTCGGTACATCGGTTGGTTTCTCAGCTGGCGCTGCAGTCTTAACTGAGGTAACCTTTTGTTCGGTTACAGGCTTAACTTCGTCGGCTTTCTTGATTACCACCGTAGATACCAGTTCAGCTTTAGCTTGCAACTCCACCTCGGCCGCAGGTTTTTTCGTTTGGGCAGCCTTCGATTCATTGGCCGTATGTGCCTCTGGCTTTGGAGTGTCAGCAGCTTGTATGACCTCTGGTTTCGAATTAGCCTTAGATTCCGTTGATTTCGCAGCAGCCACATCCATGCTAACCACATTCTTGGCGTTATCTTCGGCATATGCTTCTAGAGTGACTTTATCAGCAACGTTTTCAGCTTCTTTCTGCTGCTCCTCATCTCTGGTTGCACTCTTTTCCACCTGATGTTGGCTTTCGCCTGCGTCAACCGGTCCCGCCACCAAGACTGCTGTCTCTTCATGCATTCTTGCAATCACATGACGAGTTATCAGCACATCCAATTGCTTTGCCATTTCCGCTCCAGCTTCAACGGCAGCTTGTACAGCTCCGACATCACCATCCAGCTTGACAGTTACCAATCCACCTTTGATGATCTCAACGCCGATGCAGGTAACACTCGCCGCCTTTAATGCGGCATCCGCTGCGGCGACTGCACCCAAGTACCCTCTGACTTCCACCAGCCCTAACGCACTATTTCTCATGGGCTGTTACCTTAATAACTCGTCGGATGATCTGCGACGAATTGGACAGCGTCCGCAAAGGCATCACATGCTGCCTTGCAGGCTGATTGGCTGCCCGTCAGCAATGCACCGCCGAAATTGGTCTCGGAAGGGGGACCGAAGAAGGTGGCTATCGTAACATCAGCAGCCTTCAGTGCCGCATCGATCGCATACATCGCTTCGAGCGGCGGAGCGATCAGATACGCTAACGCCTCCCCTTCTTTAATGCCCGCAGTCTCGGATAAGTAGGAGCCTGTGCGGGATACACAATGGGCGAAGTAAGTGATACTGTCATCTTCGTTTGCGCTAACGAAATGAGCGCCGCTCTCGATGAAATCAACTACAGCGTTCATACCGCTGCGCACTTCATCCGGGGTCGGTCCGGCCAGAATCCCAATGACCTCACCTGCGAGCTTCGTCGAAGCGTTCGCAGATCCGGCATACATACTTTTTGCATACACAACGTCCACAACAGCTGCTTTCGTTGCTTCATCCAGCGCTGTATAAGTGATGTCATCAACATCAGCAGTAATGATACCCAAACTTTTATGGTGCGGCTTCAGCTCCAGCTTGTTTGCCATATCCGGGCTTACGTTGGAAATGAGCTTCATGCCTAGCACTTTTGCATGAATCGGTTCGTTTCTCATACGTACCTCCAGCCTTTCTTATATTTTCAAATCAATGCCTGATGCTTTGCGATCAATCATGGTCTTGATCAGTTCGGCAATATGCGCCCCAGCTTCAACCGCAGGGGTACCGCCGGAATGAATGTTAGAAATAACGGTACGTCTTGCTTCAGGCATACCCACTGTTGGTTTATAAGCAACGTAGGCACTCATGGATTCTGCCGTTACAAGTCCTGGACGTTCTCCGACCAGTAGGCAAATGACATCTGCTTCGGTGACATCGCCAATAACGTCCATGGAAGGTACACGGCAATGCTTAACGAATAGGATATTGCCTGTATCAATGCCATACATCTTAAGACCTTGCGTAATGGATGGAATGATATCGCGCAAGTTGGCTTCAATCGCTGCCGAGCTTAAGCCGTCTCCAACCATGATTTGCACTTTAGCCTGTTTGGTTGTGTGCTGCTTGATGTATTCGATGGTTTCATCCGAGAATTGACGTCCCAAGTCCGGACGCGTAATATATTCGTCCTTGTCCCGGCACTTGGTCGCGATCGACACAAGGTTCATCTCTTTAACGAAATCCTCGGATACATAAGAGAACACCGCATCTTGAGCAGCAGCATGGTCAGCGCGGAAACGCAGATTTGTAATCGTCTTGTACCGCGGACCTGCACGCCAAACACCTAGACGGGCTGGCGTTTTTTCTTTCATTTTCAAATATCCTTCACGATCTTCTGGATCAGGCACGAGGAGCAGTTCGCGAAGATTAATTTCCGTGATATCGTCCAAACATTCGCCATCGTCCTCTTGTACTTCCTCGGCCACGTTTGCCTGGACATACTTACCTTCGTTTCGCTCCACGTTATGTGCAACTGGCGCTGCAGCAGCCGCTGTTTCAACAGGCTTCACTGTTTCAGTTTCTGGCTCTGCCTTGTTTCCTACCATCTCGTTTAAGATCGATTCAATCATCGATTTCAGATCTTTTTCGTTCATGAGAGCTTCCTCCTTCCCTTACTTGAGAAATACTGACGCGTCCCCAGCTTTTTTAGTCAGCTTGCCATTTTCGATAAAGCCCATCTTCTCCATCCACTGTTCGAACTCCCGAATTGGACGCAGGCCGAGCAATTCACGCAGCGTAGCAGTTTCATGATATCCAGTCGTCTGATAATTGAGCATGACATCATCACCATGCGGAATTCCCATAAAGAAGTTGCAGCCTGCTGTGGACAGGAGAACCGCCAAGTTTTCCAAGTCGTTTTGATCCGCCTTCATATGGTTCGTGTAGCAAGCATCACAACCCATAGAAAGGCCTGTCAGCTTACCCATAAAGTGATCTTCCAATCCGGCACGGATAACTTGCTTCGCATCGTACAGATACTCCGGACCTATAAAGCCAACTACAGTATTGACAATGTACGGGTTGTATTTCTTTGCGAAGCCGTAGCAGCGCGCTTCCATCGTAACTTGGTCGATCCCGTGATGGGCTTCAGAAGACAGCTCAGACCCTTGACCCGTCTCGAAATACATAACGTTTGGTCCAACCACTTGGCCTTGATTCAGTGCAAGATATTGCGCTTCATCAATCGTGGCTGCATTAAAGCCGAATGCCTCGTTACCTTTTTGCGAGCCTGCGATCGATTGGAAGATGAGTCCCGTAGGCGCGCCGCGTCTAACAGCTTCCATCTGAGTTGTAACGTGAGCCAGCACGCAAGTTTGCGTCGGAATTTCCCACTTTTGTCGGAACTCCTCAAACCGCTTTAGAACACGAGTCACGCTTTCTACGGAATCATCTACCGGATTAAGACCAAGCACCGCATCCCCGATACCGAAAGTGAGACCTTCCATGAGGGAAGCCATAATGCCGTCAGGATCATCCGTTGGGTGATTCGGCTGCAAACGTGCCGACAACGTACCCGGACGACCGATTGTTGTATTGGCATGAGCCGTAACCCGGATTTTCTTGGCTCCGTAAATCAGGTCAAGATTGGTCATGATTTTTGCAACCGCAGCGATCATTTCCGCTGTCAGTCCTCTGGACACGCGTTTGATGTCAGATTCAGTTGTGTTCTCGTTCAAGATCCACTCCCGGAGCTCCTCGACAGTCCAGTTTTGAATTTCACTGTAGATGCGCTCGTTAACTGCATCCTGGATCATGCGGGTAACTTCATCTTCTTCATAAGGAACCGCAGGATTGTTGCGCAGATCTGACAATTTGATTTGGGACAATACGACTTTCGCGGCTACGCGTTCTTCTGATGAAGTAGCTCCCAATCCGGCCAGCGTATCCCCCGACTTTTCCTCGTTGGCTTTTGCCATAACTTCCATGAGCGTATTAAATTGATAGACTCGGCCAAACAGTTTCGTTTTTAATATCACAAAAGCTCCTCCTTCCAAATGCAACTCGATTAGTGTTTAACCTTCTTAGTTAAAAACGAGCGTTTTAATGACGACGGGCAGCACTTTGCCCTCCGCAATCGGCTTGCCGATGTCGATATAGTCGCCATTGTCTACCTGTACGCTGTCGATACAGATAACGTCTTTCTTGTAATCAAGCAAAGCGTACAGTGTTTGTCCTAGCACCTTGGCCATATCATGATGGACAATCACGATAAGCGGGTACTCTCGTTCCAACAGTTCGGACATCCCTTTGTGCAGGCCCTGGGCATATTTCTGAACCTCTAGGAAGCTTGGGCTTTGCTTCCCTTCAAGCGCGATGGCGACCCGCTGCAAGTCATTGTTCAACTTGAACCAATCCAGCTTATCGCGAGTGGCCTCAGCCAGCTGCTCGCTGCTTCCCGACTCATCCTGGGTAGAAAGTTTCAGGATTGGTATGTTCTTGATCGGGAAGCTCTCTTCCGTATAGGTTATCGTGCTCCCGCTGATCTCCGTCGTATGGGAACCCGCTCCGACAACCGTCGCTCGGATGGTCTCGGCTGAACGTGCAACGGTTAGCTGCTGCGTTAGCGGAGAAGCGGCGATCGCTCTTCCAAGCAATATACCGACGTCTCCGAACTGGAATACATCCCCCGTCGCTTCATGGTAAATGAAGTCCGCAACCCCACCGGAGAAGGAAATGCACGGAATCGTCCGATCCAGTTTCAAACCTTTGTTTGTGACGATGGTGTCGTAGAAGTCGCTTGGCGGCCTGAGGCCGACACTTTCTTCAAGCAGCTTGACCATTTCCCCGATAATCGGCTGGAGATCTACCGGAGTTACCCGTTGCCCCAAAGCGAGAGTTAATCCCCTTCGCTCAATTAATTGTTTGATTTTTGGTGCGATGTACGTAATTTCATGCGTACTCTGATCAACCCTGATAAGGCGCCCCCCGATATCCAGACATCCCGTATCCAACAGTTCGCCGCTCGCGAATAACGCCAAATTGCTTGTACCGCCGCCAATATCGATGTTGACGATGGAAGTGGAATGCTCTTTAGAATACGCATGGGCACCCGCACCTTTGGCGGCAATGATGCTTTCCAAATCCGGACCCGCAGTTGCGACCACAAAGTCTCCGGCGAAGCCGCTTAACTGAAGCACAACTTCATTCGCATTCTCCTTGCGTGCCGTTTCACCCGTAATAATGACCGCACCTGTCTGGATCTCGTCTTTATGGATGCCAGCTTTTTCGTACTGCTCCTCCACGAATGACTGGATCTTCAACATATCGATCCGGTTGTCCGCCAGCACAGGTGTGAAGCAGATATCACTTCGATAGACCACTTCTTTGTCCGTGATGACCAAGCGGGGCACCGTAAACGAAGATGCCATATTCTGAATATGCAGCTTCGACAGTACGAGCTGGGTCGTTGATGTTCCCATATCGATGCCTACACTTAGCAATTGCTCATTCACTTCTCTCACCTCCAATGCTTGATTTCCATAAAAATTCGAACTTTCGTCTTGAAGAATACAAAAAGGCTTAAAGTGATAACCTCCCGGAATTACCGGAGTGGTTAACTTTAAGCCTCATCGCTTCGAAGACTACGTCTTTGTAGTCCGAATATTTATTTTTTGAACGTAAACGTAACCTTTGTGCCCTTACCGCCAGAAACAATTGCAAGTTTGCCTTTAAGCTTATCCTTTACATAGCTGCGGACTATCGACAGTCCCAAGCTCTTATGTGAAGTCTCTTCGACATCGAACCCTGCCCCATTGTCTTCGAATACGACGGATACTAGCCCGCCTTCGACTCGCGCCTTGAATGTAATCTTTCCTTCAGAACAATCGCCAAACGCATGCTCATAACTATTGTGAAGTAGTTCGCTTACAATAAGCGCAACGGTTACGGTGCGATCACTGTCTAAACAGATGCTCTGCTCTGAAGTGATGTCTACATCGATTGCTTGACAATGAACAAAGCAGCGTTCGATGTTCGATGCAATGAGCCTGATGACATCCAGCAAATCCACTTGCGCGTCAATTTCCGTCGATAGCAATTCATGGGTTGCTGCGATCGCGAGTACCCGGCTGACACTGTCGTTCAGGTATTTCTTGGCCTCGAGACTCTCGCACTTCCGTCCCTGTATGCGCAGCAGAGAAGCTACCGTCTGCAAATTGTTTTTCACCCGGTGATGAATTTCGCGGATAGCAACCGATTTGGAAATAATCTCTGCTTCTTTGTTTTTAATTTCGGTTGTATCATGCAAAATAACACCTACACATAAGTCCTTTTCTTCGATGAACAGCCGCTTCACCTGGTAATAACGGCCAGCCGCTTTCACCTCCGTTGTCAATGGACAAGATGGAGAGGACGAGTGCTGCTGCATCACCTCGGAGAACATAATCTGGTCAAGCGACAAATTGTCATAATGCAATCCTTGAATATCCTCCAAATAACCAAGCTGCCTATAATAAAGATCTGCCTGCTCATTTTTCAGTTTCAAAAATCCGTATTTGTCGAACACCAGAACGGCATCCTCCAATTGGTTGATGAGCGGGTCCTTGAAACGAAGCATGGCCGCCAGCATCGAAGACATCTCACCATCTTCGTATGGCGTTCCCGTCAAATTGAAGTGAGCTTGAATATTGTCGCTTATATCTTTTTCATAGATGAGGACGGCAATGACCCCGGTTTGATTTTTGATTGGATAAACCGTTTGCCGAACCAAATGATTCTCCTGCGTATTGGCGACAAGTCCTTGCGACATAATACCTGTTTCCAGTGTTCGCAAGACACCAGGCTCATTCTCACGCAGCGCCCTCTCACCCATTACCGGCAATTGATACAGCGATCTATCTTCGCTTGGTCGGCGGTGATAAACCACGATCGCCTCGCTTGCCACGCTGGACAGTACGTCGATGAATACATCATCCTGTACCTCAGTATTTTCAAAAGACTCCGCTATTTCACATATCCGCGATACATCCACTTCCGACAATCCGGTATGAAGGCTGCACAACTGCTCGATCCGTTCTTTAAAATCAATCATAGGAAATAACGATCGTGGTTGCAATTTCAATCATAGGACATCGTCGATCCATACTTAGTCTGCGCAGGGTTTGATAGGCCTCCTCTTCGGTATAGCCGTTTTCCTTCATCAAAATCCCTTTTGCTTTCTCAACCGCTTTACGCTCTTCCATCTTCTGCGTAAGCTTCGATAGATCTTGTTCCAGTTTGCGTATTTCCTTGCCTTTGGCAATGGTCACTTCCACCATTGGAATGAACGACTTTTCATCAAGCGGCTTTACCAGATAGCCAAGCGCACCGACAGAGGATGCTTTCTCAATCGTCTGTTTGTCGCTGAAGGCAGTTAAGAGAATAATCCCACCTGCCAGCTGCTCTGAAATGATTCGTTTACCCGCTTTGAGCCCATCTAATATAGGCATTTGAACATCCATGATAACGAGGTCAGGCAGATGCTTCTTACATAATTCGATAGCTTCAAAGCCATCGGAAGCTTCGCCTACTACATTGTAGTTCGCCTCTTCGAGCATCTCACGAATATCCATTCTTGTAATAGGTTCGTCATCGACTATTACAATTTTTCCATTCATGCGTCATGCACCCCATAATCTGTCTTTATTTGCTTGTCTTCTGCTCAACGCCACTTAATAGATTAAGTCGTTTACGTCTCCAAATAAAATTGAAGCGCATCCACTCCCACGTTTTCTATCGTCGAGACTTCAAAAATCTGTTCTACGCCCGCAGCCTGCAAATGGGCTCTCGCTTTCGCGATTTCCTCTTGCGAGTTAGCCAGTTCCACCTTCGTTACTACGCCGATGACCGGCTTAGCAAACACGGTCCCAAAGGCTGGCGGGAAGTAGCTGTCTTCTTTTGTGCAATCTTGCACAAGTCCGATTACATCAGCATCTACGCTGGAGACTAACAGCATTTTGTATAAAAATCGGTTTTCGATGCATTCACCCGGCGTATCAATCGCCTGATCGAAATTTTCAATGGCTTGCGTCTTCTTGTAGGCAATCTCCTGGCCGTGCAGCTTTTGGCACAGCGTGGTTTTACCCGATCCGGTGCTCCCGGCGAAAATAATTTTTTTCATCGCAGCTTCTCCTACGTTCTTGTGATTTTCGCCGCAGCCGAGAAGCCTAGAATATTCTGAAGTCCAAAAAGCACTTCACTTATGGCAGATTCCACGGAAGACACATCGCCTGTAATGACGAGCGAACCGCTGAAGCGGTCGACAAAGCCAATTTGTACTCCAGCCGCCTTTGTAGCGATATCCGCTGCAATAATGGAAGCTTCGCTTGGTGTGATCGTCATTACCCCGATGGAATTATGTTCGTCGCTTCCGAGTCCCAACTTCTTGTAAATATCCGGGTTCGGATTCGCGATAATGTGAGCCAACGTGACTTGTTTACCAGGCACATACTCCTGAATGACACGTTGTTTCTCGGCTCGTTGTTCCATACTCATCATCTCACTCTCAGTCTCTAAACAAGTGAATTAGCTGTAAAAAAACAATAAAAGCCCCTTAAAAAGTTCAAAAAGAATTTTTAAGAAGCCGCTTCGCTTTTATTTGTATGCAACACGCCGTTGTGTTACTTTTACTATATTTTATTTTTGCAAACGATGTCAATACAAAATCAGACAAATTTCGACTCGTAATCACAATTGAAACATTTTGTTCAAAATTTGAAGTACATCCTCTGCCGTAGGAACGCGTGGATTGGTAGCCGTACATCCGTCTTTCAGCGCACCTTCGGCAATCGACACTCTCATCTCTTCAAGCAAAGCTTGATCCACACCGCATTCTCGCAGCGTCTGAGGCATGTTCAATTGCTTCTGCAGCTGCTTAATTGCCTGTACTAGACTACGAACACCGCTCTTTGCATTAG
The DNA here is from genome assembly GCA_031254035.1 of Paenibacillus sp. Classification (GTDB taxonomy): domain Bacteria; phylum Bacillota; class Bacilli; order Paenibacillales; family Paenibacillaceae; genus Paenibacillus_AQ. Next base: position 13,046 of record JAIRVF010000103.1, read on the forward strand.
GTGCAGGCAACCCTAAGCTTTTGGATATTTCGGCATACCGAACAGCCGCTGCGTTACTCTCTTCCCTGCCATAACCTGGCTTGTAATCGGCATTAAATTCGATGACATGCGGAAGCAATATCGCATTCATACGTCCATGCGCAATCTTAAACTTGGCTCCCGCAACATGCGCGATCCCATGATTAAGCCCAAGCGACGTAATATTAAACGCCATACCTGCTATACACGATGCATTATGCATTTTCTCGCGTGCCTCAAGATCATTCCCGTCCTTAAATGCTCTAGGCAAATAAGTAAAGACCTGCTTAATCGCCTTCTCCGCCAGCGCATCGGAAATATCGTTCGCTTTGGTGGATACATAAGCTTCAATAGCATGCGTCAGCACATCCATCCCGGTATCTGCCGTAATAAAGTCTGGCACAGTCTTCACCAATTCCGGGTCCAAAATGGCTTCTTGCGGCAGCAAGTCATCCGACACGAGTGGATATTTGATGTTCTTCTGCTTGTCACTAATGACGGAAAATGACGTTACCTCTGAACCCGTTCCGCTTGTCGTCGGAATGGCTACGAACGGGATATTTTGCTGATTTAGCAGCTTTTGGGCAAACAGCTTCATCGCTTTGGCCGCATCAATTGCAGAACCGCCACCAATGGCAATGATCAAATCGGTGTTGAACGAACTGAGCGCTTCGACACCTTCCGTGACGATCTCGACCGGCGGATCAGGTACGATATTGCTGAATACATATTGCTCATTGCTTTCGTGTAGGCGATCAAACACCATGTTAATCATTCCTGACTTCACCATGAATGGATCCGTGACGATAAAGATGCGTTTGTTTCGCCACTCAGTTAGACGATCCATTGCGCCTCGTCCCATATAGAGATCGGTTTTAATAGAAAGTTTATCCATGTAGGGCACCTCCAAGGAGTAATAACAACAAAAAAAGAGGTCTCTCAAAGGAATAATCCCTTCAAAAGCCTCTTTGCTTGTTATCGATTGTGCACGCCATTGTGCAACTTCGTTATGATTTAATTTTTCATTTATACTGTACACCGTCATTCAGATCTTCGTCAACCACTTCCGGAACTTGTCCTTAGATCAGACACATTAGCAGTTAATCGTATAATAAAATTCCCCCACAAAGAGTATCGGAAAGAAGTCCGGGCGCCTCTCAAAGAGGAGCGCTTTTGCGGAGCAAAAGTACGGAGTGGAGCCTATGCTTCGATGCTTATTCCAAATACTTTGCGGGGACCCCAATAAACTTATGTAAGGGCAGTGATTTGAAAAAAGGGAGAATGCACTTCATTGTGCATATGGTTCTTCACCATTAAAGAACCTCCCACTTATTAGCTATACCTCTTCGTATATATTCGGCGGCGAACACCTAGCCTAGCCGACAACAGCGTTGGTAGGCCATTTGCAACAACATAAAAAAAGCCTAGCGAGGCGGTATCCATCACTAGACTTGTAAATCAGTCACTTTCGCCTCGAAATGACTGATCTGGCAAAGTTACTAGACAAAAGACCTGACTTAAGACCGATGATTCGGCCTATTACAGTGGCGGGACCGTGTTGGAATTGCACCAACTTCCATTGCCTATAACTTTTTCTATTGTGCATGACGTGAATGGGTGTCCATTCGACATTATTATAGCATAAATGACACGTTTGGCAATAAGAAACTACATAATAGGTTCGATATTAAACATGAAATAGGGATCAATATATTGTGCGAGGTGACCGCTGCGGTTACGGATCGTTCTTCCGATCGCTGTTGTCTCCAAATTTCTTGATTATATATTTCAAAATGTAGAAACTCGGAGACAGCGTATGCTTCCGATGCTAGCTTTCCTTCGGAAAGCTCTTAGGCGAACGCTACCGCTTCTTCAAGATCGATTCCGTCCCCTCCGCTACTTTCGCTTTTTGTCAAGCACTAAACATGATGTTGAGCCTGAAATAGTCTATTATCCGTTTCTTGTTTGATCTGCAAAAAGCAGACCTTCAGACTTTAGTACTCAGCGTTATTTATGTTCAGTAAACGCAGGAAGCATCACAAGCGCGGTAGTACCTTCTCCGATAACGCTATGAAATTCCAATTTTCCACTAATGGCCTGAATAATCCTAAATGTCACCATAAGGCCGAGTCCCGTCCCATTCATTTTTGTTGAGTAAAAAGGGGTTCCTAGGATCGACAGTTGTTCTCGTGTCATGCCAACCCCATTGTCACGAATTTTAATACAAACTTTATTCAATTGGCGGTAGGCCGATATGGTAACTTCCCCTTTGGACGCCGTAGAAGCATCTATTGAGTTTTTAATGATATTTATAAGTGCTTGTTTTACTTTGAACTGATCTGCCTGAATCCATAGGTTATCCTCCGAATCCACATTCAAGCCAACATTGATTGATTGTGCAATCGGTTCTATAGATTCTTTGATTTGATCTAAAATTTCGGATATTGTAAACACTTCGTTCATCTCGATTTGGGGTTTGGCATAATTGAGAAAATCATTAATGATATATTCCATACGATTCAGCTCAACCATCGATATTTCCAAATAACTTTTGTGTTTCCCTTCCGCATTCCGCAACGAAAGCTGCAAAAATCCTTTAATAGAAGTTAATGGCGAACGAATTTCATGCGCTACAGAGGCTGCTAATTGGCTGGTTACAGCTAGCTTTTCATTAAAAATCATTTGTTCTTGCATAGAAATTGTACTAATGGTAACTTCCATTAACACAATAGACATACACATGGTGATCATTTGCAATAAAAATATTTGAAGTGTGATTGATGTCGAAATCTCGACCGTTTGATTCGTAAAGACGAATGTGCACCATAAAATGATAATAGCAGCCATTGTTAAAATGATAGAAATGATAAAACGCATTTGCGGTGATCTTTTGATAAATTGGGTGGCAAAGGGATATGTAAAAAAGCAGATAATCAATACAGCGATAATACTTATTAAAAATCCATCCATACCAATATAAAAACGGCATACTAAAAAAAATGAAAAACAGATGATTCCCCCGATATACCTGCCATATAATACAGAAATAATTAATGGAATGATTCTTAGATCACCGGTAAAATCATTCGTAATATTAGACGGTAAAAGCATAGATAATACGATTGCCGTTCCGCAACATAATCCAAGCAGGATCTGCCGATGATTATCCTGTTTATAGTAATTTTTGTTAGCAATGCAAATAAACTGGTATGACAATAGTGGAAATAAAACATCGAGAATATCCAATAGCAGATCTTTTATCATAAGATACCTCCCAAGAATTAATTCGACTCGAAAGGGATTTTTCCTGTTATTGTAAGAAAAAGCAATGAAACAATTTTAGCTCAATCCTGAAATTAGTTCTTGATATTGTGCGAGGTGACCGCTGCGGTTACGGATTGTTCTTCCGATCACTGCCTGCCTCCAATTCCCCCCACTACATACGAAGATACCTAATCCCACTAAAAAACACAGCCTTTGACGGCTGTGTCAGATTTCTATATAGCTGAAGCTTAAATCCTCGTCCTTCGCTAATTTATGCGACTAGTTACCCACGGCTTTCTCCGGTTTTGGTTGAACACCACCACCTAGCTTAAATAGCGGAACAAGAACCACCACGCCAATAATGAAAAACAAACCTGCGATTACGTACAGCGGAACAAGTGATACCGCGTTTTTGATTGCGCCGGACATCATCATCGTAATAACCATCGAACCCATAAACAGTGGATTCAAAATGCCGTTTACCCGGCCGATAAATGCTTCCTCTGTATTTTTCAAAATCATTGTATTGATCCCGATCTGAATGCATGGCAAGATGAATCCGCTTATGAACTGAAGAACTAGCGTTAACCAGTAATTCGTCGATATCCCCATGCCAATCATCGTTAAACTGTCGACGGCCATACCGAAGGCTAGTAGCTTCTGCGGTGATATTTTGCTGGAAAAGCTCATCGCCAGCACTCCCCCGATAATCATCGCGACGCCATTGGCCAAAAGGAACCATTGCAAATAATCCTCAGGCTTTCCAAGCCGTTCGGTAATCAGAAAGATGCTCATGGGCTGAATTAGGCCAAGACCAAGACCTGCGGCAATAAAACCGCCACCGAGCTTACGGAGTATAACGCTGGACCATACATAACGAAACCCTGCCTTAATGTCTTCAAGCACATGTGACTTTTCTTTCTCCCCCGCGTCCTGAGGATCCTTCGGCAGGAAAACCAGAGAAACTGCCGACAACAAAAAGGCAACACCCATAACACCGATTGACGTCTCGATGCCATAACTCTGATACACATGGGTTCCAACGATCGGACCGAAAATCATAAATACCGCGAACAACGTTTGATAGACGGACATGCCCTTCTGCACTAAGTGTTCTGGGACATGCAGTTTGAAAAGCTTCATACCAGATGGCTGAGAGAATTGAGATAAAATGGCCGAGGCTAACGTCGCGAAAAACACAGCTTTCCACGTGCCGCTTGTCATTGCGAAGAGTACCGCCAAAATAGAAACTGCGCTTAATAAGTCGCACCATATCATGGTCTTTTTGGGCCGCCAACGGTCTGCAAATGTCCCTCCGATAAACGAGAATACGAAAATCGGCGCAAACTCTGCAACGGAGATAAGCGAAACGGCAAATGCATCGTCATGAGTCATTTCTTTCACATAAAAAAGGATAGCGATATTTCGTACCCAAATTCCGCTTTGTAAAAATAATGTTGACACCAATATTGCTTGTACAAACCGGTTTCTTAGTAATGAAGATGCCGAGTCCGATGGATTGGTAGTCATATTTCTCACCCTTTCAATTTCTATTTTCTCTTTGAGCTACCGTTGTCTCCATAAATTGTACTGAACGTTCCAATCCCTTAAAAGGTTCGCCAGAACGAAAGAACGCTCCGTCTCGAGACCGGCTCGCCTTTTTCTCATCCTCTACATTAACAATAGAAAAACCCAAAAAATTCGATACGGAACCGATTAAAGCCAACAATCTCTGGAAACAATAGCTAAAACGATTATAAAATGGGGTTTAATTAAAGTGAACAACAAAATTATCAATCTCTTAAAAAATAACGGAAACGTATGGAAACTGCCATTAGCGGCAGCACTCTCATGGGAAGCCGCCAAATGGGCAGGATCCCACCATCCTTATTTGGCTCCGCTTACAGCCATATTGTCCATTCAGATCACCCTCAGCAAATCGATCCAATTTGCATGGCAGCGCGTCCTTGGTACGATTGCCGGCGTCTTACTGACCTCATATGTCGCGCCTATTATCGGTTTAAGCGGATGGAGTATCGGGCTTTTGTTGCTGCTTGCATCCATCATCGTGAAGTCGATGAAATTGAAGCATGAGGTGCTGATCCAAATTGCTCTTAGTATTTTATTGGTATTATATTTTCAAGTCAAGATGCCAAGTTATCCGTCTGATCGCATTCGCGATACCATCGTTGGCGCTGTCATCGCTTTGCTGATCCATATACTGTTGCTCCCTCCCGATTCCATTAAACCGGCCAATCAAAAAATGATCCAATCTGCGGATCATTTAACCGTTCATTTTTTTAGCACTGCACAATGGGTAAAAGACGGTTGCTCCTCGAGTAAAGCCCAGACGATGGAAGATGAACTGCAAGCCTTATTCCAAGAACTGCATCAAGCGACAACCGAATTGGATAAGGCGAACCAAAGTCTGCACTTCAATCCGCTCGCCCAAAAAAAACGCAATGCTTTGAATGAGTTAACCCGGCAAATGGATCAACTTCGAGCAAGCTTTGCGAATCTTTCCGATATGATCCGTATTTTTATGAAATGGTCTGAAAATGGCTATTTTACGAGAGAAGATGGGATGATTTGGGCTGACCACCTGAATACGTTAGGTGCGCTCGTAAAAAGTTGGAAAGAAACATTGGAAGACCCCGATAAAAGCATCTTTGAACCGAACGCCGCCATCAAGCAAATCAAAGCACCTGCTTATATGGAGAATTATCAGTATCAGCTTGCTTTATACATGAACGCCGAGCAGGTCATTCAAGATTTCGAAAAAAACATTTTTCTCAATAAAAACGTGTAATCCTCCTCCGTATCCACATCCATAAACAAGTCCGGGTTTTTGAAGTCTACGCAAATTCCCGGACTATCCTTACGAATCAGTTGTCTTGCTCCGGTATCGCCTTGTAATTGAAGCAGCTCCGGAAACATTTGCTCATGAAAAATAACCGGCGGTCTTGCCAAACCATTCAAACCTGCAGCGGCGTAATAAAAGTGCTTTTGTACCTGATCCGTCTGATAACGTTCTAGTAGTGTATTGATCATCTCCGTTGTAATCAGCGGCTGATCCGCTAGAAGAATCATTACCGCTGCCGTTTCCATCAACATGGCGGCCCGTATGCCGCTCCTCAGGGAGTATGCTTGCCCCAAATGTGCATCAGGACAATTAATAACGGACCATCTCCGATGGATCGGATTCTCGTAAAACGAGTGATCGACCCAATCCGCTTCAGCATCGCCAGATACAATCAAAATATGGTCCAAACCAGAATCCAAAGCTGCCGCGAGCGCATAATTTCCTAAACGCATAGGGCCCAGCGGCAACCGAAGCTTATTCGATTCCATCCGAGTACTTTGGCCTGCCGCCAGATAGATACCAATGATATTGTTTTTCCTCATGGGCAACAACTTCGCGTCCTATTTTTTCTATACGTCTGGACTAATTCCGCAACAATGCTGACCGCGATTTCCTCTGGCCCGTCCGCGCCGATCGCAAGTCCTACGGGAAAGTGCAGATTTGCCGGAATCGAGCCGCCACTCAGCAAACGTTTCGTTCGGCGTTTCGAACCCAAAATGCCAAGGTAACTTAGTTGACGCCCAGAAAGAAAACGAATCAGCTCTTGATCTCTCCTAAAATTGTGGGTCATCACAACAACAAAGTCCTTTGACGTAAAATGAATCCTGTCTACCGTTTCCTCTGGAAATCCCAAAAGAAGAGCTTCCGCATCTGGGAAATATTTGCGATCACATAAAACCGGCCTCCAATCCGCGACGATCACGGAAAAACCAGTGGCTGCCGCAAAGGAAGCAAGCGGTCTGGCATCTTGCCCCGCACCAAATATGATCAAACGCGGCTTAGGGTGATACGTATGGATGAAAATATCGGAATTTAGCGGAGGGACTTGCTTCATCCCGCTCTTCTGAGAATCTACGGAATCCTTCAAGTCAAGAAGATCCTGAGGAAATTCTCCCCTCCATTCCCCAAACAAATCCCGATTCTCTGTCACGAAACCATAATCGGAAACCGACAGGTCCGGGTTGATTTTTTTGATCAGCATGACTTCGGTTTGACGATCCAGATAATCCTTCAAAATACATAAATGATCAAGCAATACATTGTCCACGGGTTCCATTGCCACATGAACAACGCCACCACAGCCTGTTTCCTCCCCCCAGGTTAGCGGGTCTGATGATTGCAAATCGAATCTAAAACCGCATGAACTTCGTATCTCCAAAATATCTGGAACACGCGCCGCCAGATCCGCTTCAAGGCAACCCGTGCTCAGCACCCCTATTTGTGATCCATCCTCAAAAAACAACATCGTGGCCCCTTCTTTTCGATAAGCACTGCCTTCCACATGGGTTATCGTTGCAAGTACGCTTCGTTTGTTGTTACATTTAATGGCCTCCAAAATCCGATGAATGTCTTCCAAGCCTGTCCTCTCCTCCTCCTTCAACTCTCTTAGGGCGACGGTTTCGGTTTCGGGGCGCTTATCGTCGTATAAGCGGCCATTATGGCCTCCTGAATTTCTTCATAGGAGGTACATCTGCAAATATTGGATTCGAGCCATTTTCTGATGATTTCTTCCCTTGCCACTGGATAAGCATTCAACAAACCATGGCAATTCATAATAAAACCAGGGGTACAATAGCCGCATTGAAACGCTTGTTTTTGAACAAAAGATTGCTGAGCCGGTGAACCGTGTAAACCTTCAATGGTCGTTATATCCTGTCCATCCGCTTCCACGGCGAGCATAATACATGATTTTATAGGCAGTCCGTCCACTAGGATCGTACAAGCTCCACAATCCCCATTCTCACAACCCGGTTTACATCCGGTAAGCCCGAGATTGTCGCGCAGAGCATACAACAGCGTTTCAGCAGCTCTTACCATGATCGTTTGCCGTTCGCCGTTCACTTGCAGTTTTACCAGATAAAGTGCGGGATCGATAGATGGCATGTTTCACCTTCCTTCCAACAGCTTTACAGCTTCGCTCATCGTTTGTTTCAACACAAATTCCCGGTATGCGGCGGAACCTTCCATATTTGTCATGATCGGAGCGGGAAGGTTTTCCATTGCCCTATTCGTTCTCACCTCTAAAGACAGAGTTGGGTCGTTCAGCACCTGCTCGATTGCGGCAGATCGAAATGGAAAGGCGCAAACGCCACTATACGCGGTGCGTATATGCTGATCTTTCTTCAGCGCAGCCAACGTTACGAGAGGATAACCGACGTTGCCAATTTGTCTTTTTTTAACATGAAAATATGGTAGCGATACATATACACGGTCCGTGATGATTTGTACAATAAATTCTCCGAGCTCCAATTTTATCTGTTTTATGAAAACCTTATGAATTGAAACTTCTCTCAGCCCATTTTGTCCTGCTATGACCATACGACTGTCTGCCAACAATAGGGGGAGCACGGCTTCCCTGTAATGGATCTTGCCGCAAATGTTTCCCCCGATCGTAATTTTATTTCGAGACGTTTGATCGGCGACTCCTTGTGCGGTTTCACTAAGCAGCGGAAACGGGTTTGCTGTGGATAACGCCGATAACGTGACACAAGATCCAATAATCAGGTTATCCTGCCCGAATTCCATTACGCTGCACTCCGGTATGAACTTTAAATCAACAACGGCTTTAGGTTGAATGAAATGCCTTCTGGCCCGCGTGATGATTTCCGTTCCCCCCGAATAATACATCGGACTCTTCCCTTGCGCATGCAGTTGCCTGAATAATTCCACTGCCTCCATGACGGAAACCGGTCGATAATATTCGAAATCAAATGGGATCATGAACCGTCCTCCAGATTCTTTCCGGCGTTAATGGAAGCTCGTAAAGTTCAATGCCTGCGGCGCTAGACAAGGCACTCGCGAGTGCAGCAGGCATGCCAATGATGCCATGCTCACCAATTCCGCGCAGTCCGTAGGGTGCTTCCAAATGCGGAGTTTCTACGAAATCAACGAAATAAGCCGGTTGCTCCCCATATCGGATCAGCTTATAAGTTCGAAACTGTGTATTTAATACGGTGCCTCTGTCATTGAATAGAAACGCCTCCCTGCTGGCCAAGCTGAGCCCCATGCTCATGCCTCCTGTAATCTGACCCCGCGCGAACGTCGGATTGATCACTTTCCCAGCATCGATGACGGTGACCGCTTTAACGATCCTATAGGTAAAGTCCCTCATGTTCAATTCAACTTCAACCGCTTGCGCTCCAACGGTCCACTCCGGACCGGGATTCCCTTTCCCTGTTTCGGGGTCCAGCTCCGTGATACCCTGCATCATGTAGCTCCCACGGCCGATGACCTGGCTTCCGATGGTACGCCCATCCGGAAACTTGTATCCCTGGGCGATTGCTTCGATGTCAATCCCGATTCCATGCGCATCTTTGGAATAAACCCTTCCGCCTCCTACTTCCAATTCGTCAGCCGGGCGCTTTAGCACGAATGAGGCGGTTCGTTTCAGCTGTGCTATCGCATCTTCAGACGCCATCATGATTGCGTTGCCTACCAGAAAGGTACTCCGGCTCGCGACGGTTTTCCAAAGCTGGGGATCGGTTTCGGTATTCACATCCGTTGAAATATGAATCTTGCTCTCATCCATCCGCAGTCGTTCGGCCAGCATTTGCGTGAGCGCCGTTCGGGTACCTTGACCGAGCTCAACGGCTCCACAGAGCAAATTGGCGCTTCCATCGGCATTAAAGATGATGACAGCCCCTGCCCCGGCATCCGCCGGTGTATTCGAGTTTTTCCAGAAGCAGCACACCCCCGTCGCCTTCATGAGATGGGTCCCTGTTTTTACGATACTTTTGTCATCCCTCTGGATGATTTCGTGCAATTTGGCGATGCACCTTGGTAAATCGCCCAAATTGCTTCGATTCAACAAAACTTGTGTCGGGGTTGTGTCCCCTGGCCAGATCGCATTATGAAACCGAAACTCCAATGGGTCCATCTGCACTTTTTGGGCTAAGGCATCCATCGCTCTTTCCATTGCAAACGTTAGCTCCAAATGACCGAATCCCCGAAAGGAGGTTGAATAAGGATGATTGGTATACATGCATAACGAGTCGCAGTGAAGGTTATCGATACGGTACGGTCCCGAGCAGTCGGTCGCTCCAGCCCGGCTCATGATCACTCCCCGGTCCGCATAAGCTCCGCCGTCAAACAGATGCGTAATTTTGGCGGCCGCAATTTTACCATCCCGGGTACAGCCCAGCCGGATTCTAGACTCGAGTCCAATATGAACCGGTGACGAGACCATATCCAGCTCCCTGGGATTCACCATTTTTACAGGTCTGCCGTTAACGACGCTCGAAGCCAAAAAGGCGAGAAACTCCAATTGGATTGCAGCCTTCCCACCGAATCCTCCTCCGACCAATGGCGTATGGACGTTTATTTTATGAAGTGGAATATGAAAATATTGACTGATTTGTTTCCGGATCAAATAAGGGCCTTGCGAAGCGGAATGAATGGTCACGGTTCCATCAGGAAGGATTTCGGCGATGCTGCACCGTATCTCCATGGCGGCAGAATCGGACTGCGGCAAGCGTACATAAACTTCAACAGTGTGAACACTTTGTTTCCAGCCTTCCTCCATGTTACCTTTGCGAATTCGAGTTCGGTTAGCGATGTTCGTGCCGGGTTCGGGATAAACTTCTTCTTCTCCATGGTATGCGGCGAGATGTTCATGAATAAGGGGGGCATTTTTCTGATAAGCTTCGCTAGGGGAACGAACGATTGGCAGTGGTTCATATTCGACTTTGATCCGTAAAGCGGCCATTTCTGCAATATATTCCGAATCGGCGACAACTAGAGCGACTGGCTCGCCGTAATATCTCACTTTATCGATTGCGATCGGCGGCCGGTCTTCTAGCGGGCTCCCCGTCAACACGGGAAAATCTTTTCCAGTAAGAATCGCCCGTACACCGGGAATGTTCCAGGCCTGCGAAGAATCAATCGATTTGATTTTGGCGTGAGCATGTGGACTGACCGCGAGTTTGGCATAGAGCATCCCTGGCCTTGCGATATCGTTCACATAACGGGCTGTCCCGGTCACTTTTTGCCATGATTCCTTTCTCGGTACGCTTTCTCCGATGGGTGAACCGTTCATGATTCCCTCCTTGGGTCTTGAATCGAAGAAATTTCAATTTCTTCGTAGACTATTTATATGGGGGAATGATTTGTCCAATGTATAACTAGCTCAATACTTACATTAGTTCTTGACATAATGCTGGGTGGCCGCTGTGGTCCGGATCGTTCTTCAGATCGATTCCGTCCCCTCCGCTACTTTCTCTTTTGTTCAAGAACTAATCATAATGTTGAGCCGATTAACTTAATGTGCTGATGTCTTTGACGACAAATTCATTTTTTATGGTTACCCAAATCAATTTTCGGAAATGACTGAATATGAAATCAATTGCACATATGGAGATGAATCATGGATTCGATTTGGGAGTACTCTTACAGAACATTATTAAGTTTTGCAATTTTGCTATTATTAACAAGACTTTCAGGAAAAAAGCAACTGAGTCAAATGACATTTTTCACCTATATTACGGGCATCGCACTTGGCAATATAGCCGGTGATATCATCGTCCATAAAGATATACCGATATACGCAGGCATTATTGGAATGGGATTATGGACGATATTGACGATTTTCCTAGAGAAAATGAGCCTTAAATCATCTTTGCTTAGGGTTATTTTCGATGGGGAACCAGCAATCGTCATCCAAAACGGCAAAATACAAACTAAAGCCATGGCTTCGAGCAAATTAAATATGGACGACTTAAGCATGCTGCTTAGGGAAAAAGACATATTTTCCATTCGCGAAGTTGACTATGCGATATTGGAACCCCATGGACAACTAAGTGTCTTAAAGAAACAAGAAAACGAATATCCAACCAAAAAGGACATGAAAATACCAATCCAAAAGCGTTTATATCTTCCTACTGAGCTGATTGTCGACGGCAAAACCATAGAACAAAATCTAAAGAAACTGCAATTCGATCACGATTGGCTTGATCAGCAAATCAAACAGCAAGGGGTAAATTCCGTTCAGGAGATATTCTTTGCCGAGTTACAAAGCGACGGGAGCGTTTATCTTGATAAAAAACAAGAGCAGCAAAATAGATAGTGGCAGAGGACGAAAAATAATCGATTCCGTCCCACTGCTACTTTCACTTTTTTTGTCAAGCACTAATCATGATGTTAGCCCTCTAAGCTATATAAAAAATGCTTTCACCCGCCAAAAAAGGAATGCAATAATTAGTGCACAGCCGGGGCATTCGTTCGCGCATCCAGGCATGCACAGATTCATTGTCTATTTGGAAAGCATAATATCCAATGATCGCAACCAACATAAAGCCTTCAATCAGCATCCTGTCGTCTGTATTCATGCCGCTGTCCCCGTAATAACTTTCGAGAAAAATGTCCCGATGGTTGGCGGGAATCATTTGCGTCCCCATAGCAACGTCCAATAAATAATACCCGGTGCCGAAAAAGCCAAAATCAATAAAACTCATCTCTCCTTCGGGAGACATGATCACATTGCCCATACCCAGATCACCGTGAATAAGTCCCCATGTATCATCCGTTTTCCCTTTTTCTTCAAGCCGGGAGTTTATCAACTCAATCGTTTGCTCAATGATCGAAACATCTTCGGACGTAAATAATCCCCGCTCCAGCCCCTTATGAATACTTTTGACCATCTGATTGTTGTGGGAAACCCCTTGGCTAGGACGTTTCTCCATATCGTTACCTGGATACTTGCGGAAAAATGAATGAAGCTCACCGAGCTGATGTCCAAGTTTCCGGACCACTTCATGGTCGGACAAATCTTCCTTGTTCAGATCCCTTCCCTCCAGCCACGTCAGCAATGAGCAGTTTAATTGGACTCCATTATCCACGAAAACTGTAATCAACTCTCCATCATGATTACACACCGGCTTCTGAGCCGAAACACCACTCCAGGCCGCCAAATGTTCAAGCATTTTCAACTCGCCAAGCAAGCCGTCATATGTATGCTGTAACCCTACCATACCATCTTTGACCGGCTGGTGAATTCGCAGCAAATAAGTTCCGCCGCTTGCGTCATCCACCCTGTAAGTTCGATTCTCGTTATGTCTCAGAAACGTTAACACTGGCTGAAGAAGATCGTAGCTGCTTAGAACATCGTAAATATCTTCATTTTTCATTGAGAGCATCCTTTCTTCCATTCCGACTTCATACTATATAAGTTGAGCCAATGATTGTTCGGATCGGACAATGGCAGCTGTCTGAAATGTTCTTACGATGCTAGCTTTCCTACGGAAACCTTTTAGGCGAACGCTTCGCTTCTTCAGAATCATTTCCACCTCTTGCCTATTCCTTATTCTTTATTTAAATTCAACTTATAAAGTCCTCTAGGCGCGATGAATTTCAGTATACTTTTATTGTAACGGCTATCACGATGAACTGTATATATGGACTCAACTACATGATTAGTTCTTAACAAAAAAGCGAAAAGTAGCGGAGGGGACGGAATCGATCTGAAGAAGCGAAAGCGTTAGCCTTTGTCACCGAATTTCTACCTCTTTGAAAAATATAATCATAGAAATTTGGAGACAAGAGCGATCGGAAGAACGATCCGTAACCGCAGCGGCCACCCCGCATAATGTCAGGGACTAACTATATTTTACGAATGACCCATTTACAAGCCGCTATAAGAAAAAAAAAGCCTCATCTCCTGGAAATCCAGGTGACAAGGCTAATCACGCATGAATCAAAAATTCATTTTGCCATTGCTTTTTCGTGCCAAGCGAATCCCACTGCAATCTTGGAATCAGGGCAAAT
>JAIRVF010000110.1 GCA_031254035.1 Paenibacillus sp.
TAGCAATTCCTCCTCGTGAAAAGTTTGTTGTGGTGACTACTTTTTACCACAAGGAGATGGCTGTGTCTCTATTTTTATTTGGTTTACAGTTTACTGGAAGTGAATTTGCTCATTTATAGTTATATTGTAAAATTAATCTCTAAACAAGATGTTAAGGATATATTGCAAACCGGAATCAATTTGTTCTTTTTTGAACGACCCACCATCCCCCTAGAATCGCAAAAGAGACCGAAAATAATAATATGTACGCATTATAGTAAAGGGAGTTTGTGTAATTATTGATTGGCCAAAGCAATCGGATCAATGATTCTTCATCACCTGAATCGTGGAGGGAAATAAGCGTATTCTTGATCTTGCGAAGTTGAAGATAAAGGGCAAACAATAATGTGACAACGGACAGACAAGGTACGAGAGAATGTGATGGGAGTTTGGCAATATAATCTTGTAGGGTATCAAAATAGCGCACCGCAATCACAAACGTAAACAGCATCAACATGATGAGTATGGCCCACCCTGGATACAGCAGCAGCCAACCCAGATTCCCGTTGCCTGAATAGGTGGGTTCGCTGCGAACCACCGTAAAGATTTCGACAAGAAACACAAGCAGCACATTCACAAGAAGCAGTGACAGATACGTCATCCATGATTTAATGGACATAAAAAGCAACTACCCCCTTATGGAATATTAGACTACCTGAATAGTTTATTCTTTTGCGGATACAGTGTTTGCCCGCTGCTTCGCCACCGATCTTCCGGCAACAAGAATTCCTATGCCCGAAATCAGGCAAATCAAGACACCTATGGACAGAAAAAGCTCTGGCAATCCAAATGCAGATGCGCAAAATGTCCCGTACATCACGCCAAGCGGCGTCATTGTTCTTGTCAGTAAGGAACGGACGGAAAGAACTTGTCCCAAAACAGATTCAGGAACAATCCTGTAATACAGCGTACTGCTGTATACATTCCAGAAAGGCATCGTCACTCCGGCTGCCATTTCGATCGCAAGCGCCACTTTCAAGTTTGTGGTCACACCGAGCAAGATATACGTCAGCCCGCCGGCAAACAGCGCGGCGCTCATTACCGCATATAGGTATGTACCAGGCTCTCGCAGCCGGCCGACAATAATGCTGCCGCACACATAGCCAAGCGGAAAAGCCGCCGAAAATAAACTGTAATCAAATGGACCCCCGTTTAGCATTTCGGTCACATACGGAATATACATGGCTTGTGTGGCAAAAACGCCGAAACTCGTAACCGATATGAGAAGTGCTAGTCCGAACAAAATTGTATTCGATCTATAGATATGAATTCCCTGCTTGAAGTTGCCCTTCCAGGTCCTGCGTTCCCCGGAAGGTTGGGGTTTTTCCTGTATGTATACAGCAGATATCCACGCACTCAAGAACAAAAGGGTCATTATCGGCAATAAAATTTCAGAAGAAAATAAACTGGCGATCATCCCAGCTGTGGGCAGTGCAAGCACCCGCACCAGCTGAACCGAACCCGAAATGACTGCGTTGACACGAACTAGATTGTCAGACGAAGCCAATTTTGGAACAAGCGCTCCCGCCGCCGCATCGTAAATCTGAATCGAGCTTATAAATGACGCTATCAATAAAATATATGCTTCCCGATTGCCCACTATCCACATCATCCATACAAATAAATATGCCGATCCGCGGATCGTTTCGGACAACTTCATGACAGTCACTCGTTTCCACCGGTCTATGAAAGGCCCGGCGATCCACTGTACCAACCATTGGCCGGACAAGCTCAGCAGCCATAACCCGCCCATTGCCGTTTTGGAGCCGGTCAGCTCATACAACATCCATGATAGTATAAATGTCCCAGCCGTCCCCGCAAGTGCAGAGCGCATCTGATCCATGCAAAGCCAGCCGAGGCTTCGGTTCCAGGTTCTGGCCATATTTTCAGCCCCTTATGCCGAACAGAAATATACGCAGCTCATCCGCATGGTGATCAAGTGATTTCGGGTTCCACGAATAGCTTCCATCCTTCACGCGAACCAAACCGGCTCCTCTTAGAATCGCTAGATGATGATGTACGGTGGTCTTGCCCATACCCAGCAAATCGGTAAGCTCCTTAAGCGAGCGGTCCTGTTCAGAGATCAGCTTCAAAGCCCGAAGCCGTTTATCATCACCCAAAGCCTTGTATAATTGAACAAGCTGTCCCGGCGGCTGATAAGGATCGCTTTCCGCCATCATGCTCGCCTCACTGACCGGATAATAGAAAATCTGGGTATCCTCCATGCCCGCCTCAATTGTCCAAGGACGATATACGACATGCGGAATCAGCAGTACCCTGCTTACTCCCGCTTCCGGTTTACACTCGATGCCAGCGGCCCGCAGCACAACTTCTTCTGGCGTGCAGCTACGCAGCCAAGCTTTTTTCTCGGCTAGATCACGTTCCAATATCCCCTTTTTCTCCTCAGTATCCGCACTGCCAATTTCTTCTTCCCATAACCGGAGCATATTCGTTAGATGGCGTTTTAAATGGACTGCGCCATATTGGCTGACCGCCCGGATCATATCCGGAAAGAAAGAATGTTCCTTGCACAGCCCGATCAATGCTTGTACTGCCTCCTCGTTCCCTTGTGCCGCCTGCAGCCGTATTGCATGCTGACGACGCTCCAAATACGGAAGGATATTGAAATTAAAATCCGCATCCGGGAGGGAAGAGACATAATCGGCAAACGCTTCAGCTGAAACGAATTCCTCTGTATGAAGCAGCTGTAGAAGCATTTTCCATGTCTGATGTTTTTGGCAAAAATCCAGCTCTCGCTTAAGATCGGCGGACGCATTGCTTCGAAGCTGCTGCCAATGCGACGCTGGCTTGTCCATCGTTTCATGAAGCTTGGGATATGTAATCGCAGCGATGCCTAGAGCGCTTTCGAACAGCAGAGAGCTGTTAAGCTCCACTTGATAGGTATTTCGTTTAAAAGATGTATCAAAAATATGCATACACGCCCTCCTTCGATTTCCGCAATTCTCCATTTTACTTAATTGTATTCTAATTTATTAGAACGTATTATTCAATATATTTTTAATATTATATATAGGTCAGACCGCTTATAGCAGTAAAAAACCATGGATCATAACGTAAAATAACGTTTGAATCCATGGCTTTTCTTGTCACTGTGGTTTGTATTCGAATGTAAACTTCACGGGTGCCGACATTCCATCCATAGAGAGATAGGCATCGCCCGTTCCCTTTAGATTACCGGTAAGCTTGATCGTAAATTGGAAACTTCCCGTACCATTGCTTGTCGCCTGACCTTCGTACAGGACTTTCCCTTTCGAATCGAGCACTTTCAAATTCACTTTAGACTGGCTTCCATTCATCACCAGACCATCAATCGTCAATTTTCCCGCGGCGACATCCGTCACGGCTCTTACGCCGTCGATCTGCGTTACCCCATCGCCTCCCGCAAGATTATATACTCCAAATTCATAGAAGGAATATCCGTAATCCGTATTTCTTTCGATGCCTTGGAATTTGACATATCTGGCTTTGACCGGTTCAAAATGAACCGTTTCTTTTCCATCACGTGCCGTAATGATTCCGTCATTGTCCTTAATCACGCTGGTCCAGTTTTGCTTATCGTCAGAAACAAGGATCTTGTAGGTTTTAGCGCGGGCATATTCCCAACTGATTCGTACGGTATCAAATTCCTTGGTTTCGCCAAGATCGACCTGGTACCAGCTATTATTCGTGTAATCACTCGCCCATCTTGTCGCTGGGAATCCATCCACCGCTTTTTCAGGTTGATAATTCGGGCTGCCGCCTTCTACCGAAGAAGCTTCCGCCTTTTTATTTTGCGCCAAGTTTCCAATCAGGTAGTAAACGTCTTCCTTCAGCGTGCTGTACGCTGTCTCTTTTATTACGCCATCTTTCAACAAAATATCAAGTTTCGCGTTAAAACTTCTCAAATATTTGTCAACCTGCGCCGCGTCCGTTCCTTCAAAACGCTTCATCAGCTCTAGATAATTAATTAAAGAACGAGGTGCTTCGGTATTTGTAAATTGATTTTGTTCCGCAAAGCGGTTCACCAATGTTTTCATGCTGTCAGCGTTTGCACCAACATCAATGATATAGGACGTTTTTTGTGACTTGCCCGCCGTTACGGTGATAAGCAATTCATGTTTCCCGGGTGCGCCCATCACATTAATGGCTGTACCGGCCGCATAAGGTTTGCCGTCAAACTGAGCTGTCACTTTCGTCACGCCATTGTCATCTTTTAACTGCCACGTAAACTGGAGCGGCTCTGTTTCATTTACTACGGCGCCACTTTGTAGAGGCTGGCCATTCATTTGCACAGCTACCTCTGGCGGAACCTCGCTGTTGATTTCATAAGTTCCATTTACATATTGATACAACCAATCATACAGGACTCTTGTAGAAGGATCTTGACTAACCGCTGAATTGTAAACGGCATTATTCCCTTGATAATAAGCTCTGAAGCCGTTTTGCATCAGGCCTGATGTGGCGCCGCTGTTCAAGTAGTCGATAAAACGCTCGCGGAATACGCCGTCCGTCAGCATCCGGTCATCAAACTCAACTTCGTTGGATACGCCATATTGCTTCGCCAGGTTGGCGGCATCCTCCAGACGATCGTAACCCAGCGCCTCGAAGAAATAGTTTGGCTGGAAGGCAACAGCGTCAAAACCTACGTCCTTCCACATAAACACTTTGTATCCCAAAAAATGCGGAATCCAGAAAAATTTAAGATTTTTATTATGAATTTTCTCGCTGGCAGCCTGAATTAAAGCTGGACCCGATTTGCTTGTGCTGATTTGCTCATCAAGCCAATAGATACCGACAAGCTCCAGATTAGAATACCCGGCAGCATTCCATCTATTTTGAACCTCATCAAGCCACCACTGTATTGCCTTGACTCGGTTCGCAAACGCTACCGCTTCTCCGCCATCAGCTACGTTAAAACTTAGATTTTCTCCGTTAATGACACCGAAGTTTCTCATCGATTCACCAGGATTTGGAACCATCAACACGACTTTTTCCTTGTGGCCCGGCTGGCTCAGCTTATCGGCAACCTCTTTGGTTGCTTCGTTTAAATGCTGCATATCGCCATCCGGTTTAAACGTTTTATCCAGATACCAGTTCCATTCATCCAGATTCGTTTGACCTAAGCCAAAATCATGGCCTTGAGGAGTGTTCAGTCCTAGATACAAAACACCGTCAAACAACCAATCTTTCGGGTTGCCCTCTTTATCCACATAGCTGATGTTCGGAATGATCCGCTCCTTACTCCAATCACCCAAACCACCCGCATAATTCCCGTTATAAAGCAATCCGAGATTACGGATGCCTGCGGTTGCTTCTCCAGGGGCCATAAACTGCGGATGTTCGGCAGGAACTTTTACTGCCCCATCAGCCTGGCCATCGCTACCCCAAATTTCAATCTCGTCAATGTATGTCCATTGAGTAGGATGCATCGTAAAGGTCACTTTAACATAACGGGCATACGCCATCTTGTTGTCCAAGTTTCCGCTTTTGATACCATCCTTACTGCCATCCCATTCATAAGTTTCCTGATTGATCGGTTCTGCTCCCCATAAAACTTCGGTGGCTTTGTTAGCGAGCAGTCCCCAATTTTCTTTGTCATCGGAAACATACATCGAAACCGTTAACGGATTCAGGATGGAGTGCGCCGGGTAGTCTTTTAGAAAATGAGCTTTTACGCTGGCAATCGACTTCTCTTCACCGAGATCAAATACAACTTCACGCGTTTTTTTGTGCAGATGTCCTACCCATGCCGGGTTGGTAATATCCAATCCACCGTATTTTCCGTCCGTCAATTTATAGCCGTCGTCCGGATGTGACGCTTCTGGTCCCTCCGACCATTCATATGGAAGGCCTAAAGCAAGATTGCGGAGGTCAGCCTGCATGATTCGTACATCCGAGCTTTGCTCTTTCGCTTGCACTGTGGACAGTGGTGCCAGAAGCAAAACCGAGCTTAACAGGATGGATCCCCATTTTTTATACCATTTCATCAAAGTCAGCTCCCTTTTCTCTTATTTAGGTGTAACTGCTGTAACCATTAAAGCAGCTTTTCCTTGCTTAAGTTCAAACCTCCCATCACCCCCTTAAGAGGAAGTCACATGATACACATTCATTGTGAAGGCACTTTCATAATCTTACTTTATGTACTTTGGAGCTTTATTCAAAGAGATAATTGATTACATTGCATATACTTTTGTTTACCTGTTTCATAAACCAAGTTACGAGTCTATCGACCGGGCTGAACTCGATAACCAACGCAATGATCTTCTAACCGTTCCTTTCGCATGTGGTTGGGTGGTACCTCCATTTTACCAAGAAACGGTTTCCTTTTTTGTTTTTAGATGGAGACGCACGAAGCAGCGGAGAGAACGAAGCAATTCCGAAAAAGCGGTAGCGGTCGCCTTTGTCCCCGATAGATCTTCCTTTAAGATGAATTCAGGATATTCGGGGGCAACAGCGATTGGAGGAATGCTTCGTTCCGTAGCGTCCTTATAACAGACAAAGGAGCCGCCCCAGGTCAAATGACTTTTGGGACAGCCCCTTAGAACATTTATGCGAGATGCATCATTAGGTTGCAAATTCGCATATTCAATACGATGCGTAACGAATGGCGTTACTCAAACTTGTCCAGATGTCAAGTGTCTCAGCTCCGATATACCAATAAGCAAATCCAGCTACGCCACGCTGTGCTGCCATCATCGTTTTCAATCCAAGAGAACGGCCGTCCTCTACCCAAATCCGGTGCTGGCTTCCTTGCCGGTTATAGCTGACGACGTATTGGCCAAGACTGTAATCCCATGTACGGTTATAAGCGACAGAACGAATGCGCTGGCCTTGCTGTATCAAAGTCAGTTCTTCGGATAGCGCACCACCTGATTGAAGCATCCAATCCCTTGTATAGAAAGGAAGCGCCAGAATGGTTTTGGAAGCTGGAACGACGGAAAGCAGCCGGTTTACCGCAGACTTAACCCAAGGAAACGAAGATACGGAACCCGCTACAGGATCACCGGCCCAATGTTCATCATACCCCATTAGAACTACATAATCCGCGTAACGTCCTAGCGCTGCGTAGTCAAAAGCTTCCGTCCAGTCAGTGCCAAGATCCGGGGAGACATCAATAGACAGCTTTGCTCCTACTGCCCGTAGGTTCGTGCCAAGTTCAGAGATAAAAGCGGTCAGGGCAAGCCGGTCCTCTGGAATCACATTTTCAAAATCCACATTGATTCCGGACAATCCATATGTGTTGACATAGCCAGTAAGTTTTTGGATAACGGATTTTCTTTTCGTTGCATCCGATAATATCTGGTGCGTTAAAGCCGAATCCGAATGATTTCCGAGCATCGCCCATATTTTTTTGTTGTTTTGCTTTGCCCAGGGGATGAGGTTGGAATCAGTATAGTTGGAAAGTAGGGCCTGGTTGTTCTCCAGGAAAAACCAACGAGGAACCAGCGTGTTCACGCTGCTGCCTTTTATTTGCTCCTTAAACTGGGAGGTTGTTAATCCGTTCTGCCAGCCAAGTTGGATTCCTGGATTCGGTGTCTTGTGAATGGCCTGTGACCAGACCTTATCCTGCAGCACTCTGTCCAGTACCGCTGCCGCTTCCTCACGGGTCATGTCATCCATTGGACGGAATTTGCCGTCGGCCCCATCCATAAGACCCAGCGTTCGCGCTGCAAGCACATATGGTGCGGCCCAAGGGGCAACCTTATTTGCATCTTTGTAGGGTAAACCTGTCCCCGAATTGCCGGGATCAACCTTCATTGCCCGTACAATAAGGACGGCCACTTCCTGCCTGGTGATCCGGGCTGCCGGCATAAACTGGGTTTTACTCTTCCCCTCCACGACCCCGAGCTGAATCGCAGCTTCGACCCAGCCATAATACCAGCTTTTTGCGGACACATCGCTGAAGGAAGGCATATTCGCCTCCACAGGGGCAAGCTTAAACAGCCGGTCTGTCATGGTCACAAATTCGGCGCGCGTTACATTCTTTTTCGGCTCAAATTTTCGGTTTCCCGTTCCGTCCACCACACCTTCCTTTACGAGGTCTACGATTTCATTCTTAGCAAAGCTGTTTGCGATGTCATCAAACGGCAACGTAGTGGATTGCGCTGCTTCAGAGAACCCTCCGAATGCTCCGAACATAAGTGTAAGCGCCATATAAGCGGTTAAAATTCTACGATATTTCTTCAAGGGGGAAGCCTCACTTTTTTTAATAGATTCAAAGGATTTCTCGCAAAAACCCTAATAGATTTGATCACTCCTTCTATCCTATCAAAAAGAGCAAGTGAGGTAGATGCCAAAATCATGGAAAATCTGGATCGGCGGCACTCTAAAAATTGAATTTTTCCTGATGACGGCTTATAATCTTCTTCCAGCATATATACATAGATTCGGAGGCGAAGTAGTCATGATTAGGTCAAAAGATAGAAAGATTTATTTGCAGCAATTGAATACGGAGCATGCACGCGGACTGCTAGATCTCAGGCTGCGCAACCATCATTATTTGCAGCCGTTTGAACCGATCCGTGACGCTTCCTTTTTTACGGTAGAGGCCCAGGAGTTGGACATTCAATCCGGAATCGGCGAAAAAGACCGGGTTTCCTCCCAGTTATTTGGTGTTTTCATCGAAGGTACCAACGAACTTGTAGGCAGAGTCGCACTTACGGGCATCGCGCGTGGTCCCTTTCAAAATGCAAATCTCGGTTATTTTATTGGTCAAGAGTATCAGGGAAATGGTTATATGACGGAGGCCGTACGTTTATGTGTTCGGTACGCGTTTGAGGAGCTCGGTCTTCACCGCGTTCAGGCGGGTGTAATGCCACGAAATACGCCTTCTCTCCGCGTGTTGGAAAAGGTAGGCTTCAGGCGTGAGGGACTTGCCCAGAAATACTTGTGTATCAATGGAATTTGGGAGGATCATCATTTATTAGCGATAACGCAGGAGGATTGGGAAGGAAATAGGAACACCGATCGATCTTTGTAAGGGTATCCTTTGAGCATCGATTAGTCAGGAAAGAAAAGAAAGGGCATAAAAAACCGAAACCCGGTTCAAATCGAACCGGGTTTTCTTTGACTTACAGATGCTTCACCATATGATAATACACATGTCCGTTAATCATAATTTCTTTGTCCACTTCGTAGCCGAGATGAAGGTATAATGAATAAGCTCTGCTGTTGTCGGTGACCACAGCCATGGCATTTTTCTTATAGCCACGTTCCTTAGCTCTAACTTCAGCCGCTTGAATCAACTTGGTGCCGATCCCTTGACCGCTGAATTTTGGGGATACGGACAATGTATCGATGTAATATTCGTCTTCATCCGATTCTTTATCAAGCTTAAGGCCCGGATCGTTTTTCATCGCGCGCAGCCGTTCCAGTATCGGTTGATCCAA
Source organism: Paenibacillus sp. (assembly GCA_031254035.1). GTDB lineage: Bacteria > Bacillota > Bacilli > Paenibacillales > Paenibacillaceae > Paenibacillus_AQ. The sequence goes on from JAIRVF010000110.1 coordinate 9,429, forward strand.
CTCTGCGACTTCATCTCCGCCATAGACGATAACAACGCCAGCGACTTCGCCATCCACTTCCTTGACAATCGCCTGCTTGTGGGATAAGCGGCCTGTTTCCACTGCGAAATACTGCTCCAGCACCCGAACCGCATCCTGCTCGCTTTCTTCCCCTGTTAACTGGTGAGCGACATCATGCAGTGCGTCATAAAGCAGTCTTGCTGCTTGCTTAGCATCTTCACTTCTTGCTGCTCGAATTGTCATGTTATGATTTCCTCCACTAGTTCCTGTTTTCTTGATCGCGCCCTATTATTTTTTTTGATCCCACCCTATAACTTTCTATTATAGTATAGTCCACCTTCCAATCATGGACAAATGTTGGCAATCCGGTTAAATGCTTCGTCAAAGCTGATTAATTCCTTTTCGCCTGATCTTGTTCGGTCCATCCACTCTACTTGCCGTTCTGCAGCAGCTTTCCCGATGACGACCCTAAGCGGCGCGCCGATCAGATCAGCGTCTTTGAACTTCACGCCTGGACGTTCATCCCGATCATCCAAAAGGGCATCGATTCCGGCCGACCTAAGATTCTGGTATAGTTCATCCGCTAAGCGGCACTGCTGTTCATCTTTCACCGAAACCGGAATGATGTGAACCTGGAACGGTGAAATATCCCGCGGCCATACGATCCCGAATTCAGTTTGCCGCTGCTCTGCTACCGCCGACATCAATCGCGAGACACCGATTCCGTAACAGCCCATAATCATCGGTTCTTCTTTTCCATCCGCGTTGGTGAAGACCGCCCCAAGCGACTTGCTGTATTTGGTACCGAGTTTAAAAACATGGCCAACCTCGATACCTCGGCTAAACACCAGTTTGTTCCCGTATTGCGCACAGCAATCGCTCACATCCGCATTCCGGAAGTCCCCCGTCTCCACAGGTCCAAAATCCCGCCCAGGTGCGATATGCCGGACATGATAATCCTTCCGGTTTGCTCCCGCAATCCCGTCATGAATGGCAGCCGCTTCCTGATCCAAGTAGACAGGAATGTTCAATCCTGCTGGCCCGGCAAAACCATGTGGTGCGCCAGTCAACCTCTCCACCGTTTCCAAATCGGCCAATTCAACGCTCGCCACACCAAGCGCATTTTTCAACTTGAATTCATTTACTTCATGATCCCCGCGTACGACAACCGCAACTGGCTGATTGTCAGCTATATAAATCATCGTTTTCAGGAAAGCCTGAGGTTTCTCTCCCAAAAATGCGCTCACTTCCTCAATCGTTCTTACATCCGGTGTATGGACCTCTTCCATATCAGGAATGTTTGTACCCGTATGATGCATACCTTCCGACTGCTGAAAAACCGCCTTCTCCAAATTCGCCGCATAAGCGCATGAGGAACAGGTGACAATCGTATCTTCTCCGATATCCGCTAGCGCCATGAATTCAAGTGTTTCGCCTTCACCGCCAATGGAGCCTGCCTCGGCTTCAACCGCCCGGAACCGAAGTCCACATCTCTCGAAAATCCGGTGGTAGGTTGCCACCATCGATTGGTATGTTTTGTCCAGCCCTTCCCAGTCCGCATCAAACGAGTAAGCATCTTTCATCAGGAATTCTCTTCCACGAAGAAGGCCAAACCGTGGACGCCGCTCATCCCGGAATTTGGTCTGAATTTGGTAGAGCCGAAGCGGCAGTTTACGGTAGGAGTTCACCTCGGCGGCTACAAGCGATGTAATAACCTCCTCATGTGTTGGACCAAGTACAAAACCACGATGATGACGGTCCTCCAGTCTAATCAGCTCCGGTCCGTATTCCGCGTATCTGCCCGATTGCTCCCAGAGCTCGGATGGCTGCATGGCGGGCATTAACAGCTCTGCGAAGTCGGCCGCATTCATTTCTTCCCGGATCACCTGTTGCAGCTTATGCAGCACGCGGTGTCCCAGCGGTAGGAAACTGTATATCCCCGCAGCGAGTTGCCGGATATAACCTCCCCGCAGCAGCAGCTGATGACTGTATGCCTCGGCTTCGGACGGAGCTTCGCGCAGCGTTGGGAGCAGCATTTGTGTTTGTCTCATCCTCATTCATCTCCTCTAAATCTATAAGAGGTTGTTCAAAAAGTCCGCCTTTGATCACGAAGTGAATCAGGAAGAAACTCGGCATCGAATCTTGAATTCAGCCGGGCCTAAGCAGATGCTTACGAAGTATGTTTCCTCCGGAAACATTTCAGGTGCTCACGTACCCACTACAAGCAGATGCTTACGAAGTCGTTTTCTGCGAAAACGTGTAGCTCCGCTCCTCAGTCCCTAGCTTCATCCAATTCAAGCGTTTTGAAAAAACGCACATCGGAAGCATAGGCTTCGGTGCTGAAAACCGACCTTTTTGAACACGCACTATATACAAAAAAACACATTCGTCCGGTCAAGGGACGAATGTGTTCGTGGTACCACCCTGTATTTAATGGTCCGGCTGCTTTTTTAAACAGGACGGACCATCCTCATGGTCAACATAACGGGTTATGCCCGGTCGGAATTTTCCAAACTCAAGGATTCTTCCGACAGCTCGCAAGATAGGGAGATTCATGCCGCATGCGAAACCTTTCAGCCTCGGGTTTCTTCTCTGGAGCAGAACGGACTGTAATGAACCATTGGTCTTGGTCACAGCTTTTCATCATTTGATAGCAAACCTTCAGGTTTGTTTTTCAATACATTACAGGAAAGCTAAGAATGATGTCAAGTATTCACTATAGATTTTCGCTGCGAATTAATCGCCGATGTTTCGAATCGTTCTTTCTTTTATTGCAGCTTTTGAAGCAGCTGCACACGGTATGCTTCGCTTTCCAGCGACTGAATTTCTTTGTATTCGGCATCCGTAAGCACTTTTGGCGTACCAACCGCTTTGGCTGCAAGATAGATTTTGGCGCTCTCCTCTACAACCTCGGTGCGGTAATAGGCCTCGCGCAAGTTTTTTCCGGTGGTAACCAGTCCGTGGTTTTCCAGCAGGATTGAGTTGTACTGTCCAACTTTGGCGGCGACCGCATCGGCCAGCAGATCC
>JAIRVF010000124.1 GCA_031254035.1 Paenibacillus sp.
TTTTCTTTATTACTAAATGATGTCCACATGACCATACCACCCTATTAATATTCTTACTTGGCAGTATTGACAGTTGTATCACATATCAGACCTTGGGCATTTAGTGTAGCGAGGAAGCATATTTTTTTGTATTCATTTAGAAGGTATGCCACCAATTTGGGTGTTTTATACGATGGCATCCATTTTTGGAGTAGTGGAATCAATTTCAGAACCTGCTGTTATTACTTGGCGGACTGAAATTTTGGAAAAACAATATTATACACAATCAATGAGTCTGCTAATGTTAACCGGCAACATATCAGCAGTTCTCGGTCCAATGGTGGCTACTGGGATAGTGAATATTATTGCTCCAAGTGTAAATCAAACAATTATTCCGCCAAAAATTTTCGGACGAGTTATCAGTATACTTATTTTAGTTATGTCTGGATCTATTCCGATTTCTCAGGCTATTGCTGGTTATTTAATGAAGTGGATAGAGCCAAATACGATCTTTATATATGCAGGAGTGTTAGAAATTTCTGCAGCCGTTATCGTATTTTTATTGCCTTTTGTTCGAAATTATAATGTGAATCAAAAAAATACTATAAATTAAATGATGGGGCTGTCCCAAAAGTAATATGCCCCCCTTCGTTATGGACGTACTCTCATAGAAGCGGTAGTTTTTCTTGCGATATAAGGATGTGAGATCTCCGAAGTTTATACGTTCTTATATCTTCAGAAAAACTCTCTATCCTCGAGTTTTGAAGTCGAAATACAATTGTTGCGATTGTGCAACCTTTTCAGACGTTTCGTGGTGTGGGAGGTAGAATTGATGCGAAAGTACAACCTTTTGATCATGAATGACCTAATTGAGCTCAGAAGAAAGAAAAAGCCTGCACTTTCGCAAGCGTTTATTCCAAATCAAGCCGATGTGTCGTAAATAGATGCACTTTTGCATCAATTTCGCTACTTGACGGGGTGCAGTTCACCTTTTGAGACACCCTCATTTTATATATCCCTAAAAGGAATAAATTTTACATCATGTCATTTTTGCACGTTTAATGTTAGGCATGAAAAAATGCTTTCAGAGTCAGGCCGTGAGCTATCGGCTTTCCGATGACTTGCGGCTTGATTGTTATCCGTAAGCGCGAGCATCAAATAACGTATCCCAAAATAAGATAATGAATAGGTATTCACCCTCAATGTAAACGCCTAACAACCTATAATGGATGGGTATCTATAAATTTCCGAAAGTTTGGGGGAGTCCTGCATGAAGCTTTTGGCTGCCGTGACCGTTCCGAGCGTTAAACCACGCAAAAAACGCTGGCCTCGCGTTGTCGGAATTATCGTTTTGGTTATTGTGCTTTTGATTGCCTGCGCAGGGGGATACGTCTATTGGCTCGTGAATAAAAGCTTGCCGGTGATTAAGGGAGAACTTAACATCTCCGGCTTGGAAAAGGAAGTCACCGTATGGAGAGATACATCCGGGGTACCGCATATCGAGGCACAAAACGAACATGATCTCTACATAGCGCAAGGTTACATAACAGCGCAGGATCGTTTATTTCAAATGGATTTGAGTCGAAGGCAGGCTTCCGGACAGCTTAGTGAAGTGGTGGGGGCAAAAGCCCTCGACCGAGATAAATTTTTCCGCACTTTCAGACTGCGGCGGGCGGCGGAGGCTTCTCTTGATGCATATACGGGAAATTCCCGGCAGGTACTGCAATGGTATGCGGATGGCGTCAACAATTACATCAACCAAGCCAAAACATCCAAGTCGCTGCCGATCGAATTTACGATATTAGGGTATAAGCCTACGGAATGGCATCCGGTAGATTCCTTGACAATCGGCAAATACATGGCTTATGACTTGGCTGGCAATTGGGAGGGGCAGGCTTTTAGATATGCCATGGCGCAGCAGGTGTCGCCCGAGAAGCTTCAGTCCTTGATGCCGACCTATCCGAAGGATGGAGCCACAATTATTCAGGCGCTGAAGGATAACCCCATTGATCTCACGGCTCTCGCTTCTGCTGCAGTTACGCCCAATCCGTATAACGGCAGCAACAACTGGGTTGTATCTGGCGAGAAGTCGGCTTCAGGTATGCCGATGTTGGCCAATGACCCTCATTTGAGTCTGAGCACCCCTTCGATTTGGTACGAAACACATCTTTCGGCTCCGGATATGAATGTAAGTGGCGTTATTTTTGCAGGCGTGCCGGGGATCATTCTCGGGCATAACGACAAGATCGCCTGGGGCGTAACGAACTTGGCACCGGATGTGCAGGATCTCTATATTGAAAAAAGAAACCCGAACAATCCAAACCAATTTGAGTACATGGGCAAGTGGGAAGAGGCTAAGGTCTATAAAGAGGAAATTAAAGTGAAAGGCGAAGCGCCTGTACCATATGATGTCGTAGTGACTCGGCATGGACCGATTCTTTCCGAGTTTGCAAAGGATCAGCAGCAGGATACGGCGCTTGCGATGAGATGGACTGCCCTGAATGCGACGACGGAGCTTGAAGCGATTCAAATGTTCGCTAAAGCAAGCACTTGGGAGGAGTTCAAGAAAGCATTGGAGTATTATGATGCGCCTGCACAAAATTTTGTTTTTGCATCCAAGGATGGCACAATCGCATACCGGGGCAACGGCTTGATTCCGATCCGCAAAAAAGGCGATGGTTCCGTTCCGGTACCCGGCTGGACCGATGAATATGAATGGACGGGATATATCCCATGGGATGAGCTGCCCACAACTGTGAATCCGAAGGAAGGGTTTATCGCTACCGCGAACAATAAAGTGATCGGCGACAGCTATCCGTATCATCTGACGGACGACTGGTCTCAGCCTTACCGGGAAGAGCGCATCCAGCAAGTGCTTTCAGGTAAGGATAAGCTGACTGTAGAGGATTTGCAGAAATTGCAGTTTGACCGTAAGAATCTTCAGGCGGAAGAGTTTTTGGCCGGGCTGATTACCAAAATCAAAGACTCGTCTGATTTGCGCCAAGTCGATCAGGAGGCGCTGACGCTGCTGCAAAACTGGAATAAAATGAATGACCCGGATCAGGCTGCGCCGCTAGCTTATGAGCTGTGGCTGCAGAGCTTTGATGATGTGCTGTTCAAGCCCGAAATTAGCGATGACATGATGAAGCTTTTTAACAATAAATCTGTCGTAAAGGATGAAATGATCCGTAAAGCGCTCAAAGGAGAAAAGGAGCCTTGGATCGACGAAAAGGGCGGAATCGAAAAGGTGGCGCTGCAGGCATTCCAGCTTGCGGTGGATCAGGCAGTTTCGCTGCAGGGCAAACATCCGGACAAATGGCAATGGGGCAAGTTCCACCAAGTGGATTTCGCGCATCCTCTAGGTGCCGTAAAACCACTGAATCTGATTTTTAACGCAAAGTCTGTTTCAATGGGCGGTGGCTGGGTTACCGTTGGCGCGGCAGGTTGGGATCCGGGGAGTGGGGAAGTGGATCACGGAGCTCCATGGAGAACGGTGATCGATATGTCCAATCCTTCGCAATCATTGAATGTGGTCGGACCGGGACAATCGGGGCATATACTGAGCAAGTGGTATCATAATCAGGTGAGTGATTGGACCACCGGAAAATATCATATCACAAGTATGGTATCAACAATCTACCGCAATGCGGGTAATGAGCTGAAGCTAATTCCAGAATGAGTAAGTATGACCGAAGCAGCCCGCAGGGCTGCTTTTTCACGCTCAAGAACGGTCAGCGGGCCGGTATTCAGGGGCATGAATCAGTCTATAAATGTGAGTTCTACGACAATTTCCCCGGAAATATTTTGTAGGAGATCTACGCACTAAGTATCAAAGTTACGCCAAATCCAAAGTCCATTGGACCAGAACGTAAGCGACGATATTGAATAATATGGAGGATTCACATTGGGAACGCTTGTACGTAGATGTGAATAAAGGTAAAATATAACTACAATTGAATTTTGGGTGGGCATGGTCTCCCTTCGAAAGGAGGTGAAGCCATGGAAGTGAAAGATGCATTAACGATCATGTTCCTTTTTGGAACGTTCATTCTTGCTCTTTTAACATACATCAATAATAACAACAAGAAAAAGTAAAAACCCACCCAAAGGTTAAGGCCAGAGGTGGGTTTTGTTCCTATACGACTTAGAAGGGAATAAACCATCCAAGCCAATTGTACTGACCAAGTGTTCGCAGCACTTGGTCTTTATTACATATATAATACCACAAAGAAAAAATGTATCAAAGAGTGAAATAAAATTGCGCCTTTTAAGCCTCTCGAGTTCGTAGATACCAAAACACTATCCGAATCCTCGGGAAACCGAAAAACATCCAGGTCCGACCACAAATGGATCATTTATATTATCCGTTAGTAAAGATAATGAGTGGTTTGAGTGCGGTGATAGGGAGATAAAGCTTTACCCTGTTGTGTTTCTATTTCGCAGCATAGGAAATCAGCGAGAACATTAATTCTTTTTTTTAGAGGTGAGTACATTGAATCTAATAGACCTAATACAACTTAAGGTGCCAGCAGGTTATGCAGTAACCTATAACAAATTCTTCGATGTAGAACCTGTTCTTAGTGAGGGCGATGATTACTTTATTGAGAACTGGGGATTCTTCACAGAAGACCTACTGCAAATCGTTAAACTGAGAATTAAAAATGGGAAATGGTACATTCCTGAAAGAGAAGAAACTTTACTCTTTGATTTAGGGTGGTACCCGGATTCAGATATTAATGGCCATTACCATTTGCAACTTGTTGATGGAAATTGGAATGAAATTAAAAGTATTTCTTCTAAAGATCGTTTTATAATTAAAGAGACACTTGAAAGATGGATGGAAGAACATCAAAGAACGTAATTGGAATAAGGGAATCGGAGGAGAAAATAGAATGATTCAATCAATAGTTCATATCGCTCTGGTTGTTAAGGATTATGATGAAGCAATAGATTTTTATACAAAGAAGCTTAACTTTGTTTTAGTAGAGGATACTTATCAGCCTGAACAGGATAAACGGTGGGTGGTCGTTTCTCCTCCGGGCTCAGTTGGTACAACAATCTTACTGGCACGAGCATCGAAACCGGAGCAAGAAGAATTTATAGGCAATCAATCTGGCGGGAGAGTTTTTTTATTTCTGAACACTGATGATTTCTGGAGGGATTATAACGATATGATCTCTAATGGAATAGAATTTGTTAGAGAACCCAAAGAACAGCCATATGGGATTGTAGCAGTGTTTAAAGATCTTTATGGGAACCAATGGGATTTATTGCAGCTTAACAAGGACCATCCCATAATGAAAAGAATGAAATAGAATGTTAAATGCTACGCTGGTGTAAGAATCGCAGAGAAGAAAAGCACATCAGATAACATCGTATTTACGTATCGAACCGTTCGGTTGCTCGGTCCGCCCGTAGCATTTCAATGGAAATGCTGCGGTCGGACGATCCTGCGAACCATATCGCGACCGCCCCATTGGGGCTTAAAGTTCTCGGACTACTAATTCATTGGAGGATGATTATGAATATAAGATTAATTAAAAAGAATGAAGTAGAAATTGCTTCTGTTGTTAGTAATAAAGAACTAATCACTAATGTCCAGTCTGCTTTGGATCTTATGGCGACTGTTAGTTATGAAGTTGGTTCCAATCGAATAATTTTAAACAAGTCAGCAGTATGTGAAGATTTTTTTGACTTAAAGACATGTCTTGCGGGAGAAATACTTCAAAAATTCATTAATTATCAAACAAAAATTGCGATAATTGGTGATTTCTCAACCTATTCAAGTAAGAGTCTTAAGGATTTTATATATGAGAGTAATAATGGAAAGGATATATTTTTCTTGTCCGATGAAGATCAGGCTATTGAAAAATTGAGCAAGGTTTAAGTTGTCAAACATTTGTATGTTAATTCGATGAAGTATAATTTGAAAGATATACCGAAGATGGCCTAAAACAGCTTAAAACAACGTTTTAACGCATCGAGCTGGGTCACGCGTAGATAAAATAATACGCAAATGAGGTCAAGAGATTGAATTCATCTATTGCCAATGAACTGGAACATGAGATTAAGAAAATAAAGATCAAGAGTTGGCTAGTCCTTATTGGAGATTTCTAACTTTGACTGGGTGGAAGATAGTAAAGGAATCAATCGTGAGGCTGATGGTTTGAGATTTTTACGGATATCACTGGTGGGCAACTCAAAAAATTGATGTCCGGAATGGAATTCCTCTATATAATCAATCCGCTTAACTTCAAAACATACGAGGAATACATAAAAAAGGCTGCTACGTATCAAGGGGCAGTATTGCAGAAACCGTCCAACCTGCCGAAGGGATATACGTTAGTCAAAGCGGAAATCGAGTATCTGAAAAGTAAGGAGTTCGAAGCAGAAGTAAAAAAAGAAGCCGCCATTAAAGGACAAGGCAAATTGCTTTATGCGAAGAAGTATGATTGGAAGGTACCGGGCAAATTCACGCTTGAGTATGTGAATGGGAAGAACAAGTTCCTATTGAATATGTACACGATCGACCCGGAAACAGCGAAAAAGCAAACAGGTTATGTCTATGAACCTGCCAACGAAAAGGTAAAAAAGGAAAGTCCTGAATGGGCCCTAAGCTATCTGTCTTGGAGGGTGAAAGACAAAGAAATTACCATTCAAACGAATGTTAATATGTCCAAAGAAGAACTAATCAAGCTATCGAAAACGATGGTACTTGAGACAAAATAAGCAGGGTTTCGCAATCGGACGAGACATATCGAATGACCCCCGGAGAAGCTGTGACTGGTTAGCAGTTTTTCTGGGGGTTGTTTTTTGCTCTTGGATACAGAGTATATCAAAAGTAAATCGAGGATGTTGGCTACATTTTCAAAAATTCAATTTATAGGTGGACTCATCATGATTATTAAACAAAAATGCTTTAATGTGAAAGAACTTGAATATTATATTAGGTCTGCAGTAATTGAAGATGCAACGTCCTTGTCTAAACTACGAGTACAGATTGATGGCGAGACCGAAAATATGGACAGAGAAAGTGGAGAGGCATTTATTGACGCCTCAGGATTTGAAAAAATGATTAATGCAGATCAAGAGAGCCCAAGGAATTTATTTTTAGTTGCTGTGATTGAAGATCGAATCGTTGGATTTTCGCGGTGTGAAGGAACAAATTTAAAGCGACTATTGCATAAAGTGGAGTTTGGAGTATGCGTATTAAAGGAATTTTGGGGATATCGTATTGGAAAGAATCTATTAAGTGAATCTATATTCTGGGCTGATTCCGTTGGTATTAAAAAAATGGTATTAAGCGTGTTAGAGACAAATGAAAAGGCAATAGAGCTTTATAAAAAGCATGGATTTGAAACTGAAGGTGTATTAAAACATGATAAATTACTTGCTGATGGTAGGCTATATAACACTATTGTAATGGGGAGGTTTAAAGGGGAGTAGAAAATAACATTAATCTTGGCTCAAAATCATGATAGTGCTGTATAACCAAGTCAAACCTACAAAATTCAATCAAGTTAGGAGTCTATTTTTATGAAAGAAGAGGATTTAACCTATAGGCATTTGAAAAGTAATCCACAGAAGCTGCCGATCACAATGTAGTAACTCGAGGAAAAGTGGAACATAACTTAAAACCACGGGTGCAGAAAGGATGAAAAGCTATTAAGTACTTTCGAATATATACAGTCATATTGAGTGTTTTTATTCTTTTAGTCGGATGTAGTGAAACTGAAAAATTCCAAAGCAAAGAAATAAGTAGGTTAGATTAGAATGCATTCAATTGTGCGAGAAAATGAAGGAAAGGCCCTTTAAAGAAAAGACCTTCAAGGATAAGGATGAAATTAACATATTCACCTCTGCCATTAATAATGCGGAGCCAATAAGTGGTATGTTGGATTATGGCGCAATATTTCTAATGGACATTGAATATAAGGATGGGACAACAAGGAGCTACCACTTAAATGTGGATAAAGAGGAGGAAACTACAGGACTTTTAGTGGAACTACCTGGAACAACAAAGGGGTATAGAATTTCAGAAGAAACATGTAATGAATTAAGAAAGATTATATATTCTCATTGACCAATAATACTTTTTCATTTATACCGAAACTCTACCTATACCCCCTGGTAAGACAGATGTTACCATACAAATGTTGTCGGAGAATTTACCAGTAGGGGGTATCTTAAAATATGATCATCAACTTGCAAGATTGGATTCAGGAAGCCGATTTGTTGAGCATGCAAAAGGCAATGGTTACCGGTGAATGTACTTCCGAAGCCCTTGTCCTAGCATATATCGAACGAATTCATAGGTATAATCCTTTGATCAATGCCGTATTAGAGATCAATCCAGATGCGCTTGAAATCGCTAGGAATCTTGATAATGAGCTAAAAACAACAGGGAGTCGAGGGCCGCTGCACGGAATTCCGATCCTGCTCAAGGATAATATCGATACAAACGATCGGATGCATACAAGCGCTGGCTCAATCGCATTGGCTGAGTCGTTTGCTCCTGAAGATTCATATATAGCCGCCAAGCTCCGCGCTGCCGGGGCAGTTATCCTTGGAAAAGCAAATATGACCGAGTGGTCGAATTTTATGTCAAGCGGTATGCCAGCTGGATACAGTTCTAGAGGCGGATATGTGTTGAATCCATATGGACCTGGGAAACTCTTCGTTAGCGGGTCAAGTTCAGGATCAGCTGCAGCTATAGCGGCGGACCTGGCGGCAGCAGCGATAGGTACAGAAACTGCAGGTTCGATTATTGGACCGGCCAGCCAACATTTTCTCGTCGGTATTAAGCCTACTGTAGGACTTGCGAGTCGCAGCGGCATTATCCCAATTTCCATAAGTCAGGATACACCGGGACCAATTTCCAAGACAGTCACTGATGCAGCGATTCTACTCGGCGCAATCGCCGGTACTGACGAAAACGATAAGGCAACATGGACTAGCCCGCATCGTACTTACCATGACTACACAACTTATCTCGACCGAGACTTTCTTCGTAAAGCCCGCATTGGAATTCCAAGACATTACTATCGGTCGTTGGATGAAGAAAGACTTTCAATCATGGAATCCGCCATCGACGTTCTACGTGAGCAAGGTGCTACAGTTATCGATCCTATGGACATCAATTTGGAACAGCATCCATGGAACAATGATGTTATCTGCTACGAATTCAAAAAAGGTTTGAATCACTATTTATCGAAGTTGAACTCAGATATACCCGTGCATTCTCTTCAAGAACTGATTGCTTATAATCAGAAGCATGCTGCTTCCCTATTACAGTTCGGCCAAGACAATCTGATTCGCTCGGAACAAAATGCGCTGACCGAGACAACCTATCAACTTAAACGTCAAGAATATAACCAACTGGCTGTAGTACAAGGGATTGACTATGCACTCGATCAACACGGCTTAGATGCATTAATGCTACCCGGTGACATTGATGGCATGTACATTGCTGCCAGGTTAGGGTATCCCCTTATTACGGTGCCCGCCGGTTATTCGGCAAAAGGAACAATAGATGCGGATGGCGATTCGACGCAGGGGCCATTTGGTGTTGTCTTTTCCGGGAGGGCTTTCAGTGAGCCCACGCTAATCAGCATCGCGTATAGTTTTGAACAGGCAACACTTTGCCGTCGTCCGCCAGAATTGGGCGAATGGATCTTACCACGAAGAGATCGCGGAAACCAAAATTGCTATGGATGATGGAGTCCTTGGCTTTATCCTAATACGCGTTTCGTGCCAGGTATGTATCGAATGAGTGAAGCCGCAGCAAAACAGCAAACTGTCGCAATCGTACCGGCAATTGGGAATTTAACTAACGGTGGCCATTCGAGATCTTTCATGAGCAAGCATATTCCAACAAGTATCGGGGGGTGAATGATATATACCGTAAAAGCATTGTCGGATAACCATTGGGAAAAACGAGTTGGCCGATTAAATCGTTTACGAAACCAAACGAGCAACCACATAATGATGCCAAATGCAATGAATGGCTCCCACATGTTTTGCAACTACTTGCCGGTATCGGACTTATCCCGATCCAGAGCCTGGTATATGCTGGTGCTGGGCTTGAAGCCATTCGATCGGAATGAAAGCATCCTGATTATGGGGAGTGGGCAATGGGTTTTTCTCCTTGAATCAAAAGACAGATCAAATGCCAACTTTATGACGGACAGCTGGGAAGGCAAAGATTTCGAGATGTTCTCCCTTACGTTCGAGACCGAAAATATCGTTGCTCTCCATAAGTCGCTGGTGGAGCATGGTGTAGAGGTCGAACCGATTACTGACAAAGGCTCATGCGGATTGCAATTCCGCTTTAAAGATCTTGACGGTAATCGTTTCAATGTTTGGCAGAACTAATTTGATTTGCTGGAATGCTTTAAAAACAAATGTTGAAAGTGACATGATTATCGCAGGGGAGCCATTTATCGGTTCGCACTAGTAGGATGGGTTTTCAAGCTGTCGAGAAAGATCTCGACAGTTATTTTTTCATGTTTAATTCGTTAACGCGCCTAGATACCAGAAACTGGGCTGGCTTCAGGTGAATAGAAAACAATTTAAAACGATTTATTACCAAGTGAGGGATTTGAAAAATGGTAGAATACTACTGTTATAGCTTTCCAAGCAATCATTAAAAAATGGTGGTGTTTTAGCTTGAGCGAAGTAGAGATCCGGATATTTACAAAGGATGATATGCAGAAGTTAGGTGAATTGTACGGTGCCGTCACTTCTAAAGATAACACCGTATTTTGGTGGGTTGGAGAAGAAGATAATTGGCCGAATGTGTTCGTAGCGATTGAGAATGAACAAATGATAGGTAAGGGACAAGTTGGTGTCATTTCCACAATTCCGCCGGGCGGCCTCCAAGAGCATGCGCACTACATTTATTTTAATTTGAAGACGCTTCCGCAAAGAGAAGAAGATTATCCACTCTATGATCTCCTATATGAACGTTTGTTAAATAGGGCATACGAGTTAAAAGAAACACTACCTAGCTCGAATCGAACGATAGTTGGAATTGGGAACCAATCCACTGAGGAGTACAACAATAACTATTTCATTTCGAAGGGTTTTGAATATTCGAAGAGTTTGTATACAATGCGAAGAGACTTATGCGAGAAGATTGAAGAGACCGTTCTTGCCGAACCTTATCGATGCTTGCCAGAGACAATAGATTCGGAGGAAAGTATCGATGAATACTTAGAAATTGACATGGAAATTTGGCCGGATGCCCCGATTGGATATAAGCAGTTAATGAATAGACGGAACAATTCTTCGTGGACTGCTTTTATTGTAAGGGAAGGTGCAACCTTAGTAGGAAGCATCATGGTTTGGGTTGATGAAGATGGGGATGGGGCTATTGAAGATCTTTTTGTGAGATACCCTTGGCGGAAACAAGGGATTGCAAAGTATTTGCTTTCTCAGGCACTAACATATCTCAAAGTCCATGGATGTGCGTCCGCAGAACTGCAAGTCGAGACGGCCAATATTTCCGCGCTATCCTTATATCACTCCGTTGGATTCAAAGAAGTATCGGAAGAAGTGCGTTATCACCGAGAGCTCTAAATCGTTAAACTAGTGAGTACTCTTGTAAAATGTCTATGTGTTTTTTCGACGACCCTCATCACTCACAAAAGTGGGATTGGGGGTCGCCTTTTTTGATTCGTGCTTTTAAGCGGCTCAGCAAAACCGGCTGAAGAGCGAAAACATTAGCTATAACCCGTTCATTTATTTAGAGGTTCCAAGAACATGTGCTATCGCCCGTGCATACTGTAGCGTAACGATATATGTCGATCTTAATAAGAGAGGGAGATATCCATGTATTCCTGTAGAGCACTGGGTCCATTTTCACCTTTTCTAACCCCATCCATGCCAGGTGGTTTCATTCCTGGAGTTCCGACACCCGGCTTCGTTCCCGGAGTTCCGACACCAGGAGGAGGACCAGGAGCGGGATTGCCTCCAGGCATTACGCCGCCACCGCCTCAATTGCTGAGTTCGTTTCAGCAGCTATCGCAGTCCCCGTCTCAAGTACAAAGCTTTGTATCCCAACAACCAACCCAAGGTATCACAACATTTGCTGCAGGCTGTCAGAACCGGTGGACGCTAATTGTGACTCGTACCTTTAATGTTTTTCTTATGTATGTTACATCTACTAACCCATTTGGTTTTACAGAAGGTTTCATATTCCCGACGTATTCGTTTGGAAGATTCCCTTCATCCGTTATTTCATGGTATACCTGTTTCTAAGAGGAAATAGCAGTGAACAGGTCCCCCTATGTTGTCCTAGTGGGGCGGAGATAAGGTAGGAGTAAGCCAGCAATCGGATCACATACGTCTAATAAAAACGATAAAGGAGCTGCCGCAGTAGCTCCTTTTGTATGTAGTAAAAAATTATGAGTTTGATACATAGGTCTTGTTTTCGTCGAAGATCCTATGTTGGTCGTGAAGCAGAAAAAAGTTAAACATAGTATTTTCCGAAAGGACATCTTCGAAGGGAGGTGCCCATTTCGGGTCATGGAATGAAGCAAGTCTTCGCTTAGTTTTTGGCCAACTTTTAAGTATAGTCTTTCGAATACGCTGGATGGTTCCCTATTCTCTTGGGGCTCCCCTTTTTATATGAGTTACATGGGAATTATCGGATTGTTGATCCAGATTATGAAGTGTTGCATTGTTGGAACATTTCGCGCCGGATAAGCCGATGTCGAAAGGTTGCTGCTTCAATTCAATGGGTTGGATGAGATTCCCTTATAACGCTTATCTCTCTTACTGTTTCAGGTGCAAGTTATTTTACTCATAATGAAAGTGAAGTGTTAGATCGGGAAAAGTTGCTGTGAGTTCAGGAATACGTTTCGCTACAATATTCTTGTCAAAGGCGGATTTGAAAATTTCTTGATCTGGTAGAAAAGTTACACTTGTTCCCGTTTCTTTTGTAACACCTACGGTCAACAAACCCGATTGAGGAATTCCATGTTTATAGTCTTGCCTGAACACTTTTCCTTCACGGCGCACTTCGACTGAAAGCTTTTGACAGAGAGCATTCACAACTGCGATGTTAATCCCTTTTTCTCCTCCGGGAGCAACGAAAGATTCGTTGGTAAAATGGTTCAGTTCAGTAAGAACTGCTTGCACATTGGACTTTCCAGTGTTCGGAAGGACTTTAACAGGAATTCCTCTTCCATTGTCACTAATGGTGATGCTGCCATCACCTTGAAGGAAAATGCCTACTTCGTTACAAAATCCAGCCCGATGCTCTATGATGGAGTTCTCTAACACAGCCCAGAGAAGATGGTGCGGGTCGTATCCATCCTGGCTGTTCCCCAAATAGGCACTAGCGTTGTTCCTTGTCTCAGCTAATTCAAAATAGTCACTTGTGTCAAGCAAGTCGGAAGTCGCAGCTAGTAACAAAAGTAATGGGAGTGCTCGATGGGGGGCGAGAGAATACATCCCACCTCTTTCTTCTTGGACAAGGAGGTCAGCCCCAAGCAATGCTTTAATGTGATGGTAGAGTTGTCCGGTGGTCCCCATGTTTAGACGTTCTACAATTTCCGAACCCGAGAGGGGTCCTTTCAACACCGATCTAAGAATGTCTAAGCGTTGTTTGTGACCCAGTGCTGCTAAAACTTTGGCAACTTTCTCGCCATCCAGATCCAACAATTGACTAACATGTCTTTCTTGGGGTTCCCATCTATACCGCTGTTTTTCCCCTCGATATTGTCCTGAGTAAAAAACACTGCCAAGCTCCAAATCATCGCTGTTCGTTTCGAGCAACACGGTGCTTTTGTCGACTGTCTGGTTTCGAGATACTTTAGGTGTGTTATCGCTTACGATTTGACTTACAAGCTGCTCTAGATCATTTAATTGCTTTTTTAAAGTATCCAATTCTGCGCCAAAATCTCTAGACACTGTCAAATGGATCACCCTTCCGCTTAATTATTTAAATACGTAGTTACGTAACTGCGTATATATTAACATACAATAATTAGCCTGTAAATATTGCCCAAAAATAAAAAACCGTGGTTTATCACGATTTTAAAAATACCAAAATTTTCTGGATATAACACTCCTCAGATTCGTTAGCACAGGCCCGTCTAAGTCCAATATTAGCTTCATCAAAGCATAGGTAGCCAATGCCACGCATAACCATATGGAGAGATATTTCTTTATACGAACGCAAGAATGAGTGGTTAGACTTAAAAAAACATATTTTACCGGGAAAGAGGTGGTACTATGCCCTATACAGATAATTATGAAAGGGATATCTATGGAATAATAGCCTTTTGGGTGCAAAACAATTATGATCACGGCCGATTTTTTGACAGAGAAATAAGTCATCATGAAATGGAACTAGCCCGTGCAAATCAGAATATGGTACAGCGTCTGGGAACGATATTTGAGAAGACCCAATCAAAAACTGCAGATCCTGCAAAGTTGATTGATGAAGCGGAGCACGCGACACGTGAGTTTCACAGTTTACTCGCCTATACGTTGGATAAATCATTACACTGCGAAGTCATTATTTCAACTCCACAATCACTTCTTGATCACATGATTCGAGAAGCAGAAGAAACCGTATCAGTGTTCAAATTACTTCAATCTGGCCAGCAGGTTTCAGCGACTGACGCAACCATACATGAAAATTATTTTTGGCTCAGGCAAATGGCAGATCATCTTAGCTATATAAGTCATTATTTAGATACATCAAATTATGATCTTCATGATCAGGTAAGAAACATGACCAAAAAATTCGAAAACTTATTTCTCCAAGCCAATGCACTCCGAACGATGTTTCGCTATTCACGTAAGGAAAAGGGTATGTCACCGGTATTAAACAACTTTAACCAAATGGTTATTAAGGAGACCAAAGCTCTTGAAGCGTTTAAATTAGAATTAGACGATCTCATTAAACGATGTGCTGCTGTTACAACCTCACCTCCCGATCTGTTGGAACATATCGCTAGGGAGGCACACCATTTATGGAGAAACTTAGAGGACCAGGTTATTTTATAGTAATCCATAAATGGGGGATTAAGGATCTTCAAATCATAAGGAAATCCAAATGCATGTCCAAATCTTCTGAAACGCCAATTTTGATCAATAGATCTCAAGGCAAAACACGCCAACATTGGCGTGCTTTTTTAGTTGGACCGGCAGCAAGAGAGCGGGATGTTATCCGGCAATTCATGTAAAGTGGATAAATCACTCAAAAATAATTAAGGTGCGTTAACATAACCCGGCCTCAGGACCGAGTGTTGCTTTTGGTCATGGAGAAGGCAATTTGAAGGGAACTTGCCATGTATCAACTCCACAAAATGCTGCGCGGCTGCGGATAAATGGTGGCTTTTGAGCCAAATCAGGCCCGTCGCGGCGGACAGATGAGGTTCCGTTATTTTGTAGGCGTAAATTCCACGCTCTGAAAGCTGAGCGATGACCGTTTCAGGCACGATAGCCGAGCCAAAGCCGGAAGCTACCAAGTGCAGCAGAAGCGGTATGTCGGAACATTCGGCAACGATGTTCGGCTTGATATGCTGTGCGGAGAAGGCCATCAGAATGGAATAATGCACTCCCAATCCTTCAGTGCTGGGGAGCATTAGCGGATAGTTTGACACTTTGGCAAGAGATGTTCCTTCATCAAAGTCCGGCTGTTTCTGCGAAGTAATGAAATAAAACGGCTCCATATGCAAATGGATGACCTCAAAAGCGTCCAACTCCAAAGGCAGCCGGATGATGGCCAGCTCCAGTACCCGGTTTCTCACCAGTTCACACAGTCGGGAGGATTCATTTTGCTGGATTTTATAAGTGACATGGGGGTACCGCATCTTAAACTGATGAAGCAGCCCCGGAAGTTCGACGGAAGACAGGGTGTTGATTCCGATATTCAGGCTTCCTTTCACGCCAATACCCACTTCCTTTACCTCGGAAACCGCCTCGTCCATCAACTGCGTCAGTTGCAGGGCATAGCGATACAACGCTTTTCCGGATTCGGTCAACTCCAGCAGTCTTCCGCAGCGCTCGACCAAGATGGTGCCAAGCTCTTCCTCCATCGCTTTAAGCTGCTGGCTTAACGGCGGTTGGGAAAGATGGAGCCTTTGGGCTGCAGCCGAGATTTTTCGTTCTTCCGCTATGGCAATAAAATATTTAAGTTGTCTGATATCCATAAGTGGCATTTCCTCCTTTATATATGAAAAAGGTTAGTATACGCAATATTATTAATATTTTTCATATAGTTATTTCACATGTTAGCATACTCTATGTAAAGCCTTATGACATATCGATGAGATATTTGAAATAACAAGGAGGCAGGGTGAGCCATGCAGGACAATCATTACTGGTTAACTCATGTCCGGCTGGAGACCGGATATCGGTACGAAAATGGAGCAGTAGCCGAAACGGAAACGGACCTCTTTCATGTCAGGGTTGAAAACGGAAAGATTGCCGAAATCATGCCCGCCCCTGGCAAACTTGAAGATTCGCTGCCCAAGCGGCATATGAACGGCAAGCTGATGCTTCCTTCGTTCCGGGACATGCATATCCATCTGGACAAAACCTATTACGGCGGACCATGGAAAGCTCCGACCGTTGCGACGAACGGCATTTTTACGCGATTTGAGGAAGAGAGGGAGCTACTACCTAGGCAGCTTCCGGTGGCTAGAGAACGTGCGGGCAAGCTGATCGAACTGTTGCTGCAATCCGGCACAACGCGCATCCGCAGCCACTGTAACATTGATCCTTCCATCGGACTTCAGAACCTAGAGGCAACACTCCAAGCCGCAGACGATTATAAAGGAAAAGTTGAGGTTGAAATTGTGGCGTTTCCACAGCATGGGCTGCTGCTGAGCCAATCGGTTTCCCTTATGAGAGAAGCTTTGCGAAACGGAGCATCGCTCGTCGGCGGTGTCGATCCGGCAACCGTTGACGGAGATATTGAAAAATCGCTGCAAACCACCATGGAGCTTGCGGTGGAAGCGGACGCAGATATCGATTTGCATATTCATGACGGGGGACATCTGGGACTCTTCACCTTCCAGCGGCTGGCCGATTTGACGGAACAAGCCGGTTGGCAGGGGAGAGTCACCATAAGCCATGCCTTGGCGCTAGCCGATATTCCGCAGGAGAAAGTCATCGCGGCTTGCGACCGGCTGGCCAGACTGGGCATTTCGATTGCTTCCTCCGTCCCGCTGGGGCGGACTATCCCGATACCACTGCTCCACGAACGAGGGGTGAAGGTATCGCTGGGAGATGACAGCATTACGGATCATTGGTCCCCGTTTGGCAAGGGAGACGTACTTGAAAAGGCGGGAACGCTGGCGGAACGATTCCATCTGGTGGATGAAGTAGAACTGGGACAAGCGCTCGGGTATATTACCGGAGGCGTCACACCTTTGAACCGGGGCGGAGAGCAGATGTGGCCGCGGATCGGTGACGAAGCGAGCGTCGTGTTCGTGGAAGCAAGCTGCTCGGCGGAAGCTGTGGGAAGAAGGGCAAAACGGATAGCGGTCTTTTTCAAAGGCAAGCTGGTCGCCGGAACACTCCCCTCTTTATGCTGACCCATTTCAACAAGGAGCCTTCGTGGTGCTCGGAAAGGATGATAGATGATGAAACATCGCTATTGGCTTATGAACGCCCGCTTAGAGAGCGGTTATCAAATTGAGGATAATGTCGTCATCGGGACAAAAACGGAAGTGCGGCATTTGCTGATTGAAGATGGGAAAATTGCAAAAATTGTTCCAGCGGACCAGCCGATCGAAGATCAGCTTCCGCAAAAAGATGCAGGACTTCACCTAGTTCTTCCTTCTTTTGTGGAGAAACACTGTCACTTGGACAAAACGCTGCTGGGTGGAAAGTGGAGAGCGGTAACGCCGGTGAAGTCGCTTTTCGAACGATTGGATGAGGAGAAGGATTTTGACCCAGAGCGCTCCAATTCGATTAGGAACAGTGCGGTGAATTATCTGGAAGCATCGTTAAGATCGGGAGCAACACATATTCGGACGCATGTAGACATTTTCCCGGAGGTTGGGCTTTCGCATTTGGAAGAGGTGCAGCACGCATTGCATCTGTATGAGGACAAGCTGTCCTATGAAATCGTAGCATTTCCCCAACAGGGACTGCTTCGTTCCGGTTCGGAAAGGCTGGTAAGGGAAGCCGTGCGGAAGGGGGCCTCGCACGTCGGCGGCGTTGATCCGGCAACCGTTGACGGGGATATGGAAAAATCCCTGCAAACCATGGTGATGATTGCCGCGGAGGAAAACGCAGGCATCGATTTGCATTTGCATGATCCGGACCGTCTGGGGATTTTTACGATCAAGCGGCTGGCTGAACTAACCGTAGAAGCCGGACTTCAAGGAAGAGTAGCGGTCAGCCATGCGTTCAGCCTGGGAGACATCCCGGCCGGGCAAGCGGCGGAAATGGCGTGGCTGCTGGCGGACGCGGGCATCTCCATCATAACGAGCGTTCCGATGGGCCGGAAGTTTCCTCCCGTCCAGCTGCTGCATAATCATGGAGTATCTGTTGCCGCCTGCTGCGACAATGTTTACGATCTTTGGTCACCATTCGGAAACGGGGATATTCTGGAACGCGCCGGACGCTTGGCTGAAATTTCGCATTGGGTAGATGAGCGCCAATTGGGACAGACTTTGGGTTACATTACGAATGGCATTACAACGCTGGATCAGGCAGGAACACAAGCTTGGCCAAAGGCTGGGGATGAAGCAAGCCTGGTGTTGGTCGAAGCATCCTGCTCCGCCGAAGCGGTTGCCAGAAGGGCAAAAAGAGTCGCAACTTTATTTAAAGGGAAGATCGTAGCAGGTTCATTGGATTAGTGGAAATAACCGCTAACTGTTGTCCTGCTGGTAAATGAAATAAAGCCGTCAAACTGCTTTGGATTTGGACAATTCCGACCAAAAAGGTATACAATATGAGGGATGAAAGCAGCAGAGGGGAGAATGCCGCATGAGTTCCATCCAATCAGATCCGTTTGTAAGAAATGAGCGTGAATGTAACATCGCTTCCCGATCTGAAATGCTTGCCGCAGTATTCGCGAAACGCGCCGCCCTACATGACCGTGAAGGGTCTTTTCCTTTCGAAAATTTTGAGGGGTTGCGGGAAGCCGGCTACCTGAAATTGACCTTGCCACAGGAATTCGGTGGTGAGGAAGCATCGCTTTATGAAATGCTACTTGCGCAGGAACGGTTAGCGCAGGGAGACGGTTCAACGGCATTAGCTGTCGGTTGGCATGTCAGCCAGATGCTGCAGCTCCGCATCAAGCAGTCATGGCCGCGGAAGCTGTACGCCGAATTTTGCAAAGCGGTTGCGGATAAAGGCGCGATGATCAACCAGTTCGCGAGTGAGCCTTCTACAGGTAGCCCGAGCCGCGGCGGAAGACCGCAAACCACCGCCGTAAAAACGAAAGGTGGCTATCTCATAACCGGACGCAAAACCTTCAGCTCGCTGATTCCCGTCCTGGAACAATTTACAGTAACCGCATTTGTGGAGAATGAAGGCCGGAAGGGTACGTTTTTCGTGCGTAAAGGTAAGGGCGTCAGCATTGATGAGACATGGGATACGCTCGGTATGCGGGGAACCGGAAGCCATGATCTGCTGCTGGACAGTGTTTTCGTACCGGAAGAAGAAAGAATCGATGGATGTGAGGGTGGAGAAGGGGCGACGGCAGAAACTGGCATGTCCGATCATGGCGGCGCGCTCCTGCATGTTCCGGCTTGTTATATCGGCATCGCCTGGGCGGCGCGCGATTTCGCGATCAAGTTCGCTGCGGAATATCGGCCGAACAGTCTGCCAGGACCGATTGCGGAGCTGCCGCATATTCAGCAGAAAATCGGGGAGATGGAGTCAGAGCTGATTACGGCACGCACGCTCTTGTACAGCGTTGCTGATCGTTGGGATCGTTTGCCGAAGGAACGGCCTTCTATGAAGCCGGAACTTGGGCTCTCCAAGACGATGGCGACGAATGCGGCAATGCGCATTGTCGATCTGGCGATGCGCATAGTAGGAGGATCGAGCCTGTCGCGTAGTCTGCCGCTGGAGAGGATGTACCGTGATGTCCGCGCTGGGCTTCACAATCCGCCGATGGACGACTCGGTCATCGCGATGCTGGCCCAGCGGGCGATTTCCGAAATGTCGGGTACAGACAGCGAAGAAAAATAAAGCTTAAAGCTGCCAGGATTCCATCCTGGTGGCTTCTTTTTTACGAATCAACCATAAATTTCCTCCACGGATTCCGACTTTTATGATAGGATAACGATTATATTATTTTCAAATCAAGCTAAACCGTTTCTTTATTAGTTTCACACAAAAAACATAAGAAAGAGGAATGTTGAAGCGCATGTTTACTGCAATGATACACGGTATTTTGCTGGCGCTTGGGCTTATTCTCCCGCTCGGGGCGCAAAATATTTTTGTGTTTAATCAAGGGGCCTCGCAGCCCAAATTCAGGGGAGCTATTCCCGTCATTGTGACGGCGGCCTGCTGCGACACACTCCTGATTCTGCTGGCCGTTCTGGGCGTATCGGTGGTTGTGTTTACGATCCCCGCGCTGCAAACAGCGATATTCATCATCGGACTCGCATTTTTGCTGTATATGGGCTGGTCGATTTGGAAAAGTAAACCCGCGAAGTTGGACCGGCGCGAAGCAGCGTTGTCTTCCAAAAAACAGATCATGTTTGCTATGTCGGTATCGCTGTTGAATCCTCATGCCATTTTAGACACGATCGGCGTCATCGGGACAAGTTCGCTCAGCTATTCGGGTTTAGACAAGTTCATATTTACATTCTCCACGATGGTGGTATCATGGATTTGGTTTTTTGGATTGGCATTCGTAGGCAAAAAGGTCGGCGATGCGGATACCGGTGGCAAAATCCTAACGGCGATCAATAAAATCTCCGCACTGGTGATTTGGGGAGTAGCTGTCTATATAGCCTTGAAGTTGTTTAACTTGGTTTGACTCCCTATCGAATAAGTAAGAGATGTAAGCCGCTAGCGGTGAGCTAGCGGTTGTACCCCGTTCATTTGAGCTTTGCGACAGCAACCCCGGCAATGATGATGCCAATACCTACCCAAGTTTTCCAGTTCGGGATTTCTTTTAAGAACAAAAACCCCATGGCAACGGAAATGAAAATTTCCAGACATTTTGAGGCTATCAGAACTAAGGTTAGATGGCTGGATGCTTTAAAACCGAACCGTACTCCATACCCGATGGACAGATTCGCGATTAAAAAAAGAGGCAGCATCAGCAGCTGGAATTTGGCTGTTTCCCAGAAATGGGGATCGATATGTTTGCTTTGATACGAAAAGACGGCATTGATAATCAACAAACCTCCGACTAGCAAAAAGAAACTGTATACATAATACATGGCAGCCTCCAAAAAGTGGGTTAAGGATATCATTAATGTTTCCTTAAGCCAACATTTTTATGCGATGTAAAAATTCAGCTTGATGAAAACGCCTTATTCGACGTAATATGTTAGTGGACCCATAAAATAGGGTTTATACTCTATTAACAAATCGTGGATTCCCGCGGATTTGCTACAGCTGGTAGGCACGGAAGATTCCGCATTAAAAGAACTGTTTTATTCGGACAACTACAATCGGGACTATGCCAAATTAGGAATGTTGTTATATAAGCAAGATGTCATTGAAATGCAAGATGAATGGTTTATCGAGAAATTGCAGGCACTTAATTCATTTGCGGGTAAATTCGAGGGCAAGCCGATCAAAATCAAAGGTTTCATTTATCGAGAAGATGGATTGGCTGAAAATCAGTTTATTATCGGAAGAATGGCCATGACCCATTGCATAGCGGATATTTCGCCATATGGAATGATCGCCGAGAGTCCCGGCGCAAGCGGTTATGCCGATGATACTTGGGTAACCATTACGGGAACGATCGCCAAAACATCCTATCATGACCAGCCAGCCATTAAAATTCTCGTGCAAAACGTGGAGCCGGCAACCGCACCAACGATACCATATATATACCCAGATTGGGACTTCGCCAAAAAGCTTTAAAAGGTAGCTCAAAAAGTCCGCCTTTGATCACGAAGTGAATCAGGAAGCAACTCGACATCGAATCTTGAATTCAGCCGGGCCTTCCGGTGCTCACGTACCCAATACGTACGCTCCGCTCCTCAGCCCCTATCTTCATCCAATCTTCTTGGTGCTGAAAACCGAACTTTTTGAACACGCATTTTAAGATACTAAACGAACAATGATGGAGTGAATTTATTATGCTGCTTAACATAGGCAGTTTCGTCTTGATCATATTGATTACAGGCTATCATGTGTATTTTTCGTTTCATAAAAAAGGATTGCTGACAACATCGGCTGGTATGTCTGTTTCTTCTGTTTTTGCCGTCTTAACAGGTCTAGCGTTTGGTGTGGCTTCATCGCAAACATTCGATTTTGGCTTAAGCTTATCCGTAATGATCTCGGTCATGTTTGCAGTAATTGCCGGATTTGCACTGGGTATTTCCTTTGGATGGCAATCTGCCATCAACGGAATTTTGTCCGGATCCGTCGGGGCGATGCTGGGAGCAGTCATAGGCAGATTGTTTTTTACATCGAAATCCGTTGTTTTGGTTGCGGTTGTTTTGTTCATCCTATGTTCCTTTATCGTACAAAAAATTGGGGATTCGCTAATCAGACGATCTCAACCCAAGACAAAAAAAGCGAAATTGGCTGCACAAAAACCAACGTATATAAGCTCGATCTTATTGGCATCATGCGTGGTTATTTGTGGGGAATATCTTCTGCTGCAGCAGGATCAAATTAGCATCGGAGCAATTGGTCAGCCGCAATCACAGATCGCAGTCATCGATGAAGAAAACGATTTGCAAGTCGCGACGATTGATGTATCAGCCGCCGGAATGACGCCTAAAAGCACCGAATTTAAAGCCTTTACGATGATAAAAGCCATTATTAATGTGAAGCCGGACGCGGGAACGGATCTAAAAATCATTTCCAAGGATTTGAATATTAGTGCCGAGTTAAGTGCAGGCCAAAATATTTTTTTATTAAATAATCCTCAACCGGGTACTTACGAGATCGAAATCCCGTCCAAAAACTATAAGGGTACTTTTACAGTTCATGCAGCTAAATAAGTATCAAACAAAGACCACGAGGATATCGGAATCTGGAGGCTAATGACCATGAAAAATATCACTTACCTTTTTAAAGTTAGTATGATAAAATAACCTTAACGATTTAGAAAAAAATATATAGGGAGCGAAGATACATCATGAGTCAGTTTCAGGAATTGGTACAAGCCCGAAGATCAGCCAATAAATTTAATCCGAATATCCAAATTAGTGAGCAAGAACTGAACGAGATGTTTAATCTAGTCAAATTTGCTCCATCCGCTTTTAATTTGCAGCATACTCATTATGTGGTTGTTACGGACAAAGATATCAAGGATCAAATATATGAGGCGGCTTATAAGCAATATAAGGTATTTTCCAGCTCGGCGACTATTATTGTGCTTGGAGATTTGGAAGCATACAAAAATATCGGACCAATTAACGAAGGTTTGTTGAATCTGGGCGTTATGGATCAGCGTGAATTTGATGAAACCGTCAGCAGTGTGCATCGCATGTATGAAGAAGGCGGGGATTCTTTCAAACGGGATGAGGCCATCCGCAACGCTAGCTTGTCCGCCATGCAGTTTATGCTCATTGCTAAGGATAAAGGCTGGGATACATGCCCGATGATCGGCTTCGATTCTGAGCAGGTGCGGCAGGCAGTAACCATTCCGGACCGCTTTGTGCCCGTCATGATGATTACGAT
Source organism: Paenibacillus sp. (assembly GCA_031254035.1). Classification (GTDB taxonomy): domain Bacteria; phylum Bacillota; class Bacilli; order Paenibacillales; family Paenibacillaceae; genus Paenibacillus_AQ. Next base: position 23,785 of record JAIRVF010000124.1, read on the forward strand.
TGGAAAAGAGGACAGCGGCAAGCGCAGACCACGCGGGTATCGTAAGCCTGTGGCCGAATTCGTGACGTATAACAGTTTCTAACCCTGGACAAGCCCATACCCATAATCTTTAAACGCCCCTGATTGGGGTGTTTTTTCTATTTTCGCCAAAACTCCCCAATCACTGCCCAATAGGAGCTTTTTCACTAAATAGCAGCATCTGTGTCCATTAGAAACCAAAATTGCCGACAATAGCGGTTGCTGTGTCCGTTAGCGTCACGTTTTTTACAAAATAGCGGCAAAAAGACGCTTTAGGTGGTGAAAAGAGGCGCTTTTTGCTACGATAAAATAAACCATGCCCCACAGGGAGATTGGAGTCAAACTATTGTATCGGAACTTAGAAGAATGCCTTATAGATCTTGAGAAACATGGACATTTGGTTCGCATAAAAGAAGAAGTGGATCCCTACTTGGAGATGGCCGCTATTCATTTGAAAGTTTATGAAGCGGGCGGTCCTGCTCTGTTGTTTGAACATGTTAAGGGTTCGAAATATAAAGCGTTATCGAATTTATTTGGCGATATAGAGCGCAGCAAATTTATTTTTCGCAAAACGTGGGACCGTACGCAAAGTATTATCGCCCTGCGTGATGATCCGATGAAAGCGGTCAAGCATCCTTTTCAGAATATCGGAAACGGATTTGGGGCGGTTAAAGCGCTGCCGATGAAGAAACTTGGCAGCATTCCTGGCGATTTTGAAGAAATTCAAATTTCGGATATTCCCCAGATCCAGCACTGGCCTATGGACGGCGGGGCTTTTATTACTTTGCCGCAGGTATATTCCGAGGATCCGGACAAGCCGGGGTTGATGAATTCCAATTTGGGGATGTACCGTATTCAGCTTAGCGGCAATGAATATGAACCCAATAAAGAAATCGGATTGCATTATCAGATTCACCGTGGGATCGGCGTGCATCAATCGAAGGCAAATAAAAAGGGGGAGCCACTGAAAGTCAGCATTTTTGTTGGTGGACCTCCGGCTCATACGTTGTCGGCCATTATGCCTTTGCCTGAAGGCTTAAGCGAAATGCTATTTGCCGGTTTGCTCTCCGGGCGCCGTTTCCGGTACAGCTATGTTGATGGATATTGCATCAGCCATGATGCCGATTTCGTAATTACTGGTGAAATTCATCCAGAAGATACCAAGCCAGAGGGGCCTTTCGGAGATCATTTGGGTTACTACAGCCTGACGCATCCTTTTCCGGTGATGAAAATTCATAAAGTATATGCGAAAAAAAATGCAATCTGGCCGTTTACTGTCGTTGGCCGTCCGCCGCAGGAGGATACTTCCTTCGGTGAGCTCATTCATGAGTTGACAGGCGACGCGATCAAGCAGGAGATTCCAGGGGTCAAGGAAGTGCATGCCGTGGATGCCGCTGGGGTCCATCCTCTGCTCTTTGCCATCGGCAGCGAACGGTACACGCCTTATCAGCGGGTGAAGCAACCGACGGAGATTTTGACGCTGGCCAACCGGATTCTGGGTACAGGGCAGCTGAGCCTCGCTAAATATTTGTTTATTACGGCTGAGGAGAATCGTCCGCTGGATGCGCATGACATCGTAGACTTTATGACTTATATTTTGGAACGCATGAATCTGCGCCGGGACATTCATTTTTATACGAATACGACGATTGATACGCTGGATTATTCCGGGACGGGACTGAACAGCGGCAGTAAAGTTGTTTTGGCGGCGTATGGTGATAAGAAACGGGAACTATGCAAAGAGGTACCAGAAACGCTGAAGGATTTGCGTGGATTCACAAACGCCCGCCTCGTTATGCCTGGGGTTGTGGCGGTCCAAGGCGCTGCATTTTCGAATTATCAAGCAGCACAGCAGGAATTGAAGGGCTTGGGTGAGGCTATTGCCGAAAAAGGTCCGCTCGACTCCTGTCCTATGATCATCGTATGCGATGACAGCAGCTTCCTTAGTGATACATTAAGCAATTTCTTATGGGTTACGTTTACGCGGAGCAATCCGTCGCATGACATGTACGGCGTCAACAGTGGTTATGAAAACAAGCATTGGGCTTGCGATAATATGATCATCGACGTCCGTACCAAGCCGCATCAGGCACCGCCTCTTATACCTGACCTTGAGGTAGAAAAAAGCATCGAACGGATTTTCGCCAAAGGTGGAAGCTTAGAGAAAGTGAAGTTGAAATAACAGATATGGAGATGACGCAGCCTTTGGGCTGCGTTTTTTTGTCTGCATTTATAAGGAGACCGCCCTAAACTCCGAAAGGAATAACAGGGTCAACTTCATGATTAGAATTTAACAAAAAAAAGCGAAAGTAGCGGAGGGGACGGAATCGATTCTTACGAAGCGGCAGCGATCGGAAGAACGATCCGTAACCGCAGCGATCACCTCGTCATAACGTCAAGGCTAATTTCAGTGTAGAGCCAGTCTCATATTTTTAATTTTTATGGGCATTTTAAACCTACTTATGTATTAGCGAAAATAAACCAGATCGAGAGGGGTAAATTCAAATGCGAGACAAAATAAACCGTGTAGCGATTATTGGCGCGGGGGCAGTGGGTTGTAGTTATGCCTACAGTTTAATAAATCAAGGTGCTGCCGATGAAATCACACTGATCGATTTAGACGAAAAGAGGGCGGAAGGCGAGGCGATGGATTTAAATCACGGCGTTCCTTTTTCGACCGTCTCGACCAAAATTAAGAGTGGAAGCTATGAAGATTGCAACAACGTGGACTTGGCAGTCATTACGGCGGGCTTGCCGCAAAAGCCTGGCGAAACACGTTTACAGCTTATCGATAAAAACGCGAAAATTATGAAATCCATAGTAAACCAAATCATGAGCAGCGGATTTGACGGAATCATCCTTGTTGCGACCAACCCCGTTGATATTTTATCTTATGTTGCTTGGCGCGAATCGGGCTTGCCAAAAGAGAGGGTCATCGGCTCGGGTACAACGTTAGATACAGCACGATTTAAATATTTACTCGGCGAGTACCTTGAAGTTGATCCGCGAAACGTTCATGCATCAATTATGGGCGAACACGGAGATACCGAATTCCCCGTGTGGTCGCAAGCTTCGATTGGAATTGAAAATCTACAAAAAGTCCTCGAGCGGCGAGACAATCCCGCAGACAAAGAGGAATTGGGGAAAATTTTTGTGAATGTCCGCGACGCGGCGTATCACATGATCGACCGCAAAGGCGCAACGTATTATGGCATCGGAATGTGTTTAACACGGATTACGAAGGCGATTTTTGACGATGAAAACAGCATTTTGCCGCTGTCATGCCTAATGGAGGGGCAGTATGGCGAAGAAGGACTGTATATCAGCGTCCCCGCCATCGTTAACCGCGCTGGAATTAGAGAAGTTATCGAAATTGAATTGGACGAAGAAGAGCATAACAATCTAACAGAATCGGCGAAAGTGATGAAAGAATTAATTGCGCAGGTGTATAAATAACCATTTTTAGAGACGGCGTGGGCTATATAACGGTCTACATCTATGGAGTTTGATCACGGTATTTAACGACGGGCCATTTTTCTTTGCGCAGGGCATGGAGAAGCTCCGGACCTACATGAAGGTTTTCTTCGACAAGTTCTTTTGGCGTCAGTGCCATCCACTGGTTTAAGGAAATATCCTCAAAGCGATCGCATCCAAACATTTCTAGAAACCATAAGGTTTCAGTACCGGTGTTCTGGATGTAATGTCCGTATGCAAATGGCACATAACCTACGTCGCCTGCTCTGTAGTTGAAGGTTCTCGCTGTACCGTTGCCAGCAAAAACCGTCATTCTACCCTGACCCGTAAGATAGTATTGCCATTCGTCTTGATTGGGGTGCCAGTGCATCTCTCTCATGCCGCCTGGTTTAATTTCCACCAAAGCTGCTGCGATGGTTTTGGATATTGGGAAGTTCGAGGAGTCGACAATCCGCACGCTTCCTCCCGGAGTAATTAGCGGTGTTTGCGCCAGCAGCCGGTGTTTGAAACTAAGCGGCACCGTTCCGTAAGGGGAATCGACGCGCTGGTTTTCCAAGGAGCCAGGTACAGGTGCTTGGAATATGTAAACCTGTTCGTCAGGCAATTGTGCGAATGCATCTTCCGAGATGCCGAAATTGGCGGAAAGCACGTCTTTGGGCGTATGGGCCAACCAATCCGAAATGGAGAGCGTGTTCATTTCGGAGAAGCTTCCGTTATCGAAAACCAGTAAAAATTCGCAGCCTTCCGCGAGTCCCTGAATAGAATGCGGCAAACCGGCAGGGAAATACCATAAATCACCCGGGTCGATGTCGGCGATAAAATTACGTCCGTTCTGATCAATGGCAGTCACCCGTGCGCTGCCGCGGATCATATACGCCCACTCGGCCTGCTGATGCCAGTGCAATTCACGGACTCCGCCTGGTGTCAGGTACATATTGACGCCCGCTAGTGTCTTGGCGATTGGCAGCTCCAGTACGGTAACCTCCCGTGACCAACCACCATGATTGAGCTTCATATGGGTATCCGAGAAGGAAAATTTAAGGTTTGGCAGAAGCCCAGAATCAGTAGCAGGAGGAACAAACATATCCGGGTTTTCCAAGTCTCTTAAGACATCGCGGGGACCCCAGTCCGGACCGCCCGCGCCGTCGTTGCGGATAGGCTGGGGAATATTAATCGGCTTACCATTAGGGTTACGGAAGATATTTTCCATCGGATCCATTCCTCCAGATTTAAGATTTATACTCTGCCGGTAATGCATATCTAAAAAATATATGAATAAAGGCATGGCTATTATGAAAAAAGAAGCATGAACCCTTTACAAAATATCCCTGTTAATGGCATCATATCGGTAATCAAATTTGTGCTGGGCATGAGAAGATTGAGCGGCGGGGTCTTCAAACACTGCATAATTGATAAATCGCTTTAGGGATGTGATGGGGAATGTTTCCGAAACTGGAGACTCAAAGATTAATATTAAGAGAAATTACTCGGGAGGATGTTGAAAGTATTTTTGCTTGTTTTGCAAGCGAGGAAGCGATGAGATATTATGGGCAGGACGTATTTGAGGATCGCGGACAGGCTGACAATCTCGTTTCCTTTTTTGCGGACAGCTACCAGGGCAAACGCGGAATTCGCTGGGGGATTGAGCGAAAAGAGGTCCCGGGATTAATTGGAACGATCGGTTTTAATGCTTGGTTACCCAAACACCGCCGGGCAGAGATCGGATACGAAATCCATCCGGAGCATTGGCGGAGAGGATATGCCTCGGAAGCTGCGGCAAGCATTCTTGCGTATGGTTTTGAATCTATGGATCTAGCACGCATCGGCGCCGTCGTTTTTACGGAAAATGCGGCTTCGAGTCAGATGCTCCAGAAGCTTGGATTTCAGCAAGACGGAGTCCTGAGAAATTATATGGTACAAGCAGGCAAGTCGCATGATACATATGTGTATTCCATACTTCGTAAGGAAATCTAAACATGACATTGCAGCAGTTGAAATACGTCATTGAGGTTGCCAACCGGGGCTCCATGAACGAAGCGGCTAAATGCCTGTTCATCTCCCAGCCCAGTCTGTCCAATGCGATCAAGGAGCTGGAGACGGAACTTCGGATCACGATTTTTGAGCGGACGAACAAAGGGATTACACTATCCAAAGAAGGAGCCGAGTTTCTCGGGTATGCCAGACAGGTGATGGAGCAGGCAGAACTGCTGGAGGGCAGGTATTTAAATGCTAAGCCGTCCCCGCAACATTTTTCGGTTTCCACCCAGCATTACGCTTTTGCGGTCAATGCTTTTGTGAATCTGGTCCGTGAATATGGACAAGAGGAATACGAGCTTGCACTCCGCGAAACGAAAACTCATGAAATCATTCAAGATGTCAAAAGCCAGCGCAGTGAGATCGGTATCTTGTATTTGAATGAATTCAACAGTAAGGTGATTAACCGGCTCCTAAAAGACGCCAACCTGAAGTTCACCAGTCTGTTTACGGCGAAACCGCATATCTTTATCAGCATCCATAATCCTCTGGCTAAGCAATCTGTCGTAACCAACGATCAGTTGGAGGCGTATCCTTATTTATCGTTTGAGCAGGGTGAGTTTAACTCGTTCCATTTTTCGGAGGAGATTCTAAGTACCCTGTCGCATCCGAAAAGTATCCGTGTCAATGACAGGGCGACATTGTTTAATTTATTGATTGGGTTGAATGGCTATACAATTTCAACGGGCGTGCTCAGCGCGGATTTGAACGGAAACGAGATCATTCCTGTTCCACTTGCATGCGAGGAATCGATCAATGTAGGCTGGATCAGTCATCAAAATGCTGCTCTTTCCAGGCTGGCGCTCTCTTATATTGATGCTCTCCATCAGGCGATTGAAAGGTAAAGGGGCGCAAACAAGACTGGAATTTTGAAATAAAGATTAGGTTTGCATCATTGAATATGGAACGCGATCCTGCCGCTTTTATGCGCCGGATCGCGTTTTTTAGATTTATGGGGGTTCATGCAACTCATTTGTAACCCAGATCATGTTAACTGTTCTCAATTGCTGAAATTGCCTTAATAAGCATAATGCGAAAAACATGAGGTGGATGAGATGAAAGAAGCTGTGATCGTAAGTGCCGCGCGGACACCAATCGGCTCGTTTCAAGGACAGTTTGGGGGCGTGGGCGCCGTGAATTTGGGAGCAGCCGTCATTGGTACGGTTTGCAGGAAGGCGGATCTAAGTCCTGACCGGGTCGACCAGGTATGGATGGGTCATGTGCTGCAAGCCGGCCTAGGCATGAATCCGGCGCGCCAGGCTTCGATTGCCGCAGGTCTCCCGTATACGGTACCGGCGGCTTCTGTAGGCCTGGTATGCGGTTCGGGCCTGCTTGCCGTGATGGAAGCGGCGCGCGCGGTACGAAGCGGTGATGCGAATTGGGTAATCGCCGGAGGGATGGAGAACATGACTCAAGCCCCGCATTTGCTTCCAAGCCTGCGCGGCGGCGTTAAATATGGGAAGTCAGAGTTGCTGGATACGATTGCACATGATGGATTAACCTGTTCGATCTCGAGGCAAGCCATGGGCGTAACGGCTGAGAGACTTGCCGAGCGGTTCGGCATCAGCCGCGAAGCACAGGATGCTTATGCGGCACTAAGCCAACAGCGGGCCGAAACCGCGGTAAGGAGCGGCCGTTTCAACGATGAAATCGTTCCGATCGAGGTGAGGGAGCGTACCGGTGTCCGGATGGCCGAGCTTGATGAGCACCCGCGTTTCGGTACGACGCCCGAAGGGCTTGCCAGGCTGAAACTTGTCTTCGAGTCGGGTGGAACCGTAACGGCTGGCAACGCCTCCGGCATGAATGACGGAGCGGCTGCCGTACTGATAGCTTCCGCAGAAGAGGCACGGAAGCATGGGCTTGAATTCATGGGAATCATTAGAGCATATGCAACCGTCGGCGTCGAGCCGGAGTGGATGGGGCTAGGCCCTGTTCCCGCACTTCGCAAGGCACTGGGCCTGGCGGGGCTTACGCTTGAGCAAATGGACCTGATCGAGCTTAATGAAGCGTTCGCTTCCCAAACGATTGCCTGCCTGCAGGAACTCGGCATCGGTCCGGAACGGGTGAATGTTAACGGCGGAGCGATTGCACTTGGCCATCCGATCGGGGCAAGCGGTGCCCGGATACTCGTCACGCTTTTGCATGAGTTGAAACGGAGACAGGGCCGCTTTGGGGCAGCCACATTATGTGTGGGAGGCGGTCATGGTGTCGCACTTATCGTGGAACGCATGTAAATCACATGAGGCCAATACGGCTTCCGGGGGGCTGAACGGGGTTTTCTCAGGTTCTGCCGGAACCGCAAGGCCTGATGGATGGTTTGAACGAAGATGCAGGCTCTCGGCTAATCGGGTCGCGTTAATGGACGAGACGACATGCCACACCCTGACCTATCGCGAGTTGGCCGAGAGGGTGGATCTTGCCGCGCTGATCTTGTCTAAGCTTGGGGTTCGTCAGGGAGACCGGGTTGGCATTCTTACGCCGAACGACAGTCGGATGCTTGTGATTCTGTTTGCCTGTCGTCGGCTTGGGGCGATACTGGTACCGCTCAACTGGCGGCTGCATGCCGAAGAGATCAAGCATATACTCGCGGACTGCGCTCCCCGGATCGTATGGTATCACAATGAAAGCTTAGCGGATGTTCCCAGCTTGCAGGCCGAATCATCATGTCCGTGGCTCCCCCTTGAACAGCTAGATGAGTCGATTGAATTAGAGGGATCACAGCTCGCGGCAGCAGATGATAAGACACGAAAACATCCGCATGCGGGGACTGCGGAGCGTGAGGATGATGCGGATATTCCGTGGCTGATCATCTATACGGGCGGAACGACAGGCAAGCCCAAAGGAGTTGTGCTGACGGCCCGCTCCTTGTACTGGAACGCACTGAATACCGTCGTTACCTGGCAGCTGACGGAGACCGATGTGACGCCTTCAGTGATGCCTATGTTTCATACGGGCGGTGTCAACGCTTTGACACTGCCTATGCTTATGAGCGGGGGCAAAGTCATTTGCGTACAGACATTTCAACCGGAACGAATGATCCATCTTCTGGAACAGGAGAAATGCACGATCGTCTTGATGGTTCCTACGATGTATCATTTGATGGTGCAAAGCCCGCTGTTCGCGGAGATGAAATTTGAAGCGATGAGAACCTTTCTCTCAGGGGGAGCGCCGTGTCCAATGACGGTCTACGCCTCATTCGCGGCACGTTCTCTGCCATTTAAGGAGGGATATGGCGCGACGGAATCAGGTCCTAATAATTTTGTTATCTCAATCAGCGATGCCCTTGTGAAAAAAGGTTCTGTTGGCCTGCCGATGCTCTTTAACGATGTGCGTCTAATAGGTGATGACGAAGATATTGAGGAAGCTGAAGCGGTGGGGGAGTTGGCTTTAAGAGGGAAACATCTGTTCCACAGTTATTGGAACAATGAGGAGGCAACAGCGGAGGTTCTCAAGGACGGATGGTTTCTGACCGGGGATTTGGCGAAAAGGGACAAGGATGGCTATTACTACATCGTCGGCCGCAAGAAGGATATGATCATTACGGGAGGGGAAAATGTATATCCTTTGGAGGTGGAGCATCTTCTAGAACAGCATCCCGAGGTAAGCGTCGCAGCAATCGTCGGCGTGGAACATCCCAAATGGGGAGAAATCGTAGCGGCAGCCATCGTCCCGAGGTACGGATGTTTGCCTTCGGCGGAAGAGTTGCAGGCATATTGCGCCCATTCGATTGCGAAATACAAGGTCCCGAAGCTTATCAGACTTATAGATGAACTGCCGAAGACGGCGGTGGGCAAGCTGGATAAAAAAAGACTTATTCCGCTGTTTTCGCATAGCCGGGAAGGGTGAGCAGCCTCGTAATATAAAAGCAGTTTAGACCGCATGCAGCAGTCTAGGCTGCTTTTTTAGATAGCAGGCACAAACTACACTTGCGCTTGCCTCGTCGCGCGGAGGATTCAGAAACGCTGATTGCAAACGCTATCAAAAGGTGAGGTCCTATGCTACAATTGAAGGAAATTATGGTAAAGAGAGGGGTTGTGCATGAAGAGCAGCCGCATACTGAAAATGAAGCTCATGGCGCCTCCCGCCAAAAAGATATGGCTGCAGCGGCCGGATTTGATGAAACGGCTGAGACATATACCGGAAATGCCATTAACCATCATGGCCTCTGGACCGGGATTCGGCAAAACAACGGCATTGTCTTCTTATGTGAGGCAATGCGGCAGCCGTTACGCATGGTACAGCATTTCTCCTCAAGATCATGATCTCCTCCCTTTTTTGCTTCATTTAACCACGACCTTACGCGAGACCGAACCCGGTTTTGGTGAGTCCCTTCTTCTTGAGCTAGGAAATGCAAGTATTGCGAGCGTGGAGGACGTTTATGCCCTGGCAGATTTATTTTTAAACGAGGGCTTGAAGCTCCAGGAAAAAATTGTGCTATGCATGGATGATTATCATGCTGTTGAACATAGCGAGTGGATTGACGCATGGATGCAATACGTTATTTCTTATTTGCCAGATTGCAGCTGCCTGGCCATGGTTCTTTCATCCCGCACAAAACCGGACTGGGAGGGATTAACCTCCATGCGTGTTCGAGGGGAAGTGCTCGAGCTGACACGCGTTGATCTTGCCTTTTCGGCGGAGGACATTGAGGTTTTATTTACTGATTATTATAATTATCCGCTTACTACCGAGCAGGCAGAGGCGATTTATGCATTTACGGAAGGGTGGATCATTGCAATCCAGTTGATTTGGCAGCGCCTCTCGGCATCGAAGGACTCGCTTGAAAGCATCCTGACAGCTCCGCGGGAATCTCTAGAGGACCTGTTTCAATTTCTGGCGGCCGAGCTTTTTCAGAAACAGAATTCGTCCATGCGGACTTTTATGCTCGAGACGAGCATTTTTGACGAGCTGACAGGGGAGTGGTGCGACGCGGTTTGCGGCAGACAAGGCTCTCACGCGTTGTTAGCTGCGCTTTGCCAGAACGGCTTCCTGAGCGCCGTCGATGACCGCCAATTCCGTTATCACGCGCTGTTCCGCCAATTTTTGCAGGACCAGCTGCGGCGCCAGCCCCAGTGGCGGTTGTCTCTGCACCGGCAAGCGGTGCAAGTGCTAGCGGCAGGAGGACGGATGGAGCTCGCGCTCCGCCATGCCGCGGAATTAACCGACCCGGAGGAAATGGCACAGCTTTTAGCCTCAGGTGGAGCCGATCTAGTTCGGGACGGGCATCTGGAGGCCGTGTTTCGTTGTCTTGAACCGATCCCGGAGCGGCTGAAAAAGCGCATGTCTTACCTTTATATCCTTGAAGGTGATATTCTGCGGTATCGCTGCAAATACGAGGCTGCAATGGCAAATTACCGCAAGGCAGAAAGCTTCGCAAGAGAAACGGGGAACGTGATCGTCCATGGTCTAGCTCTCGAGGGGCAAGCGATGTTTTATCTCGACACGATTCAGCCGGGGAAAGCCGAGCCGCTGCTTATGAGTGCGATTGCGCTTGCCGAATCCCATGCTGTATCATCCAGGCCAACCCCTTACGTATTTGCCGGCGGGTTTGGCGGATATGGGGCGGAACCAGACCGCGATAGGCAGCGGCTGGCTCGTCTATATGCGATGATGGCGGAGAATAAGCTGAATCGGGGCCAAGGCGCCGAGGCGGGGCAGTGGGTTTTGCGTTCGCTGGAGCTGGATCGCGACAGCCGGGATTTATTGCTCGAAGCACGGCTTGCGCTCCGCACAGGCAAGCTGAAAGAAGCACGAGGTTTGCTTGAACAAGCGCAGAAGATGGAGGGTGGGAAGGGCGGCTTATTCCGCGGCAACAGCTATCACAGCCGGACATTGTCAAGGTCGCACCGCGAAATAGATCTGTTACAATCCTTGATCTACAGCCTTAGCGGTGCCCCTATTCATGCTAAGACGGCGGCGGAAGCAGGTATGATGCAGGGGATCCGTCTTAAAGCCCCCTATGTGGAGGCCTGCGGCTGGATCAGGATGGGGCATGCCGCTCAATTGTCAGGAACATACGATGCCAAGGTTGCGGGAGATTGCTACCACACGGCACTAGCCATTATGGAGAGGCTAGATGTCGCACGCGGCACGGCAGAGCCGAATATGGGACTATGCTTGCTTCATGGGCGTGAACGAAACTGCGAAGCGGCGCTGCGGTATGGGCATGCCGCACTGCAGGATACGGAACAGGCTTTGGACGGCTGGCTTTCCTCACTCATCCGTCTTAGCATGGGGATAGCGTTGTACGAGAACGGACGATGGCAGGAAGCCGAGGTCATATTCGAAGAAGCCAAAGGCCGCTATGAGGCCTGCGGAGATCAATTGGGACTGGCGCTGAGCGAGCTTTGGCTTGCCATGGCGGCTTATCGTCAGGAACAGGATGGACGTTTTGCGATCAGCATGGAACATTTTTTGGAATTGGTTGTCCGGGAGGGCTACAGTTTTCTGTTTACTTCCCGAACGCTGCTGGGGCCAACCGATCCGCAGCAGCTTATCCCGCTCCTGCTTGAAGCCGGGCGGCAAGGTATAGGTGGGGCGAATCCCGCAGCGATCTTGACGGAGCTTGGAATGGAAAAGCTGACATATCATCCGGGGTATACACTGAATATCGAGACACTTGGATCATTCCGTGTCCGCTTGGGAAATCAAGTAGTGCTGGATAAAGACTGGCAGCGCGGCAAAGCCAAGGAACTGTTTCAACTGTTTGTGACAAAACGGCGGTCGCCAGTTAGCAAGGAAGAGCTGCTGCTCTATCTGTTTCCAGAAGCGGACGAGAAAGCGGCAAACCGTGATTTCAAAGTGGCGCTGAATGCGCTCCACTCGGCACTTGAGCCGCACCGGAGAGTCAGAAGCGATCCATATTTTGTGATTCGTGAAGGGCAAATCTACCGGCTGAACCCACAGGCCAGCTGGATGCTTGATATCGTGGAATTTGAACGGCTGACGCTGGGGGGGCTGGAGACAGACAATCATGAGGACGCAGCAGTCTTACTAGAGCAGGCGCTGCTCCTCTATAAAGGGGATTACATGCCAGACCGCAGGTACGATGACTGGTGCATCGAGGAGCGGGAGCGCCTACAGGTGCTTTTCCTGCGCGGAGTTGAGCGGCTGAGTCAAATCTATACGGCACGCGGCGCGTATGATAAGGCCATCCGCTGGGCGGAGGCCATGCTCGAGAAGGACCGCTGCTGGGAAGAGGCGTACCGCCTGCTGATGGAATGCCATCTGCTGCTTAGCAACCGGCACCAGGCTTTGAAATGGTATCAGCGCGCGGTGGACGCATTGGCACAGGAGCTGGGCATCGAGCCTATGGGATCGATCCGCGAGTTATTTAAACGCTGCAGTGAGGAGAGCGTATAAGCGGAAACTCCAAATTTATCGCCCGGTTGCAACTCTTTTGCAACCGGGCCCTTTTATGATGAACGGGAACGAAGAGTCATAGGGGGGATTTTATTGTCCACAATGAAAAATTCAAAAACGCGTTTGGTACGGCTCGGCGCCATGTCCGCGTTAATCATGATGCTTATGTTTACAGCTGCCTGTTCGAGCAGCGGAACCAATAAGGATGGTGCTGCCGAGCCAAAGACAGAACAAAAGACAGAGGGGACAGATTCGGCAGGCAAGGATGCTGGTGGGGACGGAAAGGTCATTAAAATCGGTGTGCTCGCTTCCATGACAGGCGCACTCGAAAGCTACGGCAAGCAGACCACCCGGGGATTCGAGCTCGGCATAGACTATACTACAGGCGGGACGCGGGAAGTCAATGGACATAAAATTGAGTTCGTGATCGAAGATACGGAAACCAAACCGGATGTGGCTGTGCAGAAGGCGACCAAGCTGCTTGAGACCGACAAGGTTGATTTTCTAGTAGGCTCATCCAGCTCGGGCGATACGCTGGCGGTGTTGCCACTTGCCGAAGAAGCGAAGAAGATTATGGTTGTTGAACCAGCTGTCGCGGACAGCATCACAGGCGATCAGTGGAACAAATACGTGTTCCGTACTGGGCGCAATTCCTCGCAGGATGCCGTAGCTGGTGCGGCGGCCATTGCAGGCAAAGGCGTGAAAATCGCCACGTTTGCTCCTGACGGTGCTTTTGGGCGCGACGGCATCACCGCGTTTAAGGAAGCTGCGCTTAAGCTGGGCGCCGAAATCGTGGAGGAACAATATGCCGACGCGGCCGCAACGGATTTTACAGCCAATATTCAGAAGATCGTGAAAGCCAAACCCGATTATTTGTTTATCGTATGGGCTGGCGCCAATTCTCCATGGAAACAGCTGCAGGATATGAAGGTGCAGGAACAAGGAATCAAGATTTCGACGGGCGCGCCGGATATAGCTGCACTCAAAACAATGGGCGATTTGCTGGGTATGGAAGGCTTCTCGGTGTATTACTACACCCTTCCGAATAACGATATCAATAAATGGCTCGTGGAAGAACATAAGAAGCGCTTCAATGGCGAACTGCCTGATCTGTTTACGCCGGGGGGCATGTCTGCGGCGATCTCGATCCTTGAAGCCATTAAGAAGACAAACGGGGATGTCTCGGATGCGGATAAATTGATTGCCGCGATGGAGGGTATGTCTTTTGATACGCCTAAGGGCAAGATGACGTTCAGGACGGAAGACCATCAGGCGCTGCAATCCTTATATGCTGTCAAGCTGGAAAAGCAGGACGGAATCGATTATCCGGTGCCTGTGCTGATGCGTGAATTGACACCTGAGGAAACGGCTCCACCAATCCGCAATAAACGTTAGCTTGTAAGCAGCAGGGCGCCGTGGGCCCTGCTGCACTTGCATCTTGAACTGAGTTTTTGAAAAAAACGATACAACGGAGGAGCTGAGCGCATGACGGAACATAAGGCCATCTCCGGCACAACATACGATACGGTCTCAGTTGACGGAGCCATTCTGGCGACGAAGGGCCTAACGATCGCTTTCGGCGGCCATGTTGCCGTAAAGGATGTCGGTTTGGAAATACAGGAAAGGTCTTTCACATCGATTATCGGCCCAAATGGCGCGGGCAAAACCACATTATTCAACCTGCTCAGCGGCCAGCTAAAGCCTTCTTCTGGCAGCATTTATTTCAAGGGACGGGACGTTACCCATATGCCCCCGTATGTACGCACAAGGCTTGGCATGGGAAGATCCTTTCAAATTACAAACGTCTTTCCCAATCTGAGTGTGCTGGAAAATGTCAGGCTGGCCGTCCAATCCCATGCCGGGGTTCGCTACAAAATCTTTTCGTCGCTGGGCCGGTACCGGAAGCTTGAGGAAGAAGCGATAAGGCTGCTTGAGCTGGTGCGGCTTGCCGACAAGTGTTATGCGCTCGCGGCCCATCTTGCGCATGGTGAAAAGCGGAAGCTGGAAATTGCCATGCTGCTTGCTCTTCACGCCGAGCTGCTGCTGCTTGATGAGCCTACCGCCGGAATATCGGTGGAGGAGGTCCCCGCGATATTGGAAGTCATTCGCGCGTTGAAACAGGAAGGCAACCGTACCATTATCCTGATCGAGCACAAGATGGAGATGGTGCTGGACTTGTCGGACAACATCGCCGTTTTGTTTAACGGCAGCTTGCTCGCGAGCGGGACCCCTGGCAACATTATGAACAACGAAACGGTACAGGCCGCATATTTGGGAGGATTGTACGATGACGCTTCTGCAGTTGGAATCGGTTGAGACATATATCGGACAATATCATATCCTTCAAGGAGTAACCATGCAGGTGAAGCAAGGCGAGATTACCGTCCTGCTGGGTCGCAACGGCGCTGGGAAAACGACAACGCTGAGGACCGTCATGGGCTTGAACCCAGCTGCAAAAGGAGAAACCTTGTTCAAAGGAGAGCCGATCCACGGGCTTTCCACCCATCAAATCGCTCGCCGCGGCATCGGATATGTGCCGGAGGATCAGGGGATATTTGCGGATTTGACAGTGGGCGAGACGCTGCGAATCGCGCTTAAGCATAAAGACGCGGATGCAACCGGGCGGCTCGAATGGATGTATGAACTGTTCCCTGATCTGGTAAAGTTTCGTGACCGGAAAAGCGGCCTGCTGAGCGGCGGCCAAAAGCAAATGCTTGCCATCGCAAGGGCGTACGTAAACAATAGCGAGCTGCTGCTTATTGATGAACCAAGCAAAGGGCTAGCTCCAATTATGGTCAAAAAGCTGATGGACGCTATCCTGCAGATGCGGGAACGGACGACGGTGCTGCTGGTCGAGCAAAATTTTCTGATGGCAGGCACGATTGGGGATTCGTATTACTTAATGGACGAAGGGACAATCGTTAGCGGCGGCCCGATGACCTCTTTGCACGAAAACGAAGAGCTGCGCCGCAAATATTTGGGAATTGCTTAAAATGCGTGTTCAAAAAAGACGTGATCAAAAGTGGACTTTTTGAACTACCTCTTAGAGGAGGATACTGTGTGAATCAATTGTTAAATCTTATCATCAACGGTTTGGCAACAGGCCTGCTTGTCTTTTTGCTGGCGGCAGGGTTGACGTTAATCTTTGGTTTGATGAGCGTGCTGAATTTCGCCCACGGCGGATTGTTTGCCTGGGGGGCTTACAGCGGCGTGTGGCTGTATGCGGCAACAGGTTCGTTTATTATTGCCGTGGCCGGTTCCGTTTTGATCGGCATGCTGCTTGGCTTGGTCATGGAACGCGTGGTCATCAGGCCGGTGTACGGCAACCATGTCCAGCAAATACTGGTCACGCTTGGCGTCATGTTGGTATTAAGTGAACTGCTTAAGGTCGTATTCACGCCAAATCCGCTGAAGGCCGATGTACCGCCGCTTTTAAACGGAAGCTGGGATGTTGGGGGCGTTATTCTCATCAAATACCGTCTGTTTATTATTTTGGTAGGCGTGATTGTATATTTGGGCCTGTTGATGCTGTTGAAAAAGACCAAGATCGGGCTGATCGTCCGTGCAGGTGTGCATAATCCGGAAATGGTGCAGGCGTTGGGCATCAACATACGTCTGATCTTTACGCTTGTCTTTATGTTTGGCGCGGGACTTGCGGCCCTAGGAGGGGCGCTGCTCGCACCTTATTCAGGCGTCATTTTTTCGGAGATGGGGATGCAATTTGCGATTTTGGCATTTATCGTCGTCGTCATCGGTGGTATGGGCAGCATTCAGGGTTCGGCGCTGGCTTCGATTCTTGTCGGTTTATCGGGTGCTTTGATGGCCTACTATATTCCGGATCTTTCCCTGGCGGCGAATATGCTTCTGATGGTTGTCGTTCTGCTGGTTAAGCCGTCCGGATTGTTTGGTGTAAAGGGGGGAGGCGCATGAGCGGAAATACGGAAATGAAAGAGTCAGTGCCGACCGCGGTACCATCAAAGCGTCTTCGCAATGGACTTGGCCTTGTCGCGCCTTCTTATGCCACTTCCAGCCGCTGGTTCATCGGGATATCGTTTGTTATTATTGCTGCTTTATTTGCTGTCCCATTTTTATCGGACTCGCGAAGTTTGTTTATTTTGCTGACGCAAATATTTATTTTAGGTATTTTCGCCATGAGTTATGATCTTTTACTCGGATTTACCGGTATCGTTTCCTTTGGCCACGCCATGTTTTTTGGTCTAGGGGGATATGCAACCGGAATCTTTATGAACCGCTTCGGGGCGACCCTTCCAATGTTGCTTTTATCCGTTCTGGTGGGCATGGTGTTAGCGGCGCTCCTTAGTTATATTGTGGGCATGCTGTCGCTCCGTTTAAAAAACCATTTTTATGCCATGTTAACCCTGGCCTTCGCAGGTTTGCTGCTCGTGGCGGCCGAGAAATGGCGTTCGCTCACAAAAGGCAGCGATGGATTTACCTTTTCGATTCCGGAGCCCTTGAAGAACAGGGTGACCTTGTACCTGATATCCCTAGCCGCAATGGTGCTTATATTTTTCCTACTGCGAAGATTTACAGGTTCGCCGTTTGGACGGGTGCTGCAGGCGATCCGGGAAAATGAGCAGCGGGCGGAGTCGCTCGGATATCGTGTGGTCCATTACAAGGTAATCGCTACCGTGATGGCCGGAATAGTAGCAAGCGTCAGCGGTTCGCTGTATGTGCTTACGCTCAGGTTCGTAAATACAACCGTGTTTTCTATGGATATGACGCTGAATGCGCTGTTGATGACGATCATCGGAGGCGTAGGTACTTTGTTCGGAGCTCTGATTGGAGCGGCGGTAATCGAATGGGCACATCACTTTTTAACGGGTCTGGCGTCCATTCATCCTATTTTTGAACGATGGATCATCTTTTTTGGACTGCTCTACATTGTTGTTGTTCTTGTATTTCCATCCGGCATTGCCGGCACCGGGCAAAAATGGCTTCTTTCCTGGAGATTGAGGCGCTTAAAGGCTGATAACGGGGAGGAAACTTCATGAGTGAGGATCGGACGTCAGTTTGCTCTTTCGTACTGCGGTGTACGCCCTGCGAAAGTCTCAGCGGTTGGCGGATTAAGGTAACACATGTACAGGAACAGGTTGAACTGACCATGGGCTCGCTGGATGAAGCCAATCTTTACATGAAAAGAATGCTGGAACGGAGGCAGAAACATGATGGGAAACCAGATGATCGATAACACGGAGGGGCTAGCAGCTGATGATGGGATCCGGCTGATTGCGGTAGGGCTGTATGTACCGCCAAACACCATGACGAGTTCGGAAATTGCAGCCGCCGCCGGCATTCCTCAGGACGTCGTGGAAACCAAGCTCGGCATTTTGCAAAAGCCGGTTCCCGGTGCAGATGACGATACATGTGAGATGGGAATTCGCGCAGCCAAGGAAGCCATTGAGCGCAGCGGGATCGACCCAATGGAGATTGATATGGTCATTTA
Organism: Paenibacillus sp.; assembly: GCA_031254035.1. Lineage (GTDB taxonomy): Bacteria > Bacillota > Bacilli > Paenibacillales > Paenibacillaceae > Paenibacillus_AQ. The sequence continues at coordinate 42,137 of JAIRVF010000124.1, forward strand.
CATCGGTGAGGAGTATAAGGAATATCCGGTGTGGACTGCGGCGCTTAAGCTGCAGGAGGAGATTGGGGCGAGGCGTGCTTTTGGATTCGATATGGCTCTGCGCTGCTGTACGGCCATTGCGGGCGTGAAGACAGCCAAGGCGATGATGCTGGGGAATGCCTCAATCCGGACTGTGCTCCTAGCGGGAGGTTACCGTAACGGGGATTTGATTGATATGGCGGATCCGGGAACGCGATTTATGATCAACTTGGCGGCAGGTGGCGGCGCGCTGATTCTGCGACGGGGCGCGGGTCCTGCTTATCCAGAGGTGATGGAATCGGCGCTCATAACCGACGGCTCTTTCAGCGAGGACGTTATCGTAAGCGTCGGGGGAACGAAAAATCCGCTGACGGCAGATTTGATCGCAGCCGGAGAGCCTAAGTTTCGGGTAACCGATCCGGAAGGGATGAAAAGGCGTCTGGATCAGCTGTCCATGCAGCGTTTTGTCCAGGTCGTAAAGGAGGCTACAACCGAAAGCGGTTATGTGGTTCCGGAAATTGAATACATGGGACTGCTTCATATGAAGCGTTCCGCGCATCGATTTGTGCTTGAAACGTTAGGCATACCGGCAGAGCGGGCTATCTATTTGGAGGAGTACGGTCATATGGGGCAATTTGATCCGGTGATCCATCTCGAACTGATCAGCAGGGAAGGCCGGATGGCTCCGGGTAAGATTGCGGTGTTGGCTGCCGCAGGCATCGGTTATGCATGGGGAGCATTAACATTAAGATGGGGGGAATCGGCATGTCCGTGGAACTAAAATCAGTAGAATTGCCGAGTGGCGAACGTTTAGGTTACCGGGAGCGCGAGGGCGGCGACGAAGTCGTGCTGCTTATTCATGGCAATATGAATTCCTCTGCCCATTGGGATATCGTTCTGGAGCAGATGGATGCGAAATATAAAATATACGCCGTTGATTTGCGGGGTTTTGGTATGTCGACATACCATACGCCTGCCGCCCGGCTGGAGATCTATGCAGATGATGTGAATGCTTTTATGGGGCTTCTCGGCCTTTCGTCCTGTATCGTATGGGGCTGGTCAACAGGCGGTGGTATTGCGATGGATTTGGCCGCCCGGTATCCGGAGCGTGTCTCCAAGCTGGTGCTGCTTGCTTCCATGTCGACCAGAGGGTATCCCTTCTATGAGGATGATCTGGACGGAATGCCGGATGTAACGAAGCGAATTACGACCGCTGAAGGAATCAGGAAGGTTGTCCGCAATCACTGGGTGCAAAAAGCTAATGAGGAGCGGGACAAAAAATTTATGCGGACGTTGTTCAATTCGGTCATTTATGACAGGAATCAACCGGATGAAGCCAGATACGAAGCATACTTGGAGGATATTCTGACCCAGCGCAACCTGATGGACATCTATGAGGCGCTGAATACCTTCAATAACAGTCATATGGATCATGAAGCCAGCTCCGGATCCGGACTTGTAGATAGTATCCAGGTTCCAACGCTTGTACTGCGTGGTGACAGGGACATGGTCATCACCGCGCAAATGAATCAGGAATTACTGGATGATTTTGGAGGAAGAGCACATGCGGTCACTTTGACAGGATGCGGACATTCACCGCTTGTGGATGATCCGGCCCAACTGATGGCTGCCGTGGAACAATTTCTGCAGGGAGGAACAGTAGAATGAGACTGGAAGGTAAGATAGCAGTTATTACAGGCGCTGCAGGAGGTATCGGCTGGGCGGCGGTCCGGCTGTTCCTCGCTCATGGCGCACAGGTCGTGGCAGCGGATTTTAACGCAGAGGCGGGCCGAAAGCTGATTGAGGAATTGGATGAAGAGCAGCGCCAGCGTGTATGTTTTATTAAAACGGATGTTTCGGATGAAGGTAGCGTGCAAGCGCTGATTGAATCGGTTATTACCGAATATGGTTGCATCGATATTTTGATCAACAACGCAGGTATTACACGGGATGCGATGCTGTCCAAAATGACAACGGAGCAATGGAAACAGGTAATCGACGTCAACTTGAGCGGCGTCTATTATTGCACGAAATATGCCGCGCCTCACATGACGGCCCGCGGGCAGGGCAAGATCATTAATACAAGTTCAATCGTTGGCTTGCAAGGCAATTTGGGCCAGACCAATTATGCGGCTACCAAAGCGGGGGTCATCGGCATGACGAAAACATGGGCCCGGGAACTTGGGTTTAAGGGCGTTTGCGTGAACGCCGTCGCTCCTGGTTTTATTGCAACCGAAATGGTGGCCAAGATGCCGGAGAAAGTTGTCAGCGCCATGAGCGAGAAGGTTCCGCTCCGCCGGCTCGGATTGCCGGAAGATGTGGCGGAAGCTTATCTTTACCTTGCATCAGATGCGGCCAACTATGTGAATGGCGCTGTTCTGGAGGTTAATGGGGGACTTAACATTTGAACCGCCGGAAACGTGAGCCCGCCCGAGTAATGACGGCGGATGAAGCGATGCTCCTTCTTCCCGATGCGGCCACGCTTGCGGTCGGCGGGTTTGTCGGCTGCGCTCATCCGGAAGCATTGACGGCAGCGCTTGAGCGGCGTTATGTACGTGAAGGATCGCCGACAAACTTGACGATTGTTTTTGCGGCAGGGCAAGGTGATGGAGGAACGCGTGGCATCAATCATCTAGCGCATGAAGGCATGCTGCGCAGAGTCATCGGCGGCCACTGGGGTCTGGCACCGAAGCTCGGCGCGCTTGCTTCTTCCAACCAGATCGAAGCTTATAATTTGCCGCAGGGCGTTATTACTCATCTGTATCGTGACATTGCGGCAGGTCGTCCTGGAACGCTGACACCGGTTGGGCTTCATACTTTTGTTGATCCGCGGTATGGGGGCGGTAAGATGAACGGCCGAACCACCCAGGACATGGTGGAGTTCATGATGATTGGCGGAAAGGAGCAGCTGTTTTATCATGCCTTTCCGATTCATTGCGCCTTGATTCGGGGGACCACTGCGGACAGTAGCGGCAACCTCTCCATGGAGAGGGAAGCGGTTACGCTGGAAATGCTGGCGCTGGCTCAGGCCGCGCGAAATAGCGGAGGCATGGTGATCGCGCAGGTGGAACGGCTTGTTCCCGCCCGGTCGATTCCGCCGAGACATGTGGTTGTACCCGGAATCATGGTTGACGTGATCGTCGTCGCGGATGCGGAGCATCATGCCATGACTTTTGCCGAACAAGATAATCCGGCTTATTCGGGTCATCTGCCGCCTGGGACAGCGGCCCAGGGAAATCCTCCTGCTCCGCCTGAGGCAGAGAGGCTTGTCATTGCGCGGCGTGCGCTAGCCGAGATTGATCCGCATCAGGTCGTGAACCTGGGAATAGGACTACCGGAAGGCGTAGGAGTGGCGGCCCGAGAAGCCGGCAGAACGGATATAACGCTGCTGCTCGAATCCGGGCCTGTTGGAGGCACGCCCGCAAGAGGGCTCAGCTTCGGCGCTTCCGCATGGGCTGAGGCGATTCTGGATCAGCCGTCGCAGTTTGACTTTTTGGACGGCGGCGGTGTGGATGTAGCTTGCTTGGGCATGGCGGAAGCGGACGGCACAGGTAATGTAAATGTTAGCCTGTACGGTGGGAGGCTGACAGGATGCGGCGGATTTATTAACATCAGCCAAAATGCCCGTAAAGTTGTATTTTGCTCTACCTTCACGACAGGTGGACTGCAAACAAAGCTGGAAAACGGCCGCTTGCATATTCTGCGGGAGGGAAACCTGCGCAAATTCGTATCCCAAGTCGAGCATTTGACCTTTAATGCCGCCTATGCGGAACGCAAAGGGACAGAGGTTGTCTACGTGACGGAAAGGGCTGTGTTCTCATTGTATGAGGGGCAGCTTGTGCTTACGGAAATAGCTCCTGGGATGAGGCTGGAGGAAGATATCCTGGCCCATATGGCGGAAAGGCCGTTGATTTCGTCTGATTTGCGGCAGATGGATGCCAGCTTGTTTGCATGAGGGTGGCAAGAAGCGCAGGGGACGGAATCGATTCTTACGAAGCGGTAGCGGTCGCCTTTGTTTCCGAATTTCTACATTTTGAATAAATATAATCAGGAAATTTGGAAACAACAGTGATCGGAAGAACGATCCGTAATCGCAGTGGTCAACTCACGCATTTTCAAGAAATAAATTCAATATTGAGTCGTCAATATGGATATCTCCGGATCAGTTCGATCAAGTTTTCAGCTGCTGCGCTTAGCGGTTCATGCTTACGCGTGCAGATGGCGATGATATTCCGTAGCTCGATGCCTTCGACATAAACGCGACATAATTCACCTCGGGATACGTATTCGCGAACCACTAGCGAGGAAACGAAATTTGCTCCGTATCCCGCAATCACCGCAGTAATTGCTTCATGCAGACCGTTAAATTGAAGGGCGATTTTTGGAGCGGGTGCATTGTAAGTACGGCAAAGCGCGAGCAGTCGTTCTCTAGTGGAGCTCCCTTCCTCACGCATGACAAAAGGCTCCTTCATCATCTCTTCCAAAGAGATATGCTTGCCCGCATATTTATGATTCGGCGCGACAACAAACCACAGCTCATCTTGAAATAATTCCTCAGTCTGTATGTTGTCGGGATATTCCTCAGGCAGTCCGCCGTATATAGCCATGTCCACATCTACATTCAAAAGCAGCTTCAGCGCTCCGCTGGAGTTTGTTGTCGTGATCGACATCTCGACTTGTTCATATTGCTGTTTGAATCTGGCCAGCCAGGCTGGAAGCAGAAAATGCGACGGAAGATAGGTTGCAGCCAAGCGGATATGGCCCTGGGTTCCACGCCCATATTCCATTGCAAACTGTTCAATCTGCTGCTCAACGGCAAACAGTCGTTTGGCCAGAACCGCGATCTGTTCTCCCGCAACGCTTAACATGATGCCTCGGCCCTGGGGCATAATCAGGGTCAACCCCAATTCCTTTTCAAATTTCTTGATTTGAGCAGTGATTGCTGGCTGGCTGATGTTCAGCAGTTCAGATGCCCGGGTGACACTGCCGGTTTTGGAAATTTCATGGAAAAGACGCAGGGCGTGCAGATTCATAGGCTAAGCTCCTTTTTTGATCATAATCATAAGTTAAATATATGAGTTTTTCCCAAAGATATATTATTCATATGATTATATTCCAAATACAATAGAATCAAAAGCAGTCATCAAAGATTTACCTAAACCCCAAGCATCTCAAATATCTAAAGGAGTGATTAACATGCAACAAACCTGGGAACAAGTCGATGAGTATATTACGGAGCTGCTTTGCCCGAATGATGTTGTGCTGGACGAAGTACTGGTAGCGAATCGCAATGCCGATTTGCCGGAAATTGATGTGGCTGGCAATCAGGGCAAGCTGCTGCAATTGTTTGTCCAAATGAAGGGAGCGAAGCGGATTCTGGAAATAGGCACACTTGGCGCATACAGTACGATTTGGATGGCAAGAGGGCTGCCTGCGGATGGCCGGATCATTACGCTGGAGCTGGTCCAGCACCATGCCGAAGTGGCGTTGGCCAATATCAAACATGCCGGCTTAGAGGAGAAGATCGAAATTCGGACCGGAGATGCCTTGGAACAACTGGCCAAAATGGCTGAGGAACAGGTGCAGCCCTTCGATCTAATATTTATTGATGCCGACAAGCCGAATAATCCAAAATATCTGGAATGGGCACTGCATTTCTCCCGGCCCGGTACAGTGATCATTGGCGACAACGTTATCAGAGGTGGAGAGATCATCGATAAACACAGCACTGATTCCCGCATACAGGGTGTAAGAACATTCTACGAAATGATTGCAAGCAATCCGAAAATCTCGGCGACGGCAATTCAGACAGTGGGCAGCAAGGGGTATGACGGTTTTATGATCGGCATTGTTCAGGAATAGGGTGGGTTAGGTGGGGGATTGCTTCCCCCACCTTTACTATGTCAACAGCTTCTACCGATACGAATACCGAGATCAACGATCTCAATTTTGCTGCGAACATACGGCACTTTGTATCTGCTCTCAATTTCCTGCGGCGAAGCTCAATCGTATCCATAGGTAAATGATTGGTGGATCAATTAACCATCAACAAACAGACTTCTCCCGCTGCAAACGTATTTAATAGCGACTCATTACCTCTTTCCTCGATAACGGTAATTTGAGCCGTTCCACGAAGTAGAAATATGCCGTACATGACCGCGTCCTCCCGGTGGAATATTCTCGATTTAGCAGGGAAATGCCGAATAAATGGCTGTGCTTTAGCCCATTCCCCCTGCTGCACGACACTGAAGCAAGGGAAAACTTCCGCAGATTCGTTTCTTCGACTCCGCTATGTTCATTTTTATCCACTCCTCTAGGTTACTATGATGCTTTTAGCGTACAACCGATTCGCCCAGGTAGCAAAGGGAGTATGCAATCCGGATTTCTGCCGAAGTTCATTTTTACGACCCCTCCCAGGAGAGAAACATGCGAAAGTGCATCCTTTTCCAACATTTATAAGAAAAATAAAAAAAATCCTGCGATTGTGCATCTTTTTCAAGGCAAATCTGTGTATTTGGCTTATATGCCCGGAAAAGGCTTGCACATTTGCAGGTTTTTCCTTGAAAGGCGGCGCTAATGGCATCAAAAGATGCAGATTTGCAAGCTTTCTTCGGGCCCACTAAGCAGGACGAAAACTTTTGGGGGATACGCAAGCTTTCCGCGGTTGTCTATGATATTCAACTGCGTTTTGACCAGAAAAATCACCGATGAAGCCCCTTTCCCAAAAAAATTATGTATATGGAGTTGACAATGGGAAGATAATGGAATATATTGTGGTTAGTTACTACAGTAATTAACCAGTTAGGTGGTGAAGGTGTGGGGCCAATTATTGATGACGTCCGCCCAATATTTATACAGATTGCCGAAAAAATTGAAGATGACATCATTGGTGGCGGGTTGCCGGAAGAGTCGCAGGTCCCTTCGACAAACCAGTTTGCATCCTTTTATCAAATCAATCCTGCGACCGCTGCAAAGGGAGTTAATCTTTTGGTGGATCAAGGCATTTTGTACAAGAAAAGAGGGATCGGCATGTTTGTAACGTTGGGGGCAAAAGAGAAATTGATCGAAAAGCGGAAAGAACAGTTTTATGAACAATATGTCATCACGATGATCCATGAGGCGAAGAAACTTGGCATTACGATCGATCAATTAACGGATTTGGTCAGGAGAGGGGATGCTTTGTAATGAACCGCGTGATTGAAGTGAACCGGCTGAATAAAACATATGGCCATGAAACGGTTATTAAAGATGTCAGTTTTACGGTGGAGGAGAATAAGATTTATGGTTTGCTAGGGAGAAACGGCGCAGGCAAAACGACCATCATGCATATGCTTACCGCCCAGCTGTTTCCGACGAAAGGAGATTTGAAGGTCTTCGGGGAAAACCCGTACGAAAATAACCGAGTGCTCAGTCGAATGTGTTTCATTAAAGAGAGCCAGAAGTATCCCGAGAGCCTTAGAATTGTAGATATTCTCGATGTGGCGGCAGCCATTTACCCGAACTGGGATTCGGAATTTGCCTCGCAGCTGATCGAGGAATTCCGTCTTCCTGTGAAAAAAAGAATGAAAAAGCTGTCCAGAGGGATGCTCTCATCGGTGGGAGTCATTATCGGCCTTGCCAGTCGCGCACCGCTTACGATTTTCGATGAACCTTATTTGGGCCTGGATGCCGTCGCGAGAAGCTTATTTTACGAAAGATTGATCGAAGATTATGCGGAGCATCCGCGGACTATCATTTTATCTACGCATTTAATCGATGAGGTTAGCAATATACTCGAGCATGTGCTTGTTATTGATAACGGGAACATCCTGATTGATGAAGAGGCGGATGATCTCAGGGGGAAAGCTTTTACGGCTACTGGCCCTGAGAGAAGTGTCAGCGCTTTTGCGGCAGGTAAAAAGATCATTCATCAAGAGTCGATCGGTGGACTCATGACGGCAACCGTGTTGTGCGAGAAGCGGGATGGGAATCTGCATGCGGAAGCGAAGGGGATTAAGCTTTCATCCGTGTCCTTGCAGCAGCTGATAGTTCATTTAACAAGCGGTAGAGCAAATAGAAAGGTGGCTGAAACACGATGAACCGGACGGCAGGCGTAATGAAAATGCATTGGCATGACAAGTTTATTTGGATATATACTCCATGGATCATTTTACTGTTTAGTTTCGTGGTGAACCTGATCATAGGCATTTTTACAGGTGGTAAAGAAGACTTCAATACAGGTGGAATTATCTCCATCTTTATCTATATGTTTATTTGCAGTATGGTCATTCTGGGGCAAACCTTTCCGTTTGCGCTTGGGATGAACGTGCGGAGAACAGATTTCTTCGTTGGTACAAGTGTGATGGGACTGCTTGTATGCGCGGCTTCGGGGGTTATTCTGTTTCTCCTCTCTATTCTAGAGAAGCTGACCGATGGTTGGGGTGTGCATTTACATTATTTCAACATTCCGTTTATAAACCATATTTCCTCGTTCGCACGTTTTGGTATCTATTTTATCGTTTTGGTGCACATGTTTTTTCTAGGACTCGTCATTTCGAGCGTATATCGCCGGTATAAAAGAAGCGGAATGTTTGTGTTGTCTACCGTGATCTTCATATGCTCCAGCATCACCAGTTTTGTATTAACGTATTACGGAATGTGGCTTGACCTGTTCAGTTGGTTCTCCCGGCACTACATGGAGCTGTTTTTCTGGATGGCCCCTGTTGCGATTCTTTATGCGCTATTGTCTTACGGCATGCTTCGCAGAGCGACGGTTTGAGCAGGCCTCGAGATATAGTTGACTTCACTTCTTTGTTGGCCCCCGCGGACTCGTATATAACAAAACAGCTGTGATCAAGTCTTTGTTTATATGAAAATAAAATGAACGGCGTGGCCTGTAAGCTGTATCCAAATACAGATCAAATGGGCCCAAAGCCGTTCTTTTTTGGTGCCAGATTTGACGAACCTAGTTGCTGAATTTGATGCGAAGAGGACTTTTCTATTAAGTTCTAATATGTTTTAAAACTTTTTTGAGAAAATATTTGACGATAATAGGCTTGCCATGGTAAGATATATCTTGTCGCCGCGAAAGAAACAAACGCGAAAGACACTAACTAATATGCGGTCGTGGCGGAATTGGCAGACGCGCACGGTTCAGGTCCGTGTGGGCTAACCCCCGTGGAGGTTCGAGTCCTCTCGACCGCATCAACCTAAAAAGCTCTTGAATTTGTCTTCTTAGACGGTTCAGGAGCTTTTTGCATTAGCTCAGTTTGAAAAAGGCTGCTTCATAAGCGCATGCTGCGTTCGCCTAAAAGTGTTCAGTAGGCCCGGCTGCCTTCATCCATGCAAATCATCGGTTCAACTTTTTTGATACAGGCATTATCTAAGCGAGCGGGGAAAGGACATGACGAATCATGAACAATCAAACGCAGGAACGAACCAAAGGAATCATTATCAATGCTTTTATCAAATTGCTCAATGAAAAAACGTTTCTATCTATTAGCATCCAGGATATTTGTGATGAAGCTAAGGTTCATAGAAGCACCTTTTATCGATATTTTGTAGATAAATTCGAACTATATAATCAAGTAGTAAATATGATTGTAGCCACTCTTTATGACCATGCTTCCAAGAACCGTAATCACTCATTGGTTGAGGAAGTTCTCGACTATGTCGATGCGAATAAGGCTCTCGTTTTAAATATAACATTTAAAAATGAAAGTAACGAATTGTATAATTCAATTATTAAAATGGGAGCGAAAATAATCCATGAGAAAGCATCATACATGGATGATGTTATTTCACGTAAAATTCGTGAATCGAATCATCCAGAGATTTTATGTAGTTTCTATTGCAGTGGAATGATTGAAGTCGTCAAGCAATGGGTTAATCAAGAATACCCCTATTCAAAGAATGAAATTGTTCAAATTTTAAACGAAATATTAGCTTAAAAGAACAAAATGAGATAAGTGTCTCATTCTGAGACGATTATCCTTTTTTGATGATAGCCCTCCCCCTCGATCCTTGATATATTACGTTGTTAGGAGGGGGAAACATATGCAGAAGTGGTTTGAAAAAATTGGTGATTTTATTATTCGGCGTTCGAAACAAAATATTATCGCGGTTCTAGTTTTGACGCTTTTTTTCTCATTGGGACTTTCTAAGCTCGAGTTGAAAATGGGAAATGATGTTTTTGTCGATAGTAAATCAGAAATTTACAAAAATACCGAGGTATATCAAAAGAATTTCGGTGGAGATGGTATTTATCTATTAATAAGCGGGGTTAGAGATGATCTCATCTCACAAGCCACGGCTCAAGAAATTGTACGGTTTACAGACAAAGCGTTGAAAATAAAAGATATAACGGGATCGACCCATTATATCGCGCTCATGAATGAGCTTCTTTCCTCGAATAATCCTTCGCTGGCGTTTAGCAATAACAGTTCAAGTTCGGACTTGGAAACAGCGCTTATGAATGCGATCAGCAACGATGATAAAAAGAAGATCGAAACGGGTATGAAGGAGAGCTTGACAAAAGATCAGATTCAGAAAATACAGGAATTCACCCAAAAGCAGCTATCCCGTGAGCAGTTGCAACAATTGAATATGGAGATGGGGAAGTTACAGCAGCTGCCAACGGCTAATCAGCAATCGGAAATCATGCAATCCATTTTAACAAAGGAACAGCATGTAGCAATTGAGAGTTTCACGAAACAAATCCTGACAGAAAATCAACAAAAATCAATTCAAAAGCAAGTCATCAAAGCTTTGCCTGCGGTGCAAGATATGAGCGATGACTTGCTTCGGAAGATGGTCTTCTCGGATAATGGTAAAATTCCATCCCAACTTGAGCAATTAATTCCGGAGAACGGCAAACATATATTGATTGAACTGGGAACTTCAGATCATACGGATATGTCAACATACGTGCGAATTAACGAGGAGTTAAGTACATTAATCAATGAAAGCCATTTTGGGGCCAATTTGACGATTAGAACTGCGGGAGTTCCTGTAGTTTTAGGTGATGTTCAAGGCGAAGTGATCTCGACAATGGTGTTAATGCTATCTCTTGCTGTCGTGTTAATGATCGTTGTGTTGTTCGTGGTATTCCCTGTCCGCAGACGCATTATTTCTTTGTGCTTCGTTCTAATAGGTCTCATCTGGACGTTTGGCTTCATGGGGTGGGTTGGAATTCCAATTACCCTTGCAACCATGGCAACCTTACCTATCATTATCGGACTTGGAACAGACTTTGGCGTACAGTTCCACAATCGATATGAGGAAGAGTATCATCAAAGTAATTACGATGGAGATCATGCTGTAAAAAATGCTATAAAGCACATCGGTCCAGCAGTAGGCATTGCCGTCATCATCATGGCGCTTAGCTTCCTCACGATGTACTTATCGAAGGCGCCGATGATGCAGCAGTTCGGACTGACGTTGGCACTAGGTGTTATCTTTTGTTATATTGTTGAAATTTTGCTCATGTTCTCTACATTTAAGTTGCTTGACCAAAAAAGGAAACAAGTAAAGATCAAATTAAAAGAAGACGCATGGCTTTCGCGTTTCCTTGGAAATTATGCAGGGTGGGTCAGCAAGGCAGCCTTGCCTATCTTAGCGATCTCTATTGTTCTATCGGCAAGTGGATTCTCTGTCGAACATAAGATTCCTGCGGAGTCCAATATTATGAAAATGATTCCGCAAGATATGAAGCCCTTACAGGACACGAGTTATTTACAGGAAGTCGTTGGCTCTACAACGTACATTACTTTATTAGTAGAGGCTAATGATATCACTCAACCTGATGTGATGAACTGGATGTACGAATTCGGAGAAAAGGTTGAAAAACAATATAAGGAAGTAACAGGAGTAACAACGTTACCATCGTTGATCATGCAGCTTAGCGGAACAGATACGTTACCGAAAGAAGAGGAGCAAGTAAAAGAAGCGGTCGTAAGCTTACCAGCATCTATTGCCGAAAAAGTAATAAGTGAAAATCATCAATATGCAACCATACAGTTTGCGGTAAACCCTGACCTTTCATCAGCCGATCAATTCGAGTTAATGAAAAAGATCATAGATGAGATCAAAGCTCCGGATGGAATTCGTGTAAATCCGGCAGGGGCTCAGGTGATGATGTTATACGGCATCGATAATATAGGGGCTAATAGTACTTTGATGAAAGTCGCTGGACTCGCGATTATCTTCATTGGACTACTTGTTGTATATCGTCGTATCAAACACGCGATCTTCCCGCTAATACCGATCATTTTGGTTCTTGGATTCTCCCCTGGAACGCTAAAGTTATTAGGTATGAGCTATAATCCGTTAACGACTGCTTTAAGCTGCTTAGTACTCGGAATTGGGACAGAATTTACGATTCTAATTATGGAGCGTTTTCGTGAAGAAGAATCCAAAGGTCTGGATTCCAGAGAGGCCATTAAAGTGTCATTATCCAAAGTTGGTCAAGCGATTACAGCTTCCGGGTTAACCGTTATTGGTGGCTTTAGTACTTTGATTTTTGTAAGTTTCCCTATCCTGCGTGATTTCGGAATAACCACCGTTATTGACACATTGTATTCGTTGATTTCTGCATTAACGATTTTACCTGTTTTGATTGTGCTATTCCGTAAAAGAAAAAAGAAAAAGGCTGGGGAAAAACAAATATAAGCAACCTAGACCGCAACATGATTAAAAGCAAGCAGGATCTATGATTACTTTTAAAGTAATTATAGATCCTGTTTGTAATTGGTTAAGAAAGCACAGTCTTGTTCCATCACTTGAGCCGATGAAACCTGCGGTCTATAATCCAGGTGATTCAAAATATTGCGTTTAATATCAATTGGACCGTTAACTTCCCTTAATTCTTGCTTCATTTTTATCTGCCGTTTCTAGTGTCGGCCTTTTCTTCTGAGGCTCTATTGTAACAATCTGATTCTGAAAGTTCGGTTTCGGTCCACGAACGGGTTGCCTTAATTGGGGCTCTTACAGATCAACCTTACCACCAGTAATTTAGATATGGTTAGCTGACCTTGTGGGGATACCGACAAATAAAAGCATCATACCATGGGAGACAGCCAGAGAGTAGTTGTCAAATGGGATATCTTAAAATAGGTCTATAAGCTCATTTTCCAGTTTTATTATATAATAAGGCATACATTTCCTTTTTTAATGTTCTCACTGGCGTATTGGCTCTTACTTCTATAGCACCTATATCCGCTTCTGCCGCACCTGCTTCTGGAATCGAAGCTAATAAGCAATTTGACCAAGTTGAAGTTAACTCGCCTGAAGACTACATAGCTTAGTTGAAAGGACAAGATGGTTCAGAAAAAACGTTGGAACAGTTTAGTAAGCTATCTGAATCAGAACAAGAAAAATTCATTGAATATATCAATGATCCAGCAGTAAACAAGGAGTTACTAGATGCTATGGCTTCCAGTAAAGGTGAAAAAGTGTCGCTTTATGGTGGAGATATAGTAGTGAGACAAAAGTCTATTACTCCTGGTGAAATCTCTATACGCCAGGCAGACTATGTAGTTTACCAAGTAGCAACTTCAACAGTTTTTGGGGTAGATGTTGTACAGATAAGAGAAAGTGTAGAATATCGAGTAAAAGGCACACCTGGGAACCAAACGATATCAGAAATTCTGAATGGTGGCGGTAGAGTAGATAAATATTGGGTTCCATTAGGGAAAATGGATGTGAAGGATGACAAGGGATACGTTAGTTCAGGAAATCGTGCAGTACAACACTCGGTATTCACAACCTCTTTTGTTCATCCTAAATTAGGATTGACTGTAAACACAAATGACCTTACAGTATATGGGAATATAAAGGGCCAACCTGATGATTGGAACTTTAAATAAAGCCATATGAAAAAGAAGACTTTGTTTATCATAATCGGAGTCATTATAGCAATCATTATCGTCTTTTTCTTTTTAAACTTACTGGCGACTAATAATCTGCATGTGCCTTCCCACTAACTACGATGTTCCCAAAGAAATTAATGTAATGGTATCATCCCCTTACAGTGGACAGTGAAAAAAGACCTCATTATATGATGAGATCAATACTGTTAGCCGGGGGGATTTTTTATGCCGACACGCAAAAACCATAATACAGTATTTGTGACCTCATTATAAGATCAACGAATTCTCAAAGCCTGCCGGTGCTCTTCGATATCCGGAGGCAGAGAAAGAAGAGCAGCAGCGCTGCAACCTGGACACGTCAGGAAGTCGCGCAGCTGCTCGTTTTATTTTCGCTGACGATCGATAATTTATGGTATCAATGAAATTCCCTATTACTAGGAAATGGAGGTCGTCTTTTTGTATCATGTATTTTACTGCTCCATCAAGCTACGAGTTCTTCAGTGGTTCGCGAACAGTACAGGGATCATCTTCTATCAGCTGCATAAACAACAATTACTCTTTTTTTCGAAGTGTCCAAGGGGGCAGTTCAGGTAGGAACGTTACTCTAACCCGACCTTTTTTCAGGGCTGTCTCACAGGTAGTAAAAACTACTTTATGGGACAGCCACTTATATTGCATAAAACCGTAATCCTCCAGGTGTTAACGGTCAACAGAAGATCGAAAGTTTCGTAGATTCACCAGCTGATATACTAGCCATACTACGGAAATAACTAGCATCATATCAAAGCAGACGTTAAACAGAAATAGATGCTTGCCTAGATCCGCCTGACCGTCGCCCAGGATAGGGACCATGAACCCGATGATTCCTACCAAACCGATCAACATCATCAATTCAGTCCGAATTCGGCTGATTCGGTCCCGGCGGCGGATGTATTCCCAAATAGCTACGGCATAATAGACGGCATAGAACAAGGCAATAGAGAGCAAGGATCTGGGCATATGTGTATTCTTGAATTGACTCCAACCGCTGTAGCTGTAAGCTAGAGTGCCTGAGGGCATATTCTCCTGCTTCACATAAGACCCTAGATAATAGGGGCGGACGCTCATGCTATTGTTTGCAGCAAATTCCATTTTGTCTATGAGTCTGGTAGGATGTTTGAAATAGAACAACAAAATATTCTTATGCGAGACCCTGTCATAAAAATCGGGTTTCATTTCCGGGGCATCCTGCTTGATCGCCGTATTCGTCTGAAAATAGTTCGTACCAGCCAGTACGGATAGATGCTCAGGCAAACCTAGCTCTTTCAGATCTCCCTTGACATCGGGAGAATCGTTCAGAACTCCGTAGAAGACGGTCTGATAGATATTGATATTTTTCAGTTCTTTAGGAGCGGCAATATACATAACAACCGAAATGATACAAATCGAAGCCGACAGCCCGATGGTAAGACGGCGCCAGCTTAGATTGTTTCGGAGCGTCATAAAGCGCAGACCGACCAAAGCGAACAAGATACCGACTGGAGCATTTTGAATTTTGGAACCAGTCAGGAACAATACCGAGATAAAATACAGCCAAAGTACTTGTTTTGAAGGATTCTTCTGATTAAGCAAACAAAGGCCAAACCCTGTTGAAAGCAGCATAAATACAAGCGCGACTGGTTCACCGTACAGAGAATTGAAATAAGCGATATAGCCTACATCGTAGAACATAAACAGCAGGCAAATAGCTAATACGGCTCCCACCAGGATCGATTTATATTTGTTATGACGGACGATGACGTAAGTTGTCGCCAGCAGCAGCAAGGAGTAAATAGCCCCAAGTACGCGTATATCGAAGGAAGACGGATGAATGATATACCCAATCAAGCGGGCAACGGCGACAACAATAATTTGCGTAGAAATATATTGCAGCTGAAAAAAACGATCATACGCAAAGTATTGGTGAGCATATCCGAAAAAACGGTCACTATAAGAATCGGTCGGAACTCCGTAATTCAGTCCGGCGGTCCCCATAACTCGCAGAAAGTCGCCATTGTCCGCTACTCCGATAAATGGCTTCGCGAACAGAATATATCCGATGATACATATACCCGCCAGCACGGCAAGCCACTCGACGGAAAAAAACTTTTTCATGGGTAACGATATCCTTCCTTAATGAGCTAATATCACTTGGGCAAATGTAACAAGTTGTTCTTTGGTAACGGCAGGGCCGGAGATGGTGTAACTTAGGAAGCCGTCCGCGCTCTTTTCAGCCCAGTGCAGGGTATCATCGTAATAATAGGCTTCTGTGCCGTTCATATTTACAATCATATCCTTGGACGGATTGGTGACAAAGAATCTCGGTTTCTCAACGCCCTTTACAAAGAGTACGCTTAAACGGATCTCTTGTCCATTGTTCTTATATTTTAATGCAGCCAACTGGATTTCGCTTCCCGGCTTTCTCGTATAGTAGGCATAGTCCTTTCCGTCCTCTGTTCGGGCGAAGATAAGACTGCTTTCAGACTGGTTTTGCGGCTCCATGTAAAGGCAGCCAGCTGCAAATTGGTAACCGTCAGGCATATGACTGGTAAGATGGCTATTTGCAAGCGGCCCTTGGATTCCATCGATAAATGTGCTGCGATCGAGATATTCAATAGGAGACGTCGTCCCTGAAATATTGTCGGTCGTCTTGTTCGTGATCGCTTCCTTGCTTCCAAAATAGACGGTGGCAGACTCGCCCGGCGCTATTTGCTTTCTGACATCATCTAGTACTTTATTCTGCCAATCAGGAACTTGCAAATCCGTCTTCTTAACTTCCATGACCGTGTTTCCCTCTTTATCCCGCAAATCTAGCCATTTGCTCGCCGCATAAGAAAACCCGCTCAAAAGGCCGACGAGGCAAATCGCGATGGCTGCCCTTTTCCAAGTCATGACAGGAGTTTTACGGGGTGCCTTGGAGGTGCTTCCCATTTGATCTATTCGCTGCATGATACGATCAGAGAAATCCCGTTCAGGGATATATGTCGTTTCAATCACCGTTTTTATTTTGCTGACTGTGCCTGTTTCTGGCGAAGAATCAATAGGTTTCATTGGCGTGTCCCTCCATTTGCCAAGACCGGAGCGGTCTCAGTCTTTTTTTGATTCGCTCATACTTTTTGCGCGCGGCGGCCGGTTTACAGCCTATGATCTGCCCGATTTCCTCAAAGCTCCGCTCATCCACGACCCTCAGCAGAATCAGGTTCCGGTCTTCCGAGGAAAGATGGCCGAGTATCTCGCCGACGAGAGAGCTATAATCGGTTTCACATTTGGCGCTTAGCTGCTGCTGGAGGTACAAGCTGAATATTTTATGCCGGGCGTTCCGTTTTTGCAGTAAATTAATGCAGTGGTTATAGGAAATCTTGTATAGCCATGCGGTGAAGGAAATGTGCTCCTTATAGCGGTCGATATGCTGATAGCATTTGATAAAAATATCCTGCACCGCATCCTCCGCTTCCTGCTGCTGGCCTAGCATATGGTAGCAATAAACGTGAATTCGCCGCTGATATTGTTTGACCAGGAGCCGAAACGGCTCTTGCTGACCGTCTTGTACCTGTTTGACGATCCGCTCGATATCAGCATCGCCTAACGGCTCGTCGGTGTGAACTGGTTCCATGCGTGCACTCCTTTCGGTTTGGGGCCCCTTTTTCACCCCTTATAACAGAACAAAAAGTGGTTTTGTGACAGGTCACCAAGATTTTATCATCTAATTAAATTTTTTCTGCAAAAGTTTACTACAAAAAATCCACTGTCTGGTTTAAGTTCGCAGTTTATTAACGCAAGGGGGCTATTAAATAATAAGCCGACGCCTAAGCGAAATACTCGCATATTTGCAGGCATGTTTATGCCGCAAAAATCACTATAAAATGGAGTAGGTGAGGTATTTGGTGCTGCATTATGAAGAATACGGAGATAAGAATTCTACTCTGATGCTATTTTTGCATGGCGGCGGAGTAAGCGGTTGGATGTGGGATAAACAAATTCAATTATTTCACTCAATATCATTGCGTCGTGCCAGACTTACCCGGACACGGGCAGAACAATAATGAAACCAATTTTTCAATAAAGGATAGTGCAGAACAATTAATAAATTAATTGAGGAAAAGGCAGGGGGAAGGAAAGTAATCCTGATCGGGTTTTCTTTGGGTTCCCAAGTAATTATTCAGATGCTAAGCATGAAACCGGATATAATTGATGTTGCAATAATAAATAGTGCATTGGTCAGACCAAGTTCATTCGCAAGACGGGGAACTGCCAGAAGTGATAGGTTAGCTGTCCCGCTGTCTTGGCTTCCCGCAGGGTTTTCTCCAAAAGCCAGCTCATGATAGGGAGTAATAAAATCAAACGCTTGGACTCTAGCAGAGCCCAAGCGTTTGTTATCTTTTGAGTGTAAAAGAGGACTTAATATTTTTGTGGGATTATTTTATTGCTGCGCCTTAACGAATTCAGCCGATTTGATGCCGGCTTGGCGTCCGAAAATAATGATCTCCGCAACAGAGTTGCCGCCGATCCGGTTTTGACCATGCAAGCCGCCACACACTTCGCCTGCCGCAAACAGACCCGAAATCGGTTTGCCGTCTTTATTCAAAACTTCGGTGTTCGTGTTGATTTTTACGCCGCCCATCGTGTAGTGGATCCCAGGTCCGATTTTGATTGCATAAAACGGTCCGCTCGACAAGTCGTTATCCATCGCTGTTGTTCTGCCAAATTCGGCATCTTCTTTCTTGTTCACTGCGCTATTCCATGTATCCATCGTAGCTTTAAGCTGATCTGCCGGAACATCCATTACTTTGGCCAAAGCTTCGATGGAATCTCCATTAATGACAAAGCCCATTTTTTCATATTGCTCAATCGCTTTAGCGCGGGATTTCACGCCGGAATCAAATACAAGATAAGCTGACTTTTCTGGCAACTTGTTGATTGCTGCAGTAACATTGTCACGAGTATCCAGTTCATTTGTGAAACGTTTGCCGTCATTAGAAACGAGGATCGCTCCTTCACCACGGACTGCTTCACCAATGAGATAGGATTTCTCTTGCTGTACTGTTGGGTGAACTTGGATTTGATCCATATCCACCGTTACGCCGCCAAGTGCTTCAATCATCTTGATGCCATCGCCGGTGCTACCTACTTGGTTTGTAGTAACGTAACCTTTCAAATCAGGTCTAACTTCAGAAATCATGTCCATATTGGAGCCGAAACCGCCAGTTGTCACAACGACGGCATCCGCCGCAATATTTTTCTCTTCGTGTTCGTTGAACGTAACTTTGACGCCGTTAGCTTTGCCGTCTTTTTCAGTAATCTCCGTCACTTTGGCATTGACAAACAGTGGGATTTCTTGTTCTTGAATATTTTTCAGCAAACCGTTGGCAAGATATTGTCCTACCGCGGAGCCATCTTCAGGACGGTGTGTACGTTTTTCCTTCATGCCGCCCGTAATGGTGATATTGTTCAGACGGATTCCGATGGAATCCAGCCAATCGATTGCACTAGCCGAATTGTCAACAAAGAAACGAAGCATATCTTTGTCGTTTGTGTCATGACCGCCTTTTAAGGTTTCTTCATAAAACAAATCATTGCTGTCTTGAATACCTTGTTCTTTTTGGAACTTGGTTTGCGAAGCATTCATTCCAGAGGATGCCTTGGTTGTATTCCCGCCAGCAACGGGCATTTTTTCAAGAATAACCGGATTCAAGCCTTTTTCTTTTGCTTCAAGTGCAGCAGACATACCAGCGCCACCTGCGCCAATAATGACGATATCATATTTTTCTTTCAATTGATCAATTGGTGTATAGTGGGTTTTGGATGCTCCCGAAACAGCTTCCGTTTCTTTGGCATCTTCTTTTTTCGCATTTTCCTGACTTTGGTCTTGCTTCTGGTTCCCACTGCCGCAGCCCGCAATCACGAGCATGAGAGAGAGAACAAGAATAAGCGCTGCTGTTACATTCTTTTTCACTGTGTAAACCCTCCAATTTGCTATCTCTAAGTTGTGATGAACATAAAGAGCCAAATGTAAAAAGGAGAGAGCAGGTCGCCTCCCCAGTCTGCATGTTAGTATCTTTAAGTCTATTACATTGTAATAGACCATCAGATCATTTGTAGTGAATTTTTTCACAATAAGAGGTATTTTCTTTCTTAGACCATGTCAAAGGGTTTTAAAATACAACCAAATTAAAAGAGCTGCTCTCCCGGAAAATTAACAATAGGGAAAGCAGCTATAGGTTTGTTTATTTTTTTGAAGTGAAATTGTTTGCAGTTTCTCCATCGTCCGAAGATCGAGATTTTACAAACTGTTTAATTCCACAGTGTCACCGCTTGCGGCGAGCACGCCGTACTGACAATCCAGCTTGCCGCACATCACATATTTCTTCCGCTTTGGATCATATACGTATACAGGCGTCAATTCGAGTTTTGCTTTCAGCTTGTCATAGGCTTCCTCATGGCTGACTGCAGCGGATCCCCGTAATTTAAACTCATCGAACATGGAGAGCATCGGTTTATTATCGATATAATGGATGACTTTAAACTGCCGCGGATCGATAAACAGGATCAACTTTCGTTGAAAAATTCGTTTGCTTGGCACGTTTTGCCTCAAAATGGCTTGAATGAAGCTTCTTTCTCGCTGCAAGTTTTTGAGCACCCATTGTCCGGATTCCTGTGGAAAGAGCTTACGCAAAGCAGCTTCGACGGCAGCAATGAACTTGGTTTGTTCCGCTTCTGTGATTGGGAAGGAATCCGGATGCTTTTCGCGGGTTAACATCTGTTCCAGGGTGATCGTTTCGTGCAGAGCGAGCTTCTCGTTGTCGAAAGGCTCCGGGTTCGTAGCCGACTGCTCCCAGGTGATAAGCCTGTCAATATTTACGATTGCACCTGCGCGCCAGACTAGTTCGAATGGGATCGTGGTCGAGCCGTCATTGGCAATATAGATTTCTTCCAGTCCGTATACCGGAACAATCTCCTGCTGATCGAATAGAGGAAACTCCAACAGCTCTAATTGTTTCCGCGCCAACGGCTCCACCACTTCCTGCGTGAGTGTATAGTCTTCTTCTTGCAGAAGGGAGCGGTCAGGGAATGATCCATACACGCTGTAGAATGTAAGCTTGCCCTCCCCGTCGAATTGGAGTTCAACCCGTCCGCTGGGAGAAAGGGGCACTCCGTCGATGCATTCGAAAAAGTGGTATTCTCCTTCCTCCTCCTTGTTCAGATGGAATTGCTTGCCGTACGTGATTCCGGCTTCCGCTTCAATCCACTTGATTACATCATTCAGGCCGGACTGTCGGAACGGTGTCCCCGATGCAAAAGATTTTCCACCCACAAAAATGACGCTTTTAAATCGACCGGTAAGCAAATTTACCGTAATGACTGCAGTCCCATCCGGATTATGATCTTCCTCCCATTCGGAGATGTGGCAAGGGAACCATTCCATATTGAGATAATAGTCCGTTTCATTCAGCATCGTTACCTCACGTGATAATTCATGGGAATGCAGCACATAGTGATCCAATCCGAATTTTTGCTGCGTGGAATCAATCCATTCCTTGATTTGCGTGTCCATCGCTGTACCCCCCCAATATTGTTTATGATTTAATCATAACATTAGCGGGATTAAAGAGGATTTATAGATTTAACATTGAAGTAATGTATTTTTGAGAGATAATCATGGACGGGATAACATTGTGAATGGGAAAGATTTAAATGTTTATATGACTTAGTTACAAGAAATGTGCGGGAGGTCTAGGTGTGAAAGTGTTAGATTCTTTGCCAGAGCCGAAAATTTTAAAAAAACTAATGAGAATCCAAGCTGCTCTGAATATTATACTCTGTCAAGATGATTGGCTTCGTTACCATTACTATGTTCAAACTTGGAATGATGATGTTAGTATGGCAAAAATTGATGATGGATCAGGCAATCATTTTATTATTTTGTTTTCGTCTAAAGGAACCATAATAAAAGGATTTGATCATGAATCTGAATTAAGCCCATATGCACAAGATGAACATGAAGTATGGCCAGGGATTTATGAATTCGTTCCACATGGATTATTATCTTTACTTGATGATGAGGCAGTTGAAAAAAATGACGTTACTTTTTGTGTTTGGCATGAACATAATGACGTAAGATGGCAGACGGGAAAAGTGAAGATTCCAAAGGAAGCAGATGATGGTTTTGGTTTTTTTCTAAATACAATCTGTCATACTCCAAAGGATTTTGTGGAATTTGCTGAAGATTATTTTGAAATAACACCGTTAATGGATATCGTTGAAAAAATTTATAAACATTTTCCGATTACAGTTGAGATGATTCGATTGTTGAATCCAGAAAGTGATTCAGAGGAAGTTCTTCGAGAGTTAGAGTCATCTGGTTTATTAAGCACTGAGGATCTATGATCGATAGAGAAAAGGGGGCAGCAATAGACGCATGTTCAGAAGTAGGGAAGAGATTTTGTACGACATAAAACGACTGGTAACGCTGCATCGGGAAGGAAAGTTGGGCGGAGAGCATATGCCTGAAGACGCATTGTATATTAATATTTTAAAAATCGACTAAATGTTAACAAAGGGCATTTCCGGATCCTTGCGGATCTATCGGAAGTGCTCTTTTTTTCTATTATGAAGATGTTTCGGTGGAAGAATCCTGCAGCTCCGAATTTACAAACTCACGGACATATTGACGGAACTGGTCCCGAAGCGGTGAGAGAGGCTGGTCTGCGGCATATCCGAGCACACCATATACCGCCGGATCATCTTGGCCGGGCAGCGGCAGGGATTTCAGTTGTCCGGTAGACAGCTCGTTTTGGATCCCTGATAGAGGGAAGATGCTGATGAAGTCGCCGGATTGTACGATGTTTTTGATGATCTCGGGTGAATCAGCCACGGCCCGTTCCCACAAATGAATATTGCAAGCGGCGGCGTAAGAGCGCGCATATTCCATCATAAACGACCCTTCACCGTGCTGAACGAAAAACTGCTTCGCGATCAGCTGATGTGTCAGTGACTTCAGCCCAGCGAATGCGTGGGTTCCGGAAAAGATGAGCGCCAAATTTTCTTTGACCAATGTATCTTCTTTTACAGTCTTCGGCATCTCCGCTCCGGCTTGTCCGTTATAATAGAAGGCCAGATCGATTTCCTGCCCCAGTAGCAGCTCGCGGATCTGCCGGGTGGGTTTGATGCTTAGTTCAATCTGAATACCCGGATACAGGCTGCAGAAGCCGCTGATGAGCGAAGGAAGAAAATAAGATCCCATCATACTATCGGCGCCGATATACAGATGGCCTTTGTTTAAATCGGCGTAATCCTGTACGGCTTTCCGGGCCTCCTGCGCCATAGCTGTCATTTTTACCGCATACGGGTACAGCGCTTTACCGGCTTCCGTTAACAAAATTCGTCCTCTTTTGGCTTCGAAAAGGGCAACGCCCAAATCTTCCTCCAGGCTTTTCATATGAAAAGTAACGGTAGGCTGCTTCATATTCAGTTCCCGCGCCACGTCCGTGACCTTTTTGAGTCTTTCGATCAAGACAAGGATTTGCAATTTTAACAAATTCAATGATTTTCCCTCCCGAAAACACCTTTCCAAAGCTAATTATAGAATTAATCTATGTTTGTATAAAGAGAATGTATAGATTTTTATTTTTCATTTTACAAAACGCGTCATTTTACAAAATGATAGAGAACTACAATTGAATTTGTCGGCAGCGTTATAAAGTTGCCATGACAAACACAGAATAGGGGGAAACAAGAGATTATGAAACTGAAGAAACCATTACTTATGATTTGTACGTTGGCACTGGTGGTTATGCTGGCAGCTTGTGGTAGCAAAAATACCGAAGGAAACAGCAACGCTTCTGGAACGGCAACTAATGATAAATCTTCAGAACTGAGCGGATCCATATTGGCCGTAGGTTCTACGGCGCTTCAACCGCTTGTTGAACAGGCAGCGCAAAAATTCATGGCTGATTCCCAGTATTCCAAAATTCAAGTGCAAGTGCAAGGCGGAGGCAGCGGCACAGGTTTGACGCAAGTATCCGGCGGCCAAGCAGATATCGGCAACTCCGATGTGTTTGCTGAAGAAAAGCTGAAAGATGAAGCCAAAGATCTGGTTGACCATCAAGTGGCGGTAGTGGCAATGGCTGCGGTAACCAACCCGGATGTAGGCGTCGATAACCTGACCAAACAACAGCTGGTGGATATTTTCACAGGTAAAGTAACAAACTGGAAGCAAATTGGCGGTAAAGACGAAAATATCGTGATCGTAAACCGTCCAGCCAGCTCCGGAACCCGCAAAACATTCGAAAAATACGCACTGGGCACATCGACAGAAGACCTGAAAGGCTCCATCCAGGAAGAATCCTCAGGTACTGTAAAGAAAATCGTTTCTGAAACCCCTGGCGCGATCGGATACTTGGCACTTTCCTACCTTGATAACAAAGTTAAAGTTGTGAAATACGAAGGCGTTGAAGCCACCGTTGAAAATGTTGCATCCGGCCAATATCCGGTTTGGGCATACGAGCATATGTACACCAAAGGCGAACCAAAGCCGGAAGTTAAAGCATTCCTGGATTACATCGCTTCCGATGCAGTTCAAAACAGCGATGTGGTGGAGCTTGGATATATCCCAGTTTCCAAAATGCAAGTTAAACGCGATGTTGACGGCAACATCTCGAAATAAGCCTGGACGAGCTTGAACTAAGCATCTTGTAAAATCCTCGAATAAGCAAGAAAGAGGCGGAAGAGCATTCTGCCTCTATTTTCACTTTAGAAAGAAGGACAACGATGAAATCAATAGATGAAAGGCCTGACCAGGTTCAGCCGGCCCGTACTCGCTTTAAAAAACATCATGCTGAAGATCTTGCGGGCCGGAGCTATACGTTTACTTGTGTAGCTTTGCTCATTGTCATCATCATTTCCATTGTATATTTTGTCGCGTCCAAAGGATTGACGACGTTCTTTCGCGATGGCGTTAGTCTTGGCGATTTTCTGTTTGGTACCACTTGGGACCCAGAGGGCAACCAGGGTGAACCAATGTTCGGTGTGCTACCGTTTATTCTCGGCTCCTTTGCCACCTCACTGCTCGCTGCGTTGATCGCAAGTCCGCTCAGCATCTGTGCGTCACTTTTTATGACGGAAATCGTTCCCGGCTGGGGCAAAAAGCTGCTGCAGCCCGTGATCGAGCTGCTTGCGGGCATCCCGTCGGTTGTATACGGCTTTATTGGCCTGACGGTGGTTGTTCCCTTCCTGCGTGATGCATTTCCAGGACAGGGGATCGGGATTGCGGCAGGAGCCTTGGTACTTTCGGTCATGATCCTACCGACGATTACGAGCGTGGCGTCAGATGCTTTGTCATCGTTGCCGCGCGGGTTAAAGGAATCTTCGTTTGCGCTTGGGGCCACACGCTGGCAGACGATCTCTCGAGTTATTTTGCCAACCGTGCTGCCTTCTATTCTTACCGGTGTCGTACTCGGGATGGCACGCGCATTTGGCGAAGCTCTGGCGGTTCAGATGGTCATCGGAAACGCGCCGCATATCCCGCGGTCGCTGTTCGAATCCACATCGACGCTAACCAGTGTTATCACGCTGGATATGGGTAACACGGTGATGGGCTCTGTACACAGTAATGCACTTTGGAGCATGGCGCTTGCACTGATGTTTATGACCTTTATCTTCGTAATCATCGTTAGGCTCTTGGAAAGGAGACATCGGATTTGAAAGCGAAACTGACCGACAAAATTGCAACCTTCTTTATCGTGGTGTTTTCTTTGCTTATTGTAGCCGTGCTAGTTGGGCTTATCGGTTTTATATTATACAGGGGCCTCAGCCATATCAGTTGGTCCTTCCTGACTTCGGTTCCACAGACGATCCGTGCGGGGGGCGGTATTGGACCGCAGCTGTTTAACTCTTTATTTTTGCTTGTGTTGACCTTGATCATCACGATCCCGCTGGGACTTGGCGCCGGTATTTATATGGCCGAATACGCCAAGCCGGGCAAAATTACCGGAACCATCCGGCTTGTAGTGGAAGTATTGTCTTCTTTTCCGTCGATCGTAGTGGGCTTGTTCGGCTTGCTGCTTATCGTCAATACGTTTGGCTTCGGATTTTCACTTTTCTCCGGCGCTTTGGTACTGACCATCTTCAACCTGCCGCTAATGGTACGGATTACGGAGCAGGCGTTCCGAAGCGTACCGAAAGAGCAGAAAGAAGCGGGACTTGCGCTTGGGTTGTCCAAATGGAAAATCATTTCTTCCGTCTTGTTTCCTGTGGCCTTGCCAAGCATCGTAACAGGTACTGTTCTGGCCGCAGGCCGGGTATTCGGGGAAGCGGCAGCTTTGCTGTTTACCGCGGGAATGTCTACACCGCGTCTTGATTTCACCAACTGGAATCCGCTCAGTCCGACTTCGCCGATCAATCCGTTCCGTCCGGCAGAAACGCTCGCGGTGCATATTTGGAAAATCAACAGCGAAGGCCTTGCTCCAGATGCCGCGCAAATCGCCGCAGGTGCTTCGGCAGTGCTCGTGATTCTGGTGCTGGTGTTCAACCTGTTCGCCAGATGGATCGGTGGCGTGCTATACAAAGCCATGACAGCTTCCAAACGAATGGGATAGGGGGACCAATATGCAAACAACATCATTTCGTACAGAGCATCTCAGCGTATTTTATGGCCAATATGAAGCGGTAAAAAATATCAGCTTGAACTTTCCCGAGCAGAGCGTCACAGCCCTGATTGGCCCTTCGGGCTGCGGTAAATCGACGTTTCTGCGTTCGTTGAACCGGATGAACGATGAGATTTCGCAAGCCACAATTAAAGGGAGAATCTGGATCGAAGGTGAGGATATCAATGATCCGGCCACCGATGTCATCCAGCTCCGCCAAAAAATTGGGATGGTGTGGCAGAAGCCCAACCCGTTTTACAAATCCATTTACGAAAACATTGCTTTCGGACCGAAGTACCACGGGATTAAGGATAAAAAGCAGTTGGATGAAATCGTAGAAACCAGCCTGCGCAAAGCGGCGCTGTGGGATGAGGTCAAGGATCGCCTGAAGCAGTCCGCATTGTCCCTTTCTGGCGGTCAGCAGCAGCGGCTGTGTATCGCACGGGCACTATCCGTAAAGCCGCGCATTCTATTGCTTGATGAGCCTGCCTCGGCGCTTGACCCGGTATCGACCTCGAAGGTGGAGGAACTGATCACCCTGCTGAAGGAGGAACTGCGCATCGTTATCGTTACCCATAATATGCAGCAAGCGGCGCGTATTTCCGATTACACAGCGTATTTCTACATGGGTACCTTGGTAGAGCATAATAAGACAGACATTATTTTCACCAATCCTGAAAATGTGATGACACAGGAGTATATCTCCGGACGGTTTGGCTGATTTATGATTAGCCTATGCGAAAGGCCGGCCCATTTAACCTCGAAGAAAAAAAGGGTATCCCCAGGGTTATTTTAACCTACAGGGATACCCTTTTCTGGTAGCAGGCGCGTCAGTTGCCTAACAATCACCATCCGGTAATGGGCATCTGGACGACGTCTGTGTTTGGCACCTGCCGGATCATTAGACGAATACCAGAATTACCTCCTTAGTGGCCTTCTGCTTTGTCTACATGAGTCAGATGCCGGCGGCGGACAAGCAATGTCACGACACCTAGAAATACCATCAAAGCGCCAAAATAAAACGGTGTCTCGGCGTGATACCATTCGGACAGCTTGCCAGCGAGCCAAGGAGAAACGGCGCCTCCAAGGAAACGTACAAAGCTGTATGCTGCGGATGCGACGGAGCGCTCCACCGGAGCAGCCTGCATAACAGCTGTTGTAATTAGCGTATTATTGATACCAAGGAAAATCCCGGCAATAATGACACAGACTATAACTGTTTGCGGTGAATGGTTATAGGCTCCAACGCCCATGATGACCAAAACGACGGTAAATAAAGTGAGGACTGTGCAAATCGATTTAACGACGCTGAATCGCTTCTGAAGCTTCGGAGCAACGAATACAGAGGTGAAGGCAAGCAAGATGCCCCAGCCGAAGAAGACATATCCCAAGCCATGCTCATCCAGTTCCATAACATATGGGGAGTAGGCCATCAGCGTAAAGAAACCGAAGTTGTAAAGGAACGCCGTGATGCCGAGTGTCAGCAGTGCTGGATAGGATAACGCTTTGAATGGGTCGGCAAGCGAGCTTGTTTTTGCTGGTTTCGGAATCGAAGGAAGCATAAAAATGATAAAAATAAAGGCAACAAGCATCAATCCTGCAACGCCAAAGAAAGGACCACGCCAGCTGATTGAACCAAGTTCGCCACCAAGTAAAGGTCCGACGGATATGCCAAGACCAAGTGCGGCTTCATAGAGGATGATCGCTTTGGCTGTACCTGAAGTGGACAATCCAACGATCGCTGACAAGGCAGTGGCGATAAACAGGGCATTGCCTAGGCCCCAGCCTCCGCGTAAGCCTACGATTTGCGCGATGGTATTTGAAAACCCGCCGAGTGCAGAAAAGATGATAATAAGAAAAATACCTGTAAGCAGTGTTTTCTTGATCCCGATCCGACTCGAAATGACGCCCGTAATGAGCATCGCAATGCCAGTAACCAAGTTATAGCTGGTGAACAGGAGGGATACCTGGCTTTTGGTGGCATGCAGCTGCTTGGCGATAGCAGGCAGGATCGGATCGACGAGCCCAAGTCCCATAAAGGAAATAACGCAGGCAAAGGCGATGGCCCATACCGCTTTGGGTTGTGACAGCAGCCCCGTTTTCCTCTGTTCGAGTTCCAAAGATTGCGTTGCAATGGACTTCATATCATTCATTACCTCCACTTTGATGTAAGTTAATTTTCATTTTTCAAAATTGCCCATCACAAAAAAATGCAGCACGAGGTGACCGTTACGGATCATTCTTCTGTCGCTGCCGCCTCATAAGAATTGACCCTGTCCCTCGCTACTTTCACTTTTTGTTAAGCGCTAGTTATGATGTTTGGCCAATTTTTTAGTATGTTCTTAAAGACATATCTAATTTTAGCTATTTTTAACGTTGACGTCAACGTTAACTTTTAAATACAGAAAAATTTTTACATAAAAATAGCGGCAACGCAGTTAGTTTTGTAATTTGCCATGTGAGCGTTCCAGCCAAAAGGCTGCAGAATATCCGGCTGCCGTACCGGCAGCCCCGCCGGCACAGACGGTTAAGGTAAGCAAAGTAGGCCCCATTCCCGCAAGAAAGGCGATACCACTTGCCAGGGTAGTTCCGGCCAACATGCCGAGAGCCGTTCCTGCACTTTTTCCTATTTCCATAATCCTGGCGATCTCCTCATTTTATGTATATATTTGGGCTGAATTACTATGCCCAAAATAAAACAGCTCTATAAGCCGGATAGGTTGCCGGATCATAGAGCTGTTTGCCAATGTATGGCCTTAAGTGAAGCTGTTTTACGCATTAATCAGGATTCGTGCAGGACGCAATCCGCAAACAGGATAGATTTCGGAATGCGGAAAAAAAGCTCGGCTCGATCCTGGAAGCTTGGTGATGGCATGGTTCCTTGATGCAGCCATTTTCGGAAAGTTCCCGGATGGATGTGCATCCATTCGCTAACGTCGCTAACAGACAGATCATGCACCATGCAAAGTCCCGTTAAAATTTTGTTGTTTACAGGTGAACGGGTCAGTGTTCTGCGCATAAAGCGGGATGATTCCGGCTGGCAAATAATCGGACTGCTTGCCGTAACGGAGCGGTTAAAGAGAATATGATGCGGATAGCCGAGAAACTGGCATACCTTGTCGAGATTCTTTTGGCCGGGAATCCGTCCTTCATAGACCCAGGCACTGACGCTTCGTGAAGAGACACCGAGTTCCTCGGCAAGCTGTGAAAGCTTGATATCGTTTGCCATCAATACTGCCAATAATACCCGATTCCGGATCTGGCAGCGGGAAGGCTTACGGAAGCGTTTGACGCGAATGCCTTTTCCCAAATATTTGCGGTTGATCAGAGACCACGCCTGAATTGAATGTTGTTCTTGTTGTGTAGGCATATTTCCTCCGAAGTTTTTCTTCAAATTCTACATTTTTATCTACCTATTTTCAATAGTAACTCTCGCCCATTATTATGTCATTATTTCTAGCAAAATGCATGTTTACGGGAGTTTACGGGAGATTTGCCGCTAGTACACTCCTATCAATCTCCATAAGTACCTAAAATTACCGAAGGTATTACAAAAATAGTTGCAGAATTGAAATTGAAACACTTCGCCGTAAGGGTTACAATGCATAAGTACTAGATTGCTAGATTCTATTGAATCTGATTTGCGATAGGGAAGATAGTGGATTTATTCCACTGCAAATCTATGCAAAATATGCAAGAAAAGGTTGGTAGATGAAATTGAAGAAAGTTTTACAATGCTCCAAATGGTTTTTATCCCTTGCACTTGTCCTTGGCATCGTTTTTTCCACAGGAAATAGCTTCGCAACGTCAGAAGGAAGCCAAGCGAGATCGAGCACATCCTCGGCATTTGTTGCCGTGAATGATACACTGGTTACATATCCCGTTTCACCGATCATACATAAGGGAACATTATATGTTCCAATGGTTCAAACGGCTTCCGCTATGAATATCAACGTGAAATTTTCGAATGGTAAAGTGAAGCTGACGAAAAGCGGCGGTGCTTCTGTAACTCTGCCAGCGAATGGTCAAAGCACACTGATTCAAAACGGAAAGACATTTATCTCACTTCGTGTGTTGAGTCAAAAATTCGGATTCCAGCTCTCCTATCTGCCGAATCAAAATTTGTACCGCGCCTTAAATAAAGGAGCAGCTCTGACGGATGCTCAGCTGACACGTAAATACAAATCTATTATTCAGCAGAATAAGACAGAGATGACAGCGACAAATAAACCGGCAACCAAGCCGGCATCGGGTTCTAGAACGATTTACATCTCTTTTGATGACGGGCCGTCTCCGTACACGCCTCAGCTTTTGAATGTGCTCGACCAATATAATGCAAAGGCAACTTTCTTTATGCTGGGCAATCAAATTTCCAATCATTCGGCATCGGTTAAGCGTATCGTCAAAGGGGGGCATGGTGTAGGGCTGCATGGCATGACGCATGAGAAAACAAAATTTTATGGTTCGCCTTATTCTGCGCTGAATGAGATGAACATGGATAATGCCCGATTGTTTAAGGCAGCTAAAGTAAATACGAAGCTTATTCGTACGCCATATGGCAGCAAGCCTTACTTCACTAAAGCATACCGTGATCAAACGGCCGCTTATGGTTATCATCTGTGGGATTGGAATATTGACTCTAATGACTGGAGATATAAGAGTAACCCGCAAAAAATCTATGATAATGTCATTCGGGATGTTAAAAACATGAAGAAAAAGGGAATCACCCCGATCGTTCTGTTCCATGACCAGCAGGCGACGGTAACGATTCTGCCGAAGCTAATCAAAGCTATCCAGGCCGAAGGTTACACATTCAAACCGCTTACGAAAGACATGACACCACAGAACTTCTGGCATGATCCGCGTTAATAAATCGCAGCTACCAAAGCATAAAGTCTGCTGCATATTGATAGCTCGTGATCTATGAAAAAGGTTAATAGAAATGGTATCTAAAAATGATATCCGGCTTGGCAGGTTATGTTCTCCCTTCATACGATGAAGAGAGAACATATTTTTTAAATTCACTTGCAGCTAAAGCATGCGGATAACATCTCTTTTCCTATGAGGGAGGATATGGTATATTTTTTTTGTAACCTAACGAGTGGACAAGGAGAATGTGCATGATTAAACATATTGTTTTTATTAAATTGCAGGACAGATCTCCGGAAATCGTTGCTAAAACTGCAGAGGTGTTGCGTGGCATGGAAGGTGAAATTCCACAGCTGCTCTCCATCGAGGTAGGTGTGGACGTCGTTCATTCGGAACGTTCATTTGATATCGCCCTTGTAACCGAGGTGTCCTCGCTGGAAAACTTGCAGGCGTATCAGGTGCATCCCGTTCATCAGGAAGTCATTCGTCATTTGAACGAAGTTAAAGAATTATCCGTTAGCGTCGATTACGAAATTTAGCAGATAGGAAGTACTTGACTATGAGCGATTTGGAATATCCAATGGAAACATTGACCTTGCTTGTCGTATTTGTTGCGGCTATTTTTGTCATGTTTTTCTGGTTGAAGCGCCGGGGCAAAAAAGGTAAATAATATCTGCAGCTTGGAGGGTACAGACCATGTACTATGTAAATCAGGAACAGATCCAGCGTCGCTTGGATGCGATCCCGGAAATAGCTGAATCTTTAACGAAGGTTACCGAATCCTGGGACGGGAGCGTTATGCAAGGCATGGTCCAGGAACGTGCGCTGCATTTGGCGATTGAGGTCGTCACCGATGTGGGCAGCTATCTGATTGACGGGTTTATTATGCGTGACGCGAGTAGTTATGAAGATATTATTGAAATCAATCATGATGAAAAGGTTTTTGACGGCGAAATATTCAGCGTACTACTTGAACTGGTTAGTCTCCGCAAGCCATTGGTGCAGGAATATTTTTCGTGGAATCGGAGCGGGCTGCATCAATTGACGCCAGTCCTGCCGGATGTTTTGAACAAGTTTGCGGATCAGGTTCGCGAATACATTAAGCAGGAGCTTATACTATAGTAACGTGATAAAGCATCGACTGTAAGCCCATCCTAAAGGCCGGATTGGGCTTGTTGTTTTCTTAGCGTCTTATTTTTTTGAAAATAACAGCCCGTCTTCTGTGTCAGGACAATCTCCCCCTGCTTATAATATCCTACAAATAGGCATTAGCCCGTAAGGGTGAAGGGAGTGACACACCATGGCGGAATGGGGCGCTGTATTACTTGCCTGCGGATTCGTATTGTTCGCCGCTGTTGCAATGATTCTTCTACATACAATGAGAAGAGTGCTGCTGCGGACCGAGGATGTGCTTGGCAAGGCCGGGCAGGAGATCTCACAGCTTGCAGCCGAATCCAAGGAAACACTCGTGCAGGTATCGGCGACATTGTCGATGCTGCAAGACAGAGTGGAGGAAGTACGTCCATTCTGCGAGTCGCTCCAGCTTGCAGGCGCGAGTCTGACGAATACGCTCGAGCGTGCGGATTCCATAACGCAGCTGGTTACCGATTCGGCCATGGAACGCTTGGAAAGGGCGCACCGGGAAAACGAGCTCCGTTTTTCAGAAGCTTTCCGGTGGCTGGATGCCGGGTTATCGGTATGGCATTCCTTCAAGCGCGAATCACCATCCCCTACGGACGATCATGCCTGAGCCGAAGGAGAGATGAGAGCGATGAAAGAAAAGAACAAAAGCTTATTGTGGGGCGCTTTGATCGGCAGCTTGGTTGGTTCGGTAACCGCACTATTATTTGCGCCAAAGTCAGGCAAGGAGCTTCGTCAGGATATCGCGGAAGGTGCCAGATCGATCGGCGAGCAGAGTGTAAATTTGATCGGAAAAGTGAAGGATACGGCCGGCAATGTCATTCAGGACATTCGCGGCTGGCGCAATTCTGAAGGCGACGAAGAGGATGTCGAACTGGCCCGGGTTTCTTCCTTTGAGGATGGCAGAGAGCAGGATTCTATTTTCTCTGAAGACTTGGAGCAGGATGCAGGAGAGTTGTAAATAAAGTACCGCGGCGGGCCCGTGTTCCTGAATTCAGGAAAACCGGGCCTGCTTTTGCGCATGTTTCCGGGGAGATTCCGCCGAAGGTCACCGGAGTAAATTCAGCGCTGCGGCAAGGTACCTTTGACATTAAATACTCATATGTTAGCAAAAGAGAGAGCATAAATCGATAAAAAGGAAGCGGTGTGTTCGTGCAGCAAGCAATTGCAATATTAGACTCGGGTGTGGGGGGCTTAACGGTTGTCAAGGAAATCATGAGGCAGCTTCCACGGGAAAAAATCATCTATTTCGGAGACACAGCCCGCACACCTTACGGACCCCGTTCGTCCGAAGAAGTAAGGAAATTTACGGAGCAGATCGTTGACTTTCTGTGCCAATTTAATCCCAAAGCCATTGTCATTGCATGTAATACGGCAACGGCAGCAGCGTTGGATTATATCTCGGCGAAGGTGCCCATCCCCGTCATCGGGGTAATTCATCCCGGAGCAAGGGCGGCAATCAGCGCCACAAAGACGGGGAATATCGGGGTCATTGGCACGATCGGCACGATCGGCAGTGGAGCATATACATCTGCCCTCCAGCAACTGTCTCCATATGTACATGTGGTGAGCGAAGCTTGTCCGGCGCTGGTTCCGCTCGTTGAGCAGGGGCAGTTCAGGTCGAAGGAAACGACCGCTGTTGTTGATGAGTCGCTCCGAAACATGAAGAGTTCGTCGATCGACTGCCTGATTTTGGGCTGTACCCATTATCCGTTTTTAAAAGATACGATTCAGGGAGTTATTGGAAAAGGGGTAAAGCTGATCAGTTCTGCAGATGAAACTGCAAGGGAAGTCAGCACGATTCTGTATGATAAGGGACAGCTGGCCAACAGAAATGTAAGTCCGGTCCATCAATTTTTTTGTAGCGGAGATGTGGAGATGTTCCAGAAAATAGCCAAAAGCTGGCTGGGGGAGCAAATCCGGCGTACGCCCGTTGTTTGGCAGGTCTCGAAGTTTGTTGAATCATAATTAATGTTAGAAAAATAGACCCTGTTTTATAAACAGGGCTCTTTTCTTTTGGGAAGGTTTCGCATGGGTCAAGGCATGGGCGTCATAGAATCTTACAGATAAACGTCTATCGACGTACTTCGTCAGAAGGTCTTATCTCTTCAAAAAGCAACGTTTGCGGCGAACAGTTCATGAGCCGCGGGAAAGGGAGACGCCATGCAGCAGTACACCGTGTGTAAAGGAGATACCTTGGATCGAATTGCCGCAAGCAGGGGATTGTCCCGGAATCATATTATCAATGTGAACCCCTGGGTGGGAGAGCAGCCGTATTTGGTGCCGGGTCAGATTATTTTTTTGCCGTCCTCACCCAGAAGAAGATATGCCATACAGACGGGTGACAGTCCTGATCGAGTAGCAGCCGCCTTCCATGTCTCGGAAGCTTCCTTATTCGAAATGAATCCCGGACTGTCCCAAAGTTATTTTCCGGAAGGGCGCGTGCTTGTATTGCCGCATCCCGAAAAAAACCGGGTGGTATATCTCGAGGGGGAATACGGATACCGGCATTTATGCCATGATATAAGTAGGCTAACGCAATCCTACCGACGAATAACGGCGGGAACCATTGGCGAGAGCGTACTGGGCAAGCCTATTCCCTATTTGAAGATCGGGGAGGGCGCGAGAAAAATTCATGTGAACGCTTCTATCCATGCGAATGAATGGATAACTACCCCGTGCATCATGCATTTTATAGAAGACTACGCTCGCGCCTATAAGCTGGGAAACCGCTGGAACGGATACGATCCAAGCCAGTGGTATGAGCAATGTACACTTTGGGTGGTGCCGCTGGTGAATCCCGACGGCGTGGAACTTGTACAGGAAGGCGTTCAACCGAGTAATCCGTATTTTGAACAGTTGACGGAGTGGAACGGAGGGCGTAGCGATTACCGGCATTGGAAGGCTAACATTAATGGCGTCGATTTGGGGGACCAGTTTCCTGCCCATTGGGAAGAGGAAGTGCAGCGGCGAGGAAAAAGCTTTCCCGGACCGAGGGATTATGCGGGAACATCGCCCCTCAGTGAACCGGAGGCCGAAGCGCTGGCGGCTTTTACCGTAAAAACGTCACCAGATGCGGTGATTTCCCTACACAGCCAGGGACAGGAGATCTATTGGAACTACCGCAATTACGAGCCGAAGGAAAGCCGGGAGTGGTCGCGGAGACTCGGCCAGGCAAACGGATACCGTCCCGTCAAGCTGGAAGGCAGCGATGCCGGTTACAAGGACTGGTTCATCCAAGAATTCCGCCGGCCTGGCTTTACGGTCGAGATCGGACTCGGAAAAAATCCTCTACCCTTGGAGGACTTTGACAATCTCGCTTTGGAAACCAGCCTTGTGGTGGCGGAATTATTATCGATATGAAAACATATTGAAACATTTTCTGAAAGAGGACGTATACTACATTAGAGGGAGCGGCCGTAGCAGCAATAAAGCGATCGTTTCCTCTTTTTCACGGAATGTTCATCATTGGACGACAAAAGGGAGGGGATGAATATGAAATGGAGAAAGCTGTTATCTATACGGTACTGGTCGCATATGATGAGCCATTCATGGCGGTATCTGACTGCATCGCAAGTATCGCTTACGGACAAGCTTTTGTTTCTGGTTCCCGTGCTGTTGTACTGGGTTTTGCCGGACTTCATGCCCTTTATCCCAATCGATGATATCGGTGTTACACTTGTTGTGATGAGCTGGTTCGTTACCCGGATGGAAAAGAAGTATCCAACTTTAACCGCGCCTCCGAAGGGCGGAAACCGTTAAATCGCCTTGCGAAGCAGGGTGGGTTTCTTTACAATAAAGGTAGCAAGCCGCGATCAAAGAATAGTGAATCAGATTCGAACGAAAAACTGCAGTCGCCTAAGCTACTTTCGGCAAATCGAATGATGTATTATTAATTTGATCGTGCCCTATTAACTCAGAAACAGGAGATGTCGTTGTTTATGAAATGCAAAATTACGCGCAATGCCGCTAAAGTGCTTCAAAAAGAGCTGGAGAAAGAGGAGAACCGCGATCTGAAGCTTCGCGTGCTTATAACTCACGCACATGGAGATCATGCGCACTACGGTCTGGATTTGGACAAGCCGGGTGAAAACGACGAGGTTGTAAGTACGGATAAGAACATCGATGTGCTACTAGACCGGGGCGAACCGCTACTGGATGGAGTAAAGGTGGACTACTTGTATTTGCCAGAGGAAGGATTTGTCATTACCAACCCTTCCAAAGGCAATCATGGTGACCACTAATGATCCGGAAGACTGAAGAAAAGGGTGCATAAAATGGCCAATGATATCCGCATTTGTGATAAATGCAATCATATACAGATGAAAAGTTTAATTCCCAAGCTGAAGAGATTGGCTCCAGACACCGAAATTAAAGTCGGATGCAAGTCGTATTGCGGTCCTTGCCGCAAGCGGGCCTTTATTTACGTAAACGGGCGTTACGTGAGTGCACCGACGGAAGAAGAAGTACTTGCGAAGATGGAGCCTTTTATCAAATAAACCAAAACGAGGCTGGAAAATGGTTACTGGGCTGACATGCATAGTTCCTTTAAAGTAACCCCATCCTATAGGGTGGATAGGAACTTTTGAGTGAAGGAGAGAGCAGCCCATGGCATTCAGATACGATTCCAGTCCGCAATCGCAAAATCAGATTTCCCAGGCGCAAAATTCACTGGAGAAACTGCATTATGCGGTTTCGCAAGCGATGTCCCATCCTAACGCTGAGATGGTGGAGCAGGCCAAGCATAGGCTTGCCCATACGGAACAGGCCGTTAATCAGACCGGGGACAGCTTGAATAGACAACCCGTTGAATTGGTTGAGGAAATGCTGGAAGAGGAGAAGAACCGCTTGGCTTCCATATCTTCTGACAAGCAAGGAGAACAAACAAAATAGTTGCCTGTCTGAGAGGTTGTCCTTAAGTAGCTCACACTACTGGGACAGCCTCTTTTTAACATATCGGAAAGAATAAAATCACGGCGTTGTGATTGTTTTGCAAAATACCAAATAACCCGGAAAGCCCATATTTGGACGATCCGGGTTATTCACAAGAGCTTTCCGAAGGAACGTTCGCATCAAAAGCATACGCTTTAGTCTTTCGGTTGGGGCGGGCTGTTCCCGCCACGAACGAAAAGCCTTGGAATTAATGTTTGCGCGGCGGGAGAGGTCCCATAAACTGATAATATTGACACTCGATCCGGCCGTTGTAAAGCTTGCGCCGTTTATCC
The DNA here is from genome assembly GCA_031254035.1 of Paenibacillus sp. Classification (GTDB taxonomy): domain Bacteria; phylum Bacillota; class Bacilli; order Paenibacillales; family Paenibacillaceae; genus Paenibacillus_AQ. Next base: position 79,895 of record JAIRVF010000124.1, read on the forward strand.
GCTTTACGTCCGAAATAGTGCTCGAACTGTTTGGTCGGGCTGATGGCGAAGAAGGACCAGGTCGGCAGCTGGGCGGCAGTATGGCCTAATTGGCGGATCAACTTTTCGACTTCGTTTTTCTCGCTCAGACGTTCGCCGTAAGGCGGGTTGGTGATCAGGCAGCCGTATTCGCCTTCAGGTTTGGCTTTGACCGCTGGCAGAACGTTAAATGTAATTTCGCGTCCGAATCCGGCGCTTTTGGCCGCCGCTTTGGCGACCTCAATGGCCTGCGGGTCGATATCGCTGCCTGTGAGCTGCAGAGGTTCGTCATCCCGCACCGAATCATAAGCATCCTCGCGGGCTTCAGTCCAAAGCTGCTCCGGAATGATACGCCAATGCTCGGAAGGAAAGGAGCGGCGCAGACCCGGTGCGATATTCCAGCCCATTAGGGCAGCTTCGATCAGGAAGGTGCCTGAACCGCAGCATGGATCGTACAGAGGGCGGGAGGCATTCCAGCGACTGAGCTGCAGCATTGCGGCAGCCATCGTTTCCTTGATCGGCGCCTCGGTCACAAGTTTGCGGTAGCCGCGTTTGTGCAGGGCCGGCCCTGTTGTATCCAATGTAAGGAGCGCTACGTCTTTATGAAGATTAACTTCGATGACATAACGCGCGCCGTTTTCCTGAAACCAATCCGTACGATACTTTTGCTTGAGTTTTTCCACAATGGCTTTCTTCACGATTCCTTGACACGCGGGAACGCTGCTCAGTTGGGAATGATGCGAACGGCCTTCGACAGGGAATTCCCCGTCAACTGGAATCCAGTCCTCCCAAGGCAGTGCCTTGGTTCCTTCAAAAAGTTCGTCAAAGGTTTTGGCTGGGAATTCCCCCATTTTCACAAGAATCCGGTCCGATGTTCGAAGCCACAAGTTGCAGCGGCAAATATCTTTGAGATCTCCGGCAAAAGTAACTCTGCCATTCTCAACCTGCATATCGGTATATCCTAAATCTTTAAGTTCTCGCGCCACGATTGACTCCAGGCCCATCGGTGCGGTTGCAATCAATTGCAAACGGGACATAAGCGGTTTCAACTCCATTTTCTGACTATAGGTATTTTGTATGAGTTTATTGACAATGTGCTAGGTGACCGCTACGGTTACGGATCATTCTTCCGATCGCTGCCCGCCTTCGTAAGAATCGATTCCGTCCCCTTCGCTACCTTTGCTTAATGTCAGAAACTATATGTTAATGCATCCAAAATGTCAGCTTTAGCTTTAGCTAACGGGATTGCATTGAATCCCTCCAATTTTACTCTATAATAGTATAGGTTAATGTAAGGTGAGAAACAAACCTTTCATAAAGAGGTTGTTCAAAAAGTCCGATTTTGATCACGAAGTGAATCAGGAAGCGGACTTTCGCATCGAATCTTGAATTCAGCCGGTCCTAAGCAGACGCATACGAAGTATGCTTCCTCCGGAAACATTTCAGGTGCTCACGTACCCACTACAAGCAGATGCTTACGAAGTCGTTTTCTACGAAAACGTGTAGCTCCGCTCCTCAGTCCCTAGCTTCATCCAACTCAAGCGTTTTGAAAAAACGCACTTCGGAAGCATAGGCTAAAGCGTTTTGAAAAAACGCACTTCGGAAGCATAGGCTAAAGCGTTTTGAAAAAACGCACATCGGAAGGATAGGCTAAAGCGTTTTGAAAAAACGCACATCGGAAGCATAAGCTTCGGTGCTGAAAATCGCCCTTTTTGAACACGAACATAAAGGTTTTTATCTTGATAGTTGAATGTGAAGGGGAGTCTAACCATGAGTCCTGAAGAATACGTGGACCATTTTCTCGACAATGACGGGCAGCTTGCCCGTGTTAAACAAAATATTGCCGATAAGGGCATGCCTGAAATCTCCATCGCACCAGGCTACGGGCGGCTGCTGACGATGTTGGTTGCGGCAACGAAGGCGTCACAGGTATTGGAAATCGGCGCCTTGGGCGGCTACAGCGGCATTTGTCTGGCCAGAGGTCTGGCGCCGGAAGGCAGGCTTACATCACTCGAGCTGAAACAGGACTTTGCCGATGTTGCGCTTGCGAATCTGACCGAAGCCGGGTTTGGGAAGCAGGTAGAATATATGATCGGTCAAGCGACGGATAGCTTGGAAAGCCTCAAGCAGGCAGGCCGAAAGTTTGATTTCTTTTTTATCGATGCGGACAAGGAAAATTATCTTGTTTACCTAGAATATGCGATAGAGCTAGCGAATCCTGGGGCGATCATTGCGGGGGACAACACGTTTTTGCGGGGAAGAACCTTGAACCCGGACAAAAATGGCCCGTCCGTTCAGGCTATTCGCCGTTTCAATGAGCAGATGGCGACCGATGACCGCCTGATCGGGACCATTTTGCCGGCCTATGACGGGCTGGCCGTAGCCATGGTGAAGCCACAGGAGCAGTAACACCGAGAAGGAGCGGCAATCACTGGATTTTGTAAAAAAAGGTGGCGCAGAATACTTATTCTGCCCACCTTTTTTTTGGAGGTATTTTATGATTTTTTGGGCCCCCGCAAAGTAATCGGTATAAGCTTCGAAGGCCACACGTCACTCCGTACTTTTGCTCCGCAAAAGCGCCTCTCTTTGAGAGACGTCGGACTTCTTACCGATACTCTTTGTGGGGGGGGATTTTACCGATACCGCGGCGAAGTATGCTTTTTGTACAGCTTGAGCCGTACCCATACCATGTTTATGAGCAGCAGGCAGCCAGAGATGATAAACAAGCCTTCGATGCCGATAAAGCCTGATAAAAATCCGCCGACAAGCGCACCCAGCATATTACCAAGCGCAAGTGTACTTGTATTAAAGCCGAATGCCCGGCTTTCCATACCTTCAGGCGTATACGAACGAATGAGGGCGTTCACGCTCGGTAGCAGGCCGCCCATGAAGATACCCATCAGGAAGCGGATGATGATCAGCTGCCAAACGGACTGAACAAAAGCCTGCGGAATCAGCGTTACTCCGGCTCCAATCAAGGCATAGGTCAGAATGCGATGTGCCCCCACCTTATCACTAAGTTTGCCGAGAATCGGCGAAGTGATCATGTTGGACAGGCCTGTGACGGCACTAACCATGCCAGCCCAGAAGGCCAGATTGGCCGGCGAGGCCTGCAGCTTCTCAACATACAGCGGGAGCAGCGACATTGGGCTTATCATGGCAAACTGCAGCAAAAAGGTTACAGCGAACAACGCCAGCAGCTGCGGAATTTGCGCCAGCTCCCTGAGTCCGGCAAGGACCGAAATCTGCGGCGCTTTTGCGGCTTCTTCGCGGTTGAAGTTCTCTTTGACCAGGAAGAGTGCAAGCAGCGATGCGATGAAAATAAGAATACCGATAATATAGAAAATAGGGCGGAATCCGAACCAATCCGCAAGACCTCCCCCGATAAGAGGTCCAAGAATGGTCCCTGCCACGGATCCGGACTGCATGATTCCCATTGCAAAACCCATCCGGTTTTTCGGGGTTGTGCTGGATACAAGCGATATAGAAGCAGGGTTAAATCCGGAGATTGTTCCGTTTAACAGCCGGAGCAGCAGCAGTTCCCAAGGATTGCGGGCAAAACCCATCAATGTAATGACAATCGCCATGCCGAAGCCGGAGCGCAGCAACATGATTTTGCGTCCATAACGGTCGGCAAGCTTGCCCCATATCGGCTGAAAAATAAATGAGGTCAGGAAGTTGGCCGCAAAAATCATTCCCGCCCACATACCAATCTGATGTTCGCCCTGAACTCCCAGATCCTTTGCCAGATATAGGGATAGAAATGGGGTGATCATCGTCATGCCAGAGTTGACCAGAAATTGGCCGATCCAAAGCACAATCAAGTTGACTTTCCACGATTTCATTGTGCTTTTCACTCCCTTTCTCGTGCGACTGCGATAGCATCATGAAAAACATAGATCATTCCAGTATAACATATTCGCCTAAACGATCAGCGTAACAGATGTCATACTATTGTCATCGGATGCAAGAGAGAGCCAGTTGTTACTTACTTTTAAAAAGGGCATAATATGGATTAGAGAAATTCTAAAAAGTATTGGAGGCCCTTTCATGACCTACAACGATACACTCATTCGTGCCAGCTATAAAAAGGAAGTGGATCATGTTCCCGTCTGGTATATGAGACAAGCGGGCAGGTACGATCCTGAATACCGTAAAATTAAAGAAAAATATACGCTTCTTGAAATTTGCCGGCAGCCGGAGCTTGCAGCGGAAATCACTATGATGCCGGTACGGAAGCTTGGCGTGGATGCTGCCATATTGTATTCCGACATTATGAACCCGGTTGCTTCCCTCGGCGTGGATTTTGATATCGTGAAAAATATCGGTCCCGTGATCGACAATCCAATCCGGAGTAAAGCGGATGTGGAGAAGCTGCGTCCAATCGATGTGGAGAAGGACTTATCTCATATATTGGAAACCATTCGCATTCTTGACCGTGAGTTGGATGTTCCGTTGATCACCTTTGCTGGAGCACCGTTTACGATTGCGAGTTATCTGATTGAAGGGCGCCCTTCCAAAAGTTATATTTTAACGAAAACATTAATGTACTCCGAACCGGAAGTTTGGAATCTCCTCATGAATAAGCTTGGCGATATGGTTATTACATATGTGCGGGCTCATATCCAGAACGGGGGCAAGGCATTCCAGCTCTTTGACAGCTGGGTTGGGGCGCTTTCTCCAAAGGATTTTCAAAAATTTGTGCTTCCGACCATTACCCGTATCTTTACCGAACTTGCGGATTTGAATGTACCTAAAATATATTTTCCGGGCGTCAGCTCTGGCGAGCTTCTCCCAACGCTCACACAGCTTCAGGCAGATGTCATCGGACTGGACTGGAGGGTTTCCATTGCAGAGGGCCGCAAGCGTACGGGGGGCAAATTCGCAGTACAGGGGAACCTGGATCCGTATATTTTGACGGCACCTATGGATATCATCAAACAGTATGCCAAAGAGATCATAGACGAAGGCATTCAGGAGCCAGGTTATATTTTTAATCTCGGACATGGTCTGTTCCCGGAAGCATCGCTCGACAAGCTGAAAGAGCTTACGGAATATATCCATGAATATTCGGCATCTGTTTTAAGAGAAAAAAAGAGCATATAAGGGCTCAACATGATAATTAGTTAGTTTTTGACAAAATACAATATTGAGTCGAGATAAGACCAACATTTCCATTTGAGGTGATCGTTTCGTGAAAACAAAGATCGGCGTTCTTGTGATGTCCTATGGAACTCCAGAAAGCATCGAAGGCATTGAAGCCTATTATACGCATATCCGTCGCGGACATGCTCCGTCTCCCGAACAGCTTGAAGAGCTGGCTGACCGATATAAAGCTATTGTGGGCGGCGTTTTTCCGCTGCGCGAAAATACGAACCATCAGGTAGAAGGCTTGCAGGAAGCGTTAAACACCGACAGTCGCCTGCTTGACGTTGAATTCGTCTGCTACCAGGGACTTAAGCATGCAAGTCCATTTATCGAAGACGGCGTGGAGCAAATGGCCAAAGATGGCATCAAAAAAGCGGTGGGCATCGTGTTAGCCCCTCATTACTCGACAATGAGCGTGGAAAGTTACGTGAAACGCGCTGAGGCCAAGGCGGAGGAAATGGGTGTGAAATTCACCTTCGTAAGAAGTTATCATCTGCATCCACAGCTGATTGAAGCCTTTGGCCGCCGGGTCAATGCGAAACTTGACCTCTTTAAAGAAGCAGGTGCCGAGCGTGACGAAGTACGCGTATTGTTCAGTGCACACAGCTTACCAGAGAAAATTCTGCAGCTTGGTGATCCTTACCCAGAGCAGCTTATGGAAACCGCGAGAGCCATTGCTGAGAAGATTGGAATCACGTCATGGCAATTTGGGTGGCAAAGCGCCGGCCGAACATCAGAGCCTTGGCTTGGTCCGGATATTTTGGATACAGTCCGCGACCTCAGCAAGGAGCAGGTCGAAAACGTGCTGGTTGCTCCGATCGGATTCGTTTCCGATCATCTCGAGGTGCTTTATGATTTGGACATCGAAGCGCAGGAGGTTGCGAAAGAGCTTGATATGCGCCTGATGCGGATCGACATGCTGAATAGTGATCCCCTTTATATGGAAACGCTTTGTGATGCGATCGTTGATCAGCTTAAAAAATCGGAAATGGCTTGATTCCAGGTAAATATTACTTAGAACCCTCCGCGGCGGAGGGTTCTATTTGCTTGTGCAGACCTGATATAATAGTATGGATTAAGTAAATCTACTAAAATATGAAAAATTTTAAGGAGGAACGATGTATCCGCCGAGATCACAGAAAAAACGTTCCGGCAAGAAAAACCGGAAGTTGAAGCAAAGGCGTCTGTGGCTAACCGTGAATGCCGTTTTGCTTTTGATGATTGTTAGTTTAGTTTCTTATTATTTTCTCAGCGATCAAAGCGTGGAAGGGGTGCAGCAGCCAAAACCAGCGTCACCGGATTCTACGGTTGATTTAAGCGGTGGAAATGCCGGAAAAACGGCCAAAACCACAGAAAGTGCCGGAACCAGTAAGAAACCAGCAGAAGAGAATCCACCTGCAAAATCAAATGATCATCACACGGAGAATGCTGAGAATGAACAGCGGAAGGATCAGTCCGTAGCATCTGGAGATGATGGAGAAGGTCCAGCGGGAACTAAGCAGGAGGACTCTAAAGCTCCGGATAAACATAATATAGCAAAAGATAACGGCAGGGGCGTCACCATTCATTTTGTTGGTGACATGATCTTTTCGGGCAAAGTGGAAACGCTGCTCGAGCAAAAAGGCTATTCATACCCTTTTACTTATTTGGGGGATACGTTTAAGAAGGATGACCTTACGCTTGGAAATCTGGAAACGCCAGTGACTACGGGCGGCGTGAGCGCCAAAAACAAGCAGTTTGTATTCAAAGCTTCGCCGAAAGCGCTGGATGCCCTGCACGCGGCAGGTATGGACGTTGTCAACCTTGGCAATAACCATATACTTGACCAGGGTGAAGTTGGTCTGCTGGATACGATTAAGTACTTAGAACAAAGCGGTATTGAATATGTAGGCGCAGGCAAAACTGCGGCGCGGGCTTATCAACCGCAGTTTTTTAAACGCGGGGGCATGACCATAGCTGTCATCGGCTGCAGCCGGGTGTATCCGGAGCCGAATTGGGCTGCGGGAGACAATAAACCCGGTGTGGCCAGTGCGTACGATAAGGCTTCGCGCGTCGTTTCCTCAATAGCCGAAGCCCGCAAGAAAGCTGATCTGGTCATCGTTATGGCACATTGGGGCATTGAACGGTCCCTTACGCCAAACGACATCCAGAAGAAGCTTGCACATGATTTTATTGACGCAGGTGCCGATTTGATTATTGGCGGACACCCGCATGTCCTGCAGGGACTGGAACAGTATAAAGGCAAATGGATTGCTTATAGTACAGGGAACTTTATTTTCACTAAATCCAGCGTACCTGCAACATGGAAAACCGCTGTCTTTGAGGCAAAGTGCAAACCGGGTTCGGGCTGCAGCATGAAGCTGGTACCATATCATGCGGAGTTGGGCCAGCCTGTGCCGATGAATGCGCAGGAAGGCAGTCAGTTGATGCAGGAGCTTCAGAAGATTTCGATTGGTGGTGTAAAAATTTCCGGGGACGGTGTTGTCACACCGGGTTCCTAAGCTCAAAAAAAGCATGCGGCAAAGTTTGGGGGGGAGAAGGATGAATAATCTATGTGTGGCGCACCGCGGATTTTCCGGGAAAGCACCGGAGAATACGATGGCTGCTTTCCGAATGGCCATAGCAGAGCCATACGTGCAGTGGATGGAAATTGACACCCAGCTTACGATAGACGGGATTCCTGTCGTCATACATGATTTTAGTCTGGATCGAACGACAAACGGCAGCGGGAAAGTGAAGGATTACACCTGGCAGCAGCTTCTCAGGTTGGATGCCGGGAGCTGGAAAGGCAGAGCGATTCCTTCCTTGGATGAAGTGCTCCGCCTTAGCTGCGGCCGCGTGCGTCTCAACATCGAGCTCAAAACCTCGGGAAATATGTACCCGGGCCTTGAGCAAGCGGTCATAGAACGGGTTGCTTGCTATCATATGGAACAGGATGTCGTCATTACCTCTTTTGATACAGGGGCTCTCCGCAAGGTCAAGGAGATCCATCCGGGTATAGCAACCGGACTGATTATCGATGCGCGTCCCAACGATTTGGTGGAGAGGCTGCAGTTACTACAATGCTCTTTCTTGTCGATCGGGTATTCCAACCTGGATCAGGTTCTCGCTGAGAAGCTGAAGCAGGCAGGCATCACGGTCATGGCTTGGACAGTGGACGATCCGAGACGAATGAAGCGGCTCGCGAATATTTCTCCGGAAATCCTAATCTGCACCAACAGGCCGGATATATGGGCGAAGACATTTATGTACTAGAACATCATACAAAAATGATAAGAGGTTGATTAAAATGATCAGCAACGTATATTGTGTAGGTCGCAACTATAAACTCCATGCTGCGGAGCTCGGAAATGAAGTACCTGAAGAACCGATGATTTTTATGAAACCGTCCCATGCCGCTGTATGTATGGATGGCCGGATTTTACGCTTGCCACAGGGTAAAGGGGAAGTCCACTATGAGGGGGAATTGGTTCTTCGCGTATCACGCGCTTATGAGCCGGGTGCAAAGGTGGATGATGTAGTCGATCAGATGGCCCTTGGCATCGACTTCACTCTCCGTGACGTACAGACGGTGATCAAGAAAAAAGGGCATCCGTGGACAGCAGCCAAAGGCTTCAAAAATTCAGCTCCAATTTCCGAATTTATTGATTTCCCCGGCGCACAGGTAGCGGCGGATCAAGACTTCACGATTCGCAAAAACGGTACTGAGGTTCAGCGTGGAAATGTGAAGGACATGATCTTCCCGCTTCAAGAAATCGTTGATTATATCGGGATGCACTACGGCTTGGACGAAGGGGATATTATCTTCACGGGAACTCCTTCCGGTGTGGGACCATGTACAGAGGGCGACAAGTTCGAATTGTACTGGGGAGAACGGCTTCTGGGAAGCTGTGTGATCGGTTGATTATGTTCTGGTTAATCGGTGCCTTCTGTGCCTTGGTCGTCGGCGGGGCGGCTTACTTGAAACGTTCGTTGACCCTTTCCGGGGCGGCAGCTGCATTTGTTATGGGCACAGTCTACTTCGGTGCGGGAAACTTACTTTGGTTCGGCATCCTGCTGGTGTTCTTTGTCAGTTCTTCACTGTTGTCTAAGTTCAAGCAAACCAATAAAGAGGAGCTTGAAAAATCCTATGCCAAGACGTCCACACGCGATGCGGGCCAGGTGCTGGCCAATGGAGGGGCAGGTATGCTTCTGTGCATTCTGAACGCGTTATGGCCGCATCCAGGATGGATATACGCCTTCATCGGCGTTATGGCCGCTGTAACTGCCGACACATGGGCGACAGAATGGGGCGGTCTAAGCCGCAGACTGCCGCGCTCTGTAGTGACAGGGAAGATCGTGCCTCCGGGGACCTCAGGCGGCGTGACTCTGCTCGGTAGCACGGCGGCGGCGCTTGGCGGTCTCATGATCGCATTGTTTGGCTGGCTGTTTGCCGCGTTGTCCGGCATGGGAGGTCAAGGCCTGGGATTTTTACTTGCGGGCGTCATCGGAGGGCTTGCGGGTGCATTTGCAGACTCCTTTCTTGGTGCGACCCTGCAGGTGATGCATAGATGCCAGGTCTGCGGCAAAGATGTTGAGGTGCTGACCCACTGCGGGCAGTCGACCCGGCGCATCCGCGGCTTGTCCTGGATGAATAATGACGCGGTCAACTTTCTGTCATCATGCATTGGCGGGGTTGCTGCTTGGTTGCTGACTGCTTAGTTGTTGCCGCTTGGTTGCCGCTTGGTTGCCGCCGCTGGCCGTTAAAGTACGAAAACTGCAAAAGTGCAACATTTGGATCCATTTTTCTGAGTTTGGTGATAAATACTTGCGGAAATATATCTATTTTCGCAATTCAGCCGCAATCATTAAATAAACACCCTAAAAACATGCATTTTTGCATGTTTTTTCTGTATTTGAGCCTTTCACTTGGAAAAGCCTGCATCTTTTATAAATTTTACGGTACTGATTTTAAACTTAGGGCTGTCTATCTCATCTTTTCCTTTGCGCTACGTTCACCGTTCAGAACAGGATCGATGAAACAGTCGAAGAATTTATAGAGAAGTGACTGCGATTTTTGACAACCCTGGGCTAGGGCGAAGCGAAATGCAGCGTCTGCTCGAATGGCGGTGTGTGTAGGTGACATAGACGAGAAATTGGAGTGGCCTTGAAGGCAGTCCCTCGTTGGCTTAACTTGCCTGAACTATGGGGTGTCCCTCTGTTGTTTAAATCTAGCCCTGCCGTATGCTAAAATAGCATTATGTTTTTAATGCGCAATCAAAAAAATAATAAGGTGCGATCAAGAAAATGGTTGTTATTTTCTTGATCACGCCTGGATCATTCGATTTTTTGATCGCGCCTAAATCGAGAGATAAGTAGGGAAAAATAAAAATGAATATCATGACAGTTGAGCATATTTCCAAAAGTTACGGCGAAAAAATATTGTTTGAAGATGCCTCCTTTGGCATGGGGGATCAGGATAAAATTGGTATCGTTGGCGTCAACGGAACGGGGAAATCCACATTTTTACGGGTTATCGCCGGTTTTGAGCAGCCAGATGATGGTGAAATATCCGTTGGTAATCAGGTTCGGGTTCGTTTTCTGGCGCAAAATCCGGAGTTTGATCCGAAAAACACCGTACTGCAGCAGGTTTTTGAAGGCAATGATCCGAAGCTGAAGGCCGTGCGTGATTATACGGAGGTCATGGAACGCCTTGAATTGAACCCAGCTGACCAAGTGCTTCAGGAAAAGCTGCTGCAGCTCAATCAGCAGATGGACGCGCTTCAGGCTTGGCAGATGGAGAGCGAGGCCAAAACGATTTTGTCCAAGCTCGGTATCATCAACTTCGATGTGGCGATGGGCACATTATCGGGGGGACAGCGCAAGCGTGTCGCTTTGGCACAGGCGCTCATCGAACCTTGTGAGCTGCTGATCCTTGACGAACCTACAAACCATATCGATAATGATTCCGTCATTTGGCTGGAGCAATACCTACAGAAACGCCGCGGCGCATTGCTGATGATTACGCATGACCGTTATTTCCTCGACCGCGTAGCCAATGTGATGTTGGAGCTAGACCAAGGGAGACTGTTCCGTTATGAGGCCAACTACTCCAGATTTCTTGAGCTGAAAGCGGAGAGAGAGGAACGGGAGGAAGCATCTGAGCAGAAAAGACAAAATTTACTGCGTAACGAGTTGGCCTGGATTCGCCGCGGTGCGAAGGCCAGATCGACCAAGCAGAAAGCCCGCATCGAACGTTTCGAGACGCTTATGGAACAGCAAGCTCCTACCCGGAGCGGTTCGGTTGAGATGTCTGCGGCCTCTACCCGGCTGGGACGCAAAATAATTGAAATCGAGCATCTTAATAAAAATTCCGGGGATAAAGTGTTGATTCGCGATTTGAATTATATCAGCGTTCCTGGGGACCGAGTTGGCATCGCCGGACCGAATGGAAGCGGGAAGTCAACGCTGCTCAATATGATTGCCGGAAAACTGCAACCGGATAACGGTGAAATCATTACAGGCACAACCGTGAAAATTGGCTACTTTACACAAGAGCATCAGGATATGGACGGCAGTATGAGGGTGATTGAATATATTAAGGAAGAGGCCGAAGTGATCCGTACCGATGATGGTTCCAGTATCACCGCTTCGCAGATGTTGGAGCGTTTTCTGTTCTCGCCTGCCATGCAGTATACGCCGATTTCCCGCCTTTCTGGTGGTGAGAAACGTCGCCTCTATTTATTGCGGGTGCTGATGTCGGCCCCGAATGTGCTGCTTCTTGACGAACCGACAAATGATCTGGATATTCAGACGTTGACCGTGCTGGAGGATTATCTGGATGACTTCCCTGGTGTCGTTTTTGTCGTTTCCCATGACCGTTACTTTTTGGATCGGACCGTGGATAAAATTCTATCCTTTGAGGGCGAGGGACAAATACGTGTTCATGTCGGCAATTTTACTGAATACAATGAATGGATGGCTAAAAACGTCGCCCCTGCAGCACCCGATCGTAAGGAAGAGAAGGCTTCACCCGCGCAGCCAACAGCCGCACCAGCGGCACCGCGCGAAAAGCTGAAATTCAGCTATAAGGAACAGCGCGAATTCGAGCAAATCGACGGCTTGATCGAAGCATGTGAAAATAAATTGACCGGCATCCAAAAAAAGATGGAGGAATCTTTCAGTGATTCGGCGCTGCTGCAAGAGCTGCTGCAACAGCAGCAGGAAGCCGAGAAGGAACTGGAATACCTGATGGAGCGCTGGACGTACTTGAATGAGCTTGCGGAGAAAATAGAAGCGGGCAAAAGCTGATATGTAAATTATTCAAAAAAGGCACGAGCACGGCGGCCCTTCTTCGATAACTGGGATTCCTAAAGAAGTAGTAATTCTGCTTAACGTAAACAATAAAAAACGGCTATTCGGTGGCGTCCACCAAATAGCCGTTTTGCATTGTAAAATGGATTAAGAGTAATCAGAAATAAATCCGTTTTTACGCTCTGACATAGGCCGCAAGCAGTTTGGTCGTGTTAAACACGGCCTGCTTATGTGTGCGCTCCATCGCATGGGAAGCATGAACACCAGGACCGATCAGCGCGGCACGAATGTTGTTTCCGCCGGACAGTGCGGCAGAAGCATCAGAGCCGTAATGGGGATAAACATCCACTGCAAAAGGAATGCCTTCGGCTTTCGCCAGCTCAATCAGCTTGCTCGTCATTTCATAATCATAAGGTCCGGAGGAGTCTTTGGCACAGATGGATACATCCGTCTCTTTGCAGCTGAGATCATCGCCGATGCAGCCCATATCGACAGCGATCATTTCATCAATGTCGGACGGGATGTAGGCAGCGCCATGACCAACTTCCTCGTAATTGGAGATAAGGAGCTTCAGGTTGAATTTGGGCTTCCAGTTTTCCCGCTTCATCGATTCAAGCAGGCCAAAGAGGGCCGAAACGCTTGCTTTGTCATCAATATGCCGAGATTTCACAAACCCACTTTCGGTAATCACCGCACGGGAATCAAATGAAACGAAATCGCCGACGGAAATGCCCAGCTTCAGTACATCTTCCTTGGACTGAACCAGTTCGTCGATGCGGACCTCCATATGATCCTCTTGACGTTTAAAATCACGGGCATCACTGTATACATGCACCGAAGGATGCGTACTCAGTATAGTGCCGGTATACGTTTTGCCGCTGCGTGTGTGAATGACGCAATATTCATTTTCAATGCTATTCATCATAAATCCGCCAACGGATGTGAGCCGCAGCGTACCTTCCGATTTCACCGCACGAACCATGGCACCGAGTGTGTCTACGTGGGCGCTGAGGCCGATCGTACGGGAGCTATCCTCTCCGTCAACCTCAAGGATGGCACCACCCTTTTGGTTCCAGGACAGCTTGATGCCGAGAGAAGAGGCCTCCTGTTCAACAAGCTTCATGACCTGTGCAGTGAAGCCACTTGGACTTGGCGTATCCAACAGCTTTTTCAGAAAAGCTAATATGTATTCTTCATTAGGTTGTACCGACATTTGAATGTCCCCCTTGCATTATAATGTTGGCATATCGCCGTTTTCCTTGGAATCGCCGGTGGTTTTCTCTTCCGGTGCCGGAAACGTGTAGCCGGTTTCGTTCTGGATTTGTGTCAGTTGGGCGGAGAGGAGTTTAATCTCTTTCTGGAGCTTATACTGTCGGAAGATACCGTAAGACCCGACGATGATTCCGCCGATCAGCGTACAACCGGAAATGAGCAGAATCAGTGGAATGCTGACTTGAGTGAATATAAAGTTAACGGGTACCTGATCGACGTTAAAGACAGCAAAGACAGCTATCAAAAGCGTAAACACCAGTCCGGCAATAAGTGACCACTGGAATTTCATACGGACACCTCCTTCCGAGCGGACAGTATAAAATCCCTCGACCGTCAAGGACAAGGGATTTTATACCTCCGAATCACATTATTTTGTCATTTGCTCTAATTGTTCGACCACATTTTCGAAGACGCTCATGGCTTCGCGGATCGGCTGCGGCGAAGACATGTCGACGCCGGCCTTCTTCAGAATATTGATCGAGAAGTCGCTGCCACCGCTCTTCAGGAAACCGAGGTAACGGTCTACGGCCGGCTGACCTTCCTCCAGAATTTGCTTGGAGAAGCTTGTGGCCGCCGAGAACCCAGTCGCGTACTTATACACATAAAAGCTGTTGTAGAAATGAGGGATACGGGCCCATTCCATTTCGATATCTTTATCCACGGCCATATTCTTACCATGGTATTTTACGTTCAGATCATAATAAATTTCCGACAGAACTTGCGGCGTCAACGCTTCACCCTGCTCGGCACGCTCATGAATAAGCTTTTCGAACTCGGCGAACATCGTCTGGCGGAATACGGTAGTACGGAATTGGTCTGCGTAATACGTCAGCAGATACATTTTTTCCTTCGGATCTGTCGATTTCTTCAGCAGATAATCCATTAGGAGTGCTTCATTGGTTGTCGAAGCCACCTCAGCCAAGAAAATGGTGTACTGCGCATCCCGGTACGGAAGAGCATTGTCCGAATAGTAGGAATGCAGCGCATGACCCATCTCATGGGCGAGCGTGAACATACTGCTCAGATTCTCCGTATGGTTCAGCAGCACGAAAGGATGGGTGCCGTATGCTCCCCAGCTATAAGCACCAGTACGCTTGTTTTCATTTTCATAAACATCGATCCATTTGTTGTCGTAGCCTTCCTGCAGCGATTTCAAATAATCCTCGCCAAGCGGTTTCAGGCCTTCTTTCACGGTTTGTTTCGCTTCTTCATACGTGATGTCCATCTTGTACTCTTCCACAAGCGGTGCAAACAGATCGTACATATGAAGCTCGTCAATGCCAAGCAGCTTTTTACGGAGGTTCATGTACCGATGCAGAAGCGGCAGGCTTTCGTGGATGGTATCGATCAGATTCGTATAAACTTCCTTCGGAATGTTGTCCCCGTAAAGGGCCTTTTCCAATACGGAAGGATATTTGCGCACATTCGCATAAAAGATGTTTTTATTGACGTTCGCGTTCATCATTGCGGCGATCGTGTTCTTTTGCTTGGCATACGTATCGTATACGGCTTTAAAAGCACGTTCGCGAACTTCACGGTTCGGGCTCTCGAGGAACTGAATATAGTTGCCGTGCGTCAATTCGACTTCCTTGCCTTCTTCATTTTTGATTTTCGGGAACTTGAGGTCCGCATTGTTGAGCATGCTGAAAATCGTTTGCGGCGCCTGAGACAGATTGCCGACCTGCGCAAGCAGCGCTTCTTCGTTTTTGGTAAGAATATACGCCTTTTCGCGTTTCATTTCCGTTAGCGTAAATTTGTAGGCGGAAAGCTCTGGGTCGGCAATAAACGCATCCAGCTTATCGTCAGGTAGGGACAGGATTTCCGGTGTAATGAAGGAAAGAGCTTCGCCAACCTGTACGTTCATTTTTTTGGCCTTTTGGGAAAGTCCTTGGTATGTAGGATTTGCTGTATCTTCGTCATGGCGCAGATGCGTATAAACATAAAGACGTTCGGTTTTGAGGGAAATTTCATCCTCTAGTTCGAAACAGGATTTTACCGACTGCGCGTTGTCAAGCTTGCCATGGAATTCGGCAATTTTCTTTACTTCCTTCTGAAGCTCGGCATAAGTCTCATCCCAGGCTTTCTGACTTTCAAACAAATCTTCCACATTCCATTTGTTCTCTTCAGCTACCTCGGAACGCTTCAATAATTTTTCCATGGGAATCCTCCTTAAATATTGGGATGTGATGGTATGGGTTCCATTTGACGAAACCACCGGAGGAAAGAGGGGGAACGCACTCACAGTAAAAGTGAACGCGATAGCAAGCCTAAGCGTCTTGTTGAAGTTCACAAGCAGGGAACCTCCCTTTCAGGAAATATCCCCCTTAGTATGAACTTTTCCCCACAATATTATTTAATATTTCCTTCAAGGGCTGGAACCCATGGTGAATAGACTGTATACAATAAGGAAAAAGGCAATCAGGATCATGAAGACAGCGCTGCCCGCAAGACCCCGTTTCAGCCTCTGTGGAACCGAATCTCTCATCATAATGAGAACGGCTCCAAGGCAAAAGGTGGAAATGATAAAGATAAGAGTGCTGTTGTATTCCATTTGAAGTACTAAACTCCTTTAAAGGCGGCTATGATCCGGCGCCATTCATCCATGTTGTCTTCGTACTCCTCTTTGGGGAAGCGGGTTTCGGCCCACTGCATGAGAGCCGGACGGCTCATGAAGGTATGGGTTTCCTCGCCCCATTGATCGGAGATCTCCCGAAGAACAATATATCGTCCTTGTACTTCAACGGTCATCATGTTCCATTTGTCTTTTTTGTATATTTCATGTTTTTTGATCATATGCATTCTCCGTTTGGTCTTTTGGTAAAATGATACCCTAGAGGAAGCTCCAAAAGCAAATGGAAAGATGTAATTCTTAAAAGACTGATTGCAATGTCAAGTTTCATGAAGTATAATATAGTTATTCGCCACATATGGCGGTATTTTTAGGAGGTTGTTCATTTGAAAGGTACAGTTAAATGGTTTAATGCAGAAAAAGGCTATGGCTTTATTCAAGTTGAAGGCGGCGAGGACGTATTCGTACATTTCTCCGCTATCCAAGGAGACGGATTTAAAACTTTGGACGAAGGTCAAGAAGTTGAATTCGAAATCACTGATGGCAACCGTGGCCCTCAAGCTGCAAACGTAACTAAATTATAAGATCAACTCCGTTAATGGATTTCTTAAGATTATAAGTGTTCGGCGGTGCTGAACTTTCGATAATCACAAGGAAACACTGATTACGGTCTGGCTTCTTTCGAAGTAGCGTCGGATAGACGTTTTTCTTATAGCTTTGGTTAAAAAAAAGCCTATAAAGCACAGTTCTCATTTCGAGAGCTGTGCTTTTTTTGAGATTATTGAATTTATAAGTTTTTGCGGGGTTATTTTGTGTTTGCTTGAAGGATTGAAGTCAAACCTGCAGGACCTCATTTTCCATCCCGGAACGTGTATGCCGTTTGCTTCGGATGCTGCTTGCGATGAGAAACTGAGCGGCATAATAGGTCGTCATAATCAGGATGCTAGAATATGGGACAGCGGAGATGAACATGTTCCAGGAGAGAATGGAGTCCGAGGCAAGGAACAATAGCGCGCCGCAGCTGGCCATTAGACTGCCGGACATCACAGCGAAAAATCCCATCAGCATGATGGCAATCAGATACAATAAGACCGGGGCCTCGAGGGTTGTTTTTCCGCTGCTTTCTAACCCCTGGTACAATTGCCAGCCCATAAAGCCGGCGTAGCAGATAAGCGGAATAAGGACACTAATACGGATGGTGGAAAATTTCCATCGCGTTGAGAAGGCAGACAGGTAGAAGAGATGTCCTACTAGAAAAGCAGTAAGTCCAATGATAAACCATTGCAGTAGGCCATCGCCCAGCATGCAGAAGAAAAGGCCCGAAATGGTCAGCGAATCGTACTTACTTTTGGCAGCAGGAGCATGAAGATAGGCGTAGATCAGAATCAGACACATGGGGATCAGTTTAAATAGGATGAGTTCGTGCAAAACAAAAATGTAGAGCAATCCCATCACGAGGATGGCGGCAGGCAGGAGCCTTTTAATCATAGCGTTTTGAACCTCCTAAGGAAATGATCGATAAAATTTTAAATAATATTTCGTGATGTGGCGAAAATAATCCTCTTTTATTCTACAAACGCTTACATGTTACACCTGTAGGAATGTAAGCCCTTTCCTACAAGTGTATTTCGGCAAATGAACTTACATGCCGTGATCTAGTTTATTTGTACTATTTTAAGGACCATATTATAATAAGGGACATTAGGATAGATACTAGTAGACAACAATGTGGAGGCACCGTCTTGAATGAAAATAGGCAAAGTCAATACCAAGTTCCCCGGAACCCTATAAGCTTGATGGGACGAGTGTATAAGCATATTCTGCCTGAAGTGCGGAAGGAATTGGACGGATGGCGTAGAAACGCTGGAAAGATCCCGGATCCTGAACTGCGAAAACAGGCGCTTGCCAGCATTGAAACAAAACAGTTTCATTGCGAGGGTGGGGGTATTTATGCAGCTGTCCCTTTGCCGGACAGACTTGTTCTGACGAAGCTGATTGTTGCTTACCAGACGATCAGCGACTATCTGGATAATTTATGCGACCGAAGCACCTCCATGGATCAGGGGGATTTCAGGCTTTTACACCAGTCTATGCTGGATGCCACCGATCCGGTGGCGAAGCCGGTAAATTATTATGCGCTGCGCCAGGAGCAAAACGACGGAGGATATCTGAACAGTTTGGTAACGACCTGTCAGAGTTGCATCCGTCAGCTCCCCGGTTATGCAGCGGCCATGCCTTACATCCGGGATTTAGCTAGCCTGTATACCGACCTGCAGGTGTACAAGCATATCAAGCCCGAATTACGGGAGCAGGCGTTGCTGGAATGGTGGGAGCTTCACCGTGAACGGACCCCCCATCTTCAGTGGAATGAATTCGCCGCTGCTACCGGTTCGACGCTTGGTGTATTTATGCTGTTTCTTGCCGCGAGTAACCGGCATTTGAGTGATGCGGCTGCGGCCTCCATTCATGCGTCATATTTTCCACATGTTTGCTGTCTGCACATTATGCTTGATTACCTGATTGATCAGGAAGAGGATCGACTTGGCGGAGATCTTAATTTTTGTAATTATTATCAGTCTCCCGAAGCCATGTTGGACCGGATTGCCTTGATTGTTGAATCGGCACGCACTGATGTATCGTCCATTCCGGTGCCGTCGTTTCATCGGATGATCATTGAGGGATTGCTGGCAATCTACTTGTCTGATCCGAAAGTCAGCGAGCAGCAGGAAGTTCGCTCTATATCCAGACGATTGATGAAAGGAAGTCCGCTGACCAGGGTCTTCTTTTTCGTCAATAGCCGCTGGATCCGCAAACATCTGTATGAGTGATAATGAGGAGGATTTTTTCATGACAGTGAAAAAGATTGCAGTGCTAACAAGTGGTGGGGACTCCCAAGGGATGAACGCGGCAGTTCGTGCGGTTGTCCGCAGCGGACTTTATTATGGGCTTGAAGTATATGGTATTCAGCGCGGTTACCAAGGGCTTTTGAATGATGATATTTTCTCGATGGATCTGCGCAGTGTCGGAGACATTATCCAACGCGGCGGAACCATTTTGCAGTCTGCGCGCTGCAAGGAATTCATGACTCCGGAAGGACAGCAGAAAGGTGCAGAAATCCTGCGTAAGCATGGCATTGACGGCCTAGTTGTGATCGGCGGCGATGGTTCGTACCATGGTGCCAATAAGCTGAGCAAGCTGGGCATCAAAACGATGGCGTTGCCAGGCACAATCGACAATGATATTTCCTTCACGGACTTTACAATCGGCTTTGATACAGCGGTAGGCATCGTTGTGGATGCGGTAAATAAGTTGCGTGATACAATGTCCTCCCATGAACGTTCTTCGATCGTTGAGGTTATGGGCAGACATTGCGGGGATATTGCCCTCTATGCAGGTCTTGCTTCCGGTGCTGAGACGATTCTCGTTCCTGAAGTGCCGCATAACATGGACGAAGTTACAGAACGGATGAAGCAGAATTTTGCGCTGGGCAAACGCCACAGTATCGTGATCGTAGCTGAAGGAGTTGGAAGCGGCGAAGATGTGGCCAAAGCTCTCACGGACCGCTGCCCTACGCTCGAGCCGCGTGTCACATGCCTCGGTCACATCCAACGCGGAGGTACACCTACTCCTGGAGACCGAAATTTGGCCAGCCGCCTCGGCGATTTTGCTGTGCGCAAGCTTATTGAAGGCGAATCTGCTAAAGCATGCGGCATCATTAAAGGTGAGCTTGTCCTTACGGACATCGATAAGGTGGTAAACACCAAAAAAGAATTCAATATGGAGCTGTACGAATTGGCATCCCGGCTTTCGCAATAATTCGAAGAGCACAAGCAAAAACCCTGCAAAGAACAACTTTGCAGGGTTTTTCTAGATATCAGACCGAATTCATTAAACTATTCAACTTATCATGCGATTCGTTTATTTGTATGCCACGCCTTGGGTATATCGATTCGTGGCATTCCAAAGCAGAAATTCGTCAACATGCATTTCTTTCAAAGCACGGATTTGCTCCTGGACCTGATCCTTACCGTATTTGACGTAATGGCCGCTGCCGAGCCAGCTTGCGGTGAAATCCTGAATCCACGGACGTACAATCGGTTTCTGATCCGCAAGCGGATCGAGTTTTTTAAAGGTATCCGTCATGGATCCTTTAATTGTGCGATAAGGCTCCTTGTCAGGATCCTTGGCACCGAACCAACCTTGGGTGTAATGGCTTGGATAGACCATCGGACTAATGACATCCACGTTTTCGGAGATTTTATTGAAGTCCTGTCCAATGCCCTCCGCTGCAGGTACCGATGCCGCATAACCAAAAATGTCGACCGACACTCGTATGCCCAGCGGTGCCATCTGTTTACGGGCATATTGGACGAATTCGGCTACAGCGTCCACACGAGATTTTTCGTTCTTATAGTATTTCAATGAATCGGCACGCTTTTCGAATCCTTCCGGAAAACGTACATAATCGAACTGGATTTCTTTAAATCCGAGTTTTGCCGCTTCTTTGGCAATCTCTACGTTGTAGTCCCAAACTTCCTTGCTGAATGGATCGACGAAGCTATCGCCTTTGCCGTTTTTCCATATGGTCCCATCTTGGTTAACAAAGGAAAGATCAGGACGTTTTTTGGCAAGAACCGTATCTTTAAACACAACGATGCGCGCAATAGGATAAACCTGATGCTGCTTCAGCCGGTCCATCAGTCCGTGAATATCACGGATAAAAGGCTGCGGATTGCCATTTTTGATTAGGTCAGGGTTGTCCGTTTTGTAGGTTATGTATCCGGCATCATCCTTGATATCGATGACCATTGCGTTCAGATCCGTTTCGTCCACGAGATCTAATAACTGTTCCATGCGGGAACCTCCGGCGCTGTAGGCCGTGACGTATATACCCCTTACTTTGGGAGCGTTCACCTGGGGATCTACCTTGACGGGCGGGTGATCGGCGCTTACGGCCACGTCTTTTTGCTGGGAGGCGATGATGGCTGAATGAAAATATGACTCAATAATTTTAGCGGCTTGTTGATTGTCGTTCTGCGGATGATGAGCCGCGCTGCTGCCCAAAATCATCAGCAGAGCCCAGATGATATTCATAAAAATTCTCTCCCTTGTTAGCGTTCACATGTATGATTATATAAGAACAAATAGGCTTAAAAACAACAGGATTGTAACAATTTGACGCAATTTTTCGATTGATGACAACCTCCCTTCTGAGAACATAAATATCCCCCCGGCTTAAATTCTTTTCAAGGCGCGATCAAGAAAATAACAGCCATTTTCTTGATCGCGCTAATTGTAGCTTTGCCTGCAAGCTCGGTAAATACAAACGTGGCAAGGGATTGGCAATATTTTTACAAATTAGAGGATATCGGTAAAAATAAAATGCCGCCTGTTTTTCAGTGTGTCGCAGGGACTGAAAAGCAAGCGGCGTTAATTTTTTTTTCATGCTTTCAAACATGTTACTTTATTGAAGATACGCAGAGCTTTGATGTTCACAAATGCTGTACTGAATAATCTCCATAGCATCATTCTGTTCCAAGATACCGAGTCCGTCCCGCAGCACAATGAGTGAATTAAGTTCATTGTGCTTCAAGAATGGCATCATATCGGGGAACCATTTCATGACGATTTGGGACAATTTTACCGTTTCCATTTCCACAAAAATCACCCTTTCCTTTCGGATTCTTTACAGCCCTAATACTTTAAAGCCAAGGAGAATCGGAAAAGCGTTTAAGTGCTTGGGAAAATCGGGTCAATC
The DNA here is from genome assembly GCA_031254035.1 of Paenibacillus sp. Taxonomy (GTDB): domain Bacteria; phylum Bacillota; class Bacilli; order Paenibacillales; family Paenibacillaceae; genus Paenibacillus_AQ. The sequence continues at coordinate 101,953 of JAIRVF010000124.1, forward strand.
CTAATCTCATGGAACTAATGCAGGAACCGCGCACCATTAATATACCACAAAACGTATTTTTTTTACACCGTGCCCCCCGAAAATCAACTTCTGCGGAAGGAACCCATTACACCCACTGTTTCGACGATATTGACAAAAGCTTTCGGGTCGGTCTGCTTGATGATTCGCTTTAGTTCCTGAAGTTCATACCGGGTGGTTACGGTCATCAGCATGTCTTTGGATTCATTGGAAAACGCGCCTTCAGTCTTGATTTTGGTTACGCCGCGGGGGTGTTCTAACAGCCTGGCAAGCATCGCTTCCGTTTCATTGGTGATAATGTACACCGTAACCTTGAAATGGCTCACATGGATGAAATCTACGACTTTGCCAGTCACAAAGATCGATATCATGGAAGCCAGGGCGAGGTTCCAGTCGTTTTGCAAGTACCCAGCGGCAAGAATAACCAATCCGTTCATGGCAACGAGCACACTGCCGACAGGGAAGTCGCGATAGCGCGTGACAATAGAACCTAAAATGTCGAAGCCGCCTGAGGATCCGCCTGCCCGAAAGGAAATACCTGCGCCGATGCCGACCAGAACGCCTCCAAATACGGATGCTAGCAGCGTGTCAATTGCCAGCGTGCCGACCGGAATAATCGCAATAAACCAGGTCGTGGCTACAACCGAAAAAATGCTGAGCACGATAAACCGCTTGCCCAGCTGGAACCAGCCAGCGATTAAAATCGGAACATTAAACACAAAGTATAAAATACTAAGATCCATAGGCGTAAAATAATTTACTAGCATGGAGAGTCCAGATACGCCGCCGCTTAACAAGTGGTGGGGAACCAAAAATAGGTTGAATCCGCATGCGATAAATGCAGCACCTAAGATGACGACAAGGTACTTCCAGGCGTTGTTGAGTTTCATGATGTTTTCCACCTCTTTTTATATGTAATTTAATAGATTATTTGTAAAACCCTCGCATGAAAAAGGGATTTTCACCTTTGTTTCCAACTTGCTGGTGTTTGTAATTTATTTTGTGATATAATGATTTAGATGTTCTTGAGTAGGCTTGTACAATAGTATTATTCTGACATTGTTTCAGGAGAAAAATTACCGTTTACTAAAATCTGTAGGCTGTTTTTGCCCTGGATAAACGCTATAGAGAATATAAGCCATGCAACAAATGTTTGAGGAATGGCTAACCTATATATGTTTACCGCTACTTAAGAATACAGACAAGATTGTGGAATGTCCACTATATAGAAGGAGTATGAAAATATTGAAAAATTTCGCAGATTTAGGCTTGGAACCAAAGGTTCTTCAGGCCATTACAGAGCTTGGATTCGAGGAAGCTACACCAATTCAGGCGCAGGCGATTCCGATTGCTATGACTGGCCGCGATATGATTGGCCAAGCACAGACCGGTACTGGTAAAACAGCGGCTTTCGGCATTCCGCTCATCAACAAAATTTCCAAAGATACGGATAAAATTGTTGCTCTCGTCATGACGCCAACCCGCGAGCTTGCGATCCAGGTTGCAGAAGAAATCGGCAAACTGACCCGCTTCAAAGGCATTGGCTCACTACCAATTTACGGCGGTCAGGATATTGGACGCCAGATCCGCGCATTGAAGAAGAAACCTCAAATCATTATCGGTACACCAGGTCGTTTGCTGGACCATATTAATCGTAAAACCATCCGTCTTGACGATGTCGAAACTGTCATATTGGACGAAGCTGATGAAATGCTGGATATGGGCTTTATGGAGGATATCCAATCCATCCTGAAGCTGGTTCCGGAAGAACGTCAAACCATGCTTTTCTCCGCAACAATGCCGCCGAATATTCAAAAACTTGCGCAGCGATTCTTGAAAGACCCTGAACATGTATCGGTTGTACCAAAACAAGTCAGTGCTCCGCTGATTGACCAGGCGTACATCGAAGTGCCTGAACGCCAGAAGTTCGAAGCACTATGCCGATTGATCGACATGGAATCTCCTGAGCTTGCGATCGTATTTGGACGTACCAAACGCCGTGTCGACGAGCTTTCTGAAGCATTGCAAAAACGCGGATATTCCGCAGACGGCCTTCATGGGGACCTGTCCCAGAACCAACGTGACACCGTTATGCGCAAATTCCGCGACGGAAGCATTGATGTGCTGGTAGCCACAGACGTAGCTGCGCGTGGTCTCGACGTTTCCGGCGTAACGCATGTTGTCAACTTTGACCTTCCGCAGGATCCGGAAAGCTACGTACACCGTATCGGTCGTACGGGCCGCGCAGGTAAAGAAGGCAGCGCATGGTCTTTTGTAACGCCGCGCGAAATCGATCATCTGCACCTGATCGAGCGCATTACCCGCCACCGCATTACCCGCAAGCCGCTGCCAACGCTGGCCGAAGCCATCGAAGGCAAACAGCGCGTTATTGCGGAACGTTTGATGGAAACGATTGACTCCGGTGAACTTAATGAATATAAGGGACTGGCAATTCAGTTGCTTGAGCAGTACGATTCCGTACAGCTTCTGTCCGGCGCGATGAAAATGCTGACAGGCGAGAAACGCGACTCCGAAATCCAATTGACTCCAGAAGATCCAATCCGTGTGAAACGCCGTTATAACAATGGTAAGCCGGATCTTCGCAACGGCCGCAAACCGTCTGGCAACTACGGCGGCTTCCGTGGTAACAACGGTGGAAGAGGCGGAAACAACCGTGACCGTGACAATAATGGACGCGGCGGATACAACCGTGACCGTGACAATAACGGACGTGGCGGGTACAACCGCAGCGGCGGAAGTGGCGATTCCTCCTACCGCGACGGCGGGGACCGCAAACCGCGCACAAGCAGCAGCGATAGACGCCCTTCCAAACGGGATGAGTCCTACAATAAGTAATTTCTATCCAAATAAGAAGAGATGAAGTGCATCCGCACTTCGTCTCTTTTTTATTGTAATTTTCAAATTACCACATAAATGCCCGCAAAATAATTACAAGTAGAATAAACAATACCAGAATTGCACCTGTGGAACCCCACAGACCGCCACCACAACTATATCCGTATCCACCAACACCAGCTACACCAGCAACATTAGACATTTAGAATTACCTCCTTATGTGTTTGATTCCTGTAGGTTACTGTGTATCATATGAGGGGGAAAATGCCCCTGTATAGACCTCTACCCATAATCCGGAAATTAGGCGCTGGCAATGTAAGGCTATAATGCGGTATATTTATTATGTACAAGCATAGATAGTGGTGGAGGAGGCTTTTTACTTGGAATTTAAAGGCGCAATGGGCGGGATTTACAAAATTACAGAATGGATCACCCGTTTTGCTTTCAGCAACATCCTGTGGCTGTTATGTTCGTCGCCGTTTATCTTTTTTCTGATGACGAGATTGAGTGTGACTGGTGATGAAGCTTTGCAAATGAACTGGGCTTTGGGCATTGTGGCACCGTTCACATTATTTCCGGCAACGGCTGCGCTGTTTGCAGTTGTACGTAAATGGGTAATGGGTGATCCCGATGTGGGGATCTTCAAATTGTTTTTCAAATCGTACAAGGAAAATTACAAGCAAAGCATGATCGGGGGCATATTCTATGTTCTTCTACTGGTCATTATGATGGTCGATTATACCGTTTATATGACGCAGTTCAAGGACATGCAGATTGTCGGTATTATCATGCTTGTATTGTTGATTGTGCTTTTTATCTCATTGTTTAATTTCTTCTCAATGGTTGTTCATTATCATATGGGAATCATGCAAATCCTGAAAAATGCGATGCTGATCACAATCATTCGTCCGCTTCGCGTAATTATGACGGTTGTCGGAAGTGTGGCAGTGTTATTCATTGGCTTCCAATACCCTGCACTTATGTTTTTCTTCGGTGGAAGTTTGATCGCATACTGGGCATTTTTTAATTTCCACGCTACGTTCACCAAAATGCAGGAGCAGGCCGAGCGGCTTAAGCAGAAGGAGCTGGAAGCGCAAGAAGGAGCCGATCTTGATGATGATGAGTCAAGCAGTGCGATGGATATGGATCCTAATGCCGAAGATCCGCGGGAAAGAGAAGAGAGCAAAAAAGAATAAGCTGATGATCGGTTATTTCTCTGATATTCTCCATAAACATTTACATTTTGATAAAATAGGTCTATAATAAGACTACATCCTGCGATGTTCGCCACGGTTAATCGTTGTTTTGAACCAATGATAATGTCTAGGGAGATCATTACGAGGCGCGGCTGGAAAGCCCTGTCTATACGACATGGGGACTTCAAAAGCGTATCCGAGATCACCCACCTGCCAAAGCAGGTTCAGAAGACAATTTAATCGGACGGCATAGGCGGGTTTTTATTTTGACGAAATGATCAAACACCCCTTTTACGGAACATATCCGGAAAATAGGGGTGTTTTTTGGCTGTTCATGATATTTTACCGTACTTTCTCTTTTGTTATGTCTCTAACAATGTTACACTGTAAAGTATTGATGATGTTTACTACAAAGGGGGAAAGGTCTTGTCGTTAAAAAGAGTTCTAGTGGGGGTCGTTCGCAGTCAGGAAGGAACAAGTGACCGGGCGAAAGATCCTAAGATGAAGACGCGCTATTACAATTTATCGAGAGACAAGGCATGGGAGGAAGTATCCTCAACCTTGAAGAAGATTCCGGGTTATAAAGTCCTGCATGAGGTTCCTTCCGTCGGAGAAATCACGCTGGAAAAAAGAACGTCCTTGGGACGGACCGTAGATATCACCGTATCCGTGTTGTCTGTAGGTCCGGTACGCAGTGCGGTCGATATGTATTCAGCCTCCAGAGGTTCTTTGGGGGATTTGGGAGCGAATTACCGTATTATTCTGAATTTATTTTCGGCACTCGATAAAAAACTGGCCCAATATAAAGTCGTCTCCTAAATTATAAGCATGAAAAAGCGAGAGAAAGGACAAGACTCTTTCTCCCGCTTTTTTTAAGATATTAGCATAATCTCCAAGGACGCGCATCCTGATACCGCAAGAAAAACATACACTAAGAGCGGTCTGCTTCACAGAAAGTGCGTCGATAGATGTTATACTTAAGGGATCGATTTGATATCCCTCATGATAAACCGCTACCGAGCGTGGCCCCGCCATCTGTGAAATAATTACGGGGCGTTTTTCTTTATGCGCTTTTAAGCATATACTATGGTAAGGCTGATGTTTTAGAGCAGTTCCTTCACAGCGGCCACAGCTTTTTCGTAATCCGGATGCTCGGTCATTTCGGGCACGTACTCCACATAAGTGATTTTGTCGTTTTTATCGACCACGAAGATGGAACGCATGTCCAGACGGAATTCTTTGATCAGAACACCGTATCCTTGACCAAAGGACATATCCTTGTGGTCCGAAAGGGTGACGACGCGGTCTACCCCTGCTGCGCCGCACCACCGAGCTTGGGCAAATGGGAGATCTGCGCTGATAGTCAGAACGATTACATCGTCTCCTAGGGCGCCTGCCTCTTCGTTGAAACGGTGGGTTTGGGCGTCGCACACACCAGTGTCCAGCGAAGGGACAACACTGATCAATTTAATTTTGCCCGCGTAATCTTTTAGAGAAACTTGTTCAAGCAAATTTTTACTAACAGTAAAATCCGGAGCTTGATCGCCCGCTTGAAGCTGAGGCCCAACTAGTGTGAGTGGATTGCCTTTAAAAGTTGCAACATCTGTACGTTCTTGTGACATGTAGTGTTTCTCCTTTCGGAACTTAGAAATTGTTGAATCTTGCCAAGATTCATTATAATCTTTTTAAAATGGCATTGTCCAATCAGTTTGCTTGGGTTTACAGGGCTTATGCATGATGGATTGAAAGCGGGAAACGATCAGAATTAGCCTGGAACCAGATTTGTTTTCAGTAAAGGAAGTGTGTCATGTTATTTGTTCGTTATGAAAACTGGAAAAGTTATTTAAAGTATTATCCGATCACGACGATATTATTTGTGGCTAACATTATTATGTATCTTGTCATCGCTTTTAATGGAGGCGCTTCGGATACGAGTACTCTCCTTCGATTTGGTGCTCTGACCAATGTGGAAGGCTACGATGAGTGGTGGAGATACCTGTCGTCGATTTTCCTGCATGGCAGCTTTTCACATCTTTTATTTAATAATTTTGCGATTCTGGTGTTTGCCCCGCCGCTGGAGCGTCTGCTCGGCGCATGGAGATACGCATTGTTGTATCTGCTCACTGGTGTAATTGGCAATATTCTGTCCGTAGCGCATTATAACCGGATTGGGGAAGCGCTGCTTACGATCGGAGCATCAGGAGCGATCTACGGCGTCTATGGAGCGTTTTTGTACATTGCCCTCCTTCAACGCAACAGGATGGATGAAGCCTCCCGTAAAACGGTATATGCGCTGCTGCTGGTCGGTATTATCTTTTCGTTTATTTCCGGGTCCGAGGAATTTAAAGTCAACTGGGTAGCGCATTTAGGCGGACTTATCGGCGGATTTTTTATTTATGGTTTAATGGCGAGGATTTTGAAAAGAGTAAGAAGGTCATAACAAGCGGATAGCGTAAAAACAGAATGGAGCGAGAAACAGGTGGAACTAAGACAGTTGCAGTATTTTTTGAAAGTAGCGCAGAAAGAGCATGTCACTCAGGCGTCAGAAGAACTGCATGTGGCCCAGTCTGCAGTTAGCCGTCAAATTCATCAGCTGGAGGAAGAACTTGGCGTTCAATTATTTATGCAGAAGGGAAGAAACCTCCAGTTAACACCTGTGGGACAGTTGTTTTGCAAACGGGTGGACAGCATTCTGAAGGATCTGGATAAAGCAGTTGTTGAGGTTCACGAGTTTTTGGACCCTGAGCAGGGGGAAATCCGAATAGGATTTCCGCACAGTTTGGGCATCCATCTCATTCCGTCTGTCGTTGCCGAATTTAAACGGCGTTATCCTAACGTGAAATTCAGATTCAAGCAAGGGATGTTTCCTTCGTTGATCCGGGATGTCATCTCGGCGGAGGTCGATTTGGCCTTCATTTCTCCGTTTCCGGAGAAGCATGAACAAGTTGAGGGCGAGGTTATGCTTACCGAAGAGCTTTATGCGATTTTGCCACCGAATCATCCGCTCGCCAAGGAAGAGAGTATTAAGCTCAGCCAGCTGAAGGATGACAAGTTCGTCTTGTTCAGCAAGGGGTATTCCCTGCGGCCGATCGTTTGGCATGCCTGTCTGGAGGCGGGTTTTACGCCAAAGATCGCGTTTGAAGGAGAAGAAACCGATGCGATCCGGGGATTGGTCGCCGCTGGCATGGGCGTCAGTATTTTACCGGAGATGGCGCTCTTTCAAACTAATCCGCTGCAGCCAGCACGGGTAAGGATATCAGAGCCCAAGGTAACGCGGACCATCGGTCTCATCCACCGCTCCGATGACAAGCTGCCGCGGGTAGCGCAAGCGTTCCGCACTTTTCTGCTCACCTATTTCGGTCTGCAACAACAAAACGGAAACCAAAAAAACACCCCGGTTGGTTCATAACCGATCAGGGTGTTTTTTTGTTAAAATTATAAACTTTTTAAGTTTCACTTTTATAAGACTTATATTTCATCCGCGAAACGTAAACTCCACCAGTCAAAGAAGGCGAAGATGTTTACGCTTGGGATGCTTTAGTCTCGGTTGTTTGTGAAGATCAAAATGTAGCGGAGAAGCTCCAGAACGGAGATCAGCGCGGCAGCAACGTAAGTAAGCGCTGCGGAGTTGAGAACTTTGGCGACGCCTCTTTCTTCGTCATTCGTGATGTAACCTTCCGAAACCATGATGTCGCGTGCGCGGTTACTTGCATTAAATTCAACCGGCAGCGTAATCAATTGGAAAGCGACCGCAGCGGAGAAGAAAATAATGCCAAACCCAAGCAAGCCCATGGCGTTAAACAAAAAGCCTGCAAGAATCAGAAAAGGAGCGATCCCTGAAGCAAAGTTGACGATTGGGAAAATCCGGTGACGGAGCACCAGCATCGGATAATGCTGCTTATGCTGGATCGCGTGTCCAACTTCGTGGCAGGCTACGGAGATCGCCGAAATGGAGTTTTCGTAGTACACTGGCTCGGACAAACGGACAACGCGGTGGATCGGATCGTAATGGTCGGACAATGCGCCGCGGACTGGTTCGATCGGGATATCCTGAAGTCCGTTGCTGTCCAGCATATGGCGTGCTGCGTCATAACCCGTCATGCCGCTGGCTGATTGTACCTCGGACCATTTTTTAAATGTTCCCTGAACCCGGAATTGGGCCCATAAGGAAAAAGCAAATGCAATAATAATTAGAATGAACATCCTATTACAACCTCCTACTTTGCATAAAGTAATTCCTGATGTGAATCCGCGCTACAGTGTAGGCCCCTGCTCCAGGAAGAGTCTGATTGCATCGATGCATGCCGCCCCTTGTGGTAGCAAGTTTAGCAGCAGATGGCGTGCTTGCCCGGGCTTCATCTTCTTTAGAAGGGGACTTAGCTCCTTCACTTCGCGCTCAAGCTGCTGCATATGCAGTTCCAAGTAAGACAATTTGTCGGAAACCTGGTGAATCTCAGGAACTGCATCCCACTTTTCGAGCGTCTGACGAATCTCTTCCAGGGTATATTTCTCTTGTTTCAAATCGTTAATACGTTTAAGACGCAATAAGGTTTCATGACTGTATAAACGATAATTATTGTCAGTGCGTTTCTCAGGAGAAATCAATCCCAATTTGGTGTAATAATCGATTGTTCGCTCGCTTACGCCCCCGGCTTTAGCCAATTCACCGATACGGAATAGATTCATATCCCCATCTAATATCACCTCGTCTGAAAATATATGAAATTCAAGAATGAACTAAAGTAAAGCTATCTGCCTAACAAACATTTATAGAACAAATGAGGCCCAACATTTAAGAACTAACTCTTCAGTATTGAGCTAAACGTTCATTCTATGTAACTTATAAAATGAATATGAGATTTATTAAAATATGATACATGAAGTTTAACCATACAGTCAAACGTTACGCTTTGTTAATATAACAATGGATGTAATGTAATATTACACAATATCCATTCCATGATAAACATGGGAACGTTTTTATTTACAATAACAATATCATGTGCTACCATAACGCCGTAACATTATAACGTTATAATGTTTGGAGAACTTAAACCATCAATATGACCCTTGAGTGAGCGTATCGGAAGAAGGTGAATTCGTATGACAGAGCGGACTGTGATCAAAAATGTACAATGTGTCGGCGGTGACAAGGTCGATATCGTTATCGAGAATGGCGTGATCGTCCAGTTCGAAGCTGCCGGCAAAGGGCGAGGTGAATGCCTGATCGAGTATCCAGGTGCCTATGTATCGAGTGGATGGATCGATATGCATGTTCACGCGTTTCCGGAATTCGACCCCTATGGCGATGAAATCGATGAGATCGGCATCAAGCAGGGTGTGACGACGATCATTGATGCCGGAAGCTGTGGGGCCGACCGGATCGCGGATTTGGCGGCAAGCAGTAGGCGGGCGCAGACGAATTTGTTCGCATTTTTAAACATATCTCGGATTGGTTTGCTGAGAATAGATGAGTTGTCTAATTTGGAGTGGATCGATCGCGAGCAAGCCATGCAGGCGGTGGACGCACATAAAGATCTAATCGTTGGATTGAAGGCGCGAATCAGCAGCAGCGTCGTGGGTGAGAGCGGAATAGAACCACTACTCATCGCTCACGGTATGTCTCGCGCAACTTCTTTGCCGATCATGGTCCATATCGGGTCTGGCCCGCCGGATATTGAGGAGATCATTCCACTGCTCGAACGGGGCGACGTCATCACGCATTATTTGAATGGAAAAGCTAACAATCTTTTCGATGACGAAGGAAAACCGCTTCAAGTACTTAGAGACGCCGTCGCAAGGGGTGTGCATCTGGATGTCGGCCACGGCACGGCTAGCTTTTCGTTTAAAGTGGCGGAAGATGCCAAAAAGTATGGTATCGGATTTCAAACGATCAGCACGGACATTTATCGCGGCAACAGACTTAATGGACCGGTCTACAGCATGGCTCATGTTCTTTCAAAATTTCTTTACCTGGGTTATTCGCTGGAAGAAGTCATCGCGGCTGTCACCACGCGTGCAGCAGACTGGCTGAAAAGGCCAGAACTCGGCCGCATTCAGGTCGGAGATAGGGCTAACCTGACCCTGTTCACGATTGTAGAAGAACCGACGGCTCTCGTTGATTCTGAAGGTGAAAAGCGGATGGCTAAACGAAGAATCGAAACCAAGGGAGTGTTTGCAAATGGCAGTTTCATTGAATGCTAAGTACGGACTGAAACGCGTTATTAATGCTAGCGGCCGAATGAGTATTTTAGGTGTATCGGCTCCGTCGGATACCGTTATGGAGGCCATGAAACATGGCGGCCAAAGCTATGTGGAAATTGCCGATCTGGTCGACAAAGCAGGCGACTACGTGGCGCGAATTCTCGGATCCGAAGCGGCGGTGATCGTCAATTCAGCATCGAGCGGCATCGCGTTGTCCGTCGCGGGAATTGTCACGCAAGGTAATCGCCGAAAGAGCGAACGACTTCATCAGGAGCCTATTGCCAAAAATGAGATCATTATCTTCAAAGGTCACAACGTCCAATACGGCGCTCCGGTTGAAACGATGGTTTATCTGGGCGGAGGCAAGCTCGTTGAGGTCGGATACGCCAACGAAGGTAAAGCCGAACATATCGAAGATGCGATTTCAGAAAACACGGCAGCGATTTTGTACGTGAAATCTCATCATGCTGTTCAAAAAAATATGATCTCCGTTGAAGAAGCATGGGAGATTGCGCAGCGCAATCAAGTGCCGCTTATCGTTGATGCTGCAGCGGAAGAAGATATTCAGAAATACGTGAAATACTCCGACCTTGCCATCTACAGCGGTTCGAAGGCGATCGAAGGTCCAACCTCCGGTATTGTTGGCGGTAAGCGCCAATTTATTGAATGGGTCAAAGTGCAATTGCATTGCATCGGACGCAGCATGAAAGTCGGCAAAGAAACGTCTTTCGGCTTGCTTCAAGCGCTCGACGAGTACGGCGTCAAACTTGATAAGAGTGAGCAGGAAAAAGAGGCCTTACAAGTTTTAATGCAGCTAAACGAACTGGCAGGCATCAAAGTAACGATCGTTAAGGATGAAGCGGGACGCGCTATTTTCAGAGCCCGTATTCAGATCGACCCGGCACACGCGGGTACGACGGCCAAGGATGTCGTTGCTGGACTTAAAAACGGCGAGATTGCCATCTATACACGGGATTATGGCGTCAGACAAGGATATTTTGACATCGATCCGCGTCCGCTTCAAGGCGATGACATTGAGGTTATCGCAGCACAAATACGTAAACTAGTAGGAGGTAACTAATATGTCCAACATTGGAAAACGTTTGTATAAAGGCCGCGCCGCGTTGAACGTGCTGGCGAATAGCGTAGAAAACGCGAAGGAAGTGTTCGATGCAGCGGAGGGCCATGTTCTGGTTGGCGTTCTGTCCAAAAACTACCCAACCGTTGAAACTGCCGTAGCCGCAATGAAACAATACGGCCAAGCGATTGACGAAGCCGTGTCCATTGGCCTCGGCGCTGGCGACAATCGTCAGGCAGCCGTAGTTGCTGAGATTGCCAAACATTACCCTGGCTGTCATATTAACCAGGTGTTCCCTGTAGTTGGAGCCACTCGGGCGAACTTGGGCGGACAAGACAGTTGGATCAACAGTTTGGTATCGCCAACCGGCCGAGTCGGCTACGTGAATATTTCAACGGGACCGGCAAGTGCGGCTCAGACTGAGCATGCGATCATACCTATCAAATCGGCAATCGCGCTCGTACGTGACATGGGCGGCAACGCTTTGAAATATTTTCCGATGAATGGCTTGCAATGCGAAGACGAACTGCGTGCCGTCGCTAAAGCATGCGGAGAAGAAGGATTTGCTTTGGAACCGACGGGCGGTATCGATAAGGAGAACTTCGAAGCCATTTTACGCATCGCGCTCGAAGCCGAAGTACCGCAAGTCATTCCACATGTGTACTCATCGATTATCGATAAAACGACAGGCAAAACGAATGTTCAAGATGTACGGGAATTGCTTGATATCATGAAAAGATTGATTGATCAACATGGCTAAACGTATAGCGGCTTTTGGAGAAGTGATGATGCGTTTGCAGGTACCGGGGTATGAACTTTTGACCCAAGCCAGCAGCTTGAACTACTCGTTCTCCGGAACAGGCGTTAATGTCAGCTCGGCGTTGTCTCGTTTTGGACATGAGGGATACCTGGTCTCTAGAATACCTTCGAATCCGTTAGGGGATGCGGCGGAAAGTTATTTGCGAAAGCTGGGTATTTCCCAGTCCTTTCTCAGCCGCGGAGGTTCGTACTTGGGGATGTACTTCCTTGAAAATGGTTTCGGTGCACGGCCCGGACGGGTTACTTACACCAATCGACAGGAGAGCAGTTTCAATACGGCGCCAGAGGACACCTATGATGTTGACCATATTGCGAGAAATATCGATATGATTCATTTTTGCGGCATCACCTTGGCGATGAACGATAACGTTCGAAACCATATGAAATCTTTAGCTAGGGCGGTCAAAACAAACGGCGGCACTGTCGTTTTCGATTGCAATTATCGCCCTACCCACTGGCGTGATGGCGGTTACGCTAAAGCGAAACCGCATTACGAAGAAATGCTGGGGCTCGCGGATATTGTGATGATGAATGAAAAAGACGCAATGCTGACACTGGGTATGCCCACAGATAAATGTGAGCGACAAGAGCAGCTCATGGACTTGATCCCGGCCGTTGCCAAGAAATATCAAATATCGGTTATCGCAGGCACTCATCGTTCCATAAACGGGGACAATACACATTCCCTGAAAGGTTTTATGTACAAGAACCAGAGCTTTACCTTCTCTGAGTTACTCACGTTTTCCGTCTATGATAGAATAGGTGCAGGAGATGCCTATACTAGTGGTATCATACACGGGGAAGTGGAGCAGTTTACACCGAAACAAACGGTCGATTTTGCTGCTGCGGCAAGTATGCTGGCGCATACGATCGTGGGTGACACGCCGATGTCGTCGGTGGGCGAAGTTTTTCGCGCGATGACGGAAAGAGTAGGCGATGTAGAAAGGTAGTGGCGAATACATGTCTCAGAAACAAAGACCGTTATACTTGCAAATTATGAATATCTTGAAGGATCGCATTTTGCACGGCGTATATAAGGTAGGGTCAAATATTCCCTCAGAGCCGCAGCTCGAACAGGAATTTAACGTCAGCAAAATTACGGTACGTAACGCGATCAAAGAGATGGTGCAGGAAGGATATCTGGAAAAAGGCAGCGGGAGAGGGACGAAGGTCATCCGAAATACCTCCGTTTCCAAGCTTTCCAGATGGAAACGGTTCACGGAAGTGCTGGTCGAAGAGGGACATCGAATCCGTAAGCAGCCGCTTCTTGCGGAGGTCGTCAGCAATGAAGAAGGGGCGGAGCTTTACCAGCTGTTTGGGGAGAGCTGCCTCCGGATCGAAAGGCTCTATCACCTGAATGACGTGCCTTATATTCATTACACACATTATATAACGATGCGTGTGGCGACGATCGAGCTGTCGGATCTGGGTACACAATCGTTTTATGACTTGCTCGAAGAGCAGGAAGTTAACCTGGAGAAATACCGCGATGAGTTTGCCGTAGGACCAGCGCCCTCCCATGTAGGGAAGGCTTTGCAAGTCAAGGAAGGCACGCCCTTACTCCATAGACTGCGCTTTTCTTACGATGAGAATGGCGAACTAATTGAGTACAGCTATGGGTATTACAATACGGGTATGCATCGATATGTAGTGAATTACGACGTCTAGGAAGCACGGATTACGTGTTTCCGCGACCTGATTATCGAGCATATGTCCGGAGTCAATGTAGAATTGCTCGTAATCGCGACCGGTACGGGTCCGCTTATGTTCTCTCACGTCAATGACGCCGGCTTCTGGATGATCAAAAGGCTTAACATCATGATTCACATGTCGGATGTTAGGCCTTTCTAAGTGCTGCCGGTTGCAGCGTATACAGACCATCCGATCCTTTATGGATCGAATAACCTCTTAGTTCAATCTCGCCATCCGCCCCGCCAGTACTGCCTATCAAATAAACGCCAAACATACCGGCGAATAAAGGCAGCTGCCGCAAATCCTCGGGGGAGGGGATTGGCGGGGAGTAGGGGTGGGAATGAAACAGGCCTATGAGGCCATTCCCCCGCAAGTATTCCCTTGTCCAGTCCTTAGGCTCCAGGATGAAATGGTGCAGCGGGTCAGGCGCTACGTTGCGCATCGCAATGAAGGTGTCGATCCGAATGCCGCCCGATGTCGCTTTACCCCGTAACACGCCGCAGGCTTCATACGGCAATCCGGAAATTAGGTGCTTGGAGATCTGCCTTTCGCACAAGGTTCTGAGCCAAATTTCCTGGGTTTCATGTGCCTCTGTCAACCGTAGTTCTCTCCTCTCGCACAAGCCTCCGCTTCCGATGTAGAGGCATCCTTTTTTGAAATTCCCCTTATTATCGCAGATTTCTGCATACCAATTGTAAGTTACGGTAAAAAGAGGGTACAATACTAAATAGAAACTTTATGAAAAGGAACGAAGACATCTATGAAGCGTAATCTATACATTCTTCTTGGCGTCATCATATTAGTCGGCATCGCGATCTATCAAAATGCGGGACCCGGCATCCAGTCGGTGTTCCAGCACGAGAAACCGATGCCAACTGAAATGGGGCCCAAGGCGGGGCTACTCGCTCCGGCGTTTACGGCGCAAGGGTTAGACGACAAAGAATATCATGTCGGAGGGGAGCAAGACAAGGCGATTTTGCTTAATTTTTGGGCATCCTGGTGCGGTCCCTGCCAGCAGGAAGCACCCGAACTGAATGCTCTTGCTGAAAAGTATAAGGACAGCCTGAACATTTATGGAGTCAATGTGACGAAATACGATAATAAGAAGAATGCCCAAAGTTTCATCGAAAAATATCACCTGAATTTCCCGGTTATGTTGGATTTGAATGGCGATATTTATGAGAAGCAGTACAAGGGAATCGCCTTCCCGACCAATGTGCTTATCAACAAGCACGGAGTCGTTCAGGAGGTTGTGGTTGGAATTCTTTCTCCAAAGGAGCTGGAGAAGAAAGTGAAGGACCTAACCAAGTCTTGAGCAGGGGAAGTACGTCATAATCCCAAAACATGAAAAACCTCGTAGTCCTGTTTGGGCTTCGAGGTTTTTTTTTGGCGTGCTTGCCTGCTTAATGATTAACTAGACCCTTCTGCTCCGCAGACAGTTCCTCCGAGTCACGTTCATTTTGAAGAATTTGTCCGAGCAAAGCATACCGCATACTATCGACAAGAGCTTCCCAGCTTGCTTCGATGACGTTGCCGGATACGCCGACCGTATTCCAGGAGCTATTGATGTCCCTAGATTCGATCAGAACGCGTACTTTGGCCGCCGTTGCGTCTTTCTCATCCAGCACGCGTACTTTATAGTCAGAAAGATGCATTTCTTTAATGGCCGGGAAGTATTGCACCAGCGCTTTCCGCAGCGCATTGTCAAGTGCGTTTACCGGACCGTTGCCTTCTGCGGCAGTATAGACATTGTTGCCAGCGACGTTCAGCTTCACAAAAGCTTCGGAAACAACGGGCCGTCCGGATGTTTTTTCAACTAACATCTTAAATGACTCAAAAGTGAAGAGCTCTTTCATTTCGCCGCCAGCTTCGCGCAGCAGGAGCTCAAGGGAAGCATCGGCAGCTTCAAAGGTATAGCCTTGGTGCTCCAGGTCTTTGATTTTGCCAATAACCTTCCGGGATTGCTCGTTTGAAGCATCAAAATCCAGACCTAATTCTTGAGCCTTCGATACAACGTTGCTTTGTCCGGCCAAGTCCGATACGAGCACCCGCTGCTTATTGCCGACCCATTCGGGCACGATATGCTCATAAGTCCGGGAATCGCGGAGAATGGCGGATACGTGGATGCCACCCTTATGTGCGAAAGCCGCATTTCCGACATACGGTTGGTTCACAGGCATGTTGACGTTTGCAATTTCGCTGATATAACGGGCAGTGTTGGTCAGATGTTTCAGGCGATCCCCGCCGATACACTCGTATCCAAGCTTGAGCTGCAGGTTAGGGATGATGGAGCAGAGATTGGCATTCCCGCAACGTTCGCCGTATCCGTTGATCGTGCCCTGTACCTGGCGGGCCCCGGCCTGAACCGCGCTGAGTGTATTGGCAACTGCAAGCTCGCAGTCATTATGGGTGTGGATGCCGAGGTTGGCCTGCGGCAGGCTGTTATGTAGCGTTGCGACGATGCCATTGATTTCATGTGGAAGCGTCCCGCCGTTGGTGTCGCACATGACAAGCCAATCTGCACCGGCTTCTTGCGCCTTTTTCAATACGGAGACCGCATATTCGGGATTATTTTTGTAACCGTCGAAGAAATGCTCTGCGTCAAAAATGACCTCAACACCCTGCTGCTTCAGATACCCGATAGAATCATAGATCATGGCTAGATTCTCTTCGAGCGTCGTTTGAAGTGCGGTATGCACATGGAAATCCCATGACTTGCCGACCAGCGTTGCAGCTTGGGCACCGGACTCGATGATACGCTTTAGGTTCGCGTCTTGATCCGCTTGGCTGTCTTTGCGCCGGGTGCTGCCAAATGCGGTGATTTTGGCGCTAAGCCCGAGCTGCTGCACTCTTCTGAAAAATTCGATGTCTTTGCTGTTGCTTCCCGGAATCCCACCTTCAATATAATGAACACCAAGATCATCGAGTTTTTTGGCTATCTTGAGTTTATCGTCCGCTGACAAGCTGACCCCTTCTCCTTGGGTACCGTCTCGCAAGGTTGTGTCGAAGATGGATATGGACTTAGACATGAAGCGTCCTCCTTTGGAAGTCTTATAAATTCGATGATTGCGGGATTCTTAACGATCCTCTTTTGTATAGTTTATTATTATAGCATTTTTACGCGGGAATGTAACAAAGAATTCATTGATTTCCCAGCATGTTGTTTTCTTGACCTGTTTCGATAGGAGCGTTATGCTGGAAATAATGAATTTTGCGAAGGTGAGAAGGATTCATGAAGAATGACGTTGACGCTTATTATCCAGCGAACGGAAGAGTCATTTTACATGTCGATATGAATGCTTTCTACTGCTCGGTCCATGAGGCGGAGGAGCCGGATAAATACCGCGGCAAACCGACGGCTGTGGCCGGCAGCATTGAGCTGCGCAAAGGGATTATCGTGACCAGCTCCTATGCCGCAAGGCGGCGGGGGATTTCCACCGGCATGCATGTGAACCGCGCGCTGAAGTTATGTCCGGAACTGACGGTTATCCGGCCTGATTTCCATCTGTATCACAAATATTCAACCGCATTTATGAGAATAGCCTATTCCTACACGCCACTTATGCAGGCGGCCTCCATCGATGAATGTTACCTGGACATTACCGGTTCGAGGCAGTTTGGCACGCCGCAGCAGATCGCGGAGGAAATTCAGCGGAGGATTGACGAGGAACTGGGACTACCTTGTTCCGTGGGGATCGCTCCCAATAAACTGCTTGCGAAGATGGCCTCAGATATGAAAAAACCACAGGGAATAACCGTACTTCGCATCCGCGACGTACCTAGGATATTATGGGATAAACCATGCGGCCAGTTGTTCGGGATCGGTGGCAAGACGGCTGAGAAACTGCGTAAGCTCGGTATCTATACGATCGGGCAGCTCGCGAAAACAGAGGAAGAGACACTGACCCGGGCGTTCGGCGTGGTGGGCGTTTGGATGAAGCAAGCGGCAAACGGCATTGATCATTCCCCGGTGCTTGAGGAGAGGGAGCAAAATAAATCGATCGGCCATACGATAACGCTCCCGAATGATATTCAGGCGCGTAAAGACGTGAACCGGGTGCTGCTAAATATCAGCGATCAGGTGGCGCGCAGGCTGAGGCACAAGGAGCTTATGGCGGGCGGGGTACAGATCACGATCCGCACGCCGGATATGAAAACCATTACTCGCAGCCGGGTGCTGGCTATACCTACTGAAAGTGCAAGCGATATTTACGAGGAGGCCCGCCGCCTATACGCCGAGCACTGGGGCTGGGATAGACCGGTAAGGCTGCTCGGAATTACGCTGCAACAACTGGCGCCTAAAAGCGAATCGGCGATCCAATTGGATCTGTTTGAGTATGAGAAACAACCGAAAAAAGAAGTACTGACGCAAACGATGGATATGTTACGCAACAAATTTGGCGAAAATGCGGTGGTTACCGCAGGGATGCTGGGCGATGATCCCTCGGTGCTGCTTCGCAATCATAAAGTGAGGGGAACCTCGCTACAAATGGATTTTGTAAGCAAAGACGGGCTTGATCTTCCTTAATCATTTAATATATACAGATTGGATGCGGGTTGTCAGTGATTTTTGTCATAGGACCCCGTAAAGGAGATAGAGTATGATATGATTCGCGGCTGCACTTAAGCCGTATGAAAAAGCCCGTACTGATAATAGGGGGTAGTGATAACATCATGGCGAAATACTGTTGGGTTGATAAGGATACATGCATTTCCTGTGGAGCATGCGGAGCTACGGCGCCGGATATATTTGATTATGACGATGAAGGTATGGCCGAAGTCGTATTTAATGAGGATAACAACCGGGGCATTACCGAGATTCCGGAGGAAATGTTCGAAGATTTGCAGGATGCGGCTGATGGATGTCCGACAGATTCCATTCAAGTTGCGGACAGCCCGTTTCAGGTCGCGGTTGAAAAATAGAACGATCTTTTAGAACTATTAACATAAATACATCCTTGCATCAGGCTAGTCCTGTTGGGGGATGTTTTTTTATACCGTTTTAGCCGATATATATTGTAAAGTCATTCAAATGGAGGAAATCGTGAGAAATTCACTTTACCTAAAAAGATATGTACAGATGCATCCGGATAATAAGATGGGCTGGTATCTGCTTGGTAAGGAATATGAAAAAGAAGGACAACAGGGCAAGGCGAACTACTGTTTTAATAAGGCCGGCAGTATCTACGAGGCGTTTGAGACGAGCAAGATGCCTTCGGATATATTGAAAGAATATGAATCCAAGCTGATTCAGCAGGCACATGAGAAGGAGCAGCGGTCCCTATGGACACGCCGTACACTCATTGTCTTCATGCTGCTCATGCTCGCCTTGGTTCCATCGGTGGATGCCCCGGGACAACATATGAAAGCGCAATCGGCGCTCAACAGCAAACAGCCGGAAGGAAAAATACCGAAGAATCGTTCGGATAATGCTTTGGATCGCGGGCATTCATCTACACCTGATGAAAACGTGGTTTTGTTTACGGCAGCGCAGGAAGGCGGCTTTGGTACAGGAGGATTCGAGTTTAAACCAGGGCCTTTTGCCAAGCCCGAACAGCTACGGAGCAAGCTCGCCGTCCTAGAGATGAAAAAGCAAGGAAACTGGCTGATGTGGAACCGCCGGATGCCAATTGGTTATACCTTGGAAAATAATGCTCCCGGTGCGGTAACGTATCAATCCTACAATCCGAAAGTATGCAACTGCCAGCCGTTGGATGCAGGCAAATTAGCGAATGACGCATTGGCTTGGACGGGAGTGCAGGAGGAGCAGGCCTTATTGTACAGTGCTATAAAAGCATATAAGAACAATTCCGGACGTTTTCCGGACAAGCTGGCGGATTTGCTGCGCCCGTTCCCTGGGAACTGGATATCGGGGACAACGGATGGGATGAAGGATGATTTCCAGCCGATGCTGGAAAGAGTTAAAGCGGAAGAGTCAGGACAACCGGTAAATACGGCAGAGGGCACAGCAGGGAAGGGTCCATTTTCTGGAACATGGGGTGGCAAACCATTTTTTGGCGAGCCGCTTAAAATTATCGTTGACAAAAGCAATCACCGCTTGGCCGTTGTCAGCGGCCGTATCATACTGCGGAACTATAAGGTTGGACTCGGGGGAGAACGCACGCCGGAAGGCCGCTACGTCATTACGGACAAGGTGATAAACCCGAACGGCCACTCAGACGGAGAATTCGGCAGCAGGGGGATGCAGCTTTCTGGGACGAATTACGCTATTCATGGAACCAATGAGCAGAGCAGTGTCGGCGAAGATGAATCGCAGGGCTGCATTCGCATGAGCAAAACGGATGTCGAGGAATTGTTTGATATGGTTCCCATGGGAACCCCAGTTATTATAAGTAAAGGGGTTTTGCCCGATGAACTGATCGCTCCGAAGGAGAGGTTCCAAACGAAGCGGGAGCAGGATCAGGATCAGACAAACCCCCAGAAAACGTACCACTGGCTGTAACTCAGGAGTTAAAGATAATCAGCACAACAATCAGAACAATGAGAAGCAATACACTGAGGCCGGTCCATAAAATCGCCTTTTTGTTCACTTCTTCCTTTTTTTGCTGAAGTGTTGGAGGCTTGCGCTTGGTTGTCATAGAGTTCAACCCTCTTTCTCTCAATTTTCAGTGGACAGCTCAATTGTAATAGGTTTATCCCTAAAATACCAGCAGGACAAGGGCGAGCCAGGTGCTAAAATAACCCCACAAAGTGGAGCCGATGCTTCGATGCCTATTCCAAATACTTTGCGGGGACCCCAGTAAACTTATGAAACATGGGCAGTGATTTTATACTTTCTGACATGCTGAAAAAAGGTAAAAAACTTTCCTTTTGCCACGGAAAAGGATAAAATTAAGAGTAGAGAACATAACTGTGGATGGAGAGGAAGAGAAGCAAGTGCTGTACCGAAATGTGGCAAAACCGATTTTTTTCAAGATGGATCCGGAAAAAGCGCACCATTTGGTGATCGGAGGATTACATACAGCAGGATCATTCCCGGGAGGCCCAGGCCTTTTGCGGAGTATGTACGGTGTCAGTGAAACGCCAGATTTAGCGGTCGATTTGTTTGGTATTCATTTTTCTACCCCAGTAGGACTGGCGGCGGGACTGGATAAAAACGCGGCAGCGGTGGAGGGGTTTTCCTCCATCGGATTCGGCTTTATGGAGGTGGGGACTGTTACGCCAAAGGGACAACCTGGCAATGATCAGCCCCGCTTATTCCGCTTGCCTCCAGACGAGGCACTGCTTAACCGAATGGGCTTCAATAATGAAGGCGCGGAGGCGATGGCACAGAAGTTGTCCAGACTGAAAGCCAGACCCATTCCGGTGGCCGTCAATATCGGCAAAAACAAAGTGACTCCCAATGAGGAGGCCTATAAGGATTATCAGGAGTGCATTCGGGAGTTATATCCTTACGGCGATTTTTTCGTCGTGAATATCAGCTCGCCGAATACGCCAGATTTGCGGAATTTGCAGTACGGTAACGAGCTTTCCTCACTCATCGCGCATATTATGGAAGAGATGCGTCTGCAGGCGCAAAAACACGGCCAATCCAAGCATGTTTTGGTTAAAATTGCTCCGGATGTAAACGACGAGGAGCTCGAGATGATGGTAGACGCTCTTCAAGCGAGCGGAATCTCCGGAATTATCGCTACGAATACAACGATCGGCAGGGACGGGTTAACCCATCCGAACAAGAAAGAGACAGGTGGGATCAGCGGCAGACCGCTGCGGACACGTTCTACAGAAGTTGTTTCCAGGGTGTACCGGCAGACTGGTGGACAGCTGCCAATCATCGGCTCTGGAGGCATATTTACCGCTGAGGATGCTTACGAGAAAATCCGGGCCGGAGCAAGCCTGGTCGAAATTTATACAGCTCTTATATACGAAGGGCCCGAAGTGAACCGCCGGCTTCATGCTGGACTCAGGGAGCTTCTGCGCCGTGACGGATTGTCGCATATTTCCGAAGCCGTAGGAGCTGACCATCGCTGAGGGAGACAGACAGGAGGCATGTGAATGGACGGCAGGGATTGGGAATTGTTTTTACTACCGTATGAGCAAACCGTTGAAGAACTTAAAGTCAAATTCAAAACCATGCGTGCGGAATTGAAAAAGCGCGAGGAATATGCGCCGATCGAGTTCGTAACAGGCCGAGTGAAACGGATTTCCAGCATTTTGGAGAAGGCGAAGCGATTAAACGTCCCGATGGACCAACTGGAAACCGGAATCGAAGATATCGCCGGCATACGCATTATGTGCCAGTTTGTTGAGGATATCCGGCGTGTAGCCGAATATATCCGCAATCGTAAAGACCTGAAGCTTTTATTCGAAAAAGACTACATTACAAATTATAAGGAAAGCGGCTACCGCAGCTTCCATATGATCGTGGAATACCCGGTGCAAACGGCGCTCGGGCAGAAACAAGTGCTAGCCGAAATTCAGATCCGTACACTCGCGATGAATTTCTGGGCGACAATCGAGCATTCCCTAAGCTACAAATACCGTGAAAGTCTACCGGATGAAATGCGCAGACGGCTGCAGAAGGCGGCAGAAGCCGCCGCAGTTTTGGATAACGAAATGTCCAGCATTCGCGAGGAAATCCTGGAGGCTCAGAAGAAGTTTGAAGATGATTCAAACATCA
This sequence comes from Paenibacillus sp., assembly GCA_031254035.1. Classification (GTDB taxonomy): domain Bacteria; phylum Bacillota; class Bacilli; order Paenibacillales; family Paenibacillaceae; genus Paenibacillus_AQ. The sequence continues at coordinate 124,457 of JAIRVF010000124.1, forward strand.
CTTCCCAGGTCCTGACCTTGATTCACCAGCTTTATTTCTATCATCTCATCAATGAAGCGATGGAATTCCAAGAACGATTCAACAGAATCTGGGAAAATCAAGGCTCCGAGCGTGATATGGAAGATATGAAAAAGCTGCTGGAAGAGGTCAAACAGCTGATGGCGGCTTACCGGAAAGATGACTCACACGAGGAATAAGTTAATCCATTCGATAGGCGCGATCAGAAAATAACAGCCATTTTCTTGATCGCGCCTTATTCAGCCTGTTGTCCATTGGACGGCAGGCTGTAATTCATTTGGACAGCCCTAATCATATTTCGGTACAATGTAAAGATGGGTTTTACGGCGGTCTTGGCGTCCATGAACCAATTTGGAATTATTCTCTGGACCCGAGAGCTTTTCCGCGAAGTATGTTAAAATGGGACGAATTCAATTTTATACAAGACTAGAACAGGATGATGAATGACATGGCATTGCAACTGCCTGCCGCTTTTAAGGAGCGGATGAAGTCGCTATTGCAGAAAAATTACGAGCAGTTCATCGCTTCATATGACCACAATCCGCATGGCGGAATCAGAGTTAATACATTAAAAATTTCCGTAGAAGATATGCTTGCTCGAAGCCCTTGGCAGTTAACGCCAATACCATGGTGTCCCACAGGATTTTATACCGAAGTAGGCGAAAGACCGGGAAAACACCCTTATTACCATGCTGGTCTCTATTATATTCAGGAACCCAGCGCCATGGCTCCGGTAGAAATGCTGGATGTTCAGCCTGGAGATCGGGTGCTGGATTTATGCGCAGCTCCCGGAGGTAAATCCACCCAAATTGCAGCCAAGTTGAAAAATGAAGGCTTATTGATAAGTAATGATCTCAATCCTGAACGAACGAAAGCGCTGGCTAAAAATCTGGAGTTATACGGGGTGCGATGCGGAATCGTGCTGCAGGAGCATCCGGAACGGATTGCCGGCCAGTTTCCTTTCTTTTTTGATAAAATTCTTGTGGACGCTCCCTGCTCAGGCGAAGGCATGTTCCGCAAGGACGAGGATATGGTCCGTCAATGGACGGATGCATCACCCGCCAAATATGCTGCGATGCAGCGCGACATCCTGGCATCGGCTGCCAAGATGCTCAAGCCGGGCGGACGAATGGTATATTCCACATGTACTTTCTCCCCGGAAGAAAATGAAGCGATCATAGCTGAATTTCTTACGAATCACAGACATTTTCACGTAGAGGTGCCTACTCGCAGCGAATTGTTTGCCAAGGGCGAAACCATTCACTGTAAGCATGCAGAGGATAACCGGATGATTTCGGACGACATTTGGGAGCAGGTAGAGCATACCGCACGTTTGTGGCCGCATTTGATCGAAGGGGAAGGCCATTTCCTGGCGGTGCTGCAGCATGATGGATCGGAGGATGGCCTTAAAGCTCTGCAGATTTCAGCAGAAAGCCCATCCGATGGCAACCGTCTGTATGGCAAGAACAAATCCAAGGCCGATCGCGGCAAAAAAGGTAAAGCTCCTTCGAAGGCTGCCGCAGCTGAACAAGGTCCTGCAGCACTTTCGGCGTACGAGGAATTTATCAAAAGTCATCTCTCCTTTACTCCAGGTGGATATACCGTTGTATACGGCCAGCACATCTATCAATCGCCGCTTCCTTCCACAGCTTTGGACGGGCTTAAGGTGGTGCGGCCGGGCTGGTACATGGGAGACGCCAAAAATGGACGTTTTGTCCCGGCGCATCCGCTCGCTACAGCCCTGCATCCACAGGAGTTCTGCCGCGTGCTCCATTTGTCGTCCGACTCAGGTGAGGCGGTACGGTATCTAAAGGGCGAGACACTTAATGTAGAATCGGACCGCATCATTTGCTTTGAAGGGACGGCAGCTAAAGGTTATATACTCGTATGCATTGACGAATGCTCTGCGGGTTTCGGCAAATGGCAGGATGGACTACTCAAAAATGAATACCCTGCAGGGTGGAGGTGGACTTAGGTATGAGTGGAAAAGGAAGATCGACTTTGAGGCTGGATAAGATATTGACACATGTGGGATACGGCAGCCGGAGCGAGATCAAGAAGTACGTCAAACAGGGTTTGATCATGGTGAATGGAGCCCGCGCAAAAGATAGCGGAATGCATGTTCACCCGGAAACGGACATTATTTTGCTGGACGGAGAACGGATCATTTACAAAGAGTTTATATATGTGATGCTCCATAAGCCTCCCGGCGTCGTATCGGCAACCGAAGACAACCGCGACCGGACCGTTTTGGACTTGTTGGAACCCGAGATTCTAGCTTTCGAACCCTTTCCGGTCGGACGCCTGGATAAAGATACTGAAGGGCTGCTCCTGCTGACCAATGACGGAAAGCTTGCACATGAACTGTTATCCCCGAAGCGTCATGTTCCCAAGACCTATACGGCTGTGGTACATGGGGATGTCAATGATACAGATGTGGAACGGTTCGCCAAAGGTGTCACGCTGGATGACGGCTATGTAACGCAGCCGGGGGAGCTAGTTGTTTTGGAGCAGGAGCAGCAGGATGAAGGGGTGCATTCCCGGATTGAGCTGACGATCCACGAGGGCAAGTTCCACCAGGTCAAGCGGATGTTCCAGGCGGTTGGCAAAAAGGTTCTTTACTTAAAAAGAATCCGCATGGGAAGTTTGGATCTCGATGAATCGTTGAAGCTGGGTGAATACCGTGAATTGACGGAAGAGGAGCTTGCTTTGCTGGGGAAAAGCTAAAGTAGCGGAGGGGACGGAATCGATCTGAAGAAATTTGGAGGCGGGCAGCGATCGGAAGAACGATCCGTAACCGCAGCGGTCACCCCGCATAACGTTATAAAGCAACACGAGGTTTTTTTACGAAATCTCCAGTTACAGATAAAATGATGCAAAAGGATGGATGGAGACATGAAGTATAAACTGATAGCTTTGGATGTTGACGGAACTTTGTTGGATGACAACCATGAACTAAGCGAGCAAACGAAAAAAACGATTCAGGAAGTATCCCGGAGTGGAGCCGAAATCGTGCTCTGCACCGGTAGAGGTCCGCAAAACTCCATTCCGTTTATGGAACAAATCGGTCTGACCGGCTACGTGATCAGTCATAACGGGGCGGCGACAGTGGACGTCGTCACCAAGGAAGTGGTGCACCAATTTGCCATGGATACCAAAGCTATACTGCCTTATATGGATTACTTCCGCGAGAAGCGGGTACATTTTGATGTCAATACTGCATTTCAAATGTTCGTGGACAATGTGGAAGGAATGGCCGTCGAGGTGCGTAGTATGTATGAAAATTTCTTGATGCTGCCGGGGAACCTCCCGCCGTTTGAGGAGCTCAGCGAACCTGTCGTCAAAGTGACCGCATTTGATTATGCCGATGTGCTGGACAAGGTTCATGAGGATCTTGGCAAATGGACTCCGGAATTCAATATTTTGCGCAGCGGTGAGTACTTTATTGATTTAATGCATCCGGATGCATCGAAAGGCAATGCGCTCCAGCAGTTGGCTAAGCGCCGCGGTATCCAAGCTGAAGAAGTGCTGGCAATCGGCAATTATTATAATGATATTACCATGTTGACCTTTGCGGGTCTCGGCATTGCCATGGACAACTCTCCACTGGAGGTTAAGGCGGCTGCAAATGAAGTGACCGCATCCAACAATGAAGATGGCGTTCATAAGGCGCTGCACAAGTACTGCTTATCCTAATATAAAAACCAAGAGGTACCCGCCAGGCCGCATGAGCCGGATGGGTACCTCTTTTTAACTTGTAATTAGAACAGCCGCAGCCCTTTGGGAAGATGATTCTTCAGCTGGCCGCCGCTTGCTTTGCCCCAACCGATGGGGAGACCGTCGACCGTTACGAGTGTCCACCCACGCAGGGAAAAGTCAACCGGCAGCGTTTCACCCCGAAGATAGGACTGGGCCTGGGGGTTGTCTACTTCAAGGCGAATATGCTGTTTAGCGTGTTCTGGCTTTAGCGTCATTGCTAAGGCATGGGCGGGCTCGATACGGTTTTTCTTCAGATAAGCCAGATGCAGTCCGGCCCTTGGAATTTTGAGCCCGCTAATGTTTAAGGGCTCGGACGAGGGAAGTAAATACAGGGATTCCCCGAACAGTACCGGAGTGCCGACAGGCAGGCTGAAGCCAGGAAGCTCTTCGGCCGACCACGCCTCAAAGTCGCGGAGCGCAGCTTGCTCGGTTTTATTTTTGCCCTTGTCCTGCTGTTTGCGGGAGCGCTTCCCAGCCTCAGCCGGATCAGTATTTTCCTTCTTTCGCAAAACTGCCACGAAATGCCCTTCACCATCTTCCTGATGTGGCCATAGTCTTTTCATCACGGCAATTTCCATATCAGGGTAAGACCTGGTGAAATACTCCATCATATCTTCATTTTCGCTGCGATTAAATGTACATGTTGAGTAAGCCATCGTGCCCCCGGGTTTTAGCATCAGGTAGGCGTGGTCCAGGATGTCGCGCTGGCGGGCAGCGCACATGTCCACCATGGAAGGGGACCATTCCTCCAAAGCTTTGGGATCCTTGCGGAACATCCCTTCTCCCGAGCAAGGAGCATCCAGCATGATGCGATCGAAAGCTTTCAGAAAACGGCGGGACAGCTCGTCCGGCGAGGCGCAGGTCACCAGGGCGTTCGAAATACCCATCCGCTCCACGTTTTCTGCAAGGATTTTGGCGCGTTCGGGGTGGATCTCATTGGAGATGAGCAGCCCCTGGCCATTCATTTTGGAAGCGATATGGGTGCTCTTGCCACCGGGAGCCGCCGCCAGATCCAGGATTGTTTCACCCGGCTGGGGATCAAGCAGCTCAACCGCAGACATTGCCGAAGGCTCCTGGATGTAATACAGTCCGGCCTGATGGTAAGGATGTTTGCCCGGTCTCGTTGCTTCGGTGTAATAATATCCGCTTGGGCACCAGGGAACGGGTTTCAGGTCAAACATGGAGATAACGGATTTTTCAAGCTCCGGGGAAGTTTTCAGGCCGTTAAAACGGAGACCTTGTGTACGCGCTAGATCATAGCTGTACAAAAAAGCGGGGAGATCCCCGCCCAGCATTGGTTTCATTTGTTCAATGTATGCGGAAGGCAGTGTTTCTTTGCCCATAGTTCAAGCTCCTTTGTTGATCATATATGTGCGGACTTAAGAATCCTGATGGCGACTTTGCCTTCAGGCTCCTGTCTCTTTTGTTTTTTCTTTCTTAGACGAGGATGCCCGGTAAGGGGATACCTTGTTTTTACCGGTCGTTTTGGAATGGTACATTGCTTGGTCCGCCTGGGATACCAGTTCTTCGCCGGTAATATTTTTGCGCAGGGAACTGTATCCGACACTTATGGTCACGATCGTTTCCTCGGCTACCCGGGCCCGGATACGTTCGGCGATTTGGGCTACTTTGGCCCGTTTATCCACAACAAGTGCGACAAGTTCCTCCCCGCCAAACCGGCCACTAAGGCCGACTTCGGATACTTCTTCCTCGATGATCGCCGCTACCTGCTTCAAGACGAGATCGGCACGGTGATGCCCCTGCGTATCATTCAACTTCTTGAAATTATCGATATCGCAAAATATCATTGATACCTTGACGCCTTGTTCGACATAACGGTTCAGCTGCTTCGTAAAAAAGCGGCGGTTGTACAAATTCGTCAATCCGTCTGTGATGGAGGAGCGGTAGATCGACTGCATCAGCTCGACAATCCGTTCAAACAGGATAAAAAATATAACCGTATAATAAGCAAGCGGAATCCATATCAAGGCCTCTTCAATCCATACATCATGTTGGCCTGCGTAACGAGACAGCATACCTAAGGCTATATAGGCAAAATACATGCTGATCCCCGCAAAATATTTGCCGCGCTGACCGATCCGTAGTGAAATAAAGGAAATTCCTACATATAGAATGCCCAATTGATAGACATCCAAATAAAGTTTTTTCCAGCTGGCTCCTCCGAAAGGAATGATAGCTGAAATCATGGGTACCAGAAACAGCAGGACGAGAACGAAAAATATCGTATAAGACGCTTTGTTCATGCGTCGGTACAGCTGATAAACCGAGAGATTCAGCAGGAGGAATGAGAAGATTTGCAAATCAGCAGTCCAGGAGTATATACTGCTCTGAAGCTTTGCCTCCGAAAAGGCGAAATGGATGTTCAGACCTTCATATGTCATAATAAAAAGAAAGGCAGCGATCATCGACAGATAAGCCTTTTTTCGCTGCTTGCTGAACATAATGAGGCACATCAGCGTCATGATGAGTATGATATAGAGTGAACATGCTGAAGCGATGCCCGCCTGAACAGCGAAAGATGATCCAGACGCATACGGCGTAATCATATATCGGCTCCCGAGAATGGTTTTCACTGAAACATATGTTCCAATATATCATAATTTCAAAGATCCTGAAACGAAAAAGAGATTACTGGAAAGGGGCGATTTCCCCACATGAGATTACTGCAAGCACTCTTTTTTCCACCAGAACAACCGGGTGGTGTATCCTCAATGATTCCCTATATGCAGGAGCGTTTTCAATCGTCGAGATGGGATATGGAAATGTTTTGGCTCCCTAAACGGATCCGCAACAAGGGCCATGAAGAGGTGGATTTTCAAACATTCGACTGGACGGAGTACGGGGATAGCCCTACGGTCCAAAAATATATTCAAACCTACAGAGACTATTTATGGTGGACAAAGCTACGGATTCAGAAGCCTTATGATCTGATCCATGCACATCATCCGATCGCAGGTCTTGCGATGAAGCAGGTCTTTCCGCAGGTGCCGCTAATCCAAACGATCCACTCCAGCTACGAAAAAGAACTGATTTTGAATGGGAGAATTAAAGCGGACGGTCCGGAGCATCGTTTCCTGGTTTCCTTGTACCGTGAGCTGGAACTCCAAAGTGAGCGAATGCTGACCGTATCCCGCTCCTTCGCGGATTATCTTGGGACCTATGTGGAACATCCGGAAAAAATCAGCGTGACGCCAAGTGGTTTTGACGAGAAACGGTTTAAACCTGTTCCGCACGAAAATGAGGTGCCGCAGTTGATTACCGTCTGTCGGCTGGTGCCCGCTAAGGGGCTCGACATTTTGCTCAAAGCCTGTGCTGAACTGAAAAAGAAAGGTCTAGACTATGTACTACACATTATTGGCGACGGTCCTTATCGCACGGAGCTTGAAACGCTAGCTAAGCAGCTGGGCATTTACAATGAAACGATTTTTTACGGATACACGCTTCATCCGGAGGAATTTATGCCTTTCTTCGATATTTTCGTCCTTCCCTCCCGGGCAGAGGCGTTTGGCTCCGTATTCGCCGAGGCTGCGCTGAGCTGTCTGGCGCTGATCGGAACAGATGTCGGCGGGATATCCGAGCAGATCGAGGATGGCGTCAACGGTCTTCTGGTTCCGCCAGAAGATTATATGGCCCTTAGCGAGGCGCTAGAAAAGGTGATTACCGATCCGTTGTATCGCTATGACCTGGCGCGTTCAGCATGGGACAAGGCAAAAAGCCACTATTCATTGACCTATGCGGTTAACGAACTCAAGAAATTATACTTACATCATTCTTCATGAAAAAGTAGTTGAATAAAGCCATATGGTCAATAAAGTTTCCCAAAGTGGGACATTATTTGGATTGAAGCACTAGTTTGAGTGCCCAAACAATGGCCAGGCATCCGAACAGTGGATACAGTACCGACAGTAAGGAGCTGAAGCCGATTTGGCTAAGCATGTAGCAGATAAACATGACGCATGCCAAAATGAGTTTGGGCGATAACGGAATATGCTGCTGAAGCTGAAGGATGATTCCATACACATTGGCTACAAACGTACTGAAAATTTCCATAAAAATAATCACTGCATAAATGATTTGGACAACTGTGCCTAGATGTGAGGCGATGCTGCCCATCGGTATTTCGTATTGCCGGATGCCGGGCATATGCGCGGAAATCGCGATATGGACGGAGAGCAGCAACAATCCGATACCGATACCGCCAATGATACCTCCCCATTTCACGGCTGTCGTGCTTTCCGTTTTGCTTCCGAGCGGAACAAGCACGGCTTGGGATAAGACCAGATTAAAGGCTGTATAGATGATTGGGGCTAGCCAGATTGCCCCTATATGCCCATCTGTAGATAAGCTGAGAAACCGGTCAGCCGTAGGCAGCTTCATGGTATTGAGAAGAATGAGAACCGATAACAACAGCATGATCGGTACGACAATGGAGTTAATTTGCAGTATGGCATGAATGCCGCGTTGCAGTAAAAAATAGGTGCCGATCACCGTCAATAACAGACCTGTCTGGTAATGCAAGTTCAGTTGCTCCATTAAGACCGATCCCGCGCCGGCCAGCATCACGCTGTTAACACCGATCAGCACAAACAGCATGACGATACTGATCAAGGAGCCAGCCTTCGGCCCGAAGAAGTGCTTGTTTAAATCTTCGAAGGACTGGGCCGAAATCCGGCGCGATATCAGCATTACCTTTGTTCCGAGCCAGATGAACAGGATGGTGGCAAGCATAATGGTCAGGGTACCCCATTTGCCGTATTGGGTGAAAAACTGGATGACTTCTTGCCCCGTTGCAAATCCAGCCCCGACGACAGTTCCGATATATGTAAATGCGATTTGAAAGATACGTATCCCGTTTTTCATAGGTCCCTCCTTGTTTTAAAGCGGCGCTATTGTGTACTTCGCTTAGTACAGGTTATGATGGGGACATAGAGGACATGACTCAACATGTCCAAAAAACGGTTAAACCTCGAAAGATTAATGATGATACTGCATAACTGCGGACCGCATGAGAAAAGAGAGGTATAACGCTTGACGGAAATTATGGTTTATTTGACACAATACGGATACATTGCTTTGTTCATACTGCTTGCCCTGGGAATATTGGGAGTTCCGGTCCCGGACGAGACGCTGATTGCCGCATTCGGGGGAATGGTCGCGCAGGGGCATTTTCATTTTGCCAGCGCGCTTGTGGTTACATTTACGGGCAGCATGACAGGGATGATGATCAGCTATACTATTGGAAGGAAAGTAGGCAAGCCGCTTCTGGATCGCTATGGCAAATGGGTCAGGCTGACGCCAAACCGCCTAAAGTCAGCGGAAGCTTGGTTCAATCGTTACGGCTCATGGAGCATTATTTTTGGGTATTTTGTCCCGGGCCTTCGTCACTTGTCTGCTTATATGGCGGGAATCTCCAAGTTGCCTCTGGGCCGTTATTTGATCTATGCCGCTTCGGGAGCGCTGGTGTTTTGTACGACCTTTTTGCTGATTGGACATGCTGTAGGGTACCACTGGAATAAGATTGCGATGATAATGGAACGTTCTACGTTCAAGGTGGGTACTTTTTTCACGATAATGATCGTGCTTATTCTCGTGGTTTCAGGCGTGGTATGGCGAAAAAAACGCTGATTGATGCCGCTTTAGGTATGGAATGCATGATAGACTGATGAACAAGGGTTATGTTATTTTGCGTTTAAAAAGAAGAAGCGCCGTCTTGGGGGTTGATGAAATTGGAAAAATTAAAACAAAGAATCATTGAAGAAAGCTCTGTCATGTCAGAGCAGGTGTTGAATCTGGACGGAATGCTGAATCATCAGGTGGATCCCCAGCTAACAATGGAAATGGGTCGTGAGTTTGCTGCGCGGTTTGCAGATGCCGGCGTTACCCGGGTTATTACGGTTGAATCCTCCGGCATTTCAGTTGCTTTTGCAACGGCGTTTGCGCTTGGGGTGCCCCTAGTATTCGCTCGCCGCAAAAAAACGCTCTTGGCTGATCCTGACGCCCTCTGTGAGCGTGTTCCGTCCTTTACTAAAGGCATTGTCACGGATATCATGCTGTCGCGCAAATATATTCATGAGCAGGATAAAGTATTGTTTATTGACGATATTATCGCAAATGGCGATGCTGCGAGAGGACTTGTAAAAATCATCGAGCGTTCGGGAGCGGAATTGGTCGGGCTCGGCGTCGTCGTGGAAAAATGTTTCCAAGCCGGGGCGCGTACCATACGCGAACAGGGAATTCGACTGGAATCTCTGGTGCGGATTGAGTCGCTCGATCAGGGCACTATAACGTTTGTAGACTAAACGTCCAATTATAAACAATTCCTTTCAAGTGGCGTACTTTTCGCTTATAATATAAATTAAGATAGCGAAGAGGGGAGGCAGCGAAATGGGGAAAGAACCGGTAAACGAGCAGTATTTTGTTGATAAACTGGCAGCAGCTAAGGATCATTTCGAACGTGCTTTGGACTGCAAACATACAGAGTTTGATGATCTTTATCCCTACATGATGGAGCATCCTCAGTTTTTCTGGTACAAACGCTATGTCGCCTGGTCAGAGCTGCTGACCATTGTGCGGATGTGTGACGAACTTGACTTTTCCTGGAAGGGTTTGTTTACCCCTCAACAGGTAAAGTATTTGGAAAAACGGGTGATGTCTTCGACGGTGCTTGATTTTTGGTTCGAGAAAAACGACAGCAGAGAACACGCACAACGTTAATTCGCCGTTCAGATAGCAATTCAGTTAGGATACTGTATGGAAAGATATGACCTAAATGAACCCATTTAGGTCTTTTTTTGAGATTATAGAATTGATAAGTTTCTTGGGGTCTTCGCAAAGTATTTGGAATACGCATCGAAGTTTAGGCTCCACTCGTACTTTTGCTCCGCAAAAGCGCCCCTCTTTGAGAGGCACCCGGACTTCTTTCCGATACTCTCAGTACTTTTGCTGCGCAAAAGCGCCCCTCTTTGAGAGGCACCCGGACTTCTTTCCG
>JAIRVF010000138.1 GCA_031254035.1 Paenibacillus sp.
ACTAGGAACACTAAAATGTTAAAAATGATGACCCACATCGGTGCATCACCTGGAAGAATCGTACTGCCATAGAAGTAGAGCACGACAGAACCAACCAAAGCAATCACTGCTGAGATATACAGATTGGATTTCGTTACTTTCGTGACTTCGATTTCCTTTCCCATCGTGAAGAAGCCTTTAAGGTATAGCGCAGCACAGTAAATCCCTACGAAAACATTTCCTAGCAAGCCAAATTTAAAGTTATTGAACGTATCGAATATGGCTCCAACGACTCCCAAACCACTGGCAGTTTTCCCATATTGATTGGCGAAAAGCAGCACGATTACCATACCGAGAATACCACCAATAAATGAGGTGACGAGAAGGAGATCAAAGGTACCTTCATAACTATAATAAGTACTTGCCACCACCAGAACGATCCCCAACATGAGCCATAATGTGTCCCATGTTTTGCTTTTTAGAACTCTATAAATTCCTTGTTTCATACACCTATTCCCCCTCCGTTAGAACGGTTAATGCCAATTTGATTGACTGCAATTCTCCAATTTTCATTTGTGATTCACCTGAAACCAATTCATTGACCCCATCTGCAAGTGGCTCCATATAGGGCACTACATTATTAAGAATCGATAAGGTCCGAAGTCCCCTTAAACGACCAACAACATAGAGAGCGCTTGTCTCCATATCTGCGCCTAGAACTTGTTTACGTGACCAGAAATCTTCTACTTCCATATTGTTGTCCATATAAAATCCGTCATGGCTTCTTGCGATTCCATGCTTCGTTGGAATTTCTGTTTGCTTCAATGCCCGCATCAGAAGCTCACTTGATGGAATGGCCGGAAAATCCTTTGGAACATATTTTTCAGTTAAGCCCTCATCACGAACAGCGCCCGTCACGACCATAATTTCGCCAACCTTAAAGCTACGATCCATCGCACCACAGCTGCCGACACGAATCACGGATTCGACGCCAATTGCTTTTAGCTCTTCTATAGCAATAACCATGGAAGGTGCCCCAATACCGGTCGACAGGACTAGAATCTTCTGCCCTTTAAAGGTACCGATTGCAGATTTGAACTCTCGATTGTATGTGATATCTTGTGGATGTTCCAGAACCGATTTAACGATATCCACCCGGGCGGGATCTCCTACTACAATAGCTTTTGTGACAGCGAGCGATTCGTCTAACTGAATATGGGGTTGTTTTTTCATTATTTCCACTCCTTTGAACCAAGCTCAATCAATAAGCTGGGGTTCTGTAATTTAATCACGCCATTATCCATTTCAATCAACTCTAGATCTTTCAGTTCTTTTAACACGCGATCGACACTGCGTGGAGTTGAACTAATGCGTTTTAATAGCGTCTTTCTTTCTATATAATCGCTCTTGCTTAATGAACTTAACGCCGCTACAACTTGACGCTTCGTAGAGAACAAACTATAAGATTCGATTCTTTTGCTTAAATGATAGATTTGGTTACATAATGATTCAGTCAATTTTCTGGCGAAACCTCGATCTAATTCCATCCATTCAAGAAAAGACTCTCGAGACAATTTTAATAGCACGACATCACTTAAAGACTGAACAGAAGAGCTAAAAGGTATTTCCTGAAGAAGCTCATGCTCGCCAATAATATTTCCTGGCCCATAGATATCAAGCGTGATCTTTCGGCCCGAATCGCTAAGAATAAAAATATCTATTTTTCCTTGAACTATGATGTAGACTTCTGAATAGATGCTTCCTTGCTCCAACTTAAACTTACCTCTGGTATATTCTTTGACTTGAAACTTTTTAAGAACCGAATAGGGGCAGTGTTTTAGAAGCTCCGCAATTTCTGAAGAACTTTCAATAATCTCAATTAGTCTGTTCACAATCTTTTCCTTCCTACCGTAGTGGCAAAGTATGTACTCAGAAATTGATTAGGTATTCGATCAACATTTCACTACTATTGTATCAAGGAAGGGATTGCGATTAAACGTCAATTTTCTTCAAAATAAACAGCAGGGAAAACGTTTACATGATTTTTGGTAGACAAATGTCTACATAGTCTTTCGTCTAGATGAAATCCAAAGCCGTGCTTGATCGAAGCTGGTATAACTTAATCATAGGTACCTATACTAAATTACCGAGCGGTAGTGCAAACCGCCTGTTTACAAGTATCAATTAACATTATCTTCTGACTATCAGTAAGGTCGAGCCTCTTCGTCTTAAAAATTCATTTCCTGGGTAAGCGCAAAAATCGATAAAAAAGCGACAAAAGCTCAGATTTTGTTTTTAATAACTCAACTTTCAGAGAGCGAAAACCAATCTAATTGCATGATGTAACTGGGCAAACTGTGGGTTCAATATGGAGTTAGTCATACGACGATTGTCTTTTCACGTTACATTTTGCTGACATGGCAACACCGATAAAGCACTGAAAACCGCACCCTGGGCGGCTTGTTTCATTTACTATGCGACGAGGTAGGTCAACTGGATTGGGCAGTCGCCTAAAAACAACGAATATACAGCTCCACATATCATCGATCATATTGGTCACGAACAAATAATGAAAGAGAGGTATCACGGTCTTTTGACAAGAACATATATTGTTAAAACAAAAAAAGCCGCAACTAAGCGACTTTTAAGAATATATGTTCTTGTCACCCGACATGCTTCACTTCTCTACTGATCTTTTTTCCTAGTCTCCAACCGCGATTGCTTCAATCTCAATGAATATGTCCTCTCGGATAAGTTTTCGAACCTCAACCGCAGAGCTTGCTGGTGGGTTTACGGTATTAATATACTGATCTCGAATCTCCCGTACAGTTTGCATCTGAGATATATCAGTCAAGAAAAAGGTCAACTTCACAACATCATCAAATCCGACCTCAGCAGCGTCCAATGCGAATTTGATATTTTCGAAGACCTGCCGTGTCTGCATGTTCAAATCCCCCGCACCAATCAATTGGCCGTCTTTGTTCAAAGGCACCTGTCCAGATACATAGATCGTCCTAGCACCTCTAGCTTCCACTACATGTGTGTAGCCAAAAGTCGGAGGCATACCTGCAGGATTTTTAAATGTGATTCGTTCATTGGTCGACATTTATTCTACCCCCTTCAAATTTCCTTACACGGAGACGCCTCTGTTTAAACTCATATAAACCACATACCACTACAAGGGGGACAAGCAGCATCCCCATCAAGAGATAGCTACGCGAAATACCGACTGCCGTGGTTAACGGCTCTGTGATGACCGGGGAAAAAAACTGCCCCATGAAAGAAAAGAACACCATTGTCCCGATCGCACGCCCCTTGGACGTAGCCGGCACAAGGGAGAGCAACCAAGCATTGATATTTGGCAAAATCGTGCCTAGTCCAACTCCGATCATCAAGAGCGCCACGATCATGAGATAGTAACCGTTCGCAATTGACAACAGCACATAAGCCGTGACAACCAGTGAGAGTGCAAGCATAGTGATCCGCTCAAACGAGAGGCTATTTCGGAGGCGATGATATTGAGAGGATGCGATCCCCCAACTCAATCCCACCACGGCCAACAGCCCTCCGGCTTTCATGCTGTTACCATCAGAAAACGACTGCACATAAAACGGAAGGTATACCGGCACCATGAAGTAAACGACCATATTGACGAACGTGATCATGCAGACAAACGCTGTCCGAGTCTTCGGTATCAGTACATTCGTTTCGCCTTGCAAAGTTTTCTCAGCGCCTGATCGAGTCGTGCGCGTCTCGGTGATGAGCAAAATCGCCGTCGGCAGGATCAAGAGCGAAATCGTGTAAATCAAAAACGGCCATCGCCAGCTGAAGTCTGCAAGCACTCCGCTCAGAGAGACAAAAAGCACGTTGCCAAAAGCCATAAACAGCGACTGCCGACCCATGGAGGTAGCTAACTTGGACTCATGCGCGTAGTCGCCGATGAGCGCGGTCGCACTCGTCGTGATAGCCGCCACCGAGATCCCCAAGATAAAGCGGGTGATCAGGATCAACGAGAGGGAAGTCAGGAAAAATCCTGAAATCCCTGAGATCCCGTACAAAATCAACGCCGCAACAAAGACCCTCTTTCGACCCCAACGGTCGATCACGAATCCCATCAAGGGTCCGAATAGCCCCGCCGAAAGCGCAGGAATGGACAACGTAATCCGAACCAGAAAATCCCCATTCGGAGTATCTCTGAAGTAATCGGCCATCTGCGGAAGGCTTGGTGCGATCGCAGTTGTCCCGATGATCGTGATCATGCTGGCTAGCAAAAGAGTCAGGTCGCGCAACGCAATCCGAAAACTCGCCGTCATTGCCTTCATTGGACGCTCGCAACAAAGCTCGTGACGATCTCTGCCAACTTCCTAGGCTCGTCGAACTGCACCGCGTGACCCGTCTCCAGCATTTCCATTCGTATGACCGGAGATTTCACACGCTCTTGCACCATTTGCTTCACACATTCATTATCCACTAAGCGCTCTTTGTTGCCAAAGACCGCAAGAACTGGCAGTTTGCTGATCTCTGACAATGCGAGATGCGACCAGTCGGC
>JAIRVF010000143.1 GCA_031254035.1 Paenibacillus sp.
CCTCGCATAATGTCAAGAACTAATTTCAGTATTGAGCCAAAAAAAGAGCGGGCTATCTTTTTGATAGCCTGCTCTTTTCTTGATATTTGGTCTTGCGCCTTATCTTAATGACATTGCCTCTAAGGGCAGCCGTTTCTCGTTATTTGCGAACGGAGAGAATAAACTTCTCCAGTGATTCTGTATTGGTTATGCTCTGATTACATCCATGGTTATCCATACACACATATTGGCCAATGGAAGAATAATTATCTAGCGAAGCCTTGGTTCGAACAGTGAAAAATGCAAGCTCTTGATGC
Source organism: Paenibacillus sp. (assembly GCA_031254035.1). Taxonomy (GTDB): domain Bacteria; phylum Bacillota; class Bacilli; order Paenibacillales; family Paenibacillaceae; genus Paenibacillus_AQ. Next base: position 297 of record JAIRVF010000143.1, read on the forward strand.
CGATTGCAGAACAAGCAATACCCTTTCTTGTGTGTCGGTGTAATTCTTCTCTCAATACCAATGAACTGACCTTCGAACGGATAGACAATAAACAATTTATTCGTGGCAATATCTATCCAACTCAGATACGTCACATATCGAAAATCGATGGATTGTAAATCAGGCAATTTTAGTTTCTTATTCTTAGGGAATAGCTTCTGAATCTGTTTCAGCGTGATCGGTGGATATGGCTCCAGACATGGTTCTAATTCGCTTAGATATTTCTGGAAACCATGCGCCATCTCAAGGGTCGTTGTTTGTTCCAACAACTGCTGCTGATCCTTTGTCAGGTCATCAAATGCTTTTATAAAATAACTACAACTATGTCCTTTAAAAATCAAAATGCTCAAAAATGACCTCAATAACGGCCGTTATGTCCCTTAAAGTTTTGAGTCGCTGTTATAAAAGTGACTTCCCAATCATATGTATTACTACATGTTATGTAGAAGATCATAATTGTACCGTACGCAATCTTGATCAGAGGCCCTTTCCCGCCCTTCAAATTTACTGTCTGGAAGAATTTATAATGCCTTTACCGTGAAAATGAAATATAATGATAAGATCTTGCAAAAAAAACTGGGGGAACTTCTATGACAACACCGCAAAAAAGCCCAGAGTCATCAGGAAAAAATGATCGTTTTTCTTCGACAGGGTTCATTCTGGCCGCCATCGGCAGCTCCGTGGGTCTCGGAAACATGTGGAAATTTCCGTACATCACGGGCGAAAACGGCGGCGCTGCTTTCTTCATGCTCTTTATCATCTGCATGCTCGTCATCGGTTTGCCCGTTCTGCTGGCCGAGCTGGCCATTGGCCGAGCGGGCAGAGGAAGCGCAGCCACCTCGTTTGTTAAAGCCGGCGGCTCCAAAATTTTCGGCCGTCTCGGTTTGCTGCAGGTCATCGCTCCTTTCTTGATCCTGACCTTCTACATTATCGTTGCGGGCTGGACGCTGAATTACGCCGTCCAATCCTTCGATGGACATTTGTACAGCAACCCTGATTATAAAGGACAATTCACAACCTTTATCGGTGGCTACATGCCGATCGTTTGGCAGGCGGTAGCGATCTTAATTACGGGATTTGTCGTGGTCAAGGGCATCTCCGGAGGCATTGAAAAGTTCAACAAGGTGCTCATTCCTGGACTCATCATCCTGCTGATCGTCTTGATGATTCGTGCCGTAACCCTGCCGGGTGCGGGTGAAGGAGTATCGTTTTTCCTGAAACCCGACTTTTCCAAGTTAACTCCGGAATCCGCGTTGGTCGCTTTGGGGCATGCTTTCTTCTCCCTATCTTTGGGGATGGGCATTCTGCTTACTTATGGCGCCTATGTCGACAAGCGCCAATCCCTCGGATCGGCGACGTTGGCCATCGGGGCCGGTGACTTGATCTATGCTTTCATTGCTGGGCTCATCATTTTCCCGACAACCGCTTCCTTCGGGATTGCGCCCGACTCGGGACCGAGCCTCGTGTTTATCGCTCTGCCGGCAGCTTTCTCGGCCATGCCGTTTGGATCGTTTTTCGGTGGGCTGTTCTTCATCTTATTAGCCATCGCGGCCCTTACGTCGTCGGTGTCGCTGCTGGAAGTGCCCGTTTCATTCACGATGGACCGCTGGGGCTGGAGTCGCTTAAAATCCGTGCTTATCATCTGCGTACTGGTGATGTTGATCGGCCTTCCTTCGGCGTTGTCCTTCGGGCTCATGCCTTCTTTAACAGACATGGGCGGCAAAAACTTCTTTGACTGGCTCGATTTCATCACCTCCAACATCCTGCTTCCGGTAGGTGGACTCATCACCACCTTGTTTGCCGGATACTTTTGGAAGGGTGCCGCAGAGGCGGCGGGCTTAAAATCCGGATGGTTCCGGGTATGGCTGTTTATGCTCCGGTATATCGCACCGATTCTCGTTTTCCTGGTGCTTCTGCATACGTCGGGCATCATTAAAATCTAATAATATAAAAAGGCAATCTCGCGGCTGTTATGAACAGTACCGTATCGAGATTGCCTTTTTTAAAAGTTTTTTAGGGTCCACGCAAAGTATTTAGAATACGCATCGAAGCAATGTATTATACGACACTGTGCGGATTAGCTGACAAGCTCCGCTTCGATCTGTTCTACTTGTATTTGTTCCTCTTGAAATACCTTTTCTGGAGCAGCAACGGATGTTTCGTCAAACCACCAATGATATCCATCCTCGGCAAGCAGCGCAGCGGCGGCTTGGGGTCCATGAGAACCCGCTTCGTACGGATAGAGCGGTACTTCATTCGCGGCAAAAGCCTCCAAAATCGGCTGGACCCACTGCCAGGACAGCTCGACTTCATCCCAATGAACGAAGAATGTGGAGTCGCCATTTAGTGCATCATGAATTAACGTTTCGTAAGCTTCCGACCCCTCGCTCCGGTCTGGGTACATATCGATATGAACCGGCTTGAACTTCCCATCGCGATCCGAGTTTTTCGTATTCAACTGAAGCGTGATGCCTCCGCTTGGACCAAAATCAATGACAAGCAGATTCGGAGCGCTCGTCTGGCCCACAGGTGTAGAGGAACTGAGCGGCTCTTTGAACTCGATCACGATTCTTGTTTGTTTGGATTTAAGGCGTTTACCCGTTCGGATGTAGAAAGGGACTCCTCGCCAATAATAATTGTCGATATGCAATTTGGCTGCGATAAACGTATCGTTCATCGACTGAGGCGAGATACCGGGTTCAGAAGTATACCCTTGGGCCGTTTGTCCTTGGATCGCTCCTGCGGCGTATTGCCCCCGTACGATATGGCTGTGTACATCTTCTCTTGGAAGAGGATCTAGCGCCTCAAGGATCTTTTTCTTCTTAACTCGGATATCCTCCGGTGAGGCCACATGATGTGGCGAATGAATGGTTAGCATCATCAGCAGCTGGAGCATATGGTTCTGGAACATATCTCGTACGGCACCGGCCTTGTCGTAGTAGCCCGCACGTTCTTCCACCCCGACGGTTTCGTCAGCCGTAATTTGTACATTTGCTATATAACGATTATTCCACAATGCCTGAATGACCGGATTCGCTTCCTTGAGCGTCTCCAACTGCTGCACCATGGATTTGCCGAGATAATGGTCGATCCGGTAAATTTCTTCTTCGGTAAATGCCTGGCTGAGCTGGCTATTCAGCTCTCGTGCTGAGGCAAGATCATGGCCGAATGGCTTTTCGATCACAAGCCGTTTCCAACCTGTTACGCTGCCAAGTCCACTTTCCTCGATTTGGGCGGCGATCGTTCCGAAGAAGTTCGGGGCAACGGATAAATAGAACAATCGATTTGCCGTGCCTCCCACCTCACGTTCCCAGCGCTCCACCCGTTCTTTTAACAGAACAAAGTCCGCCTGCCGATCGATATGTAAGACGTTAAAGCCGAATAGGCTGACAAAAGCTTGCAAAGTTTCGTTTTCTATAACTTCCTGCCGGTAAAAATCCCGAAGGGACTGTTTCACATGAGCCTGGAAGGTTTCATCCGACAGTTCCTTTCTCCCAAGACCGATCACCGAAAAAGACTCCGGCAGTTTGCCTTGGTTATATAAATGATACAAAGCGGGGTATATTTTTCGTTTCGCTAAATCCCCGGTTGCTCCAAACAATACATAAGTAACAGGATTCATCCCGATTGCTCCTTCCATTCAGAGCCGCATGACGAAATATGACGGTTTCGCCCCACATGACTCTGGTTTCTCTGTCTTTGATTCACTATAATACATATATGTGCTATACATGTAATCAATATATTTTCGAGGAGATATAGACTGTATCTATGACTAACAATTTTGAATTGTATAAAGTTTTCTACTGGGCGGCCAAAATGGGTAGCTTAACGCAAGCAGCAAAAGCGCTATATTTGACCCAGCCCAGTGTCAGCCATGCTATCAAACAACTTGAAGAAAGAATTGGCGTCACCCTTTTTTACCGCAATTCCAAAGGCGTGGCCCTTACCCAGGAGGGCAAAGTTCTATTCTCTTATGTAGAACAGTCCCAAATACTCATTAATTTGGCAGAGGAAAAAATGGTTGCGCTCAAGAATCTGGACAGCGGCGAGCTGCGGATCGGCGGCAGCGATTCGTTGTTCAAACATTTCCTTCTCCCGTTTTTGGAAGATTTCCACGTGCAATATCCAGGCATTAAATTGCATTTGAAGCATGGCACGACGCCGGAAGTCATCTCTTACCTGAAGGAAGGACGAATCGACCTGGGGGTGGTGCGGATGCCAATCGTGGATTCACAGCTTGAAGTCTACGAAAGCACCGAGATCCAGGATTGTTTTGTTGCTGGCGAGCGTTATGCGGAGCTGAAAGGACATACGATGTCCATGGAGGAGCTGATGGAATATCCCGTAATATTGTTTTCACGCAACAGCAGGGTCAGAATGGCGATTAATGAGCTGTTCGAAAAATACGGACATGTGCTGAAGCCGGATATTGAAGTAGGAAGTGTTGATCTACTCATCGAGTTTGCCCGCAGAGGTCTTGGCATTTCTTATGTCACGCGGGAATTTGTATCCAAGGAATTGAAGGAAGGATCTCTGTTCGAAGTTAAACTGGATATCGAGATTCCTCCATCCAAAGTAGGCCTCATGACCATGCGCAATTTGCCGATCTCTGCTGCGGCGACAAAATTCATGGAGACGTTTCGTTAAGACTCCCACGTTCAAAGCCGCGAGCTGACACCTTCGGTATCATCGGTATTCTTGAGTGGTAGTCGATAAACCCGATTTAATTTCCCAATAACCGAAACCTTGTCAGCCTATCCTGTTTTACATGTCATCATTAGGCGAAAAATCCATCGCTTTCCCAATATCATAATCATCAAGATCGATATCCAATTCCATGCCTAGCGCCAACTTTGCCAACTGACTTCCTATAAAAGGGCCCATCGTCAATCCGGACGCTCCGAGTCCATTTGCCGCCAGAAGACCTTCCCAGCCGGGAACATCTCCGATCACAGGAAGAAAACCTGGTGTAAAAGGACGGAAACCAACTCTTACCTCCTGAAAGGTGCTGTCTGCTAAACGAGGTGCTATGGCGAGCCCTTTATTCAGAACTTCCTGCATACCCCCTGCTGTAATCCTGTTGTCATAACCTTCGATTTCGTTTTCGTGAGTTGCGCCTATTACGATCTTCTGTTGATCGAAGGCCAAAAGATACTGATCCGAAGGCGGCATAATGACAGGCCAGTTGCCGGTGTCTTGATTGTCATGAACCTGTAAATGCATGATTTGCGCTTTTTGGAAACGAACATTAAAGTGAATGCCTAAAGGCTGCAGCAACTGTCCTGCCCAAGCCCCTGCACAAACAATGGTTTTATCAGCCGAGAAGTTATCACTGCCTACAGTTACTCCAGTTACGCAGTTCGCTTGAAATTGAATCGTAGCCTCTCCATTGATAAGGATGGCTCCATTTCTTTGTGCTGACCGGATTAATGCATCACGTAATGCTCGTCCATCGACACGGGCGGCACCGCTAATTCGAACCGAATGATAACCTTCTGCTAACAGAGGAAAGAGCTGATGGGTTTCATTCGGATTCAGCCGTGTTATTTCACCGATTTCCGGTGCGTCTGCTTTGCGCAGGTCCGCCCGCTCCTCCATCTTTCTAATTTTCTCTAATTCATTATGAATGCTAAGGGCACCAACTTGAGCATAACCGGTGTCCGTCTCCCCCCCTCTTTTAAGCTCTTCGATCAACCCTGGATAAAAGCTAGCGCCAGCCTTTGCCAGACGGTACCATGCCTGATTGCGCCGTTGTGACAGCCATGGACAAATAATACCCGCAGCGGCATCCGTAGCCTGTCCTTTATCTTTGCGGTCTATAATAAGGACATCTGCTCCCAACTTTGCTAGCTGGTATGCTGTCGATGCCCCAAGAATCCCTGATCCAATAATGATGAATTTCTTCATAACTACATCCCTTTCTTAGCTCACTGTACCCATTATCACTGTACCCATTATAGCGAACAATACATGACATTATAGAATTTTGTCGTTAACGGCTAAAGAAAAAACAGCGGCAGCCACAGACCAAAGATGGTCCGAGCTTACCGCCGTATCATGAATTACTCTCTGTAAATTTTAAATTTCTTGACGAGCGATTCCAATCCGCTGCTTGATTGACTTAGGGATTCGGCTGATTGAGTCACTGTCTCAATAGCTTTTAATTGATCCTGCGACGAGGCACTGACTTCTTCGGCGGCAGCCGCAGACTCTTCCGAAATAGCAGATAGGCTCTGGATGGATTGGACTACATTTTCCTTAAGTGCGGACATCTCCTGCACTTCTTTGGACATTCCATTGATGGATTCAATGACTTGATGCATTAACCCTTGAATGTTTGTAAATGCAACCTCGGTAGCATGTACCGCTTCATTTTGTTCCGATGAGATCTCTTTGGTACGGACCATGGCTTCGGTGGCATGTTCAGCTTCCTCCATAATGCCTTGGATCGTTTCACGAATTTGTTCGGTTGAAGCTGCAGATTGTTCCGCAAGTTTACGCACTTCCGTAGCGACGACGGAGAATCCTCGGCCTGCCTCTCCGGCTCTTGCCGCTTCGATGGACGCATTCAATGCAAGCAGGTTGGTTTGGGCTGAGATGGATTTAATAATTTCAACTACGGTCTGGATATCACTGATTTTATTCACAAGCAGCTCTAACACCTGTTCAATCGATTGAATCTCCGAGAATGATTCTTTCGAACGCGACTGGAGTTCAGCCAATGTTTCTCTACCACTTATGCTTGCCTGCTGGGTTTCGTTCGATTTCTGCTGCATGGAATTCATCGTTTTTTCAACCAAAATAAACTGTGAAGCCAGATATCCTGTGACCTGATGCATATCATCCAGATTTTTGGCACTTTCCGCTGCCCCTTGAGCGACATCCGACATCGCATGGGCTATTTCTTCGCTTGTTGCTTTTGTCTCTTCAGACACTGCACTAAGGTTGACGGCCGAATCCGATAATTTCCCGGACGAATCGATCACGTTAGTTAAAACTTCACGTACACTTTGAACCATTTGATTGAAGTGACCTGTTAACTGTCCAATTTCGTCTTTCGATCTTACCGTCCCTTGAACCGTTAAATCTCCCTCCGCCATTAATCGTACTTGCTTGGTTAACTGAATAATCGGTTTCGTGAAAAACCGGGCGACAAAAAAGACGATGATAGCTGAAATAACAATGGTGCATATGGTAATGGTTAAACTCATGTTCTGAATATGGTTCGAAAGTGTTAAAAGATTCGATTCTTTATAAAAAGCGCCGATTTTCCAGCCTGTCACAGGCGATGTTGTATAATACAATATTTTCTTTACACCCTTCTCGGTGTACTGTATTTTACCTGAATCTTTACCTTCACTGTACATTTTTTCAACAAACGGTTTGTCACGCTGATTCTTCCCATCTGAGCCAGGAAGTACAACAGGATCTCCCGTGGAGTCCAAAATAAATCCAAAACCATCGTATCCAACATTGGTTTCATTAACTTGCTTTGTGATTTCATCCAGATTCACATCCATTGCGATAACACCTAATACCTTGTTATTTTCCACAACCGCCTTGGATATGGATATTGTCATTTTCTGATCTATACTATCTTTGTAAGGAGGGCTAAATTTCACGTTGTCCTTATCCTCGTTGGCCAATTTGTACCAAGGTCTAGTATGGGGATCATAACTTTTTCCATAAACGTCTGGTTCGGAATCATACATGTGCTTGGTTGAATCTCCCGCATAAATAGTTGATACATCCGGATTTATTTTAGTGAAGGATTTCCATTCATCAATCATGGACGGAGTCAGCGTTTTTGTATTTTCAAGAATATCTTTTAATTCCGTTTCATCACTAAAGTGTAAAAGATCTTTTGCATAATTACTAATACGTAAATCCGTAATTTGTGTTAAGTTTTTTGCTTCTTCAGCTCCGATTACGTCTAGGTTATCTTTAAAGCTGTTAGTCAATTGCGAGCCAATCACCAATTGAGAAATAACCATCGCAACAATCTGCAGTACTCCAAAAATAAGTATAAGTTTATTTTGTAGCTTGTTTAACATGATGTCTGCCCCCTATGTTGTGCAAGCGCTACCAATTCATTACTTAAAATAGTTACTAATAACAGTAATGATGCAATAACGTCTTCCGTTCAAACATATATTTAGTTAGACTTTATTATACTAAAGACCTAAATCAAAGTAAATATTTTTGTCGAAATTTGACGTTTTATTTTCCGACGTTCGGAATAATGACAATTTATACATCGTATAAGGAGCCTGGCCATTGGTGGACTCCTTTTTGCTTTTTATGCCCATCGAAGGCCCCTTTTTCTCTTTAGAGATTGAAGAAAAAACAGCGGCAGCCACAGACCAAAGATGGTCCGAGCTTACCGCCGTATCATGGTTTACCCTCTTTAAATTTTATATTTTAAATTTCTTGACGAGCGATTCCAATTCATTGCTTGATTGACTTAAGGATTCGGCTGATTGGGTCACCGTCTCAATAGCTTTTAATTGATCCTGCGTCGATGCGCTGACTTCTTCGGAGGCCGCCGCAGACTCTTCCGAAATAGCAGATAGGCTCTCGATGGATTGGACTACATTTTCCTTGAGTGCGGACATCTCCTGCACTTCTTTGGACATTCCATAGATGGATTCAATGACTTGATGCATTAACCCTTGAATGTTTGTAAATGCAACCTCGGTAGCATGTACCGCATTATTTTGTTCCGATGAAATCTCTTTGGTACGGACCATGGCTTCGGTAGCACGAACAGACTCTTCCATGATGCCTTGGATCGTTTCACGAATTTGTTCGGTTGAAGCTGCAGATTGTTCCGCAAGTTTACGCACTTCCGTAGCGACAACTGAGAATCCTCGGCCTGCCTCCCCGGCTCTTGCCGCTTCGATGGACGCATTTAATGCAAGGAGATTGGTTTGGGCAGAAATGGTTTTAATAATTTCAACTACGGTCTGGATATCACTGATTTTATTCACAAGCAGTTCTAACACTTGTTCAATCGATTGAATCTCCCGGAAGGATTCTTCCGAACGCGACTGGAGTTCAGCCAATGTTTCTCTACCACTTATGCTTGCCTGCTGGGTTTCGTTCGATTTCTGCTGCATGGTATTCATCGTTTCCTCAACCAAAATAAATTGTGAAGCCAGCTGACCTGTGACCTGATGCATTTCATCCAGATTTGTGGCACTTTCCGCAGCCCCTTGAGCTACATCCGACATCGCGTGGGCTATTTCTTCACTTGCTGCTTTTGTCTCTTCAGACACCGCACTAAGGTTGACAGCCGAATCCGATAATTTCTCGGACGAATCGATGATCCGGGTTACAACTTCGCGCACTCCTTGAACCATTTGATTGAAGTGGCTGGTCAACTGCCCAATTTCGTCTTTCGATTTTACTGTGCCTTGAACCGTCAAATCTCCATCTGCCATTAATTGTACTTGTTTTGTTAGCTGAATAATTGGCTTCATAAAGAACCGGGCGGCAAAAAAGATGACAATGCTTGAAATCACAATAGCACATAGAGTGATAATGACGTTCATATACCGAATGTGGTTTACAAGTTTAAATAGTTCTGATTCTTTAAAAGTAGTGCCCATTTTCCACCCTGTCAGGGGCGATGTCGTATAATACAATATTTTCTTTACACCTTCGTCGGTGTACTGAATCTTGCTGGTATCTTGACCCTGGGTGTACATTTTTTCTATAAATGGTTTGTCACGCATATTCTTCCCATCTGAATTTGGAAATACAATCGGATCTCCTTTGGAGTCCAAAATAAATCCAAGTCCATTGTATCCAATATTGGTGTCATTAATTTGTTTTGTGATTTCCTCCAGATTCACGTCCATTGCGACAACACCTAAAACCTTATTATTTTCCACAATGGCTTTAGAAATAGATATTTTCATTTTCATGCTCACCAAATCCATGTAAGGCTGACTAAATTTCACGTTATCCTTATCATCATTGGCTAATTTGTACCATGGTCTAGTATGGGGATCATAACTCTTTTCATACACGTTTGGTTCGGGATCATACATGCGCTTGGATGAATCTCCCCCGTAAATAGCTGATACTTCCGGATTAATCTTAGTGTAGGACTTCATTTCTTCAAACATGGACGGAGTCAGCGTTTTTTCATTTTCAAGAATATTTTTCATTTCCACTTCTTCGCTAAAATGTAAAATATCTTTTGCATAGTTTCCAAGAAGCAAATCCGTAATTTGTGTTAAGTTTTTTGCTTCTTCTACTCCAGTTACGTCTAGGTCATCTTTAAAGCTATTAGTCAATTGCATGCCGGTTACCAATTGCGAGATAACCATAGAAGCAATCAACATTGCTGCAAAAATTAATATCAGTTTGTTCTGAAGCTTGTTTAACATGATGTTTTCCCCCTATGTTGTGTGAGCGATACTAATTCATTACTGAAAATAGTTAATAATAACAACAATGACGTAACAACGTTTTTCCATGAAAATTTTAGCATATTTAAAAACATTAAAATTTTCATTTCCATAAATCGTTCCTTAGGCCGAAATTGTTTCTCATTACCTATTGACGCTTCGCTTTAATTCAGTTATCGGTCTCTTTTCGACTTTAATTTATAGATCAGGCCACTAATTTCGACAAATCTTTACTTTATTCTTGGTTCTAAGTATAATAAATACTAACCAAATATGTGGATTACCGGAGGAGCCTGCCATTGGTGGGTTCCTTTTGTCTTTTTTTGCCCACCGAAAGGGATTCTCTTCATAATCTAACCAGTATTTGGTGATGATACTAAAAAAACACTTTCGGGAGGGCTCAATGGAACAACAAGCTATTTTAGCCATCGGTATCTTTCTTGTCATTTATGGATTTATTATTGCGGAGAAGATCCACCGAACCATCGTGGCAATGATCGGCGGTACATTAATGGTTGTCTTTGGTATCGTGAACCAAGAGACTGCTTTACATCATATCGATTTCAATACCCTTGGACTTCTTATCGGCATGATGATCATTGTAAGTATCACGGCTGAGACTGGACTGTTCAAATATATTGCTGTTTTTGCTGCAAAAAAAGCCAAGGGCGAACCTGTACGGATCCTGGTTTCGCTGTGCCTGATTACGGCCGTAGGTTCTGCCTTCCTGGATAATGTGACAACCGTACTGCTCATGGTCCCGGTAACTTTCAGCATTACAAGGCAGCTGCGCGTGAACCCTGTACCTTTTCTTATCACGCAAATTATTGCATCCAATGTGGGCGGCGCGGCGACTTTGATCGGCGATCCACCAAACATCATGATCGGGAGCGCTGTGAAGGAATTATCCTTTATGGATTTCATCATCAATTTGGCACCGTTAGCGTTCATAGTAATGGCCGTGTATATTCCCATTTTCATTTTGCTTTTCCGCAAAAGCATTCAGACAACAGATGCGTTAAAGCGCAGCATCATGGAGATTGATGAAAGCCAGCTGATAACGGATCATAAGCTTTTGCGTAAATGTTTAACTGTTTTGGCATTAACGATCATAGGATTTTTTACGCATCAGCTGCTGCATCTGGAATCAGCCACAGTCGCTCTGGCCGGAGCCTTTTTCTTGCTTCTGCTAACCGGAGAGCATCTAATGGAAGAAGCTTTCACTAAGGTTGAATGGACGACCATATTCTTCTTTGTCGGCTTATTCGTATTGGTGTCCGGTCTGATTGAAACAGGAGTCATCGCTCTGTTGGCCGAAAAAGCTGTTGCACTAACCGGGGGTGAACCCGTTTCTACCTCCATGCTTATACTATGGCTGAGCGCTATCGCTTCTGCTTTCCTAGACAACATCCCGTTTGTCGCGACCATGATTCCTATGATTCAGGAAATGGGCCAAATGGGAGTGAGTAACCTTGAGCCATTATGGTGGAGTCTTGCTCTTGGGGCATGTCTCGGGGGAAATGGTTCACTCATTGGTGCAAGTGCTAACCTGATTGTAGCCGGTATGTCTGCAAAAGAAGGATACCCGATCAAATTCGCGCAATTCCTGAAATACGGATTTCCTTTGATGCTAATTTCTATTGTTTTATCGAGTATTTATGTATTTGTTCGTTATTTGATGTAAATCGATATTCATGATGAAAAGGCAGCCCCAGATGAACTGCACCCCATTTGTTAGACACACAGCTAACAATGGAGGTGCAGTTCAAGATAAGCTGCCTTTTCGTTTAAGAGGAGCTATTTTTTGACCATGGATTTGCCCAATTTGATCAGTTCTTCTTTGGTTAGCGGACTTTCCGAATCGGTAGTAATCGTCAATTGTTTCCCTTTCTCAGACCAAGAAAGAGTATTAAAAATGTTCTTTTCTTTAAGCATCGGATATTTCTTCCTGACTTCCTCGGCGGATTCATAAAAATATCCATTCTGCTTGACAGGTTGCTTCGGATCAAGACGCTTGTAGCCCAATGATAATGTATGTTTCCCATTGGAATATTCTATTACGATTTCATTTGCAATTGTCCATTCAATCTTCTTGGAATAAATCTTCTTCCCAAGCTTCTTGGCCTCAGTCTCCATTTCTTTTGTATATTCCGTGCTGTATGGGCCAGCGATTCCAGCAGAGACGAATTGATAACCTTCCGGCAGAACAGCTGGTTGCTCAAGCACTGTACCTTTCAAAGTTGACGCCTTTTTTTGGTAAGCTTCATAGGAATCGAACTTTGGGAAAGGATTTCCCATGGAATACACTTTAGCGGCTTTTTGATTCGTTATTTCTTTGCTGACATATACCATATATGTATCGTCCGGATTCTTTTCAAGTAATTGGGCTATTCTCTCCTGCTCAGCTCTCTCTAACTGCTCTCCTTCAGTTCCGCCTTTTGTACTAAGGGTAGTCTTCTTCATACCTAACTCGCTTACAGCATGGGATGGAGTAGCAACCGCGGTAAAATTCATGGATCCCAAAAGCAAAGCGCCGCTTAATAGAGTAACGGTAATTTTTATTCCTGTTGTCATTTCTTCTGTCTCCTCTGAAAAAATATCTTCATCTATATAACAATATCAATCGGAGCATTTGTGACTTGAGCGAAAAAGATTTTCATGAGACATTTGCTTGAGATTAGAAAATAATCCATTGATGCATAATTTCCAGGCATTGTGTAGAGCGGAATGTAGAATTGTTGCGATACTGCATCCTTTTCAGGCGTTGCGAGGGGTAGAACGCTGAATTGTTGCGATAATGCATCGATTTGACTATGAACAATCCAATTGCGCTCAAAAGGAGGGAAATACCTGCACTTTTGCAAGCTTTTGATCTAAAATAGGTTGTTGTGTCGTAAATAGATGCACTTTCGCATCATTTTCCGCCATCTGAACGGGTAATCCCCCCATATTCAATAGCAGCTTTTCTAACATGTGCTTGTTGAGGCTCAGCGCATCACGTTTGAAAGATGTGAAAGGTCCGGTTACCCGGGCCTTGTTGGGCAGACCGATCTATTATCTATTCCCGCATGATCATCGATTCTGCCAGTTTTATGAGGTCTTCCTTTGTCAGCGAATTGCCCTCATTAGTTGTGATTGTGCACTCTTTGTCTTTATCGGTCCATGTAAGAATGTTTTCCTTGGTTTTGTTATTTGTTTCAATGTCTCCGTCATTTTCATATAGTCTTCATAGGTTTGGAATCTAGGCGAAACGTTTCCGACGAAGAATGCTTCCAGACCTGTGCTATTCGTTTTTGAAAGCGGATGAATCTACGTTTTATTTCTTAGACGCTGTTTTGGCCAGTTTGATCAGTTCCTCTTTCGTGATCGGATTTCCTTGATTGGTTTGGATAGCTAATCCCTTGTTATTTTCGGTCCAGAAGACCGAGTTTGTTATATATTCCTTTTCCTGTTTAGGATTCTTCTTTCTTGTTTCTTCGGCGGATTGATAGACATACCCTTTATGTCGTTTGTCCTGTGTATCAAGACGCGAGCTTGAAATTAGGATATAATCTTCCCCTTTTTTGTACTTCAATTGAATGTGGTTCGTGGTTGTCCAATTAATTTTTTTGGAATAAATCTGTTTTCCCAGTTTCTTGGCTTCTTCCTTCATTTCTTTGTTATATACACCACTGTATGGTCCTACAATTTTTGCTTCCGCAAAGCTGTAACCTTCCGGCAATCCATCCGGTTGCTTTGGAGCCGGTTCTGTTAGAGTTGAAGCTTTCTTCCAGTAATCTTCGTACGAGGTATATTCGGGCGTGGTGTTTCCGATTTCGAAAGTTTCCATGCCTTTTCCTCCCGTCAGTTCGTTGCTGACAAATACCATATAAGAATCATCCGGGTTTGCCTCAAGTAACTTGCTAATTCTATCGATTTCCGCTTTCTGCAGTTGCTCTCCCTTATTTTCTCCCTGAGGCTTCTTCTCTGCTGCGGCATTTGCAGGCTTATTCGGCGCTGCCTCCACGGCAAGATTCACGGAAGATCCCAATAATAAAATACTGCTTAGTGTTGCGATGGCTACTTTTGATGCTGTTTTCAATTTGTAAAACTCCTCTCGTATGACTTTTTCTTCTATAATAGATGTTTCTACTTTATATACGATTCATATGAGACCATCATTTCCCAGTAGATGTGACGAATGTGTGAAAAACCTCAATTTCTCGAGTTTCGTACTTTAACACAGATATGAAAATACCAAAATATTATTTTCTTGCCGCTTCTTTCAGAATTTCGAGTACCTGTTCCTTCGACATATTAGATTTACTTGAAATACTAAAACAGGATTTGCCGTTATCGTTCCAATATATATATCTGGGTAAAGATGTATAAGGCTTTTTGTCAGCATCATCAAGCTTGGCTTCATCTGGAGTCGTAAACCGGGATATAATCATCTCGTCATTCCCGACTGTATATTCGAGGTGGATGCCCCTCGCTTGGTTTCGACCCGTTTGCTTCGAATGATCGGAAAACTTATATGAAGAGTAGTCAAGTAATCCTGCAGCAGCCTTTTTTGGGGTTGGTGGTGGGAACGCCACCGCCGTGAACTTCACTGCAGAAATCAAGAATACAATGCTGCCCAGTGTCATGATTGCCGCTTTGGATGCCGTGTTCATGTTGTAACGCTCCTCTCATATAAATACGCTTGATCACCAAAAACCACATATGTAGTTCTAACTTAATACTACAGGTGTAGTTATTCTGTGTCAACATCTAGAGCCTCACTTTTTCCGGTCTTGCTATGTTTCGCGGCAGCTTGGGAGTGAGCAACAACAAAGAACCCATGCCATCCTGTGTTCACAGGACGACATGGGCCGATTGCATAAAACTGATAGAGGTTGTTCGAAAAGTCCGATTTTGATCACGAAGTGAATCAAGAAGCAGTTCGGCATCGAATCTTGAATTCAGCCGGGCCTTCCGGTGCTCACGTACCCACTACGTACGCTCCGCTCCTCAGTCCCTAGATTCACCCAACCTTCTCGGTGCTGAAAATCGGCCTTTTTGAACACTCACTGATAGATCACTTGAAATGTTATTTTTTTACCGCGGTTTTCAGAATTTCGATCTTTTTATCCTTGGACATATCCCATGTGGTTGAAATGCTGTATTCAAATCCGCCTTCATGCCAAAATACGTATTTTGGATAAATATGTGCCGGGAAGTCATCTTCAAAGAATCCTTGCTTCTTGCTTCCCTCAGAGTCCAACATATACTTAGAAATAGCCAGTGTATTTTTCCCGTTTGTATATTCAATACGGATGGTTGCCGCTTCTTTCCAGTCTATCTTTTTCGCGTAGATAGGCTTTCCACTTTTCTTGCCTTCGGCCCTTACCTCATCCACAAACTTTCCTTCTGTCGGGCCTTCAATTCTCGCTTTGGAGAACTTATATCCCTCCGGCAAGTTGGCAGGCTGCTTCAGAATGGAACCTTCCAAGGCGGAAGCTCTTTTCAAGTAGTCCTCGTAAGTAGAGAATTCTTCCAATCCTCCCCGATAACTAAGGTCGACTCCGCTATTAAGATCCTTATATTTATGATACAAAACGTACATATCACCTGTTTTTTTGCTCAGTTCCTTCACCCGATTTTCCTCATCCTCGATATATTTCTTTTCCTCTGGGGTTAGAGCCTTGGCTGCTGTTTCTGCTTTTTTCCGAGCCTTTTCCAGTTCTTTCTTGTAAAGCTCGCGGTCTATATTCCCCTCGGGATAAACGATATCATCTTCTTTATCCACGGCAGCTTTTGTATTTTGTTGCGACTGTGCGGAAGGCTTTTGCGATGCGCTCTCTGCGCCGCTTTCCTTTGCGTTAACCAATGTCACGCTGCCAAGCGCGAGAATCATCCCTAACCCCAGAATGGATACACGATAGGATTTTTTATTAAAATGTTTGATCATTATAAGTCTCCTTTTCATTTCTTTATGTGTAGCGGACAAGCCGGCAAGCCCCGGCTGATAATGACTGACCGATAAATGCTCCAGCACATGAATAATCGTTTGCCCGTATGCGTTCTTTTGCTGCGGCCTCATCCGATCCAAGGCGCATGCATCGCAGGCAATCTCCTGGTCCTGCCTCGCTTTATGTACAGCAATCCATATGAGTGGATTAAACCAGTGGAGAATCAAGATCATGTGAATCACCCAGTTCACTGCCACATCCCGCCGCTTTATATGCGCAAATTCATGCGCCAGAATATATTGAAGCTGATCCTTTTGTAACGTAACGAGCAGACTAGGCGAAATAACGACTGCAGGTTCATGAAATCCAACTACGGCTGGTCCGGGAATCCGTTCCGACGCGACAAACCGCACCTTACGCTTTAAGCCAAATAGCTGCTTCGTCTCTTGAAACACTGCCGATAAAAAAGGCGTGTCGATGGATCGTCCTGCACGCAGAGCTTGTTTCAATCGAATTTGGTCGTATACCGTTTTCGCGGCAAGAAACAGTACCCCCGCGAGCCATACTAACATCAGTCCATTACTAAATCCCAGTTGCTTAATCTTATTCCACCAAAGGGCACTTTTCTGCACTGTTCCCGATTCATAAGATGAAGCAAGTACTTCCAGGGTTCCATTGGATTCCGAGTTAGTCAGATCACTATGAACCGCCGCCTCGCCTGCTCCCCCCGCATCCTTCAACACAGAGGGATCTTGAGTCTTCTGATGAATTCCGGGTGCTATGGCCTCCAAAGACAAAATATTGTACAGGCTTAGTGAAGATTCCGGCGCCCAAGGAAGCAGCAGACGAATCGCCACAGGCAGCCAAATCAAATATCTCCATCTAGATTCTAGTTTGTTTTTTAATAAAAATTGCACAATCAGGACTAGTAGAACTAAAATGCCGGCCATAAATGATCCGCGAATCACCCAACCAAAAACAGACAATAAATTCGCATGCAATGTCGGACTCATCAGTTATCTCTCTTTTCCGGTTCGCTGTCGTCACAGTTTTCGTCAAATAAAGCCTTCAGATCTTCGACTTCCTGTGCATTCAGATTTTTATCCTTTAATAAATTGGCCAGCATCGGCTTTAATGCCCCGCCATACAGCTTTTTCATAAAGGATGTGGTCTCGGACAGCAAGTATTCCTGCTCGCTGATGATTGGATAATATAGCAGGGTGCGCTTCGAGCCCTCTTCCAGCTTTGCCCCCGCTGCTTCTTTCTGCACTAATCGGTTCAAGAGCGTCCGCGTCGTATTCGGGCTCCAGCCCATTTTATCTGTTAGCTGCTTTACGACCTCACCGGAAAGGCAATCCGGATTTGCCCACAGCACCCGCATAATTTCCAGCTCTGCATCCGTTATCGGCGGTATTTTCTTCATACATGTAACCTCCAAAGTTAATTTACCCTGACTACACGCGTAGTTATAATCCATCCTATATTTGTAGTTTGGTAATGTCAACATATTTAATAGAGAAAAGTTTCCTCATTTTTGTTACATGCAGAAATCCGCGCCGCTTCTCACACATAATTATTTTTTTACCGCAGCTTTCAGAATTTCAATTTTCTTTTCCTTGGACATATCCCATGTGGTTGAAATACTGTATTCGAAGCCACCTTCATGCCAAAAAACGTATTTTGGATAGACATGCGCCGGGAAGTCATCTTCAAAGAATCCTTGCTTTTTGCTTCCCTCTGAGTCCAACGTATGTTTAGAAATAGCCAGCGTATTTTTCCCGTTTGTATATTCAAGACGGATGGTTGCCGCCTCTTTCCAGTCTATTTTTTTCGCATAGATCGGTTTGCCGCTCTTTTTTCCTTCGGCCTTTGCTTCATCAACGAATTTTCCTTTTGTTGGACCTTCAATGGTCGCTTTGGAGAACTTATACCCCTCCGGCAGGTTAGCAGGCTGCTTCAGGATCGAACCCTTCAATATGGAAGACCTTGTCAAATAATCTTGGTAAGAAGAAAATTCTTCTGTCACTCCCCAATAGCTAAGAGTAAGCCCGCTATTTAATTGTGGATATTTATGATATAGGACATACGACTCGCCCGGCTTTTTGGACAGCTCCTTCACTCTATTAATCTCATTTTCAATAAACTTTTTGTCCTCTTCAGGTACAGATTTGGATTTGGCCGCCTCGGCTGCTTTTTTGCCAGCTACTTGTTGAGTTTCCTTTAAAGGTTTCGCTTCCGCCGCAAAACTCGCCGAAGAACCCAACAGTAAAACACTGCTCAATGTTGCGATGGCCACTTTTGATGCTACATTCATTTTGTTATACTCCTCTCCTGGGATTATTTATTATTAACTACAGGTGTAGTTAACTTTAATTACATACTACAGCTGTAGTTAACTTATGTCAACCCCTTTTTTTTCAAATCCGCCTTGCTATACGGACCGTTTTTTTTCGATGAATGAAAAAAACCTCAAACACCCGCGATTTAAGCGTCATGTTAGAGGTTATCAGGTATTATGCCAAATTCCAGTTGCATCAGCTTCAGCGTTTCAATCAATGACATATTTTCATTCGGGATTTCATGTGTTCTATCGCTTATTTCAAGCAGCTATTATGGCTGTATCAATCATCAACCTATAGGCTAAAGTTCAATTGCTGCGATTATGCATCCTTTTCAGGCTTTAAGCTCATTTTGGTTCGCCACTCTTGCGATTTCCGTCAAATAAAGCCTTCAGGTCCTCGATTTCCTGATCATTCAGTGTTTTATCCTCTAAAAAATTAGCAAGCATCGGCTTTAATGCCCCATCATACAGTTTTTTCATAAAAGATGTAGTTTCAGACCGCAGATATTCCTTCTCGCTAAAGATTGGATAAAATAGCTGGTTGCGCTTCGCTCCCTTTTCCTGCTTTGCCCCCACTGCCTCCTTCTGCACCAAACGATTCAGGAGAGTTCTAGTCGTATTTGGGCTCCATCCCATTCGATCCGTCAATTGTTTTACGATCCAATTGGAAGTGCTATCCGGATTTGTCCATAATACGCGCATAATTTCAAGTTCCGCATCCGTAATGGGTGGTATTTGGGTCATACCTGAACCTCCAAATTCTATTTAATAACTACATACGTAGTCTAAATAAATGCTATAATTGTACTTTGATATTGTCAACATGTTTGCGCAGAATATTTTGATTAAATTTAGAGATCTGGCCTAAAAAGAGAACCCATACACCCATTTCTTGGGTGCATGGGCCTATGCTGCGGGTCTCAACCCACTTATTTCTTCATCGCTGCTTTCAGTATTTCGAACATCTTTTCTTTGGACATATTCGACTTCGTTGAAATGCCATAATAGTATTTGCCGGTTCCATACTGGAATGCATATTTTTTACCGTCAGGCATAACCGCGTACTCGGTTCCCTTCAGCTTGGCAAACTCTTTATCGGCCATGTACTGATTAATGATCAACTCGTCTTTCCCATCCGTATACTCGAGTTCGATTTTTCCTGCCTCTTTCCAATCATACTTTTTCGTATAAAAGTCCTTCCCGCTTTTTACCCCTTCGGCAATCAAATCATCAAAAAATTTTCCTTGGTATGGACTTTCAATGAACGCTTTGGAAAACTTATACCCACTAGGCAAATTGGGTGGCTGCTGCAGGATCGGTGCTTTTAAAATAGAAGCTTTTTTTAAGTAATCCTTGTATGAAGAGTAATTTAAACGTAATCCATAAACAGAGGTTTTGAGCCCGTTATTCAGTTGCTTGTATTTATAATACATCACATACGTATCACCCGACCCCTTCACCAGCTCCTTAAGTCTATTTTCCTCATTTTCGATAGCCTTCTTGGCCTCTGCAGGTACGGACTTGGCTGCCTCGGCTGCTTTTTTAACAGCTTCTTCTTGAGCTTCCTTATTGGATTTAGCCTCCACCAAGTTCACCGAAGAACCAAATAATAAAACACTGCTTAATGTTGCGATGGCTACTTTTGTTGCTACGTTCATTTGGTATTGCTCCCCTCATGTCATTGTTTTGATAAATACGCTCTAACAGGCATAACCGAGTGACTCACATTATTATTTTTTCATCGCTGCTTTCAGAATTTCGCTCATCTTTTCTTGGGACATATCGGTTTTAGTTGAAATGCCGTAATAGTATTTGCCCACACCATATTGAAAAAAGTATTTTCTGCCATCGGCTTGCTTTGAAAACTCGGTACCCTTCAGCTTGGCAAACTCTTCATCCGCCGTATACTGATTGATGATCAGCTCGTCTTTCCCATCCGTATACCTGAGTTCAACCCTTCCCGGCTCTTTCCATTCCAACTTTTTCGTATAGACCGGTTTGCCGCTCTTCTTGCCTTCGGCTCTTAATTCATCAAAGAACTTCCCTTCGGTTGGACTTTCAATTCTCGCTTGGGAGAACTTATATCCCGTTGGCAGGTTGGCGGGTTGTTGTAAAATCGGTCCTTGCAAGGCAGAAGTTTTTTTAGAGTAATCCTCATATGTAGAGTACTCCCTGTCTAAACTCCAAAAGCTAATATCAAGCCCACTATTCAATTTTTTGTATTTATGATAGGTGATATATGTGTCGTCTGAATTTTTGACCAATTCTTTAAGTCTTGCCTCTTCATCATCGATGAACTTTCTCTCTTCTGCGGTTAGAGCCTTTAACACTTCTTCTCTTTGTTCTACAGCTTTCTCTAAGGCTTGCTCATGAGTTAGTTCCTCTGCCGCAAAGCTCACCGAAGAACCAAATAATAAAACACTGCTTAATGTTGCGATGGCTACTTTTGTTGCTACGTTCATTTGGTATTGCTCCTCTCAAACTGTTTTTTATAGACTACGTTTGTAGTGTATAGTTATATACTACAAACGTAGTCCTATTTTGTCAACATCTTTTTGTTATACATATTTTCTTGTTGTTGTTATCCGCAAAATGGCTTCATCGCGTATGAAAATAATCCTCAAAGATAAATTCATTCGCTACTTTGCAAAAAGTGGGTGTTGTATACTTTCTATGCCTTCTTTGGAGCGGACTAAAGTGCAATTGTTGCGTTTATGCATCCTTTTCAGGCGTTGTGTGGGACATAAAGCAAATTGTTGAGATTGTGCATCAATTTAATCATAAATCGCCTAATTGCGCTCAAAAAAAAGAAAAAGCCTGCACTTTTGCAAGCTTCATTCAATAACAGGGTAGCGTCATAAATAGATGCACTTTCGCATCAATTTCCAATTTGATCGGCCAATGCACGCCTTAATATTTATTTTTTCAGCGCTGCTTTTAAAATTCCGAGCAACTGTTCCTTGGTTAAATCCGATTTGGTATACAGAGAGTATTTATATTGTTTCCCATCGGACCCAAATACACGTTTTCCATAACGCGAGCTTTCATATTCGAAACCTTCTATTCGAGCCATTAGAGTTCTTTCATAATCCGACATTTTATATTGCGATAGCGTTAGCGTATCTTTTCCGTTTGTATAATCAAGCAAGATGAGTCCCGCCTCATTCCAATCAAACTTTTTTGTGTAAACCAGTTTTCCGCTATCTTTACCTTCGGCTCTCAAATCAACATAAAATTCACCTTCGAGTGGACCTTTAATAGTCGCTTTGGAAAATTGATAGCCCTCAGGCAGGTTGGCAGGCTGCTGCAAAATGGAGCCATTCAAAGTAGAAGCTTTTTTGAAATAGTCCTCATATGTTGAGTAATGATTTGCAATTCCCCAATAGCTAAGATCGTGTCCGCCTTTGTTCAACTTTGCATATTTATGATACATAATATACGTGTCACCTGAATTTTGGGCTAGTTCCCTCACTCTATTGATCTCATCTTCAATAAACTTTTTATCCTCTGCAGGTACAGCCTTGATTAGTTCGTCTCTTTCTTTTATAGCTTTTGCCCGTACTTCCTCATAGGCTAGCTCTTGCTTCTCTGCCGCAAGGTATTCCGAAGAAACCTGGATTGCCCTAGAACTCCCCTGATCCAACTGATTCAAAGCCGTTTGTACCCCCTGCCCAGCATTGCTTCCCTTCGCATTAACCAGTGTAACGCTGCCGAGCGCGAGAATAACCATCATCCCAAAAATGGACAAATGATAGGATTTGTTATGAAAATGTTTGATCATCAGCAATCTCTTTTTCATTTGTTTATGTGTAGCGGATAATCCGACAAGCCCCGGTTGATGATGACTGCTTGAAAAATACTCCAGCACATGGATGATTGTCTGCCCGTAGGCGCTGCTTTGCTGCGGACTCAACCGGTCCAGCGCACATGCGTCGCAGGCCATTTCCTGGTCCTCTCTTACTTTATGTACGGCAAGCCATATTAACGGATTAAACCAATGGAGAATCAGGATCATGTGCATGATCCAATTCACCACTACATCCCAGCGCTTTATATGGGCAAATTCATGCGCCAGAATATATTGAAGCTGATCCTTTTGCAGTGCACCAAGCAGACTTGGCGAAATAACGATCACAGGCTTATTAAAACCGACCACGGAAGGTCCGGGAATGCTCTCGCTGGCTACAAACCGCACTTTGCGTTTTACGCCCAATCGCTGCTTCTCCTCATGAAATAATGACGATAATAGAGGTGTTTCAATAGTGCGACCCTCACGCAGTGATTGTTTCAAGCGAAGCTGGTCATAAACCGTTTTCACAGTAAGAAACAGTACGCCCGCAAGCCAAACCAGCATGAAGACATTGGAGAAACCTATTTGCTTGAATCCGCTCCACCAGGAGCGGCTTTCTTGCACGGTCTCCGCCTCGTGATTCAGAGCCGATTCTTTCTCAATCCCGGTTGTTTCTAGGGTTAAAGACCGCTCCGCAAGAACCGGCGCCACGCTAATTCTTTCCGCTTCCTTCTTAATCGTCGAACTTTGGCTTTGCTCATGAATGCGAGGCGTTATAGCTTCAAGAGACAAAACATTGTACAAACTGAGTGAAGATTCCGGTGCCCAAGGAAGCAGCAAACGGATCGCCACGGGCAGCCACAGCAAGTATTTCCATCTAGCTTCGAGCTTGTTTCTTAGCAGAAATTGTAGAATCAGGACAAGGACGACCAGTATGCCGGCCATGAGTGAGCTTCGGATCACCCAGTCGAAAAACGATACTAAGCTTGTATGTGATGATAGACTCATCAAGGCTCTCCCTTTTCTTCGCAGTTTTCGTCAAATAGAGCCTTCAGATCCTCAATTTCCTGTGCATTCAGCTTTTTATCCTCTAAAAAATGAGCAAGCATGGGCTTTAATGATCCGCCATACAGTTTTTTCATAAAGGATTTGGTTTCCGAACGTAAATACTCCTGTTCGCTGATAAGGGGATAAAATAGTTGGGTGCGTTTCGAACCATCTTCTAGCTTTGCCCCCGCTGCCTCCTTCTGAACCAACCGGGTCAGGAGTGTTCGTGTCGTGTTCGGACTCCAACCCATTTTGTCCGTCATTTGTTTTACGACTGCACTTGAAGGGCAATTCGGATTTACCCATAATACACGCATAATTTCCAGTTCTGCTTCCGTAATTGGTGCTTTTTGATTCATGGATGAAACCTCCAAAGTCAATTTCAAAGACCACATATGTAGTCATGTATATGCTACATTTGTGATATAGCAATGTCAACCTGGTTGAGGAGAAATCATTCTCGTTTGATTTACGTGCAAGCATAGGGCCAAATTACTGGATCTAAAGATACATGTTTTCCGAGCGACATGCGAAATGTCATATTGAGATTCAATTTAAAAGAGTTATCAAATTGCCTTATGCAATTCAATAACTCTTTTATTTATAAACCCGCCCTACTTAGAATCCATATGACGTTCCGATACCTGCTGTTAAGAACACTACAACATTCCTAGCGGTGTTCCATATAACACACCGACACCTGACGTTATGAATACTACGTTTTTATCAGCGTCCAGTGCTACTCTCAATTCTATTTTTTTACCTTTAACAAAGTAGTAATTTTTATATGTGCTGTCCCACTTCACTTCCAATCCCGCAATGTCCATATTGAATACTTGCTTGGCAAGCGGAGCAACTACTTCTTTAGCCTCTTTTTCCGTAATTTCTTTGTTAGTTGTTACAGCTTTCCGCGTTTTATGTAACAAGTTAGTGACCTTTCCGTTCTCCATTTGAAGCGATACGTCCTTATCATGAAGTGTCCATGTAAAGCGGTTTAGTTTAGCGGATGTAACTTCCAAATCATGATTGAATGCCGTTTTTATTGCTTTTGTTGCCGTTTCCAGCAGTTTCGGATCTAGCTCTTCCTTGGTGAACTTTATTTCAAATGCACTAACTTCATCTTTTGGCATTTGAGGAGCATTCTCTTTGAAGAAATATACCTCGAAGTCTTTCCCTGTCAGCTTATACGACAAAGGCACACCTAGCTTTTCTTTATCACCATCATAACCTCGCTGCATAATTACTTCTTTATTAAAGTCATATGTTTTATTTGCATATGCTCCTTTCAACACTTTCAGGACTTTATCTTGATCCTCTTTGCTGACTTTATCGATTGTGACCTTTTCTTCAATCTGCCATATTTTACTGTTTCCAGCATTAAAGCGGATAGCGTATGTTCCGTCTACGGATTCAACCTTTACACCATCAGGAGAGAACTCTATCTTCTCGCCGACATTCTTCAGCTTGATCTCTTTCCCCGCATATTGTTTGATTGCTTTTTGCAGCTTGGCGGCCAGCTTGTTATCGATTTGAACCTTCTTATTATCGGTTTGCTTTTGCTCTTGCGCAGCCTCGGCTCCTGCAGGAATTGGTCCTGCCAAGGTACCAAACATACTGGATACAATCATAGACGCTAGAATAACTTTCTCTACATTCATCTTATTTTCTCCTCCTAAAATTATTTATACTACATTTGTAGTTCTAAACTATACACTACAGTTGTGGTTATAATTTGTCAACACCATCCTCCAGTTGCCGCTTTAATTCCACTCCGCTTCATATCCCGTAAGGTCGATACATGATCACTTCTTTGTCAAATGCGTAGTTTTTGTTTGGATAAGCTTTTTCAACTCTTGAAGGACCATTTCCTGATCCTTTTTACTAAATTTATCGAATGGGAGCTTTTCGCTAACAGTTATATCCTTAACGTCTTTAGCATCAAAGACTATAGAAAAGCACCCACGACAAGGTGCGTGAGTGCTGATGCGGTTCTAGCGAGGGATGGAATACGAATTGATGGCCACCACTTTTTTGTTCGCATCCAAGGCAACGGTTATCACTTGTTTGCCCGTTTCGATCCCACCCGATTCTAATCGGTACCCCGGGAAAGGAACGCTATCCCATGTCATGGTGTATTCCGAAATATCAACGTTGTATAGTTTTTTCACCGCCTCTGCAACCACTTTTCTTGCCTCTTGTTCTGGAATCTCTTTGTCTGTCTTTACAGCTTGCTGGTCACGCGCTTTAAGATTCATCCCCTTTACTTTCCCTGATGCTTCCATCCAGAGGCTGACCCCATCGCCGTTTAGTGTCCACGCAGGCGTTTGTTCGAAACCCATAGGGGATAGTGTTGCCGATGTGGCATGGAAGTCTTGATTTAAAATCGTTTTTACCGCATCAGAGGCCTTCTTTTTAAGTTGTGCATCGAGTTCATTTGCATTTATCGTAATTTCGTACTGATCCGGTTTAAGTTGTGGGGCAGCCGCTTTTTTCTCTATCCCTACGCTTTCATCATGAAGTTGAATAAAAAAGTCTTTCCCCTTTAGACGATACGATGCATGACCGAACTGTTTCCAAACATCATCATAGCTTTGGAAAAATTCAACTTCGGGGTCAAAGGTATAAGTTTTAGCAGGATAGAGTTGTTGCAGCTTTTGCAGCGCCTTGTCTTGGTCCGCTTTCTGAATCGTATCGAGCGAGACGGTACTGCGAATCGACACGCCTCTTCCCCCTTTACGGAAAAACCCAACCTCATACTTCTCGTCGACGGAGGTCACCGTAACCCCTTCCGAAACCTCGTCTGAATTCAGCAGACCGACATCTTTCAACTTGATATCTTTGGTCATCGATTGTGAGATGATCTTTTGCAGCATTTCTGTTTCGGCTTTGCTGAGCGTCACTGTTTTCCCCTCTTGTTTCTGCTTTTGCACAACCTCGGCAGCGGGTACGCTCGCTGCACTACTTTCCTTCGGGTTAACCAATGTCACGCTCCCCAGCGCGAGAATCATTCCCATCCCGAGAATGGACAGACGATACGATTTTTTATTGAATTGTT
The DNA here is from genome assembly GCA_031254035.1 of Paenibacillus sp. Classification (GTDB taxonomy): domain Bacteria; phylum Bacillota; class Bacilli; order Paenibacillales; family Paenibacillaceae; genus Paenibacillus_AQ. Next base: position 26,923 of record JAIRVF010000143.1, read on the forward strand.
TGATCATTATAAGTCTCCTTTTCATTTCTTTATGTGTAGCGGACAAGCCGGCAACCCCCGGCTGATGATAATTGCCTGAAACATACTCCAGCACATGGATAATCGTTTGTCCGTATGCCTTGTTTTGCTGCGGACCCATCCGGTCCAAGACGCATGCATCGCAGGCCATCTCCTGGGCCTGTCTTGCTTTACGTACTGCAACCCATAGCAATGGATTAAACCAGTGGAGGATCAGGATGATGTGTATCACCCAATTCATGGCCACATCCCGCCGTTGAATATGTGCGAACTCATGCCCCAAAATATATTGAAGCTGTTCCTTCTGTAACGTGACGAGCAGACTTGGCGAAATGACAATCGCAGGTTTCCGAAAACCAATTACGGCAGGTCCTGGAATCCGTTCCGATGCGACAAACCGTACGTTACGATCGATGCCCAATCGCTGCTTCGTTTCTTCAAACAAGGCCAATATAAAGCGCGTTTCGATGGGTCGGCTTGTACGCAGAACCCGCTTTAATCGAAGCTGGTCGTATATCGTTTTTGCACCAAGAAATAATACTCCCACAAGCCATACCAGCATCAGCCCAATAATAAATCCCTGTTGCTTGATCTGATTCCACCAGATGCCGCGCTTCTGCACGGTTCCCGACTCATGGGATAGAGCAGGTATTTCCGAAATTCCGCCTGTGTCCAGTTGTACATCATGCTCACCCTGAACCGCCGCCCCGCCTGCTCTCCCAGCTTCCGAGAAATCTTGGGTCATCTGATGAACAGGCACCACAGCCTTCAGGGAGAACACATTATACAAGCTAAGCGAAGATTCCGGCGCCCAAGGAAGCACCAGGCGAATCGCTACAGGCAGCCAAAGCAAATACTTCCATCTCGCTTCCAGCTTGTTTTTTAATAGAAATTGCAGAGTCAGGATAAGTAAGACCAGGATGCCAGCCATCAATGATCCGCGGATCAGCCAGCCAAAAAACGATAACAAGCTTGCATATAATGTTGGACTCATCATCTATCTCTCTTTTCCGGCCCGCCGCCTATGCAGTTTTCGTCCCGTAATACACGCATAATTTCCAGCTCTGCATCCGTAATCGGTGGTATGTGTTTCATGCATGTAACCTCCAAAGTCAATTTGATCAGACTACTTATGTAGTAAAACTACATCCTACATTTGTAGTTTATAAATGTCAATAAATTTAATAGAGAAGAATTCTCTTGTTACTGTTACATGCATATCCACGCCACCCCTCGGCGGATGTCCGAAGAGATGGAGATACTGCGTTCGTATTTACCACCAATCTACCAGTAATTTTGAAATTACGTTCATTTTGTATATCTCCTCCCATAAAATTATTATGTACACTACGTTTGTAGTTTACGATTTATATACTACGCTTGTAGTTTTGTGATGTCAATGCCTTTTTATCAAAAAAATTTCATCCTATTGCCTACTTGAGAGATGAACTGAAGCCTGGTTTGTTACAATTGCACAATTCAAAAGAAAAAAACCCGGAAAACCGGGCTTTTTTCTTTATAGCGGATTTATTTCTTAACCATGGTTTCCGCCAGCTTGATGAGATTTTCTTTCGACAGCGGATTTCCTGGATTTGTTTTGATGGTAAATTGTTTTCCTTTTTCAAACCAGACAAGTGTGTTTTGGACTTCATTTTTGTCTAACTTCGGATATTTCTTGAGTAATTCCTCTGCTGTTTGATAGCTGTAACCCTTCTGTTCTATTTTTTCCTTTTCATCTAAACTGTAATAACCTAAGTTAATCGAATCATTCCCGTTCTTATATTCCAGATCAATGACTTGTGCATGCTTCCAATCTATCTTTTTGGAATAAATCTGTTTGCCCAGCTTTTTGGCTTCGGCTCTCATTTCTTCGGTAAACGCACTGCTGTAGAGCCCCATCATATTCCCTTTTGAAAAGCTGTATCCTTCCGGAAGGCCGGTTGGCTGCTGGAGTACAGTACCTTCCAGGGTTGATGCCTTTTTCAGATAGTCCTCATAGGTACTAAACTCAGGCCTAATATTCCCCATCGCAAAAGTTTCAAGGCCTTTTTTCTTCGTTAATTCATTGCTGACAAAAACTATATACGAATCATCCGGATTTTGTTCGAGCAATTTGTTAATTCTAGCTATTTCCTCTTTTTTTAACTGGTCCACTTTACGATCAGACTTCGTTTGCTCCACTGCTGTTTTGGCAGGCGCTGCTGGTGCTGCCCCCGCTACGAAATTTACCGAACCTCCCAGCAGTAGCATGCTGCTCAGAGCAGCAATTGTGAATTTCATTCCTGTGTTCATTGTTATTTCTCCTCTCTTTGTGTGTTCACTTATATAACAAGCTTAACAAGTTACTTTGTGACATCTTTTTCCTTAAAGAGGTTGTTCAAAAAGTCCACTTTTGATCACGAAGTGAATCAGGAAGCAGATTCGACATCGAATCTTGAATTCAGCCGGGCCCTCCGGTGCTCACGTACCCAATACGTACGCTCCGCTCCTCAGTCCCTAGCTTCATCCAACCTTCTCGTTGCTGAAAACCGGCCTTTTGAACACGCACTTAAAGAGAGGCACAGGAGTTTTTCGTAGAAACAAAACTTAGTTCATTCTTTGCCGTTAGCTGGTGTTGGAGTCGAATCGTCAATTTCTTCTGGAAGCTGATTGGACATGCTTGGTACCCTTCGAGGAGCGAATTCGATCACATCTGAGGAATAAATGGCCACGGACATACTTCCTCCACCTACAAATGCTCGAATCAGAACTGGCTGGTTATACGCATTTTCAAATACAAAATCCGGACCACCCCAACTAACCGTTGCGTCCCTGCCAGGAGGAACATATGGCACATGGCGGCTGTGGGAGTATCGCTTTACGATTTCTAGCCCAGCCCGATCAACCGCGTTAAATAATGTTGAAGATACCTGGCAGATGCCCCCGCCTACACCTTCGGATAATTCCCCTCGTACAATCACTCCCGCCCGTCTGTATCCATTCCCGGTAGTGCGGATTCCGATAACCCGGTTAAAGGAAAATGTTTCTCCCGGAAAAACGACCGCACTATCCATCGCTTTGGCCGCAAGAGTAATATTATGAGAACGGTCCTTGTTATTGGAGTTAAAATAAGTCACATAATAGCCGATCTGCTTGGATCGCAGCGAAGCAAGAAGTTCCGCATCCACCTTGGGAAATACCGGGTACATAGGGACTTCAACCGAAGCTGGGCCATTACTATAGAGATATTCATAATATCGTTTCAAGAACTTACTACGGTTAAGCCTCAGCCCATTTTGCCCAGGTGCGGTTTGTTCGTTTTCGCCAATGCGAGCATTGATTGGTTCCTTGTATGTTTTTCGGTCCAATTGGCTAACCCATTTGTTATACTTGTCCATATCAAGCAAAGGAAACACGGGTAAGGTGTGGGTTTTTCGGTTCAGACTGGAAATGGTTTTCCCCGCTTGGGTGACGGTCAGATTATCTTTATTATTCTGATCTCCATCGTGGTCTTGCAGAAGTAAAAGCAGGAGATATGCCATGGATGTCCATTTCAAGCATCATCACTCGTTTCATTAAGATCACCTTACTGGATGTTGAACGATGTATTTCTATTTTAGGTATAGCCCCTTTGAGCGCATTATCCCTCCTGCTATTATGATTCCATTTCTGGATGTTCATTCAAATTCGCACAAAAAGTAGGCCGCTTATCTTATAAGCCCAATTCAAAATACGCTTGCCCAATAGTTGCCCCTGCAAATAAGAACCATCCAATGATTGCGCTCCACTTATAACCAAAAGCGTTCTTGTCTCCATACAAAAACACCCCGCAAGATGCAGGATGTTATCACAATTTGGAAATATGTACTTAATCTTTGTGTTTATCCTTTAGACTTGGGTCGCCATCTCCCCCCTCAATCTTTGGATATTTCTTATCAAAGTCATCAAAGACATACACCTGATCTATTTCATAAGTCCGGTAATTTACCATCAGATATATTGTTTCTGTTTCAGCTCCTTGAACATGACCATGCATAGTAACCATGCTGTCTATATAAGAAGGCATTACTTTGAATTCCGTGAAGACTACATCAATATTATAGTTCTTTTTAAAATATTCAATTCCTATTTGCTTTGCCTTTTCTATAATTATGGAATCATCAGATTTAGATTTGCCACACCCAACTAATAATACAGATAAGATCAATAAGAAGATCATTCACTTTCCTTTCAAAAAATACAGCTCCTATCTTTGTACTTTCGTGATCCTTTAATGGCTCAAAACAAAAACCAGTGGTTAACATATGGTTAACATCGTGCGAGGTGACCGCTACGGTTACGGATCGTTCTTCCGATCGCTGTTGTCTCCAAATTTCTTGATTTTATCTTTTTAAAGTGGTAGAAAATCGGAGACAAAGGCGACCGCTAACGCTTCTTCAGATCGATTCCGCCCCCTACGCTACTTTCGCTTTTTGTCAAACACTAATTATGATGGGAGCCCCTTTAATTTATTAATTTTGCATCTATTCATGGCTTTTTCCGTTTAGAATTGGGTCGGTACCTACCCTCTCATTCTTTAGATATTTTTCATCAAAGCCATTTGATATAACCCCTGGTCCTACTTCATATGTACGATAATCCACTAGTAAGACAAATTCTTGTTCCTTGTCGTCTTTAACATGGCCGTATAATTCAACATCACTGCTTATATATCTTGGTCTAACAACCATCTTAGTGAAAATCACATCAACATTATAATTTTCTTTAAAATACTCAACTGCAACTGCTTTCGCTTTGCCTACTATTTCTTTCTTTTCTGGTTTACTCGTACCACAGCCTCCTATTATAAAAACAAATAACAGTAATCCCGTGAAAATAATGTTTCTATTTCTCATTTTATTTACCTCTTCAATGATATAAATTTAAGAGATCAATTGCTTCAATCGGTTATTCTCTCTCTACACCCCCCCCCCGCATGATGCAGGATGTTATCATAGTTAGGAAATATGTACTTAATCTTTGTGTTTATCCTTTAGAATTAGGGCGGCATCTCCTCCCTCAATCATTGGATATTTCTCCGCAAAGCCTTCAAAGGTAAATCCCTGCACTATTTTATAAGTCCGATAGTCTATCATCAAAAAGATTGTCTCATCTTCTGCTCCCTGAACATGGCCATACATACTAACCCTGCTACTTACATAACGAGGCATTACATCGAATTCAGTGAAGACTACATCAATATTATAGTTCTTTTTAAAATATTCAATTCCTATTTGCTTTGCCTGCTCAATAATTTTGGATTCATCAGATTTAGATATACCACAGCCAACAAATATTACAGATAAGATCAAGAAGCAGATCATTAATTTTCTCTTCAAAAAATACAGCTCCCATCTGTGTGCTTTCGAAATGCATTATTCTTATTTATTTTGCATTATATATTTTGTTTTTTCTCTCTCTACAAAAACACCCCGCAAGATGCAGGATGTTATCGTAGATAGGAAATATGTACTTAATCTTGGTCTTTATCCTTTAGAATTGGGTCGGCATTTACCCCCTCAATTTTTGGATATTTCTTATCAAAGCCTTTAAAGACAATTCCCTGAGCTATTTTATAAGTATCGTAATCTATCAGCAGATATATGGTCTCATCTTCAGCTCCTTGAACATGGCCATTCATACCCACCCTGCTATCTATATATCGAGGCCTTACCTTGAATTCCGTGAAGACTACATCAATATTATAGTTCTTTTTAAAATATTCAATTCCTATTTGCTTTGCCTGCTCTATAATTTTGGATTCATCAGATTTAGATTTGCCACAGCCAACAAATATTACAGATAAGATCAATAAGAAGATCATTAACTTTCCTTTCAAAAAATACAGCTCCTATCTTTGTACTTTCGAGATCCATTAATCTTATTTATTTTGCATAATATAGTTTGTTTTTTCTCCCTCTACAAAAACACCCCGCAAGATGCAGGATGTTATCGTAGTTAGGAAATATGTACTTAATCTTAGTTTTTACCCTTTAGAATTGGGTCAACATCTTCCCCCTTAATTTTTGGATATTTTTCATCAAAGCCTTCAAAGACAATTCCCTGATCTATTTCGTAAGTCTTGTAATTTATCAGCAAATATATGGTCTCATCTTCAGCTCCTTGAACATGGCCATTCATACCAAAAGTACTATTTATATAAGGAGCAATTCCTGTAATGAATTAATTTGAGGTTTGAAATAAAAAAGCGTCTCCTGTATGCTGGGTTCCGAATGGTGCACATTCATTCCCTAATTGAAGGAGGACGCTCAATATGAAG
>JAIRVF010000014.1 GCA_031254035.1 Paenibacillus sp.
GCGGTAGAGCATCGCCTTGCCAAGGCGAGGGTCGCGGGTTCGATTCCCGTCGTCCGCTCCAAAAAAATATTTGCGCCCTTAGCTCAGCTGGATAGAGCGTTTGACTACGAATCAAAAGGTCAGGAGTTCGAATCTCTTAGGGCGCGCTTTCTTCAAGCCGGTGTGGCGGAATTGGCAGACGCGCGCGACTCAAAATCGTGAGGGAAACCGTGGGGGTTCGAGTCCCTTCACCGGCATACATATTTCATTACGGGATGTAGCTCAGCTTGGTAGAGCACCTGGTTTGGGACCAGGGGGTCGCATGTTCAAATCGTGTCATCCCGATTCAAAACCATCGAATATATTCGATGGTTTTTTTGCTGTATAAATATGTAATCCCCAGGTCACAATAAAATAAAAGACAGGGAATAGAAGGGGATTATTGTGAACGCAACTCGGATTAAAAAGAAGATGCAAAAGCAGTGGCGGTGGTGGAAACGCCGGTCGTTAACGCTTGGATTGTCTTTGCTAGTCGTTGCGATGGTATGGATCAGCATGTATCTGCCGGACAAAATGCAAAGCCTGCTAAGCAGCAAGCCGCCGGTGGCCATTGAGACGCTTCAATATTACGAGCAAACCGAAGTAATGGATACGTCAGGGGATCCAAACTTTTGGAAGGAATTAAACAAGTTTAAACAGATTAATGAAGTCGTAGTCCGCCACAGTTATGTTTGCGGGGTAGAGGAGCGCGCTCTAGGCAAATTAAATACGGATGAAATTTATAACTTGCTTAATGATCATCCGACCTGGAAAGGACAATTTGAAGGACAGGGGAAGGTCGTTTTGAACGATACCATTCCGGATCTTTCACCTACATGTAAACAACGGGCGTATATGAGTATGGATAAGGACGGGAATTTGTCTCTGTTTGATGGACCTCCTGAACAGGACAAAGTCATTAAAACCTTTTTTCAATTGGATATCAACTCGATGGAGTCTTCTTTGCCTGACGAGGCACTAAGACATTTATATGACGGCATTCGCATTCAGGATATCGATGAATATAACAGTGTATTGTCCACGTTCAGCGATTATGCGCGAAAAGGTTAAACCTCCGTTGCTTCTTTAGTTATGCTTCAATCCAAAAATCAAGATCTGCTCCCGGGATCATCGGGGGTGGATTTTTTTGATTTGCGATATTAATGCTGTCGAATATAATCGTAACGTTTCCTTCAAATATTTGACGTGAGGTCGGTTCATTATGCTTTTGGATTCCTTTGATTTTTTTGGTATGTTGACGCAAAATAAAAAAAATGACCGGATTGTTCATGTTTTTATCATATTCTTCATTTTAATGTCTGTTATTTTCAATTACGATAGAACCATAATTAAAAAGCATTTGCGGACTGGTTAGCGAACATCATTAGGGATGGCGTCCGTCCTATGCAAGGGATCAACGCCGGGATAAAACCAAGTGCCGTAAAACGATAGGGAGAAGGGGAAATCTTGAGTACAAACACACATTCAGTAGTTATTATCGGTTATGGCGGTATGGGTAGCTACCACGCGAAACTCATTGCAGATAACACACGTTTGAAGGTAACAGGTACTTATGATGTTCTAGAAGCACGCCGGAAGATATCGGAGGAAGACGGATATCCAGCATATGAAAGCTATGAGGCGGTATTAAATGATCCTGCCGTGGATGTCATTCTGATTGCAACGCCTAATGATGTCCATAAAGAGCTAGTTATTTCAGCATTACAGCGTGGAAAGCATGTTATTTGTGAGAAACCTGTAACGATGTGTGTGAAGGATTTTGAAGAAATGATGGCGGTTTCAGAAGAAACGGGACATGTACTGATGGTTCACCAAAACCGTCGTTGGGACGAGGACTTCCGAATTATTAAAGAAATGTACGCTAATAGAACGATTGGAGATCTGTTCCAGATTGAATCCCGGGTTCACGGTGCCAACGGTATTCCAGGAGACTGGCGTCATTTGGAGGCTCATGGAGGCGGTATGCTGCTGGATTGGGGTGTTCATCTACTCGACCAATTCGTGTTTATGATCGACAGCAAAATTAATAGCGTGACTAGCCGTCTTAGCTTTATTTTGGGCGACGAGGTGGATGACGGATTTGACGCTACGTTGGAATTCGAAAACGGTGTGACTGCGATTGTTGAGGTAGGAACCACCAATTTTATCACGCTTCCGCGCTGGTATGTGAAAGGAACGGAGGGAACCGCCGTTATCGAAGATTGGTCGTTGACCGGACGCTTAGTCATTCAAAACCGTGAGGCAGGCAAAGTGGAGCCGAAGCCGATCAAAGCCGGGGTCGGACTAACCAAAACAATGGCTCCGCCTTCCGAAGAGGCAACCCTGACTGAGGCCCTGCCTAAAGCTTTCGAGCATAAGAGTAGCTTTTATGATAATTTTGCGGATGTTGTGGAAGGAACGGCAGAACCAATTGTTAAAAACAACGAGGTGCTTCGTGTTCTGAATCTGATTGAAAATGTGTTTAAAGCGGCTCGTACCCGCGAGGTAGTGAAGGACTTCGATATTTACGAGCCTAAAAACTAACATCCAAAATGAAAAAAAAGGGATATCCGCAGGTCCAAAGGACTTTCTGGGATATCCCTTTTTCATACAGTCATTTTAAAAAGTAATCGTCCAGTTCCGCGTATCCGGTAGGTTTCCGGTCTGCAGTCCTGTGATGGTGTCATACAGCTTTTGTGACAATTCGCCAATTTTGCTGTCATTGATCTCCATCGTGTGTTCATTCCAATGGAGCTCGCCAACCGGAGAAATAACCGCTGCCGTACCTGTACCAAATACCTCTTCCAACTGGCCTTCTTTGTAGGCATTGTGTATCTCCTCAATGGAAAGCTTGCGCTCTTCAACAGGGACTCCCCAATCCTGAAGTAGGGCAATAACGGAGCTGCGTGTTACACCCTCCAGGATGCTGCCATTAATGGCCGGCGTAATCACTGTGCCAGCGATTTTGAAGAAGATGTTCATACTGCCGACTTCTTCGATATATTTTTTTTCAATGCCATCGAGCCAAAGAACTTGGGAGAATCCTTCTTTTTTAGCGTTCTCCTGCGCCTTGATGCTTGCTGCGTAATTCCCTGCAGCCTTGGCGAATCCGATACCGCCGCGAACCGCGCGGGTGTAGGAGCTTTCCACATTGATTTTAACAGGCTCAAGACCACTGGAGTAGTAGGCGCCAACCGGCGACAGAATGACGATCAGTTGATAGGTATAAGCTGAACGCACGCCGAGGCATGGCTCTGTAGCGATAATAAACGGACGGATATACAAAGAGGTTCCTTTTTCTGTTGGAATCCAGCTTTTATCAACTTCAATCAAGGTTTTGATGGCTTCGATGAGAAAGTCCCCATCGATATCAGGGATGCCCAGACGATCATTGGAACAGTTCAAACGTTTCATATTTTGGTCAGGTCTGAACAGCAGCACCTTACCGGAGTCCGTCAAATAGGCTTTCATGCCCTCAAATACGGCCTGGCCGTAGTGGAGCACCATGGCTGCAGGGTCCATAGCAATCGGTGCATAAGGTACGATTCTGGGATCATACCAGCCTTTGTCCTTATGGTAATCCATAATAAACATATGATCCGTAAAATATTTCCCGAAGCTAAGATTGCGGCTGTCCGGCTTTTCCGCCGGTGTAGTGGTTAACTGAACTTTGATCTCCTTGGTCATGATCTCGCGCTCCCATCGTACATTTATAATTATTTTACTATAGTTAACAAATAGTGATTGGTCAATTCAATGTTATCAATTAAAATAATAGTTATCAACTATGGTGGGGGATTATGCCATGGATTTTCGTCTCCTGCCGCAAACAAAAATTCACGAATACCTCCGTTAGCTTTTATCCGCGAAACTTACCCAACCTACAATCCTCCCAAACGATCAGGAAAAGCGCAGCTATAAATGAAATCTATCTATTCTCCCAACTACTCTTTTCGCTAGGACATAGACTTGATATGAAGTTTTACATTATAATGAAGGGAACGAATACATATGTTCGCTTTAGGTTAAGGGAGAGAATTCATTTGCGTATTTTAGGAATTGACCCGGGGATTGCGATTGTCGGCTTTGGCTTCATCGATAAGGCCGGGAGCAAAGTGACTCCGGTACAATACGGCTGTATTCAGACCGAAGCTCACACACCAGATGAGGAGAGGCTGCTGCATGTGTATGAAGCCATGCTTCAGCTGATTGATAAATACAATCCGGATTGCGTTGCTTTTGAAAAGCTGTTTTTTAACCGGAACGTAACAAATGCGATGCTCGTCAGCCAGGCCCGCGGGGTTCTAATTTTGGCGGCAACCCAGCGTGGATTGCCGATTGGCGAGTACACGCCGATGCAGGTGAAGCAGGCCATTGTTGGCTACGGCAAAGCGGAGAAAAAGCAGGTGCAGGAAATGGTCCGGATGTTTTTGAAACTGCAGGCTGTGCCTAAACCCGATGACGTAGCGGATGCCTTGGCTGTGGCGATCTGCCACGCCCATTCTTATACGTTAAATTCGAGAATAAATGAGGTATTGCGAAAATGATTGATTTTTTAAGAGGGCTTATGGCCCATCTGGAGAATGAGTATATCGTGCTGGACGTTCAAGGGGTAGGATACCGCGTATTCTGCCCTAATCCTTTTGTATTTGCCAAAACGGAAGGGCCTGTGACCGTATATACGCACCACCATGTCCGCGAGGATGCGATGTTGTTGTTCGGCTTTTCAACTCGGGAAGAGCAGAGACTGTTCCGCAAGCTGATCGATGTATCGGGGATCGGGCCGAAGGTGGCTTTGGGCATTTTGGCAGGAGGTACCCCGGACCAACTGGTGACGGCCATTTATCAGGAGAACATTGCGTTTCTGACAAAAATGCCGGGGATCGGCAAAAAAACGGCGCAACGCATGGTCCTTGACCTCAAGGACAAGTTGGATGGCTTCGGCACGACTTCTCTAGCTACAGGATTGTTTGCCGTACCTGAACCCCAGGATGGGGACGGTTCGGCCTGGTCCGAGGCACGTGAAGGCCTTAAGGCTCTGGGTTATACCGATGCGGAGCTTGACCGTGTGTGGCTTAAAATCAAGGATGACACGGCGTTTGGGGATTCGGTAGATGTATTGGTGAAAAGGGCACTAAAGCTGCTCTATGCAGGTTAATAGGAACAGACAGCGGCAGAAAGAGGGGCGACGCGAATGGAAGACCGGATCATTTCGGCAAATTTAATGATGGAAGACCAGGCGGTGGAGCTCAGTCTTCGCCCCCGGTATTTGAATGAATATATCGGACAGAACCAGGTTAAGGAAAACTTGAAGATTTATATCGAAGCAGCGAAGATGCGTAATGAAGCGTTGGATCATGTGCTGCTGTACGGGCCTCCGGGTTTGGGGAAAACCACGCTAGCCAACATTATCGCCAATGAGCTTGGCGTGAATTTGCGCACGACGTCCGGGCCTGCGATTGAGCGTCCGGGCGATCTGGCGGCACTGCTTACCAATCTTCAGGAAGGCGATGTGCTCTTTATCGACGAGATTCACCGTCTGCACCGGACAGTGGAGGAGGTACTGTATCCGGCGATGGAGGATTTTGCGCTGGATATTATGATTGGCAAAGGCCCGAGCGCACGCTCGGTGCGTTTGGATTTGCCCCCATTTACTTTGATCGGGGCGACCACCCGTGCCGGCCTTTTGTCAGCACCGCTCCGCGACCGTTTTGGTGTGGTGAGTCGGCTTGAATTTTATACGGTGGATGAGCTCAGCTACATTGTGTCACGTGGTGCCGATATTTTCGGGATTGAAATCTTGGGTGACGCTGCTGAAGAGATCGCTTTGCGGTCCAGGGGGACACCGCGGATTGCCAATCGTTTGTTGCGCCGGGTGAGGGATTACGCTCAGGTTCGCGGCGACGGCATAATCACGCCAACCATCGCGGAGGAGTCACTTAAGATGTTGCAGGTTGACCCTCGTGGATTGGACCAGATCGATTATAAAATGCTTACGGCTATGATTAATAGTTTCAGAGGCGGTCCTGTTGGAGTGGATACCATTGCGGCTACCATTGGGGAAGAAAGCCAGACGATTGAGGATGTGTACGAGCCTTATTTACTGCAGATCGGTTTTCTTCAGCGGACGCCGCGCGGCCGAATGGTTACGGCTGCGGCGTATCAGCATTTGGGGCTACCGATGCCGGAAATCCGCTGACAGTATGAAAGATGGGATTACAGCTATTTTTTAATTTAATAGGGCGTGATCAAAAAAATAATAGATCATTTAATTTGCCGAAAGTAGCATAGGCGACGGGCGGTTTTCGTGCAAATCAGATTCACTATTTTTCTGATTGCGACTAGATAGACTTCATGGGATGCAGGGAGGAAAATAGCTAGTGGGAAATTTAAAGGTTCAGAAGGTTGTTTCATGGTGTGGCAAAGGGATGCTTGCCGCTTTGTTAGTGACAGGAGGCTTACAGCTCCCCGACAAGGTTGCAGCCCAGCCGGTCGATCATATACGTGTCGGAATGTTTATGGATTTAGGCAGCACTTATAAATCAACAACCGAGGCGGTAACGCTCTCTTCCGGTCAAGCTTGGACGGTGGGCTTTAATACGACGGCGGGGCCTTCGTCACTGATCACGCTTGGCGCAGGCGAAGAAGCGAGATTTAGCGTCGACGGGTTCCGGGTCAAGGTGCTGGAAACAAAGGATCTGTCAACGGCTTCCGAAGCGTATAAAAAATTGGCGGCCACGGCGGACAAGCCGATATTGTTTGCGGCACAGACATCCGGTGGAAAAGTATATCAGCTATATACCGGTTATTATGCCAATGAGCAAACAGCCATTTCAGCAGTTGCCCGGGCAGCTAAGACTGCTGCAGCTTATTTGAATGGACAAACGCCTACAGTTAAAGGTGCCAAACATTTGACGGCTGGTACATACGCTACCGAAGCTGAAGCGGCGGCCGTTGTAAGCACCGTCAAAACGGCCGGTTTTGACGCCGTGGTTGCTTTGGTGCAGATGCCTGACGGCGGTAGCCGTTATGAAGCCTGGGTTGGCGAAGCGGCAAAGGATAACGAGCTGTCAGCGCTGAGCGGTGCCGTCAGCTCCCTATTTCCGCAGCTGGCGTTATCCAATGCGGACGCTAGCCGGCCGGCTTTTATCATCCGTCAGGATGTGAGCCTCGGGCAAGCCGTAAAGCATTTTCAGCTTAGCGGCAATGAGGCCAAAGGCTGGATCGCAAGCGCCGGATCGGAACTGAAGGTGAAAGAAAGATCGAACCGAGCCTATCGCGGCGCGATGGAAATCAGCTCCTTGAGTGGACAGTTGGTCTTAGTCAATGATGTTCCTTTTGAGCAATATCTATACTCAGTTGTCGGCGGCGAAGTGCCTTCCTCATGGCCTGCAGAGGCTTTAAAGGCTCAAGCCGTTGCGGCACGCAGCTATGCTGAGTTCCAGGTCAATCAAGGCAGCAAATTCAAGATCGCTGATGTCGTCGATACGACGTTAAGTCAGGCTTACAATGGAGTCTCCTCTGAGTCTCAGAACGTGGTCCAGGCGGTCGATGCGACCCAAGGAGAAGTTATTCTCAAAGACGGAAAAGTAATTGAAGCCGTGTTTTCCTCCAATGCCGGCGGCGTGTCGGCTGATCCATCCGAGGTGTGGAACAGCGGGGGGGACGCGTTTGCAAGTGTGCCGAGTGAAGGCGATGTAGCAGCGATCAAAGGTCAGAAAATGTGGTATCATATTCTGCTTTCTTCGGGTGCAACCGGCTATGTGCGTGAGGATAATGCGAAGGAAACCGGGACCCTTACCAGTGAGGGGCTCGAAAAAATTACGGTGACAGCGAAGGGGACAAATGTTCGTCCGCTGCCGCTCATCCAGTCCGACGTAAATCCTGTCGTCAAGATGAAACCGGGCGACACGGCCACCCTGCTTGAGAAGGTTCCGGAATCAGGCACGTATTCATGGGTACGCGGACCTTATACGTCAGCCGAGCTGGTAAAGAGCCTTCAGGGCAAAACGGCGACACCGATTCCATCTTCGATCACTACGCTGGAAGTAACCAAGCGTGGTCCATCGGGCCGGGCTACGGAGATTAAAGCCAATGGTCAAATCCTTGACGTTAAATACCCGGATATGTTCCGGTCGGCATTAAATGGACTTCCAAGCACGTTGTTTGATATCGTACAAATTGGAAGCTATACTGTACTGAGTGCAGACGGCACGACATCCAAAATCTCCGGTTCATCGAATACAACCGTATTGTCAGCGTCCGGTCAAAGTACAATGAAGGGCAGCGAGACGGTTGTCATGAATGGGGACCTTAAAGCGCAAAGCATCGATAAAGGACAAGGCTTTTTGTTTATAGGCCGCGGTAATGGCCATGGACTTGGACTCTCACAATGGGGAGCCAAAGGGATGGCGGATGAAGGGTATGACTATCAGGATATATTGAAACACTATTATCAGAACGTTACTATTACTAAGGAATGACGGAATATGGATGTTAACTTGTATGATTTTGAATTGCCCGAGGAACTAATTGCTCAGACCCCGCTGCCGGACCGTACGGCTTCTCGTCTGCTGACGCTGAACAAGCGGGATGAGGCGATTACCCATCATACTTTCAAGGATATCATTGATCAGCTGCAATCCGGGGATACACTTGTCCTTAATGATACCCGGGTTATCCCTGCGAGATTGTTTGGAACCAAGGAAGAAACGGGTGCCAAAGCTGAAGTGCTGCTTTTGAAAAATCTCGGTGAAGACCGCTGGGAAGCGCTTGTAAAACCGGGTAAAAAGCTGAAAACAGGAAGTATCATCGCGTTCGGAGACGAATTGAAAGCAGTGATTGAAGAGGAAGGTGAGATGGGAGAGCGGGTACTGAAGTTCTCCTATAAGGGAATCTTTCAGGAGATTTTGGACCGGCTTGGGCAAATGCCGCTCCCTCCTTATATAAAAGAAAAGCTCGATGACAAAGAGCGCTATCAAACCGTTTATTCCCGAAACGAAGGCTCTGCGGCCGCACCGACGGCAGGGCTGCATTTTACGAAGGAACTGCTCAAAGAAATCCGCAGCAAAGGCGTAACGATTGCTTATCTCACGCTCCATGTCGGGCTCGGAACATTCCGTCCGATGTCTGTCGACCGGGTAGAAGATCACGTTATGCATGCGGAATACTACTCGGTTTCCCAGGAAACGGTTGATATTTTGAATGCGGCACGCACGCGGGGAGGACGCATTATTGCGGTGGGCACCACTTCATGCCGTACCCTTGAAACGGTAGGCAACCGCTTTAAGGACGGACCGCTTGAGGCTTGCAGCGGCTGGACGGATATTTTTATTTATCCCGGTTATGAATTTACAGTGGTGAACGCCCTTATTACGAACTTTCATCTGCCGAAGTCCACGCTGGTGATGCTAGTCAGCGCATTGGCAGGCAGGGATCATATTTTGCATGCGTATGAAGAAGCCATCAAAGAGAAATACCGCTTTTTCAGCTTCGGCGATGCGATGTTTATTTATTAAGTCCGGTTTAGCGGAATATAGAGGATGGTAATATAAATGACAGCAGCAGTTTACTATGAACACATCAAAACCTGTAAGCAATCCGGCGCGCGTCTTGGACGCGTTCACACCCCCCACGGGGTGATTGAAACGCCGACCTTTATGCCTGTTGGAACACAAGCGACGGTCAAAACTATGAGTCCTGAAGAACTCAAGGCAATGGATGCGCAAATTATCTTGAGTAATACTTATCATCTGTTCCTCCGTCCGGGGCATGAAATTGTCCGTGAAGCCGGTGGGCTTCATAAGTTTATGAACTGGGATCGTCCGATTCTGACGGACAGCGGCGGATTTCAAGTGTTCAGCTTGAGCGAAATGCGCAAGATTACCGAAGAGGGCGTTCATTTCCGCTCTCATTTGAACGGAGACAAGCTGTTTCTTTCTCCAGAAGTGGCAATGGAAATTCAGAATGCGCTGGGCTCCGATATTATGATGGCGTTTGATGAATGCCCGCCTTATCCGGCTGAATATGATTATGTCAAAAAATCGCTGGAACGCACGACAAGATGGGCCGAGCGCTGCCTGAACAGCCATGCGCGTCCTCATGATCAAGGGCTCTTCGCTATCGTACAGGGCGGAATGCATGAAGATTTACGCAAACAAAGCGCCCGTGATTTGACTTCCATGGATTTCCCGGGGTATGCTATTGGTGGACTCAGCGTTGGAGAGTCCAAGCAGCTTATGTATGAAGTGTTGGATTATACCGTTCCGCTCCTTCCGGACAACAAACCACGTTATCTGATGGGCGTTGGTTCTCCGGATGCCCTGATCGAAGGATCGATCCGGGGTGTGGACATGTTTGACTGTGTTCTTCCGACACGTATTGCCCGTAACGGAACGACAATGACAAGTCAGGGACGGCTCGTGGTCCGAAACGCTCAATACGCCAGAGACTTTGGCCCCCTTGACCCTGCATGCGATTGTTACACTTGCCGGAACTATTCAAGAGCCTATCTGCGGCATCTCATCAAAGCCGACGAAACTTTTGGCCTGAGGCTGACGACGTACCACAACCTGCATTTCCTTATCAATTTGATGAAGCAAGTGCGGCAAAGCATCATGGAAGACAGGCTGCTTGATTTTCGCGATGAGTTTTTTGAACAGTATGGGCTTCATGACAATGATAAAGGTTTCTAAACCGAGATTTTATTCAGTCCCGAAACAGCATTAACAGGGTTACTCCATGAAAGGGGGGAAAAGAGAATATGTTTGAGAGTATGTTTAAAAGTTTTGAATTGGCAGGAGGATCAACTCCTAGTGGTGGAAACAGCATTCTCAGCTTGGCGTTGCCTCTCGTTTTGATGTTTGCGATTTTTTATTTCCTGCTTATTCGTCCACAACAAAAGAAACAAAAAACCCGCAATTCGATGCTCGGTGCATTGAAAAAGGGAGATAAAGTTGTGACGATTGGTGGTCTACACGGTACCATCATGGAAATTACGGATGACACCGTTGTTTTGCGCGTAAATGATGTAACCAAGCTTACGTTCGAACGAAACTCTATCAGCCATGCCAGCAGTACGGCTGAAAGTGAAAAGTAAGCTCAAGCACATAAGGATAACAATGCTTTAAACTTACTTATAAGTAAAGCAAAAAAAGGCAGTTCCCTCAAAGGGAGCTGCCTTTATTACTTCATTGCTGCTGAGTGCCAGGGACGTTTTACATATTGCCAAACATTTTGCTGCGCTCTGGAAGCAAGATTTTTTTTTCTTTCAAGGAAAGCTTGGCAAACAGGATACCGAGATTTGAAGCCAAAAGTCCCAGAATCGTACCTGCAACCATATCGGTCAACCAGTGAATGCCCAAATAAAAGATGCTGAAGATAATAATAATGGCGCTGATCGTTGTGATGATGCCAAACCGTCGGTTTCCTGACCGCAAACCTAAAACCATCATCGTAACGGAAACGGACGTATGCAGACTTGGGAAGCAGTTGTCCAGACCGGACAAAGGCCTGTACTCCTTTTCGAAGTTCGTAAATACATCGAGCATCAAGAAAGAGACCCCGGAAGGTGGATACGACCAAACTTCGTTGACTGGAAAAAAGAGATAAAACGGTATAGCAATAGTGTAGTTTATTATTATAGCAATACAGGTTGCGAGAACGAACACTTTTTTTTGCTCGGAAATGTATACGCCAATGGAAGCGACGAGCAGAGACTGAAACACGATTACATAGAAAAAAACTAAGACAGGTGTAATATAGCTACTGTGGAAAAAGGTTTGCAAATTTTTCACAAAATGACCTTCGAGACCGAAAACCCAAGGCGTAAAGTCATATTGTATGTCAAGCATTTTCTCTACTCGCAATTCGTATCCATTGACCAGGAGGATGCCTACCATAAGGGCAAAGAACAGCAAAAATTTACGCGAGACAAATAGTTCCCTAATAAAATGATAAGCTGCTTTTAATGGATTGCGGAGCGTACCCAGCCAAATCAATAAGAGAATCGTTACTGCCGATGCGATGGATATTCCCTGCATGGATTGATATAGCAACTTAGAAAAAGCCTCCTCTTGTAGAATCACATGAAATTAGTTTACCACATTTCAAGAGAAGAGACTTTATAAATTATTTTTAAGATTCACGCCGAACATGCCGCCGATGGCTGCTGATGCAAACACGGTCGTGAGCAGCGCCAAATCTCCTGCGCGAAGGTGGCTGTCCAGTGCGAGAAACCCGATTATCATGATTAGCAAGCCGTAAATAATGCCAGTAATCCCCCCGTGGTACCAGCCTCTTTTTCCTGAACGTTTGCCCGCAACGAGTCCGCCCAAAATGGCCGCGATGGCATGAACCACATAAACGTAGCGGGAAAGGTTCTCCTCCCTCAATCCACTGGACCAGAGCAAGAGCGAGAGGACAAGCGCGCCGAGCATCATCCAGAAGAAAGAATAATACAGTCCCGAAAGGATCGGATTTGAAATCCGAAAAGAAAGTACGCGCCGGATCATGTGCATAACTAGAACCCCCTTAAAATATTCCATAAGTTATTGTAAATCTATGTCCAAGCCTTGCAGGGTAGTACAAGTAATTTTCCAATAATTTATCCGAGCGGCAGTGCATGCAGAAATAGGGAATAGGTCAAACTACCAAGCATAAGTTTCCGTAGAAAATAGTCGTAAAAGGAGTGCTTGGTCATATGGCATCTCATATGCTGATCACCGTTTTCCGTACCGTAATGGTTTATTTTGTCATCTACTTAACGCTCAGAATAATGGGGAAACGGGAAATCGGTAAGTTATCCATTTTTGATCTCGTCATTTCCATTATGACCGCAGAGATTGGCGTTTTTGTACTGGAAGACTCTCACCGGCCATTCTATGACGCCATTATCCCGGTGGCCACACTGATCATTATCCAGCTTTCCACTGCATACATCAGCTTGAAAAGCAGGAAAATACGCCTTTTATTTGAGGGTAAACCTAGTATTCTTGTGTCAAGCGGCAAGCTGCAACGGGACGAGATGAAAAAACAGCGTTATAATCTGGACGATCTGCTGCAGCAGATGCGTGCAAATAACGTTCATAATATTGCGGACGTGGAATTTGCAATTTTGGAAAATACGGGGCAGCTTACGGTTATTCCCAAGTCACAAACCGATCCGCGGCAGCCTGGAATGGGGCACGGGCGAAAAACTCCAAGTAACATGTCATCTGCGGGCGTTTCCAAAAAAAAAATTTTGGCCCCTGCCGGTTCAGTTAGCTATGCTACACTTCCCGTCTCGCTGATCATGGATGGGGAAGTACTGGATGACAATTTGCACCGACTGAAAAAAAACCGATTTTGGCTTAAAAACCAGATTCAGCAGCAGGGCGTAAAAGAATTTAAGGATGTCTTTTTATGCTCCATCGATCATAAGGGCAGGGTGTTTGTCGACAGGAAATAAAAATATGTTTATGCCGCTGGATTCCGGGGGTCGTCTAATGCTCTAAACCATTTGCCGATCACGGGCACTCTTCTCAGATCGCGTGGCGACACCAGTTTCACCGAAAACACCGTAATTAGAAAAGCGACCACACCTACAAACAATGCTGCAAAAAATTGGATCCAGCTTATATGCACAAAATGCAGATAGCGGAAGGTATAAGTTGTTACAGCAGCCATAATCAACATGGCGCATACCAGCTTTAGCATATCGAATAGCTTGAACCGGTAGGCAAGTAGACGGCTTATGCTGAAGCTGTGCAGGAAAGTGACGATTATGCTGTTGATGGTGATTGCGATGATCGCGCCGTATATTCCGTATTGCGGTTGTGAAGACAAGTAATAGATCAGAAAAAGTTTGACGGATGCACCGGCAAGCGTGTTGAATAGGGCCCTGCCTGGGCGGTCCAGTGCCTGGAGTGTGGCCTGAAGCGGAGCCTGTACATATAGAAACAGCGCAAAAGGAGCAAGCATGCGCAGCATTCCCGAGATTTCTATATTATTATAGAGCAGTTGGCAGAGAGGTTCGGCCAGCACATACATGATGACGGTAAAAGGAGCGCCGGTAACTAGGGCAAGGCGGAAGGTTTGATTCAGCCGTTTATGGATGGTGTGTTGGTCTTTTCGCGTGGAGGCTTCGGACAAAGATGGAATTAGGGATACCGCAAGGGAAGCTGACAGCGCACTGGGTAAAAGCACCAGAGGAATGATCATGCCTTGCAGGGCTCCGTACTGCGCCGTGGCCACGGATGTCGCGATGCCGGCGATGGCCAGACTTTGGGCGGTAACTATGGATTCAAACAGATAGGAGAAGGAACCGACAAGCTTGCCTGCGGTCACGGGTACGGTAATATTCATCAGTCGCGAGAACAACCCGCGGTTTGCCGATCTGCGTCGATACGTTATATCGGCCGGAGTGGAAGCGAGCTGTTGATCCTTTCGGAACTGCCATAGCAGCGCAAGCAGCCCGAAGAACTCTCCTGCTGTCACACCAAGCATGGCTCCCGCTGCGGCAAAAGCGATACCTTTCGGTAGCAGCAGGTACGCGAACCATAACGTGCATACGATTCTGGCCAATGTCTCGATAATGGAAGAAGCGGCAGACGGAATCATATTTTGTTTGCCCTGAAAATATCCCCGGTACACAGATGATACAGCTACAATGACAAGCATCGGACTCATGCTGATAAAGGTGTAATATACACGCGAGTCCGTTAGAATCTTCTGTGTTACCCATGGAGCAAGCCAAATGGAGAGTGCCATGAACACGATCCCTAAGCCAACTGTCAGCAATAGGCTGACGCGGAGGACGTATGCCGAATTTTGCGGTTTCTTCCCGGTTTCGGCTTCGGATACCAGCTTGGCTACTGCCAGTGGGATGCCTCCGGTGATTAAGGTGGCCAGCACCAGAAAAAAGGGATAACCTAGCTGGTAGATGCCGACACCTTCAGCCCCGATGATCCTAGGCAGGGCGATTCGAGGAATAAATCCCAATATCCGGTTGATAATCCCGGCCGCAAGCAAAATCATCGTACCTTGAATAAACGTTTGTTTTTTTTGTGTCAATTTTTTAGGCGTTAGCTTGTTCAATGTCCACTCCCTCTTCCGTGTCGAAGCTCTGTTGCGGCAGCAATGTGACAGACCTTTTGTATATATGGATATGCTCTACTCGTCCATTCATACCACGACTTTTTGTATAAGATGTTGTTCAACAAGTCCGCTTTTGATAAGAAAACCAATCGAGGTCAATTCATGGATGAAGGGCCGCGATTCAGCGGTAGGTTTTCTTGCTACGAAAACGTGTAGCTCCGCTCCTCATTCCCTATCTTCATCCAACTCAAGCGTTTTGAAAAAACGCACATCGAAAGCATAAGCCTCGGTGCTTGAAAACAGGCCCTTTTGAACGTGCACTATAAGAACATTTGAGCAAAAGAAGGAATGAGGGTTGCGGAGGTCGAATGTAGGTTTATGCTAGGAACAGTTAGGAACACAGAACTGATACTAAACTTGGACATCAGGCAAGCGGAGAGGAGGCTACGCATGTGAGCCCGGAGAATATGAACGAAAGCGAGCTCGATGCCACGATTGAGGCATTATGCCGCAGCAAGGCGGAGGAATTCAGGCTCGTTGGGTATGAACATGTTACCAGCAAAGACATTTGGAGGTGCATCAGCAGTAAATACGGGAAAGAAGGAATGCCCCCCTTACACAGGCTGGTTAACGATATTCTCTCTCTAAAGGTGTTGACGTTTATGAACTATATGACGATATCTGCATATAAAGGTTCCTCTTTCGATTAAGGGAGAGGAGCCTTTTCTGATCGGCCTACGGAGGAGGGAAAAGCAGGAAAGCCAAGAAATCGACAAATATTGATAAATTGACTGCTTTTTGACGCATGGCTATAATAGGAATATTGAGAATGAAAGGGGATCTAGTAACGGCATGAAAAGAATTGCTACTTTTATTATCGTCGTGCTTGTGGCGACGGGGATCATGGCCTGGTCCACTCCGGGATTGCTCGACAATATCCGGTTAGGCCTTGATCTTAAGGGAGGCTTCGAAATTTTATATGAAGCTGCTCCACTTGAACCAGGACAAAAGATTACGAAGGAATCCCTCACACGTACGGCGGAAAGTTTGGAAAAGCGGGCGAATGCGCTCGGTACCAGCGAACCTGAAGTAACTCCTGAAGGCACAAATCGTATCCGCCTCAAAATTGCTGGTGTGACAAATGAAGCCGAAGTGAGAAAGAAAATGAAGGAGCCTGCGGTACTGACTTTCCGTAGTGCGAGCGGATGCAAAGCACCTGCTGAAAACGCAAAAGCTACGGCAAAAGATATATATTGCAAGGTTGAACTCATCGGCAGCGATTTTGTAGAGAATGGGGCAGCCATTGCTTATGACTCACTGAACCGACCTATGATTGATATCAAGCTTAAAGACAAGAAGAAGTTTGCCGAAGTAACGAAACGATTAATTGGACAAAATCTCGCAATTTTCCTAGATGATACGATGCTTTCAGATCCGAATGTCGGGCAAGAATTGACAGACGGAAAAGCGCAGATTACGGGTCACTACAGCGCCGATGAAGCCAAGCAGATCCGCGACACGATCAACTTGGGTGCATTACCTTTGAAGCTGACAGAAAAATACTCTCAAAGTGTAGGCGCCACGCTCGGTAAACAATCGCTGAAGCAAACGCTCGAAGCCGGCATCATTGGCTCCGCAGTTATTTTGATTTTTATGATCGGGATGTACCGACTGCCTGGTGTCATTGCAAGTTTTGGTCTGATCGCTCATACTTGGCTACTTATTCTCGTATTCGTGTGGGCTAACTTTACATTGACCCTTCCGGGCATAGCCGCGTTTATTCTCGGTATCGGTATGGCTGTCGATGCGAACATTATCACCAACGAACGGATCCGGGAAGAAATCCGTAATGGGCGGAGCGTAATGTCGTCGGTTAAATTGGGTAACAAAGCTTCCTTCCGTACGATTCTCGATTCGAATATTACAACGATTATCGTCAGTTCGGTTATGTTTGCTTTCGGGACAGGCGCCGTCAAAGGGTTCGCATTGATCCTGATTATCGAAATCGTGCTGAGTATCCTGACCAACGTGTATTTCACCCACTACCTGCTTAGCCTTCTGGTCAAGGCTGGGCTGCTTAAAAAACCGAAGCAGTTCGGGGTAAAGGAGAGTGAAATCAATGCACTTTAAGAAAGAATTTGACTTCGTGAAGCTCAGCAAATATGCGTTTATATTTTCGATCGTTCTGACGATTGCAGGTATTATCGCTCTTGCCGCTTTGGGTTTGAACTACAGCGTTGATTTCCGAGCTGGCTCAAACGTGGATGTGAAGCTTTCGAAAAATGTAACGCATGCTGAAGTACAACCAATGCTCAATGAGATTGGAATCGGCAAGGATGCAACTGTGACTCCTGGCGACAAACGCGTGAACATCCGTTTCACGAAGGAACTGTCTGAAAGCCAGGATGAAAAGCTCAAGGCAGCGATTCATAAACTGGACGGAACAGCTTCCTTTGAAATTAATACGGTAGATCCGGAAATGGCTAAGGAGCTCGGACGGAACGCGATCTATTCCGTGCTCTTATCCTGTATCGGGATTATCATATATGTTAGTATCCGGTTTGAATGGCGCTTCGCGCTGGCGGCCATCATCGCGCTGCTGCATGACGCGTTTATGGTCGTGGCCGTTTTCTCCATCTTCCGATTGGAAGTCAGCATAACTTTCATTGTTGCGGTGCTGACCATTATCGGCTACTCGATTAACGATACAATCGTTATCTTTGACCGGATTCGCGAAAACTTGCGTTTTGGTAAACAAAAGACACGCGAGGATCTGACGAAGCTGCTCAACCACAGTGTCAATCAAATGCTGATGCGTTCCTTGTATACGGCGTTTACAGTATTTATTGCTGCTTTCTTCCTGTTCCTTTTCGGGGGAGAATCGATCAAAATGTTCTCGCTGGCTATGGTCATCGGTTTGATCTTCGGGGCATACTCTTCGATCTTTGTGGCCAGCCCGCTCTGGCTGTTCTTAAAGTTCACGCAAAAACCAGACCGGAAAGCGGTCAAGCCTTCAAAAGCGTAAGGCAAGCTGTATTACGGGTGAAAGCCGCGTCTCATGTGACGCGGCTTTCAATCTGCTTTCTATGTGTAAACTCATTCATGGCTCATTCATATCGAAGAAACGGATGCTGTTAATTCATCCATTTCAAGAATAGAATCGGCATGTTGGGAGTGCCGGAGAGGAGGCAAAATATGGGCATCCAACGTTCACATTCTTCCGTTACCGTCACCTGGACGGGAATGATCGGTGATTTTTCTCTCGCAGTTTTAAAAGGAGCAGTAGGTTATTTCTCGGGCAGCAGGGCTTTGTTGGGTGATGCATTGTATTCCGCTTCCGATGCTGTGTCCGCCCTGAACCGACTCATTCCACGCCGCTTGTCTTCGAAGGCAGGGAAACGGCCAAACCGGTCATACCGGACGGAGCCGGTGTTTGCTATTATGTTTGCGGTGCTTGTTCTGATGGGGGGCCTTCAAATTGCGGTGACTTCCATCCGGGGGATCGCTTCAGGGAAAGTGCATATACCGGATAAATTCACACTGATTGCCATTTTTGTGTTTTTGGGGGTCAAAGAAGTTATTTTCCAATTCCAATACCGTTTTTCGAAAAAGCAGGGCGACGGTCAACATACCGCCTATGCAGAAGAACATCGCTTCAGCTTGTACACCTCATTGATCGTATGTGTCGGTGTATTTTTGTCCGTGTTGGGAGAGGCCTATCAGTGGAGAGTTATGATGTATATGGATTCGGTCTCGGCCTTGGTTGTGGCTGGATTGGTGATCCGAAAAGGATATCTTTTGATTACGGATTCGGTTTATGGTCCACTTGTTCAGAAAGCGGAGCAGGGGGATGATATCAGCTTTATAGAGACTGTTCAGCGGGTGCACGGGATTATCACGGTCGATGATCTGAAGGCCCGAGAGCAGGGACATTATATAACAGTGGATCTCAAAATTAGCGTTAATCCCCGAATTACGGTGCTTGAAGCGAATGAGATCGCCGAACGCGCTAAAAAATTGTTGATGAACCGCTTTGTTCATGTCAGCGAAGTGAATATTCAGGTCGTACCTTATGATCCCGGTTATCCGTATAAATCCAATCACCAGCTTGCGGATAATGACATGCCGACAATAATTCAATAGACATTTATGGGATATAAGCTCGTGACAGGCAAGAAAGAAGGGTGAAGACGATTGTTTGAATCAAAATATTCGTGGAAAACTACGTCTGGCAGCGAGGAGAAGGTGCGAATCCTATCAGAAAAGCTCTCGATATCGCCGATAACGGCTTCGCTCTTAGCCTCAAGAGGAATCGAAAGCGCTGAAGTGGCGGATATGTTTCTAAACGGGAATCTGGAATCACTGCATGATCCGTATTTGCTGCTAGGTATGGAGAAGGCGGTACCGAGGATTCAACAGGCGATTGATCAAGGGGAACATATTTTGATTTATGGGGATTACGATGCGGATGGTGTTTCCAGCACTTCATTAATGATTTATTTTATGCGATATGTAGGAGCTTCCTACGATATCTATATTCCACATCGATCCAATGAAGGATATGGACTACACAATCATGCGCTCGATTGGGCGCATCAGCAGGGAGTCAGTCTGGTGATCACGGTAGATACCGGGATCAGCGCGGTTGAACAGATCGCGTATGCCAACTCGCTGGGGATCGACGTCATCGTTACAGATCACCACGAACCTCCCGAAGTGCTGCCTGAGGCTTATGCACTGATTAATCCGAAGCAGCCGGGATGTCCGTATCCTTTTAAGGGGCTGGCCGGAGTAGGTGTAGCTTATAAATTGGCACAGGCCGTACTTAAACAGTCGCCAATTGAATGGACGGAAATCGTGGCCATTGGAACGATTGCCGATTTGATGCCTTTAACTGGGGAAAATCGCATCCTGGTTAGCCGCGGTCTAGAATCCATGCGCCGAACATCCTTCCCGGGCATTCGGGCGCTGATGGAAGTAAGCGGGATTGACGCGGGAGCCGTTACATCGACCAACGTAGCATTTGGGATGGCGCCGCGAATCAATGCCAGTGGACGCCTGGATCATGCCGGTTCGGCGGTGGCCCTATTGACGACAGAGGATGCGGATCAAGCGCAGCAATTATCTCATTCACTCGATGAACTGAACAAAGAGCGGCAGCAGGTCGTGGAAACGATTGTGCAGGAAGCGCTTCTCCAGATGCAGTCCAAAATGACAAACGGAAGCGTACCGGATGTGATTGTTCTGGCAGGGGAAGGCTGGAATGTAGGCGTTGTTGGGATCGTCGCTTCCAAAATCCTTGAGCGTTATTACCGGCCTGTCATTATACTAGGCATTGATCCGGAGACCGGAATGTGTAAAGGCTCGGCAAGATCCATTCCGGGTCTTGATATCTATGAGGCTCTTACTTCCTGCAAAAATCTCATGGATCATTACGGCGGTCATCCGGCCGCGGCCGGGATGAGCCTGCAGCGGGAGCAGCTTCAAGCTTTTGAGGAGGCCTTAAATCGTTATGCCGCACAGGTGCTAACGGAAGAGGACTTTAATCCCGTTACGGCAACCGACGGAGAGTGGAGATTGTCCGACATTCCTTTGGCTGTCGTTGACGAGATGGAAATGCTTGCCCCATTTGGCATGGCGAATCCGGTACCTAAGTTGATTTTCCGAGGGACACAGCTGGTGGAGATGCGGAAAATGGGTAAGGACGGCAAACATTTGAAGTTGGTCGTCCGTCAAGAGGGAACGCGGATCGAAGCCGTAGCTTTTGGCAGAGGAGACCTAGCGGAGCTGCTTGAAGAAGGCATGACGCTTGATATTCTCGGCGAAGTATCTGTTAATGAATGGAACGGATCAAGGAAGCCACAGCTTATGCTGCAGGACATGAGGATACCGGGTCCGCAGGTATTTGATCTGCGCGAGACTAGAAAGCCTTGGAGTGAAGTGCAGCGGATATACGACATGATCAATGCGCATATGCGTCTAGACCATCGTCATATCGCCGCCGTATTTAATCCGTCTATTGAAAGTTGCCCCAAATTAGAATTGAATGATTACTCCCTTTGGGTATATGATAAGAATGCTGGAATTTCGGCATTTAACGATGCGGCGGATACTTATGGTAAGGATCTTGTTACGACGTTGTTTATGATTCATACACCCGATTCAGCTGATCAACTGGATGCGCTGATGGGCTCGTTCAAGAACCTTTCCAACGTGTTTCTTCTCCATTCGGGGCGGAATAAGGTGGAGCAGTTGACAATTCCGAACCGTGAGCAGTTTAAATTGCTATACGTTTTATTGATGCGTATGGCTGCTGAACCGATTAGGGAGCAGGAGGCGCTTGCCAGACTTAGTCTTCAGTCTTCCTCAACCCTTCGCATGGTCACGATGATGATGGATGTATTCGAGGAGCTTTCGTTTATTGAACGGCGTGATGGATTTATTACAGTCATTCCGAAGCCGCCAAAACGGGAACTCAGTAGTTCCATACATTTTTCCGCATTGGGCAGTCTGGCCGAAATGGAGCAGCATTTGCTGTATGCAGGTACGCCGCAGTGCACCAGTTGGATGATATCCCGTATGGAAGGCGCCAGCTAAACGTAAGACCTTTTCGTATATTACTTAGGAGGAGATTATTTTGGATTATAAAGATTACATTCGGGTAATTCCCGATTTCCCGCAGCCAGGGATCAGCTTCAAAGACATTACAACATTGCTTCAAAACGGAGAGATGTATAAAAAAGCCATCAACGAGATGAAAGAGATGGTGTCCGCTCTGAAGATTGATGTTATTGCAGGTCCTGAAGCGCGCGGATTTGTGGTAGGAGCTCCTCTGGCCTATGCGCTTGGCGTTGGCTTTGCCCCAATTCGTAAAAGCGGGAAGCTTCCATACGAAACGATTGAGGCTGGATATGATTTGGAATATGGCAAAGACAAACTTGCTATGCATACGGATGCCATCCGCAAAGGACAGAATGTGCTGATTGCAGACGATCTGCTGGCCACTGGGGGGACGATTTCGACGTCCGTTAACCTAATTGAGCAGCTTGGCGGCAATGTGGTAGGCGCTGCATTCCTGATTGAGCTGGCAGCTTTAAACGGCCGTGATAAACTTCCAGGGGTTGAAGTATTCTCCCTGATGACGTATGAAGACTAATCTAAACGAATAATGGACTTCGGGGGGCTGCTGTTTCCCGGGAAATAATACCTTTGGGCTGATTTGGCCTAAAGGTATTATTTTTATATCAGAAACTCTCATGCCTCATGGTCACCACCAACGATGAGAATGCTAAGGGGATTTTTGCTGGTCAACATCGTGTTATAGAGTAAATCTGTAACGTGTACGCTTTGTTGTTTTTGTAGTTTGGTGAATCTAGCTTCGAAAGTTACCCACCTGTATTTTAAAGGACACCATGGCCGCTAAGTGGCTAAAAACAGCCGTCTTGGAATTATAACGGACACCACGGCGCTTAGATGCCCCGAAACACCGCCAAAAAGGCTCCTTTTCACTAAATAGCAGCATCTGTGTCCGCTAGAAACCATAATAGTCGAAATTGCTCACAATAGCGGCCGCTGTGTCCGTTAGCAAAAACACATTTTTGTAACTTCTGGTAAGGGGCATCCTGATATCGCTCACCGGAATAAAACTTTTGTTTAGAAAATAAAGCAGAATATTTCTTTTTTATCTTACTATAATTTTCTTTGTAAGCGATTTAATAAATATAAAATCTGTTTTCTCCAATCTTCATAACGGTTAAGACTAAAAGCAAATCAAGAAATTTGGAGGCGGGCAGCGATCGGAAGAACGATCTGTACCCGTTGCTGTAGCCTCGCACAATGTCAAGAACTGGTTTCAGTATCGAGCCGTTAAGACCGCCATTTTACCGATATTTATCGATTTTGATAATTACGTGAAAGTTTGGAAGTTTATGAACTTCCCGAGATATATCTATAACACGGTGGTCATTACGGCGCTAGGCATAATCTTTAATGTATTGCTGTCCTCTCTTACGGCCTATCCGCTTGCCGCGGCGCTAACTTTTTTGAACGGGCAGTTTTCCTATAATTTTGGCTGGATCGCAGCGGGGACGATGATTTCGGTGCTACCGATCATAATCGTGTTTTTATTTACCCAGCGTTATTATATGGAGGGGATTGCGGGTGCAATAAAAGGATAAGAGACACGCTTTCACTTTCAGACCGTTTCATAAATAAAGAGCCGGCAGCGCTCCCTGGTAGGGACTTGTCCGGCTCTTCTTATTTCAAAAATTTCAGTCAGGAGTCTTTTCGACTAGTTCATCGTTTTGCTCATTTGAAAGTCCGAGCACCTCGATTAATTTAAAGAACAGGCTAAGTAGGATGCCTACGATCGTAGCCAAAGCCATCCCTTTCAACTGAACGTTGCCGATATCCAGCTTCACCCCACTGATGCCGACCACCAGTACGAGTGTTGCCAGAATCATGTTGGTCGGTTTCGAGAAATCAACCTTTTGCTCTACGAAAATGCGCAGCCCCGAAGCGGCGATGACCCCGAACAGCAGCAGTGAAACGCCGCCCATTACGGGTTCCGGAATGTGGGCAATCACCGAGGAGAAGGTTCCCGAGAAGGAAAGGATGACCGCAAAGATCGCAGCACCAGCAATAACAAAGATGGAGTATACCTTAGTCAAGGCCATAACTCCGATATTTTCACCATAGGTTGTATTCGGTGTAGAACCGACGAATCCGGAAATAATGGTAGAAATACCGTTGCCGAGCAGAGAGCGGTTGAGGCCGGGATCTTTGGACAAATCCTTACCGACAATGTTGCTGGTTACCAGTAGATGGCCGATATGTTCGACGATAACGACAAGAGATACGGGAATAATGGTAAGGATAGCCGTCATATCAAATTTGGGGGTGGTTATTTTTGGAACAGTGAAGAGATGCGCGTTTGCAATGGCTGCCTTATCAATCATGCCAGGGATAAAATACGCGATGGCATATCCGGTGACGATGCCGATCAGGATATGAATGATTTTGGGAAAGCCGCGGAACAATACAGCGCCGATGACGGTTACACCAAGTGTTACCATCGAAATAATGGCGGCATTAGGATTAAACCAATCGGCCGGAGCGCCTTCCTTCGGGATAATGCCTGCCATGCCGGCTGCGACGGGCACAAGTTCCAGACCGATCGTAGCAACGATGGCGCCCATAGCCGCAGGAGGGAAGACAACGTCAATCCACTTGGTACCGGCAAATTGCACAAGAAGTCCGAATAGTACGAATATGACGCCGGTGACGATAAAGGCGCCAAGAGCCAGCGGATAATTATCCGTGTTATTATTCAATACAGATAGCACCGGGGCAATAAAGGCGAAGCTTGACCCAAGGTAGGCAGGAATTTTGCCTTTACAGATCAAAATGTAAAGCAAGGTTCCGATTCCGTTCATCAGCAAAATCATGCCGGGATCAACATGGAATAGGTTAGGTACGAGTACCGTGCTGCCGAACATGGCGAACAGATGCTGCAGGCTCAGCAGAATGCCCGGACCCAAAGGAAGCTTTTCATTGACTTGAATTTCGCGTTGCAAATGGCTCACTCCCAATTTGAATTGTTTTCGTTTCTCGAATTGCATTCAATGAACTAGATTAGCCAAGAAAACGACATTTTTCAATCATTTTTTTTGTGAAACATCAGGAAATGCAAAAAAGCGAAGATTATTGCCGTTATCGTTTCCTGTTCCTGGCAAGAAATATTGACGTGGAGCCTTTCAAGCGTCATAATTATAGGAAATCTTGTTTGACCAGGGAACCTGCTTAGGATGAAACATCAGCGGGTTCTATTTCATATAGAAGGGAATCGGAAACGACTAGAATGGGCATAGAGCGATTACTTGAAAAGGCTGGAGCCTATATAAAAGGGCCAGATTTGGACCGCATCCGGGAAGCCTATGATTTCGCGGAACAAGCCCATCACGGCCAGGTGCGGAAATCCGGTGAACCCTATATTCTGCATCCGCTTGCGGTTGCAGATATTGTTGTGAACCTGATGATGGATACGACATCCATCGTCGCCGCGCTGCTGCATGATGTCGTTGAGGATACCACCGTATCGCTCGAGGATATCCGCGATAAGTTCGGTAATGTCTGTGCGATGCTGGTTGACGGGCTGACCAAGTTGGAGCGAATCCAGTTCCGTTCCAAGGAAGAGCAGCAAAACGAAAATTACCGTAAAATGTTTATCGCCATGGCGCAGGACATTCGCGTCATCGTCATCAAGTTGGCTGACCGGCTCCATAATATGCGTACGTTGAAATACCAATCGGAGGAGAGCCAGCGGCGGATTGCTTATGAAACGCTGGAAATTTTCTGCCCGATAGCAGACAGGCTCGGTATTTCGGCGATAAAAGGCGAAATGGAGGATCTTTCCCTTCGGTACTTAAATCCGCAACAGTATTACCGTATCGCCAATTTGATTCATAAGAAGCGCGCTGAACGTGAACAGTTTGTCGACAACGTCATTTCCCGGATCCGCGAAAAGCTGGATGAAATGGGGATCGAAGGCGATTTGTCAGGTAGACCGAAGCATATTTACAGCGTTTTTAATAAAATGACGACGAAAAACAAGCAGTTTAATGAAATCTACGACCTGATTGCCATACGCGTTATTGTGGACAATATCAAGGACTGCTATGCCACATTGGGGATCATCCATACTTTATGGAAACCGATGCCTGGGCGGTTCAAAGATTATATCGCCATGCCGAAAGCGAACCTGTACCAATCGCTGCATACGACGGTGGTGGGCCCAAATGGAGAGCCTACAGAAGTACAGATCCGCACCTGGGAGATGCACCGTACGGCCGAATATGGTATCGCGGCACACTGGGCTTACAAGGAAGGTACGACGCCTGGGGGCAATTTTGAAAATAAGATGACCTTTTTCAGAGAAATTCTGGAATTGCAGCATGAGGCCAAGGATGCATCGGAATTTGTGGAATCCCTTAAGATGGATTTCTTCTCGGACCTCGTATTCGTATTTACGCCGAAAGGCGAGGTGATTGAGCTTCCTTCGGGCTCCGTACCGCTGGACTTCGCTTACCGGATCCATACGGAAGTAGGGAACCGGACGATCGGCGCCAAGGTAAACGGACGGATCGTACCGCTGGATCACCGCCTGAAAACAGGCGATATCGTAGAAATTCTCACCTCTAAGCATTCCTATGGACCAAGCGGAGATTGGCTGAAAATCGCCCAATCCTCCCATGCGAGAAGCAAAATCAAGCAGTGGTTCAAGAAGGAAAAACGTGAAGAGAACGTGGAAAAAGGCCGCGACATGATCGAACGCGAGCTGAAGAGCCGCGGGCTGGACCCTGCCGAATGGACTACGGACGACAAGCTGCTGGAGGTAGCCAAGAAATTTGCTTTTAATGATTTGGAGGATATGCTGTCAGGCATCGGCTTTGGCGGCATTACGGCAGCACAAATTTGTACACGCCTAACGGAGCGTCTACGCAAAGAGCAGGAAGAAGCAAGTTTGCTTGAGTTGACCACAGAGAAGAAGGAAATTAAAGTTCCTTCGGAGAAAAGATCACGTCCGACCAACGGGGTGCGCGTTAAAGGAATTGACAATTTGCTCGTCCGCTTCGCCCGCTGCTGTAACCCCGTTCCGGGAGATGATATTGTTGGTTACGTTACCCGTGGGCGCGGCGTATCCGTTCACCGGACCGACTGTCCGAACATTCCGACTTCAACCGACGGTGAGGAAGCGGCACGCGTCATTGAAGTGGAATGGGAGACCGAAATTGAAGCGAATTATAGTGTGGATATCGAGATTACGGGCCATGACCGTAACGGTTTGTTGAACGAGGTTTTGCAGGCGGTTTCCGAGAGCAAAACGAATATTTCCGCCGTTACCGGACGGTCAGATAAAAATAAGATGGCGCAGATCCACATGACGATTCTGATCCGCAATACGGATCATCTGCATTCGGTCGTGGAACGGATTAAGCGCGTGAAGGATGTTTATACCGTACATCGGATTATCCAGTAGGATAATCCTTTGATTTTTTCGGGCAAAGGAGCGTAGCATCAGCATGAGAGTTGTCGTTCAACGCTGTAAGGAAGCGAAAGTAACCGTTAATGGGGAAATCACGGGGCAAATCGACCAGGGTTTGATGGTGCTTGTGGGAGTTACCCATGAAGACACGGAAAAGGATGCGCAGTATTTGGCTGATAAGGTTGCTGGTTTGCGCATTTTTGAAGACGAAGAAGGAAAAATGAATTTCAGCGTTATGGACGCGGGTGGCGGAATTTTGTCCGTTTCGCAGTTTACTTTATATGGCGACTGCCGCAAAGGCAAACGTCCGAACTTTATGGCTGCGGCCAGACCCGATGCGGCACTTGCGATTTATGAATGTTTTAACCGGGCACTCGAAACGAAGGGACTTACGGTCGCGACTGGACGTTTTGGGGAACTGATGGACGTGGAGTTTACCAATTGGGGACCGGTCACGCTGATCATCGACAGCAAAACGACGGCATAGGAAGCTGCCCATACGGGAATGCTGATAATGAAATATCAGCTTTTATCGAAGGAGCCGTCATCAATGCGTCAATCTTCCCATACATTAGCACTGAAATATATGCCCCTGGTTCCGCTTGAATCCGTCAAGGAGGCCATTAAGCTGGAGCGGGCAGGTGAACCTTTTCCGTTATGGAATGGATACCGTAAAGGAACAGGGTCATCTCCGTACCAATTGCGTTAACAAGGCGCGATTAAGAAAATGGTTGTTATTTTCTTGATCGCATCAATCGAATGAACAGGCCTCAGGCAAAAACAGCAGGTTCTCATCAAAAGAGGGCCTGCTGTTTTGAATATTGAAATTGGGAGCAGCATATTATATAAAGCGCCTTCTAGACTGTAATATAACTGTAATGTTAGCTTCATAATCCTTTAACATAGCCTGTTTATAATAACAGCATGACCCCCTTTTTTAATATATAACCTTATGGACCTACAATACGGATTGTAGGTTTTTCTTTTGTTTTCCACTTGACTTTAGTGGAGTGGTTCATTACAATCTAAAAATAATCAAAAATGTTCAAAATTCGATTCGATGACGGGACCAAGTAGTCCGAGCCCCACCATGCAGAGAGGAATCCCAAGGCTGGAAGGATTCTATGGATGACTGGATGAATGACTTCCCCGAGAACAGGCGACGAAAGCAGCAGCTCCTTGAACAGGATCTCGCTTATGTTAGTAGACGTACTGCGCGGAACGGGCGTTAAACGTATGAAGCGGATGCACGGTATTTTTGCGCATCCGGAATGTGGGTGGCACCACGGGTGATTGATAAAACACAGTCCCTCGTCCCTGTATGCTTGTTAAAGCAGCAGGGCGGGGGATTTTTTGTATTTCTCTTGTATACCTATGCTTTGATAAGTAATTTTTGAGCACAGAAAACAGAATCATTTGAATGGGGGTAGAACCATGGCTTACCAGAAACCGACAGGGACCCAAGATTTTTTGCCGGGTGTGGTGGAAAAATGGCAGTTTGTCGAGGGAAAAGCTAGAGATTTATGCCGGCGTTTCAATTACCGGGAAATCCGCACGCCAATGTTCGAGCAGACCGAACTGTTTGAACGGGGCGTCGGGGAGACGACGGATATCGTCGAGAAGGAAATGTATACGTTCAAGGATAAAGGCGACCGCAGCATGACACTGCGTCCAGAAGGAACGGCAGGGGTTGTTCGCTCTTATGTGGAGAATAAGCTGTACGGGGAGCCGGATGTAAGCAAGCTGTATTATATCGGGCCGATGTTCCGTTATGAACGTCCGCAGGCTGGTCGTTACCGTCAGTTTCACCAGTTTGGCGTTGAGGCTTTCGGAGCCGTTGATCCAGCCATCGATGCGGAAGTGGTCTCACTTGGATACCAATTTTGCAAGGAGCTGGGGCTGCAGGGTGTGAAGGTGGAGATCAACTCTGTCGGCAATCCCGCAAGCCGTGCGGCATACCGTGAGAAGCTGCTGGGATTTCTTACACCGATGAAAGACAGCTTGTGCAAGGACTGCCAATCCCGGATGGATCGCAATCCGATGCGCGTGCTCGACTGCAAGGTGGATCAGGATAAATTCGCAAATGCGCCTTCGATTCTAGACAGCTTGGATGAGGAATGCACGAACCATTTCGAGCAGGTAAAGCAGTACCTAACGAATATGGACGTGGACTTTGTCGTCAATCACCGCCTGGTGCGCGGACTCGATTACTACACACATACGGCGTTTGAATATAAAGCCCAAGGAATCGGTGCAATCGACACGATTGGTGGCGGAGGCCGTTATAACGGTCTGGTCAGCGAAATCGGCGGGCCGGAGCAGCCGGGCATCGGGTTGGGACTCGGTCTTGAACGCATCTTACTCATTTTGGACAAACAGGAAATCAACCTGAATGCGGTCAAACCGCTGGATGTTTATTTTGTTGCTTTGGGTGAGGCTGCTGACCGGGAGATTACGAAACAACTTTTTCTCGTACGGAAAGAGGGCTTGTCGGCAGAACGCGATTATTTGGGTAGAAAAATGAAAGCCCAAATGAAATCGGCGGACCGCTTTAGCGCCAAAATAACGGCGATTCTGGGCGACGACGAGCTGGAGCGGGGCGAGATTTCGTTGAAGCTGATGGCTACGGGCGAACAACAAACGGTCAAGCTAAGCGATCTGATTACGAAATTAAGAGAATTTGCTGAAAAGGCATAAATCATAAAAAAGGGGTATGAGAAAATATGCTTAGAACTCATCAATGCGGAAGCCTTACCACAGGTCATATTGGAGAAACTGTCACACTGAACGGCTGGGTGCAAACCCGTCGCGACCTTGGGGGCGTGCTTTTTATCGATCTTCGTGACCGGAGCGGCATCGTGCAAGTCGTATTTAATCCAGCTTATTCTGGAGATGCGCTGGCGATTGCCGATAAGGTCCGCAGTGAATACGTTCTGTCGGTTACTGGCAAAGTCGTAAAACGCGATGAAGAAACGATTAATTCTAATCTCGCAACAGGCGAGATCGAAGTCCATATTACCGAAATTGAAGTGCTGAATGCAGCCAAAACACCTCCATTCTTCATCGAAGACGGTGTTGAAGTGGACGAATCGCTGCGTTTGAAATACAGATATCTGGACCTGCGCCGTCCAGAAATGCAAAAAACGCTGATGCTGCGCTCGAAAGCATCCAAAGTATTCCGTGATTTCCTGGATGAGAACGGATTTGTCGATGTGGAAACTCCGATTCTGACCAAGAGCTCGCCGGAAGGCGCTCGTGATTACCTGGTGCCTAGCCGCGTTCATTCCGGTGAGTTTTTTGCGCTGCCGCAATCGCCGCAGCTTTATAAGCAGCTTCTGATGGTGAGCGGTCTGGAACGCTACTACCAAATCGCCCGCTGCTTCCGTGACGAGGACCTCCGTGCAGACCGTCAGCCTGAGTTTACGCAAGTCGACATCGAGACTTCCTTCCTCGACCGTGATTCGCTACTCAACATGATGGAGCAGCTGATGGTGAAATTGTTTAAGGAAACGATTGGCGTAGAGCTGACAACTCCGTTCCAGCGCATTACGTATGACGAAGCTATGGGCAAATACGGTTCTGACAAACCGGACCTTCGTTTTGGCCTTGAATTGGTTGAAATGAATGACATCGTGGAGAACAGCGGCGTCAAAGTATTCGCATCCGTCATCGAAAAAGGCGGCGAAGTGAAATGTTTGAATGCTAAAGGCTGCGGAACTTGGAGCCGTAAAGACATCGACGACCTCGGACCATATGCTTCCCGTTACGGTGCTAAAGGTTTGGCTTGGATTCAAGTGAAAGACGGCGAATTCAAAGGGCCAATCGTGAAGTTCTTTACCGAGCAGGAAATCGAAGCCGTAAGAGATCGCACCGGAGCCGAAGATGGCGACTTGTTGCTGTTCTCCGCGGATAATAAAAAGGTTGTGGCAGATGTTCTCGGCGCACTTCGTCTGAAAATCGGACGCGATCTCGGTCTGATCGACGACAGCGTATATAAATTTGCGTGGGTTACAGACTTCCCGCTGCTCAGCTATGATGAGGAAGCTAAACGTTATGTAGCCGAACACCATCCGTTCACCCGTCCAAACGACGAGGATGTGGAATTGTTCGACACGGATCCGCTTAAAATGCGCGCACAAGCATACGACATTGTACTGAACGGCTATGAAGTGGGTGGCGGTTCGATGCGTATTTATAAACGTGACATCCAGGAGAAAATGTTCAATGCTCTCGGCCTGTCTCCGGAACTCGCACGCGAGAAATTCGGCTACCTGCTGGACGCTTTCGAATACGGCACGCCTCCGCATGGCGGCATTGCGTTTGGACTTGATCGCCTCGTGATGCTGCTCGCAGGACGCAACAATTTGCGTGAAACGATTGCATTCCCGAAAACGGCAAGTGCTACAGATCTTCTGATGGACGCGCCATCTCCGGTTGATCCATCGCAGCTTGACCAGCTTCATATTAAACTGGCAAAGAAACCGGAAAAGGCTAATGCCTAATATAAAATAAAGGGAGGCCTCCATACATTATGCTCAACCAGTTTTCCCGTACGGAACTCGCGATAGGGCCAGATGGCATGAAAGCGATGAAAAACAGCACGGTGGCTGTGCTCGGTATCGGCGGGGTGGGCTCCATTGCGGCGGAGGCCCTCGCCCGCACGGGTGTCGGCAAGCTGATCCTGATTGACAAAGATGTTGTGGATATCACGAACATCAACCGTCAAATTCATGCCCTGACCACCACGGTCGGCCAAAAGAAAGCCGATCTGATGGTCGAGCGGATCAAGCTGATCAATCCCGAATGCGAAGCGATTGCCCTAAACATGTTTTATACCGAAGAAACCTATGAGGAGCTTTTTAAATTTGATTTGGATTATGTTCTGGATGCGTCCGATACGGTCTCCTACAAGATCCATTTGATCAAAGAATGCCTCAAACGGAAAATTCCGCTCATCTCCAGCATGGGTGCTGCGAACAAGATGGACCCAAGCCGCTTCCAGGTGGCGGATATTTCCAAGACGACGGTCGATCCGATCGCACGGGTGATCCGCACCAAGCTCCGCAAGGAGGGCATCAAAAAAGGCGTCAAGGTCGTCTTTTCGACGGAAGAGCCCATGAAGCCTCGCGTGGATGTGACAGAGAAAATCGTTCCGGAAAATGCTCCGGCCATCCGCAAAGCGAAGCAGCCGCCCGCCAGCAACGCATTTGTTCCGCCGGTGGCGGGACTAATCATGGTTAGCGTGGCTGTCAAAGATCTGCTGAAGAAAGCAGGAATCGAGGTATAATAACATCGCTACCCTATGTTGAAATGTGATACAATCATATGGCGTGAATGGTCGTATATAACGGCGGTCACGCCTTTTTGTTTCGAATTCAAGTAGAATTGAAATCGTTTGTGAGGCAACTCGGCAGTAACAGAAAGAAGGGGAATTTTTGAAATCAGGTTTTTGGCAAAATAGTCTCGGTCTTAGACCGGGAGACAGCTGGAAAAAAGAGCTCATTGCCGGAGTGGTTTCGTATTTTTCAGTTGTATATATTGTTATGGTTAACGCTAATATTTTGCATGATGCGGGCATGCCGCTGAAAGCGGCGATGATTGGCACTATTTTAACATCGATCAGCGGTTGCCTTTTGATGGCCTTTGGTGGCAAATCGCCGATTGTGGTCATACCCGGCATGGGGATCAACGCTTTTTTCACCTATACACTAGTGCATTCCATGAAGCTAAGTTGGCAGGAAGCTTTGATGGTGGTAGCGGTAACGGGTGTTTTGTTTGCGATTTTGGCTTTTACGTCATTGTATCGGAAGATCAGCGAAGCCATACCACATAATCTGCAGCACGGGATTACCGTCGGTATCGGTTTGTTCATGACCTTTATCGGTCTACAAAAAAGCGGAATCGTGATTGCGCATCAAACAACATTTGTCGCCATCGGTCACTTTAGTGATCCCGCGGTAATCGTCGCCTGCATTACACTGCTGCTGGCGCTTATTTTGTTTATCCGGGGCGTTCAGGGTGGTCTTCTCATCAGCATTTTGGTGGGAACGGGCCTGGCTTATTTGCTTGGTGCCATCAAGCCGCAGCAGCAAATGGAATCCGGCCCTATTTTCAAGGAATACGGCACATTATTTGGACAGCTATCGTGGTCGGGGGCCGGAAGTCTGGTCTTTTGGATCGCCGTTTTTTTGCTGCTCTTGATCGTCGTTTTTGAAAATATCGGTCTCATCGCTTCTCAAACGCAGATGATCGATCGTCCCGAACGTTTTAAGGGCAGTTTGCGGGCACTGTCGATTACGAATATTTTCGCGGGGATTTTCGGCAGCAGCCCGGTTGTGGCGGCGGCGGAGACGACCGCAGGTATTGCAGCCGGGGGCCGTACCGGCATGACCCCTCTGGTAACTGCCGTGTGCTTCTGCGCTACATTCTTCTTTATTCCGCTGCTCGCTTTCATACCGGACTGTGCAATTGCTCCGATTTTGATCGTCATCGGTGGACTGATGGTACAGAATGTCAAGAACATGGATTTTGGCGACCTGTCGGAAGCATTCCCAGGTTTTCTAATCATGGTCATGATTCCTTTCACATACAGTATTGTGGATGGTATGGCTTTTGGGTTTATCGCCTATCCGATTATCAAATTCGCTCTGGGGAAGGGCAAGGAAGTTTCTCCAGCGCTTTATGTTATTGCTGCTTTATTTGTCGCTAACCTTGTGCTACATACATTGCTGTAAACAGCATGCGGGATAAGGGGAGCGGGGCCGCTTCTGCTGGGTGGCCCTATATTTTCAAGAGTGCTCACGAGATTTTGGGAGGAG
This sequence comes from Paenibacillus sp., assembly GCA_031254035.1. GTDB lineage: Bacteria > Bacillota > Bacilli > Paenibacillales > Paenibacillaceae > Paenibacillus_AQ. The sequence goes on from JAIRVF010000014.1 coordinate 33,955, forward strand.
GAAAGACATGACACTCATACAATCATTTACAGAAGGACAGGAAGTTACGGGGTATTATCTATTAAAATCATCCATGGTAAAACAAACGAATTCCACACCACCTAAGGATTATTTGGATATTATTCTTTCAGACACGAGCGGTGAAATTACGGCTAAATATTGGGATGCTTCCTCCACAGACAAGGAAACTTTCTTTGCGCCAATGCTGGTAAAGGTCCGTGGAGTGGTCCAGCTGTACCGCGAACGCTTGCAATTTAAGGTAAACAAAATCCGCCCAGCTACCGAAGAGGACGGTTATAATATTACGGATTTCGTGCGCTCGGCACCGGTTCCGCCCAATGATCTTGTTTATGCCATCAAAACAGCCGCTTCGACGATCCAGGACACGGACATGCAAGTCATCATTGACCACTGTTTTAACAAGGTCGGGGATAAACTGATGCATTATCCTGCTGCTAAAGGCATGCATCATGCCTTCTATGCAGGGCTGGCCTACCATATGGTGCGGATGCTGGAGTTGGCCGAATTCGTCTGCAAACAGCGTCCTTTCCTGAACAGGGATTTGCTGGTGGCAGGTATCATTTTGCATGATATCGCCAAAACAGAAGAGCTGACGGCGGAGCTTGGCATCGTTAGCGAATACAGCTTCACGGGGAAGATGCTTGGTCATATTCCGCTTGCTGCTAGTTGGATTACGGAAGCCGCAACAATTTATGGCATGGACGTGAATTCGGAAAAAATTGTACTGCTGCAGCATATGATTTTGGCACACCATAATTTGCCGGAATGGGGCAGCACCGTGCAGCCGCAAATTCCTGAAGCGCTTGCGCTCCATCTGATTGATCAAATGGATGCCAAACTTCAGGCCGCAGAGGACGCAATCGCAACAATGCCATCCACGGAGAATTGGACCACACCGGTTAGGGCGCTAGAAAATAAAGCGTATTACAGGGCCAAAGGGAATTAAAGGCGGACGGTACAGATTAGGTATATGCGTTTTTTCGGAAATCCTCACTAGGAAACTTGCCTAAGCTTGCCTTAGGGAGAAGGAAAATTCCGATGCGAAAAATACGTTTTGGATTTGCCCCGCTGCTGGGGTGCTCATGATATTGGTGAAGTTCGTGGCAGCTTATGCCGATCCATTAGAGGAGGAGCTATCCAGATGAAAGAAGCAGACTTGTTGAATGAAAAGGTTAAGGAAGCTGCTGTAAAGGAAAAATCGGTCATGAAGGCTGCCATCCGCGTGTTGACCTACAACATTCATCACGGGGAAGGTACGGACCAAAAGGTGGATTTGAAACGGATTGCCGAAGTCATCCGCAGCACGAATCCCGATATTGTTGCTTTGCAGGAAGTCGATCGTAATATGTTTAGAAGCGGAATGGAAGAGCAGGCGGCGGTGCTCGGTAAATTAACGGGAATGCATCATGAATTTGCCAAGGCAATTGGATTCGAAGGCAGCGAATACGGAATCGCCATCCTCTCCAGGCTACCGATGGAATGGGTACATACCACCATGCTTCCGAATGAGCAAGACGGAGAACCCCGCGTGCTGCTGGCAGCAAAGCTGCTTCCGTGGCAGGGACTTCCCTCAGTCGTATTTGCGAACACTCATTTGGAATGGCAGGAGAATATCGAACTTGCGGCAAAAATCCGGACTGAACAGGTCAAGAAGATTCAGAAGTATTTGCAGGACAAAACGCCGTATATACTGGCGGGCGACATGAATGCGCTCCCGGATTCACTCCCCATGCATATATTAACAAAAGAGGCAGTAGATGCAACGGCTTCAGTTGGGATCACCAATAAGGAAGATGGGAAAATCGACTATATCCTATTTGACAAAAAGAGTGGATGGAAGCTGGTGGGTTCCGAACGGATAGAAGATGACACTGCTTCGGATCACTATCCGGTACTAAGTATTTTGGAATGGGATCCCAAGGTGCGGTGACGGCAATGAAGCCGGAATTGTTAAAAAGGATCAATAAAATTATTATCCAAGGCGGCTCTCCGCAAGGGGAGTTGAGACCGCCTTTCTTAAGATATCAGAAAGTATAAACTTCCGGTAATCTCATCCTCATATCTCAAGAAAAATTATCTAATAGCGCCTTTTTTCTTGAGGTGCGTCGATTGACGTTTTTCTTATCAAGCCGTGAAAATAAAACAAAAAACCGAAAGGGTTTCTCCGTATAAAGGAGTTCCATTTCGGGTTATGTAAAAAAATTTCGATTTTGCGTTATTTAATGAAACATATTGAAAGTAACATACGTATATGATACTATAAAATGTGCCCAAAAAAAGATTATTAAATAAAAATCAACTTTATATTAACATATTATCCTTTTTGCGTCAATAATTTTTTGAGGGCAGGAGTCAAGTAAAATGATCATGGTGTCGAGATGATCTTTAGGGGGAGGGCGTCACATGGCAAGCGAGGAACAGAATAATTTGGCAAAAGATCAAGGCGGCGCGGGCGATCAGGAGCACGCCGAGACATTTGCTGATGTTGGACTTCTGCCGACGGGCATAAAAAATGACGACTCTGTGCGCATGTATTTGAAAGGGATTGGCCGTGTCGGTCTGCTGAGCGCAGAGGATGAAGTGAATTTGGCGAAACGCGTCGCCGAGGGAGATGAAGAGGCCAAGAACATCATGGTAGAGGCCAACCTCCGGCTGGTTGTAAGCATCGCAAGACGTTATGCGGGGCGGGGAATGCAACTACTTGATTTGATTCAGGAAGGAAACATGGGACTTATCAAGGCTGTCGATAAGTTTGATTATACAAAAGGCTTCAAATTCAGTACCTATGCGACATGGTGGATCAGACAGGCGATTACGCGCGCCATTGCCGATCAGGGCAGAACGATCCGTATTCCGGTGCATATGATCGAAACCATCAACAAGCTTACGCGTGTTTCTAGACAATTGGTACAGGAATTGGGACGTGAGCCCGAGGTGGAGGAGATCGCGCGTGAAATGGAACTGAGCGTGGAGAAGGTCCGGGAGATCATGAAGGTTTCACAGGAGCCTGTGTCGCTCGAAACGCCGATCGGGGATGAAAACGACTCGAAGCTGGGCGATTTTATCGAAGATCATGACGCGCTTGCTCCCGTAGACTCTGCTGCATATAAATTTTTGAAAGAGCAGCTGGGCGATGTGCTGGATACGCTCACGGAGCGGGAAGAAAACGTGCTTCGTCTTCGTTTTGGGCTGGAGGATGGCCGTACGCGGACGCTTGAGGAAGTGGGCCAAGTGTTTGGTGTAACGCGGGAGCGGATTCGCCAGATCGAAGCTAAGGCGCTGCGCAAATTGAGACATCCCAGCCGGAGCAAACGGCTAAAAGATTACATCGAATAAACCTGCAGTGGAAAGACTATGACAGGGGTACCGATATTACAACTATTGACAACAAAGGCTTTGCTCCTCTATACTTTGGCTTAGCTGCGAGTTTTTTTCTGTATCCGGACAGTTGTATCCGGCACTGCAGATTAAGCTTTCGCATATCATGTTTTATCTAAATTATCCGATATGAGGTGGAAAGGAAATGGAAAAATTATCAACTGTTCTTGTAAGAGTTTTGGCTTAAGACGGGAGAAGTCTGCCCCTTTTTAACAAGCCATCTCGAGAACAGTTGATATGATCCGAATCCTTTCTTACTCTGAAATAAAAAGCAGGTAAGGTGTATTCGCCTTACCTGCTTTTTTTATTCAATTTCATACCTTCTGTTTCTCCGGACGGCTTTCGCTTGATCATCATCAAACCGAAACCAAAAGGAGAGAAAAAAGATGAGTGTTTTAAACGTTACAGATGTGACACATATGTACGGTGATCAGATCACATTCCAATACTTGAATTTCCGCTTGCTCGCAGGAGAGCATGCCGGCCTGGTCGGCGTCAATGGCGCCGGCAAATCTACCCTATTCCGCCTGCTTACTGGCAGTCTGCTCCCGGATGCGGGCCAAATCGAATGGGCGCCGCAGATACGTGTTGGTTTTTTGGAGCAGCATATCGGGTTGCAGGCGGGTACGACCATCAGGGGGTATCTGGAGCGGGCATTTTCACATCTGTTTGAGATGGAAAAGGAAATGAACCGCATTGCCGAAAGGCTGGCAGATCCGGGTGATCAACTGGAGGCTCTTTTGCGGAAGTACGGTGAGCTTCAGGCTGCTTTGGAGCATCATGAGTTTTATCAGATTTCCTCCAAAGTCGAAGATATCGCATCCGGCCTAGGCCTTACGGATATAGGGCTCGAGAAAGATGTTACCACGCTGAGCGGCGGACAAAAAACCAAGCTGCTGCTGGCTAAACTGCTGCTGGAAGAACCGCAGGTGCTTTTGCTTGATGAGCCGACCAACTATTTGGATAAGGTCCATATCGAATGGCTTACCGGTTACTTGAAACGTTACAAGTATGCGTACATTGTCGTTTCTCATGACGAACGTTTTCTGAACGAAATTGTGACGGTGGTTTTCCATCTGGCACATCAAAACATCAAACGTTATTCCGGGAACTACCGGCAATTCCAAAAAGAACTGGCGTTAGGGCAGGCACAGCAGCAGACGACATATGAGAAGCAAAGCAAGGAGATCGAAAAGTTGGAGGCTTTTATCGATAAAAACCGGATTCGAAAAGCCAAGCAGGCCAAGAGTCGCGAGAAAATGCTCAGCAGGATCGTCCGCGTGGAGAAACCGACGGATGGCCCTGCTCCACGGTTCATGTTCTCTATGCCTGGAGCCACCGCTGGAACGGCAGTTTTTGAAACAAAGCAGCTGCAGGTAGGATATGAACACCCTCTTTTCAAACCGATGTCGCTGAAGGTGCGGAGAGGCGATAAAATTGCGATTGTTGGTGAAAACGGGGCTGGTAAGTCAACGCTTGTCAACACATTGCTGGGCCATATCAAGCCGCTGGGAGGCGAATTATTCGCTTCCGAGCGGCTCAAGACGGCTTACTACCGCCAGGAGGACATCGCGCCAGAAGAAACGCCGATGGATAAGGTTTGGGCACTGCGACCGGATCTGACGCAAAAAGATATCCGGAAAGTGCTTGCGATGTCCGGCTTGACGGCAGAGCATATCCGCAAGCCGATCCAGGCACTCAGCGGTGGGGAGCAGGCGAAGGTACGTTTGTCAGAGCTAATGCTGACGCCAAGCCATTTGCTAGTTCTGGATGAACCGACGAATCATCTGGACGTCAGGGCCAAAGAAGCGTTGAAAAAAGGATTGATGGAGTTCCAGGGTACAATTCTCCTGGTTTCCCACGAGCCCGCTTTTTATGAGGGTTGGGTTACGGATGTATGGACGGTGGGCGAATGGAGCCCAATCCGGAGGTAATGGCTAAGTTACTATAAAGAAGTTGTCCAATTCGGTGATATGGTGAATGCGTCTTCAATGTGATATACTGTAAATCCTTTCTAAGCGGGCTTAAAGCTCACGACTAAGCATCAGCTTACCAGGGCAGGGACGTTTTGTGGCAGTTTGTCATAGGAACAGTCCCCCCGAAGCCTTTACGGCTTACGGAATACTTTTAGGAGGTAACTGAAATTGGAGCAAACTTTTCAAAGTGCCTATCAAGAGGAAGAGCAAAGGCTGAATGCAACGATCGCTGAGATTGACAGGCAGCTGCAGCGGCTGCGCAGCATCGAGGTTTACACTGGCCATGACTTTTCCGAGCAGCTATTGGAGGCAGGCCGTGAGGAGAAAAGGCAAGCACTTTCCAAAAGTCTGTCGGCACCCTATTTTGGACGGCTGGATTTTCAGGGCGAAAAGGACGGGGAGCCAAAACCTCTTTATATCGGCAAAATCGGCGTCGATCATGCGGAAGTCGGGGATCACCCGATGGTTATCGACTGGCGTGCGCCGATTGCCAGTGTCTTTTATTCCTTCACCGGTGGGGATGACCCGGCAGCGTATGAGGCACCTGATGGCATCATTGAAGGACTGGTGTATTTGAAGCGCAACCTGGTCATCCGCAAGCAGATTTTGGAACGAGTTTCCGATACCTATGACCGTAACAGCACTCAGCCGGCCGTATCGGACGAATTTCTCGTTTACCGTCTCGGCGAGAACAAAGACAACAAACTTCGCGACATCGTGTCTACCATCCAAGCGGAACAAGATAAAATTATCCGTGCGGCGAAAAATACAGCCTTGATCATCCAGGGGGTCGCGGGAAGCGGGAAAACAACAGTAGCGCTTCATCGTCTCGCTTATTTACTGTATCAATACAAGGAACAGGTTACGGCTGAGAAAATGATTATTTTCGCGCCGAACCATATGTTCCTCGATTATATTTCCGATGTACTGCCAGAGCTCGGCGTGGGCGACATCCAGCAAAGCACGTTTGCGGATTGGGCTTTGCAGCTGCTCGGCATTGAGCTTCCGATTGCGGATGCGTCGGAAACGCTGGCTTACTGGTTCGAATCGGCAGGAGGAATGCCTGAAGTTACGGAAGAGGTTCCCGGCCGGTTCAAAGGTTCTATTAAATTCATGAACATGATTCGTGCTTGCGTGGAGTCGATGGAAAATGTTTCAGTGCCCGAAGCGGATTTTATGCCATGGGAGGGTGCCGTGCTGAAGCGCGATACGATTCTTCACTGGTTTAATGAGGAATACAAGCCATATCCTCTGGCGAAACGCAAAGAACGGGTTATGGCGAGGATCCACCGCTGGATCGAAATGGAACTGAAGAAGTCACCGTCGGCTGCAGCGCTGAAGGAGCGGAAGAAAAAAGCTTCGGGGCGTGAAAAATCCTATGCTTCCAAATGGCCGAAATACGAGCCGCTGATGCTGTATAAGCAGATGTTTAAGGCTTTGAAGCTGCAAGTGGGCTGGCCTGAAGAACTGCTTTCAGCCATTCCGGACAGCGTGATGAAATCCACCCAAAAAGATCTAAAAAAAGATATAATCCGTGAGGAGGATCTGCCCGCACTTCTGTTCATCCAATATCTGTTGAATGATATAACGGGAGAGCAGCGTTTTGACCACATTGTCATTGACGAAGCTCAGGATTTTTCCCCGTTCCAGGTTGCGGTGTTAGATTTGTTTGTCAAAGGGCATTCCTTTACCATTCTCGGGGATCTCTCCCAAGGCATTCATGCATACCGGGGCGTACACAATTGGGAAGAAATGAGCTCGCTGTTTGCGGCTGATCAGACGGCCTATTTTGCACTGACCCGGAGCTACAGGTCGACCATGGAAATCATCGAGTTTGCTAACCGCATTCTGGAGGAGGGTGTGCGCAGCGACCTGCTTGCAGTGCCCGTTTTCCGGAGCGGTAACCCTGTACGTATGATTCCATACGGAAGCCAGAGACAGGATCGACTGGATAATCTCCGCAAAGGGCTGCAAAAGTTGGCCTCGGGCGAATACCGTACGGTTGCCATTTTGACCCGAACGCTCCATGATGCGAAGGAGTTGTATGAACAGCTGCTGCCAGATGTGCCGGATGTTCATTTGATCGATGGCGGTAAAAAAGCGTATGAGGGGGGACTTTCCGTCCTGCCGGTATACCTCTCGAAAGGCCTTGAATTCGATGCGGTCATCGTAGCGGATGCAGATCCGCAGCATTATGGCACCTCGGCATGGGACGCCAAGCTTATGTACGTCGGCTGTACGCGTGCGCTACATGAACTGTGGCTGATGCATGAAGGCCCTCTGCCGGATTATTTGCAAAATATGAATGAAGATATTGCAATCCTAGGCTGGTAAAGAACGTATATACTTATTTTTTCGCTTGAAGAGAAGCTCTGAATATGAGTTAATAAAGGTGTCGGTCGGCCGACTACTTTCTACAGAAAGGAGCTGATGCAATTTTGATCACAAATTACGAGGTGATTTCCGCGTAAAGCGGAAATTGCAAAGTGCAGGGAGACCGTACAGGTCTCCCTAATTACCTTTTTAAAATATACGTACATAACAGAAAGGAGGGAACGATAAAATGTTCAAAACAAAAACAGCTAAATCGAACCAACATATGTTTAAGGAGGACGTTTATCGTGAATTACAGAAATGGGAGGGATGTGCTTCCCCCTAGTTTGCTGAAGGAGCTTCAGAAGTATATTGAGGGTGAATTGATTTACATCCCGAAGAAAAGCAGTGAGCGCGTCGGCTGGGGAGTCAATAGTGGCACCCGGCAGATGATCGAACGCAGAAATAATGAAATATACGAGCTTCATTGCAACGGTCATTCAGTGGAAGCCTTAACTAAAACCTATCATTTATCTGTGGAAAGTATCCGGAAAGTGATTTTCAAAAAGCGGGCGGAACGTGAGGCGGACGTTATAAATCAGAAAATGTCCGCACGCCGCTAAACCTTTCGGATCACCATGGATAAAATGAGTTTTTTATATGAGTCGTTTACCTTGTTTTCCGAGGATTTTGCAAAAATGCCAATAGCGGCTTTCAAGCAGCAGCATGGGGATCGAAAAGGGTTCGTTCGTCTATATGCCGCAACCTGGAAGTATTGGAATCAAATTTTGCAAAATCCTAAAACAATTATAGAACAGTTCCATTCGAGGGTATCCCGAAAGTTTACAAAAAACTTAGGGATGCCTTTTTCGTTACAATTGCAAGCGAGACGTTCGTAGACTTAAGCTCCTGCCTTTTTAGGACGGTTCTTTTGTAGTCTTAATTCTTCGATATGCTCCTTCGTATCAGGACAGTTTGATATGGGGGAAAATACAGCTGTACACTTAAATGAGCAGGTAGTAAGAATACTTTACATATGAGATAAGGGAGAAAAGATGCGGTATCAAGTTACTGATGAGTGGAATGAGGAAATGTGGCTTCAGGCTGAACCCATCTATCAGGAGGGCTTTCCCGAGCATGGGCGGAAGAACCGAACAATAATCATGCGAATGTTCGAGAGGAACCTATGTGCGCTGCATGTCTGGTATGATCACACTAAAGCAGTCGCCATGGCACTGACGGGAATGGACCCGAAGATGAACATGCTGATCATTGATTATATTGCGGTATGCGGATGTGAACGGGGAAAGGGTCTCGGGCTGGCCTGTCTTGGGGATATGGAAAGATGGGCGGAATCACGGAACTGCAGAGGTATCGTCATTGAAGCAGAGGCTGACCCAAGCGAGGAAAACGCTCGGAGGATTGCCTTTTGGAAGAAAGCAGGGTTTACATTAACCGATTACGTACATACGTATATTTGGGTGCCTGAGACATACAGAGCGATGTATTTGAACTTGGATGCGGAGAATCCTGTAAGGCCGGTAGAACAGGGCAAAAATTTGTTTCAAGCCATTCTTCGTCACCATGAAAAAGCTTACCGCGGAAAAAAATAAAAGTTCAAACTTTATTCATTCTAATTCCCTTCAGCGTCAAAGGATAAAGCACCCAGGCTGCCGAAGGGTTTAATGGTTGTGTACTTTGGCACGGGTGAATCCCAGAGATTTGGGATGCTATACCCCCTATGGATGACAAGGATACCTGCAGCAGTTAGCAGGTATCTTGTTTTTCTGGGAGAATGTTATAAGAGACAACATACACACACATAATGGGAGGACTTTCACGATGAATGAAAAGATTCAATATGCTGCACAGGTGAAACCGACGGAAAGACAGCTGTCCGTTCAGGAGATGGAGTTTTATTCGTTTATACATTTTACGGTTAATACATATACCGATGCCGAGTGGGGGACGGGAGAGGAAGATCCGTCGATTTTCAATCCAACCGAGCTGGATGCGGACCAATGGGTTGCTGCGGTGAAATCCGCTGGGATGAAGGGATTGCTTTTGACATGTAAACATCATGACGGATTTTGCTTATGGCCGAGCCGGTATACGGAGCATTCCGTCAAGAACAGTCCGTGGAAAAATGGACAAGGGGATGTGGTCAGGGAGGTATCTGATGCTTGCCGCCAGGGAGGAATCAAATTCGGTATTTACCTTTCTCCTTGGGATCGGCATGAGCCGTCTTATGGCGATTCTGAGGTGTATAACGAATATTTCAAAAATCAGCTGCGGGAGCTTCTCACCGGATACGGCGATATCTTTTGCGTTTGGTTTGACGGCGCTTGCGGCGAAGGACCAAATGGAAAGCGGCAGGTATACGATTGGAGCGCCTATTATGCACTGATCCGGGAATTGCAGCCGGGAGCGGCCATTTCCGTATGTGGTCCAGATATCCGCTGGTGTGGCAACGAAGCAGGTCATTGCCGGAGTTCGGAATGGAGCGTCGTTCCGGCTTCCCTTCAGGACAAAGAGAAAATTGCAGAAAATTCGCAGCAGGAGGACAACCGTGAATTTGCTCGCAAATACAGCTCTGAAGATGAGGACCTGGGTAGTCGAGAGGTCATCCTTGAAGCGGAAGGGCTGGTCTGGTACCCGGCTGAAGTGAATACATCCATTCGTCCGGGATGGTTCTATCATGCATCTGAGGATGATCAGGTGAAAACGCTGGAGGAACTTCTGCATGTATATGAAGGATCTGTCGGCGGTAATGCTACGTTTCTGCTGAATCTTCCACCGGACCGTCGCGGGCTTATTCATGAGAACGACGTTCGTAGGCTGCAGGAACTTGGCGACGCCATTCGGCGCCAATACGGCGTCGATCTGACTTCGGACGCAGCTGCGAGCACGTCTGAAGCGGCTGAAGCGCATGAGGCTGATCTCGTGCTGGACGGAAACCCCGATACGTTTTGGGCGCCTGAGAAAGGAACCGAGCAGGCATGGATCGAAGTTGATCTGGGCCGGGAAATGGCGTTTGACCGCGTCGTTCTTCAGGAGTACCGCTACAGTCAGCGGATTGAGCGTTTTACGCTGGAATGCCGGAATGGAGACGAATGGGTGACCCTTTACCAAGGGACCGTGGTGGGATACAAAAAAATATGCGGATTCGAATCCGTCAGCAGCCGCTATCTGCGTCTAAACATTACGGAATCGCGTTGGTGGCCGAATCTTTCTGCTTTGCAGGTGTATAATAGCGATACGAACGCATGATCCGCAGTGCCCGGGTATGGTATGGTATGATAGGAGGGTGAATATTAGCTCAAGGACGTGAGTACAGATGGATTTATTTTCTTTCCAGCAGGAGGAAGAGCGGGATGGAAGGCTGCTGGCCGACCGGATGCGCCCGACCACGCTGGATGAATATATCGGGCAGGAACATATTATTGGCCCTGGCAAGCTGCTGCGCCGGGCGATCGAAGCGGACCAGGTGACTTCCATCCTTCTATACGGCCCTCCGGGCTGCGGGAAAACGACGCTCTCCCATATCATCTCGCAAAAAACGCAGGCGGATTTTGTGCGCTTGAATGCGGTAGACGCTTCCGTCAAGGACGTGCGTGAAGTCATCGATCGCGCGCAAAACAATAAAGCAATGTATGGAACAAAAACGATTCTGTTTTTGGACGAAGTACACCGTTTCAACAGCTCGAGGCAGGATGCACTTCTGCCCGCGGTGGAGAAAGGGACAATTATTTTTATTGGGGCGACGACGGAGAACCCATTTCATTATGTGAACGGGGCTTTGATGAGCCGCTCCACCTTGTTTCAGCTACAGCCTTTAACGAAAGAGCATTCCCTTAAGGCGATGAAGCGGGCGCTTGCCGACGTGGACAAAGGGCTCGGATTTATGAAACTGCAGGTTGATAACGAGGCGCTGGATCATATTGCGACCATGGCGAACGGAGATATCCGCAGGGCATTAACGGCGCTTGATCTCGCGGCCATGACGACACCGCCCGAAGACGATGGCACCGTTCATGTTACGCTTGAAGTGGCGGAAGAATCCATCCGCCGGCCGACGGTACGTGCGGACGAGTCGACGCAATATGATGTGCTGTCCGCTTTTCACAAGAGCATCCGCGGTTCCAGTGACGCTGCCTTGTTCTGGTTCTTCTATGCGGTAGAGAAGCTCGGGATGGACCCGATGGTGTTTATCCGCCGTCTGATTGCCGCCAGCAGCGAGGATATCGGACTTGCCAACCCGCAGGCAATGGTGCAGGCGGTCAGTGCGTTGGAGGCATATCGGAACAACGGCTGGCCAGAAGCGAAGCTGAATATTGCGCAGGCGATCCTGTTTGCGGTCGAAAGCCCGAAATCCAATGCCGTATATACGGCGATTTCACGGACGATGACGGCGATCGATGAGCTGAAATCGGCGGAGGTGCCTTTGCATTTGCGCGACACGCATTATAAAGGCGCCGTCAAGCTAGGCCATGAAGGGTACAAGTATCCTCACGATTACCCGGGACATTACGTCAAGCAGGATTATTTGCCGAAGTCGATTTCACGGCGGGTATTTTACCAGGCTACGGAACAAGGAAATGAATCCAAAATTCAGATAAATCAGCAGCGTAGACGGAATCAATTTCTTTCCAGAGATGAATAAGTGTAGCTCAGCTCCTCAGTCCCTAGCTTCATTCAACTGAAGCGTTTCGAAAAAACGCACATCGGAAGCATAAGCTTCGGTGCTGAAAATCCGCCTTTTTGAACACGTACTTACTGGGAAATATTCAAAAACGAGCAGGATTCCATACGTGTCATAGAGAATGTTTTGCACAGGCAAGAAACGCTGGCGTCTTCCAAACGCCGGTCGTTTCATGAAAAAGCCACTGCCCGGATTGACCGGACAATGGCTAGATGCCTGTGCATTATTTTTTTTGGATGGTTGGCAGCCTGAACGGGATTTTCTCCACCTTATCGATGGTTCCACCACCAAGGCACACCTCATCCTGGTAGAACACGACGGCTTGGCCTGGGGTAATCGCTTTTTGCTGCTGGGCAAACCGGACGTGGACAGATCCGTCCTCCAGCCACTCCAGCGTTACCTGCTGGTCAGGTTGCCGGTAGCGGAACTTAGCGGTGCAGTTGAAAGGTTCTTTGGGCACATTCCCTTCGCCTGCAATCCAGTTCACGCCTGTGGCAATCAAACCCGTAGAATACATGCTAGGATGTTTGTCACCTTGTACAACGTATAAGATGTTTTGCTCCAAATCCTTGTCGGCTACGAACCAAGGCTCGCCGTTACCGGAACCACCGATACCGAGACCCTGGCGTTGGCCGAGCGTGTAATACATCAGGCCGTCATGGGGGCCTTTGATTTCGCCGGTAACGATATCCACCATATTGCCGGACTTAGCCGGCAAATATTGGCTCAGAAATTCCTTGAAATTTCGTTCGCCGATAAAGCAGACACCTGTGCTGTCCTTCTTTTTGGCCGTATACAGACCCGCGGCTTCCGCGATGCGGCGTACTTCGGGTTTGGGAAGATGGCCGATCGGGAACATCGCTTTGGAAAGCTGCTCTTGATTCAGCGCATTCAGGAAGTAGGTTTGGTCTTTATTGCTGTCCACGCCGCGAAGGAGTTTGTAGATGCCTTCCTCGTTAACGACGCGTGCATAATGGCCCGTAGCTACATAATCGGCACCAAGATTGAGCGCTTTATTCAAAAATTCGCCGAATTTGATTTCACGGTTACACATGACATCAGGATTTGGTGTACGCCCCGACTTATATTCATCCAGAAAATAGGAAAATACTTTATCGAAATACTCTTTTTCGAAGTTGACCGTGTAATAAGGAATATCTATCTGTTCGCAAACGCGGCGAACATCCTCCGCATCCTGCTCGGCGGTGCAAACCCCGAATTCATCAGTGTCATCCCAGTTTTTCATGAAAATCCCGATGACATCGTAACCCTGCTCCTTGAGCAGAAGCGCAGTAACCGAGGAATCGACACCGCCGGACATGCCGACGACTACGCGTGTACTTTGGTTATTGTTTGACAAAAATAATCACCGTTTCTATTTTGAAATTGTGCCCATGAACGTATTTTAACACAACCTGCCCCAGATCACACCAGAAATGCGATGTCCGCAGCAGGAGAACCTTTTGCAGTTTTGTCATTGTTTCTTAACCAAAAAGCTGCCGGATATGTTAACATAAGCAAAGGGTTATGATCGGAATACGCAGATATGCCTAAGGGTTCAGGTCTGACGGGATCCGGATATATAAAATAAAGAAACATGAATTTTTTGAAAGAGGTGCCATCTTTGAAGATATCAACAAAAGGGCGTTATGGCCTGACGATCATGATGGAGCTTGCAGCAAAATACGGCGAAGGCCCCATCTCTTTGAAAAGCATTGCCGAGAAAAACCAGCTTTCCGAGCATTATCTGGAGCAGCTGATCGCTCCGCTTCGGAATGCGGGACTTGTCAAGAGCATCCGCGGCGCATACGGCGGTTATGTTCTTTCCCGCGAAGCCGCTGAAATTACGGCTGGAGATGTGATCCGTGTTCTAGAGGGGCCGATTTCTCCAGTTGACTTTACCGAAGAAGACGATCCGGCCAAACGCAATTTGTGGCTCCGTATCCGCGACGGCATTGCCAACGTGCTGGATTCGACCACGCTGCTTGATTTGATATCCTATCGGGAGCAGGATACTGCGAATAATTACATGTTTTATATTTAAAAAGGAGATGCAGAAATGAATTCCATTTATTTGGATCATGCGGCATCCACACCCGTACATCCAGAAGCCGTGCAAGAAATGATGAAAGTGATGACAGGCCAGTTCGGCAACGCATCTAGCGTCCATACTTTCGGCCGTTCCGCCAAACGTACGGTCAGCAGCGCCAGAGACCGGATTGCGAAGCTGCTTTCCTGTCAGCCAGATGAACTTGTATTTACCGCCGGCGGAACTGAAAGTGATAATCTAGCTATTTTCGGCGCCCTTTCTGCAACTGAAAATGCGGGTAAGCACATTATAACTTCGTCCATTGAGCATCATGCAGTGCTGCATGCTTGCGAAGAACTGGAAAAGATGGGGTACCGCATCACCTACCTTCCGGTTGATACTACGGGACGGGTTCGGGTAGAGGATGTGCAAAACGCATTGACGGAAGATACGGTGCTGATCAGCATCATGTATGCCAACAACGAAGTCGGTACAGTACAGCCCATCCGGGAAATAGGTGAGCTTGCGAAAAGCCGGGGCATTCTTTTTCATGTGGATGCGGTTCAGGCTTTGGGCGCCATACCGATTTCCTGTCGTGACCTGCCGGTGGATTTGATGAGCTTTTCCGCCCATAAAATCAACGGGCCTCAAGGGGTTGGCGCTCTTTATGTCCGCCGAGGTGTTTATCTTTCACCGCGATTGCACGGAGGACTTCAGGAGAAAAAACGGCGCGCCGGCACGGAAAATATGGCAGGAATTGCCGGCTTCGGCAAGGCTGTGGAGATTGCATCCGCCCATTTGGAGGAACGCAGAGATCATGATCTCATGCTTCGGCAAACGTTTATCCGTTTGTTGGAACAGGAACTTGGCCAAGACTCGTTTATTATCAACGGACATCCCTCTGAATTTTTACCTCACATTCTGAATATCAGCTTCCCGGAAACAGATACAGAGACGCTTCTGATGAACCTGGACATGGAAGGCATTGCTGCGGCTAGCGGCTCGGCATGCACCTCGGGTTCCCTTGAAGTATCGCATGTGCTCCAAGCTATGAAACTTCCACAAAATGTTTTGCATTCCGCGATTCGTTTTAGCTTTGGTTTGGGTAATACTACTGAAGATATGGAATACACCGCTCAAAAAATTGCAACCATTCTTCGTCGTTTACGTAATAGAAGTTAGGGATTCTCTATGTATGGACAAGGAGGGATGCGTGTTCCATACCATCCGGAAACCGGAAAAAGGATTGATGCCCTTGGCATCAGTCCCGCACGGGCGGGATTCCTTTGGGTTTCAATCTCGAGTAGGGACAGGTGGGATCCTGAACATGAAGTTCCAAGAATTGATCGGCCTTGCTGTTTTTGATATGGAGAAGGGCAAGGAGATCGGTAAAATCAGCGATGTTTTAATCAGCGTAGACTGGAAAATTCAAGCGATTGTACTTGAAAGTAAAGCTTTCTTTTCCAGTTCTGCCAAGTCAGTGTCCTGGGAGGATATTATGGCTTACGGCGAAGACGCTGTGATGATCCGTAATCAACAGGCTGTTCGAAAGACGGGGGCCGACGATATACAATTCACTTATCTTCTGGGTAAAAATAAATTAAAGGATCTGAATGTACTAACGGAGGATGGCGTTATTCTCGGAAGGGTATCAGATGTTTATTTTGACCAGGAAATGGGAAATACAATACTAGGTCTGGAAATCAGCGACGGATTCGTCTCGGATTTGATAGAAGGCCGGAAATGGCTGTCGCTTGCGCAGGACATGTCCATCGGAAAAAACGCGATCATGGTTCCTCCAAGGAGCGAGGAACGTTTGGAGAAAACCATTCATTCTGTTAACGGATAGGTGATATATGAATATGAGATGTCCTAATTGCAATTCCAAAGATATCGGTAAAATCGGTTCCCACCAGTTCTATTGCTGGGGCTGCTTTATCGAACTGACGGTCAACGGAGAGAAGATGTCCGTCTACCAAGTAGAGGAAGATGGAACGCTTAGTTCGCTGGATGATTTGTTTTTTGAGGAAATCCCCCAGGAGTTCCCACACATTCACGCGTCCAATTGATAGTGAACATTTGAACAACCTCTAAAAAAGAAGCCCATCACTAGCGCTCGCTTTTACGCGCACGTTAGTGATGGGTTTCTTTTTTTGCTTAGTACGGCATTGGATCATAGTTAGAAGGTTAAATTTTCCCCTTTGCACATATAATAACTTGTACAGCAAGTCCGAAAGGAGGACAACCGCTTGGAGAAGCTGACCGCAAACAAATGGTTCCGTCTCTTGATATGGTTCATTCTCGCTCTGATCGCATTATATTTTATATGGATGCTCCGTCCCATGTTCATGAATATATACCGCTTTTTTAAGGCGATTCTGGCACCGTTTATCGTGGCGATGATCATCTCTTATGTGTTAAATCCCGTTGTTTGCCTGCTGGCAGACCGGAAAATGCCGCGGGGGATTGCGGTGTTGTTGATCTACGCGGTTTTTCTAACTAGCCTGACGGTCATTCTCATAAACCTGATCCCGATGCTGCTGGAGCAGATGGAGGAACTGAATGAGCATTTGCCGGAAATGACGATGCATGCCCAGAGTCTCATGACTCAATTGGATCAAAAGCTTTTGCCAGGCGGAGTCACGGAAGGCGTAAACCAATGGTTTTTGCGCTGGGAGGACAGGATTGCGGAGGGGATTTCCGACTTTATCGACAATATTGGCACGACAATCAATCTGGTACTGAACCTATTCATCATCCCGTTTCTCATCTTTTATATCCTTAAGGACTTCGAAGTGTTCGAACGGACCATCGTTTCGTACCTGCCTCGTTCCCGAAGAAAGACGACGGTCAGTCTGCTTAAGGAAATCGATCTGGCGCTAGGCAATTACGTACGGGGACAATTTCTCGTCTGCTTGATCATCGGAGTGCTTGCATACATCGGATATATGCTTGTTGGTATGCCATATGCGTTATTGATGGCGAGCATCGTGGCTGTTTTTAATATCGTTCCTTATCTTGGCCCGTTTCTAGGGGCGGCTCCAGCGGTGGTTATGGCATCGACCATATCGTGGAGAATGGTGCTGTTCGTCGTTGTCGTCAACTGGATATGCCAGCTTTTGGAGAGCAATGTCATTTCACCGCAGGTGGTGGGCAAAACACTACATTTGCATCCCATGACGATTATCTTTGCGCTTCTGGTTGGAGGGGAGCTTGCGGGCATCGTGGGCCTTATTCTAGCGGTTCCGTTTTTTGCGGTGTTCAAGGTGCTTGTTCAGCATTTTTTTTCTTATTACATCAATCGAAAGACGACCTAAAGCCGCCTCATTGACATTCAAATGATCCGCCGATATACTTGTTAACATATGAGCAAAAAGGACAAAACGGCGATGAAATAAAGTACGGCGGGAACGCTCCTTGAGCAGAGAACGGATTCCTTCACGTGTCATAACGTGTCGGCTGCAAGAATCCGGATGTGAGCACCGTTCGGAAAGCTGATTTCGGAGTGTGGGTAAACCCCGCCGGCTAGCCCCGTTACTGGCTGATACGAGGAGATTGCTCCCGAGAATGCGGTGAATATATAAGCTGCGGACTTGGGTAAGCGATAACCAGGGTGGTACCGCGATATGATCGTCCCTGAATTTATTCAGGGGCGTTTTTATGTTGTTTTAAGGCAATGATGGGTTCAAAATCATTAAAAGCAGTAGACAACAAAGCGAGGATAGCGGAGGGGACGGAATCGTTCTGAAGAAGCGGTAGCGTTCGCCTTTGTCTCCGAATTTCAACCTTTTAAAAATTAAAATCAAGAAATTTGGAGACAACAGCGATCGGAAGAACGATCCGTAACCGTAGCGGCTTACCGCATGAATGTTAAACGCTTGTTTTGTTTTGATCCCGAATACAAGACTATTTTCCTGGAGGCTGTTAATCATGAAAGCAAGTGAAATTCGTTCCAAGTGGTTGGAGTTTTTCGCAAGTAAAGGACATAAAATCGAACCGAGCGCTCCGCTCGTTCCTCACAACGACCCGTCTCTGTTGTGGATTAACGCCGGTATGGCACCGCTCAAACCTTATTTTGACGGACGGATCAGCCCGGAGAATCCGCGCCTGACCAACTCGCAAAAATGCATTCGGACCAATGACATCGAGAACGTCGGCAAAACTCGCCGTCACCATACGTTTTTTGAAATGCTCGGCAACTTCTCAATTGGAGATTACTTCAAGGAAGAAGCCATTACTTGGGCTTGGGAATTTTTGACCGGCAAGGAATGGATCGGTTTTGATCCGGAACGTCTGTCGGTAACGGTATATCCGGAGGATGAGGAAGCTTTCAAGCTTTGGAATGAAAAAGTCGGACTACCGGCGGAACGTATTGTGAAGTTGGAGGAAAACTTTTGGGATATCGGCGAAGGCCCTTGTGGTCCTTGTACCGAAATTTTCTACGACCGCGGCGAAGCCTACGGCGATCTGTCCGATCCGGAAATGTATCCGGGCGGCGAGAACGAGCGTTTCCTAGAAGTATGGAATCTCGTATTTTCACAATTCAACCATAACAAGGATGGTTCCTATACGCCGCTTCCGAATAAAAATATCGATACAGGCGCAGGTCTGGAACGTTTTGCATCCATTCTGCAAAATGTGGATTCGAACTTTGACACAGATTTGTTCCAACCGATTATCGGGCAAACGGCTAAAATTGCAGGTGTAAGCTACAATGACAGTGTGGAAAAGGATGTGGCGCTTAAAGTCATTGCCGACCATGTCCGTACAGTTGCATTTGCCGTGGCAGACGGCGTACTGCCTTCCAATGAGGGACGCGGTTACGTTATCCGCCGCTTGCTCCGCCGTGCGGTGCGTTACGGTAAGGTACTCGGACTGGACCGTCCATTCCTCTATACACTGACCGAGATGGTTGGCGACATTATGGGCGTATACTATCCGGAGGTCGTCGAGAAACGCGAGTTTATCGAAAAGGTGATCCGCACCGAAGAGGAGCGTTTCCACGAGACGCTGTCCGATGGTCTTGCTATTTTAGAAGAGATCAGCAAAAAGGCGTTATCTGATGGAAGCAAAATGATCAGCGGTCCCGATGCTTTCAAGCTGTACGATACCTACGGATTCCCGTTTGACCTGACCGAAGACTTTGCCATGGAGCATGGGCTTACGGTTGACCGTGAGGGTTTCGATGCTTCGATGCAGGAGCAGCGTGACCGTGCGCGTGCAGCTCGTCAAGAAAGCGGCGGAATGAAGGTTCAAGGCGGTGTACTTTCCGACTATACGGTTAAAAGCGAATTTGTTGGATATAATGACACGGTAAAAGAGTCGAAAATTTTGGCGATCATTGTGGAAGATGCCATGGTGGATACAGCCGGAGAAGGCCAATCTTGCCAGGTCATTCTTGATGCGACTCCTTTCTACGCCGAAAGCGGCGGCCAGGTCAGCGACCAGGGGCTTCTGCGCGGCGGAAGCGTAACCGCAAAAGTGGAAGGATTGTTTAAAGCGCCTCACGGGCAGCATGTGCATATCGTGACGGTTGAAGCTGGAGAGCTGAAAGTTGGCGAAACGGTAAAAGCGGAAGTGGATCAAGCCAAGCGCCGTGACACCGTTAAGAACCACACAGCGACCCACCTGCTGCATAAGGCGCTTAAGGAAGTACTTGGTGAGCATGTCAATCAGGCCGGTTCTTTGGTTGAACCACAGCGCATGCGCTTTGACTTCTCCCATTTCGGCAGTATTACGCCTGAAGAGCTGACAGCTATTGAACGCCGCGTCAATGAACAGATTTGGAATAGCATCGATGTAAATATCGAATACAAATCGATTGATGAAGCGAAAGCGATGGGAGCTATGGCCCTTTTCGGTGAAAAATACGGCGACATCGTGCGCGTTGTTCAAGCTGGTGATTACAGCCTTGAGCTTTGCGGTGGATGCCATGTCAACAATACGTCGGAAATTGGTGTCTTCAAGCTTGTGAGCGAAAGTGGTATTGGTTCCGGTGTTCGCCGGATCGAAGCTGTAACTGGACGCGCTGCGTACCAATTCATTGAAGGTCAGCTCGATCTGCTGAAGCAGGCTGCTGAACTTTTGAAATCCAATTTGCATGATGTTCCAAAGCGTATTGACTCGGTGCATGTCCAAATGAAGGAGCTCAGCCGAGAAAATGAATCGCTGCAAAGTAAGCTGAGCATGATTGAAGCTGGTCAATTGACGGATCAGGTTAAATCGGTTGGCGGCAAAGAACTGCTTGCAGTCCGCGTCAGCGTTGGCAGCATGGATGCGCTCCGGACCCTTGCCGACGAGCTGAAGAACAAACTTCCTTCCGCTGTACTGGTTTTGGGTGCAGCAATTGAAGATAAAGTCAACTTCGTGGTATCCGTACCACAGGAGCTGATCAAGTCGGGGCTGCATGCCGGTAAGATGGTAAAGGAAATCGCTGCGGTATGCGGAGGCGGCGGTGGCGGACGTCCGGATATGGCACAGGCTGGCGCCAAAGATGCAAGTAAATTGGATGAGGCCCTGAAGCTGGCTGAAGAATTGGTAGCCAAGGCATAAAGGATATAGAATGAAGGATTTTGCATGAACCTGGAAATAAGGTTTTGCAAAATCTCCTTTGATTCAAATAAATGATATGACATATAATTTCGAATAAATTTCGTTTTATTTGTCCTTGGAGTTTCCTCATAGAGGGATGATTATGTTATATTAGAAGAAGATATGAAGCCTTAAGAATCAATTCATCAAAGTATGCCTTCGGCATGCTTTTGAAGAAGCGAGGTGTCACAAATGGACTCCATGGATAAGACGATGAAGTTTAGTGTTATAGGCGATGAGAAAGAAGCGTCCTCCAAGGATATCCTTCTTGCGGTGTATGACGCATTGGTTGAAAAGGAATACAATCCGATCAACCAGATTGTCGGCTACCTTCTCTCCGGAGATCCAGCCTACATTCCTCGCCATAACAATGCCAGAAGCATGGTTAGAAAAAAAGAGCGTGATGAGTTGATTGAAGAGCTGGTCCGGTTCTACTTAGCCAATCACCGATAGGAGAGTTTAATGAGAATCATGGGATTGGACTACGGCGACCGCAAAATTGGTGTTGCCGTCAGTGATTTACTCGGATGGACAGCGCAGGGACTTGAGGTGGTGGAGCGCCGGCGCGACGGTGCCGAAATGCAGCGTATCGCGGATTTAGTACGTGATTACGAGGTAGAGGAAATCGTCGTAGGCCTCCCCAAAAATATGAATGGCAGCGTCGGTCCCCGCGCTGAAATCTGTATCGATTTCGCTGACAAGCTTAAAGAAATGCTGAAATTACCCGTCCACCTGTGGGATGAGCGGCTGACAACGGTGTCTGCCGAGCGAACGCTGATCGAGGCTGATGTCAGCCGGAAGAAGCGGAAGCAAGTTGTGGATAAAATGGCTGCAAGTTTGATTTTGCAAAATTATTTAGACTCAAAGACTAAAGGGTGAGGGTGATCACAGATGGCCAATGAGCGTAACTATTTTGAGGAAGAACCGGATATTATTTATATTCCTGATGACGAAGGCAATGAGGAAGAATTCGAAGTCATCATGAAGTTTGAAGTTGACGGATCGGATTCCAAGTACATGATGGTCGTTCCGCTAGAAGCGGGGGAAAACGACGAGGATTCGGATGAGGTATACGCCTTCCGTTATGAGGAAGATGGAGAAGACCTCAAGCTATACATGATCGAAGATGATGCAGAGTGGGAGATCGTGGAGGAAACTTTTAATACCCTAGTTGCTGAACTTGATGGAGGTAATGACCATGAATGATTTCTCTGCAGACCAGGCCGTATGGACTTCTGTTTTGAAGGAAGCGTTCGGTCCGACTGTAGAGCTGGAAGATGAAGACGGTACGACCGAAGTCTACGATCTTGCAGCGGAATTTGAAGTGGGCGGCCAAATCTATGCAGTGCTCCAAAGTCCCGGGGACAACGATGGCGAGTATAACATATTGAAAGTCGTTAAGTTGCCGGACGGCAACTTGGAGCTGGCAACTATCGATGATGATGACGAATGGGAAAATGTTACCGAGCTTTATGACGAGATGACCTTCCCAGACGATAGCGAAGATTGATTTACGGATTTACGGCTCCTAGGTGAAGACATAATTTCAAAATGAATAAACCTAAAGAGGGCGGTGCAGACCGTCCTTTTTGGCTGTGAAGGGTGGATTTTTTTGAAAGCTGTCAAAGTTGTGATTGCGATACTGGTCATTCTATTGCTGGGAGCAGGCGGAGGCGCCTATTATATATGGAACGGTCTGCAGCCGGTTAAAGCTTCTGGCCAAGCCGTGAAATTTACAATCGAATCTGGTATGGGGACTTCAAGAATCGCAGAGGTGCTTTATAAGAACGGTTTGATCAAAAATGAAACGATCTTCAAAGGTTATCTGAAGTGGAAAAAAGAAGGTTCGCATTTTCAAGCTGGCGTCTACGAGTCCAAACCCGGAATTGCGCTGGATGAGCTGATTGCTAAGCTAAACAGCGGTGATGTGGTGAAGGAAGCTATGGACCGAATTACGATTCCCGAAGGGTATACCGTAGAGCAAATTGCCAAAAAGTTAGGCGAGACGACAGGGACTCCGGTAGATGCCTTTTTGAAGCTGGCGGATCATCCAGGGGATGAGGCTGTCGTTGCTTTTAAGGAGGCTTCTGAAATCGGCAACCTGAAACATGCGGCAGAGGGATATCTGTTTCCGGATACCTACGAGTTCAAAAAGGGCACCGATATCAAAGATATTTTCCATAGAATGATGGAACAAATGCAAAGTAAGATTGATAATATTCCCGATTTGCAGCAAAAGCTTAAGGATCGGGGACTTACGTTGCATGAAATGCTGACCATCGCATCGCTCGTTGAACGAGAGGTTGTAGTGGACGAGGAGCGCCCCTTGGTGGCCGGAGTCATCTATAATCGCCTTGATAAAAAAATGAAGCTGGATATAGACGCTACCGTGCAGTATGCGCTGCCGGAGCCGAAAGAACGGCTGTTGTATAAAGATCTGAAAGTGGAGAGTCCTTATAATACGTATTTGCATGAGGGACTACCGCCGGGACCGATCTGCAGTCCGAGTATTGCGTCGATCGAAGCTGTTTTAAGTCCGAAAGCATCCGACTATTTATATTACGTCACTAAGAAGGATGGCTCGCATGAGCATCTGTTTGCTAAGACGTACCAGGAGCATTTAAACAATATTAAAAAGAGCAAAAGCTAAGGCGAAATAAATGAGGTGTGGTATGACGAAACAACATAAACTTATGATTACGGCTGGTTCATTAGAGGAATGTTCTGCATATATCGATGCAGGAGCAACAGAGCTATTGATCGGCGATAGAAGGTATGGAATCCGGATGCCGGGGTATTTCTCGGAAAGTGATATTCGAGAAGCGGTATGTCTAGGACAAGCACGCGGCGTCAATGTCATCGTTAACATGACCAACGTCATGACCAACGATATGCTGGCAATGTTGCCGGATTACGTATCATTTTTGCAGGATGCCGGAGTATATGCAGTCGAATTCAGCGACCCGGCCATTATGGCTGCGGTCAAAAAACATGCGCCTTCGCTTAAGCTTCACTGGAATGCGGAAATGATGTCCACGAACTATGCTACTGCTAATTACTGGGGGCGTAAAGGGGCGTCGCGGGTTGCCGCTGCCAAGGAACTCAGCATGGATGAGATTTTGGAGCTGAAGGAACATCTGGACATTGAAGCGCAGGTTCAAGTTCATGGCATGACGAATATGTACCACTCCAAGCGGAGATTGGTAGAAAGTTATATGATTCATCAGGGCCGGCCTGTGGATGGCGGCAGCCTGGATATTGACCGTGGCCTTTTCCTAACGGAGGATGAGCGCCCGGGGGAAAAGTATCCAATCTATGAAGACGTAAGCGGAACGAATATTATGAGCTCCGATGACATTTGCATCCTGGAGGATTTGCATCTGCTGCTTCAGGCCGGAATCGAGAGCCTCAAAATTGAAGGTCTTTTGAAATCAATCGCTTATAATACGGCCGTCATTAAGGCTTACCGTAAGGCTGTCGACGTATTTGCGGCAGACCCTGGCAGCTATCGTTTCCAAGAAGATTGGCTGGATCAGATTCGCGAGTTGCAGGATCCGGAGCGTGAGCTGACTTTCGGATTTTTTTATAAGGAACAAGTTTATTAAAGTAAGAAGGAGGGACCACCATCGTGGAAAATACAGAATACAAACCAAAGTTTCGTGGGAAGAGGGTCCGCCTTGCGAAGCCGGAGCTTTTGGCGCCGGCGGGGAATTTGGAGAAACTGAAATTCGCTGTCCATTATGGAGCAGACGCAGTCTACATTGGCGGACAAAAATACGGACTTAGATCGAATGCGGATAATTTTTCATTCGAGGAAATGCGCGAAGGAGTCGAGTTTGCTAAGCAGTACGGAGCAAAAGTCTTCGTGGCGACCAACATCTACGCACATAATGAAGATCTCGACGGTATTGAGGAATATTTGCTGGGACTGCGAGACGCAGGGATTGCGGCGGTAATTGTCGCGGATCCGGCCATTATCGAAGTGGCGCAGCGCGTAGCTCCGGAGATTGAAGTTCATCTTAGCACCCAGCAATCCACCCTGAATTGGCAGGCGGTGCAATTTTGGAAAGAGGAAGGTTTACCGCGCGTCGTGTTGGGCCGGGAAGCCAGCCTAGAAGAAATATGCGAAATTAAGAACAATGTCGACGTTGAAATCGAAGCGTTTATTCATGGGGCCATGTGTTCTTCGGTTTCGGGCCGCTGCGTATTGTCCAATCATTTTACGGATCGGGACTCCAATCGCGGAGGCTGCTGTCAGTCCTGCCGCTGGAAATACGATCTGTTTGTAGAAGGCGGGGAAATGGCGGAAGGCTCCGCCGAAGAAACTGCGCCTGAAACGGGGGAGCCTGGTGTTTCGCGGATTCCTCTATTTGGTGAAGAGGATATCGCTTTTACAATGGGATCCAAGGATCTCTGCATGCTTGAGCATATACCAGACCTGATTGAAGTCGGGATCGACAGCTTCAAAATTGAAGGACGGATGAAGTCCATCCATTACGTGGCGACGGTCGTAAACGTATATCGCCAGGCCATTGATGCTTATTTTGCCGACCCGGAACATTATATGTTAAAACCGGAATGGCTGGAAGAGCTCAATAAAGCGGCGAATCGCCCACTGAATACTGGATTTTTCTATGATACGCCGGATCATGAGGATCATATCTATGAGCCTGAGGACAAAGCGGCGCCATTTGACTTTGCAGGACTTGTGCTCGAATATGATGAAGCTACTAAGACAGCCCTCATACAACAGCGGAACTTCTTCAAAAAAGGCCAAGAAATCGAATTTTTTGGTCCTAAAGGCATGTTTTTTAAACAAACGGTAGGCGACATATGGGATGAAGAAGGACAGCTGCTAGATGCGGCACGTCACCCACTGCAGCGGATCCGCATGAAAGTGGATCAGCCGGTCGCATATTTCGACATGATGCGCAGGAAACATTAACATAGGCTTTCACGGAAAATTCGTAATAAAAAGCTGCTGAACATTATTGTTCAGCAGCTTTTTTAGATTTAAAAAATGTTAACTTCTGGCGCTTCTCGTGCTAAAACACTACCGCTTACATGCTTCTATTTTCTTAGACGGCGATAGCCGGCTTTTATATTAAGGACCAAAGGATTATGCATTTTAGGAAAAAGGTTATAAAGAATTTTGCGAAAAAACAAAGGATAATGGTGTAATATGTCGAAGAATAAAGTATGGGTTTTTTGCATGTTACGTTAGTCAAGAAATAAAGTTGGTAGGTGAAAATATGGGTGAGTTCCAGAATGAACAAGAAGAAGGCAAAAAAAGACGCTGGGGGAAACATCGGAATAGCGGGGAACAGGAGGTGGTGGCAGTTTCCAAGCGGGACGATAAGAATAAGCTGAATTTCAGCATACGGAATGCAGGTTCGCAGCTCAGCAGATTGAACCCTGCCAAGTCTGTTGGGGTAAAGCTGTTTTTAATCTTTTTTATAGCCATTGTATCCTTTGTGTTAATATTAGGTCTCACGTCGTACAACAAGGCCAAGAGTACTATCAAGGAAAATGCAGCGACTGCGAATAAACAGACGATCATACAGACGTCCCAGAAGCTTGACATTATCTTAAAGCAATATGAGGATATTGCGATGCAAGTCTTTTTTGATCCGGAAACGCAAAATTTGATTGACGAACTGTCATCTTCACAGGTAAGTGCGTATGATAGGTTTGTTTTGAGTGATAAACTAGGCAAAAAGTTGAACAACCATATCAACAGCAACAGTTCGATTAGATCGATATATCTGATACCGCCGAATGCTGATCAATCTCCGGTTATGGCTGGAAGCGCGGGAACCGATTTATCAAAAGTGCGTGAGACGGAATGGTTCAAGAAAGCCCAGAAACAAACTAAAGCCTTCTGGGTTCCGACGGAAAAAGGAAAAGATGGCGAGAATAATTTCAAACTGGTTCGCCCGCTGCAAAGTTTGTCTCGTGGCGGACTATCCTATCTCATCGTCATCGAACTGAAACCATCGATGGTTGAAGAACAGCTGAAAACGATTAATTTGGGCGATGGCAGCAAGCTGCAGCTGATCTCTACCGACAATAGAGTGGTTAGTTCCAACCCGGAGGGCGAAGCGGGTACGGAATCGACGTTCACCTTCATGAAGGACCAAAAGAACGATGCCAATAGTCTGGATACAAAAGACGACCATGGAAACAGCATCATGGCTGTTTACGATACACTGAGTTCCAATGGCTGGCGGCTAGTGGGGACAATTCCTACCAAGCTGCTCGTAAAAGATGCACAAGGTATACTGCTGATGACCATCATGTTTGTAGTGGGCGTCATTATTATCGCGATTCTAATTGGTTGGTGGATGGTTCATCTGATCGCAAAACCGCTGAGCCGTTTGAAGGATTTGATGATCGAGGGCTCTAAAGGAAACCTCAAAGTGCGAACAAGCCACAAGTCTTCGGATGAAATCGGCGAGCTGGCTGAAAGCTTCAACTTGATGATGGATCAAATAACGAAGCTCGTCCAGCAGACGAATACGACAGCGCAGGCCGTGCTTGAGACCGCCTCCGAATTGACGGATGCCTCGAAGAAAACCGCTCTGTCTGCCAGGGAAATTGCTATTGCGACCGAGGAAATCGCCAACGGAGCGAGCAGTCTGGCTACCGAAGCCGAGCGCGGCAATGAGCTGACCGAAAATATTTCACGCCAAATGAAGCTCGTTGTAGAGGCTAATGGGGAAATGGGCAACGCGGCGCATCATGTCGAGCACTCGAGTGAACGAGGAACGAAGCATCTGAGTGAACTGCTGGACAAAGCGCATCGAACGGAAGATATGACCCGTTCCTTGATGCATAAGGTGGACAATCTGAAGCAAACGACCAATTCGGTTAATAAAGTGCTTGAAGTGCTGCAAAATATTGCGAAGCAAACGAATATTTTGTCACTTAACGCCACCATTGAAGCTGCGCGTGCGGGTGCAGCCGGCAAAGGATTTATGGTGGTAGCCGACGAAATCCGACAGCTGGCTGACCAGTCCAGACAGTCCATTGATATGGTTGGCCAAATTACAGAGAAAATTTTAGCTGAAATGAATGAGACAGTGTTGGCTTTGCAGGAAGCGAATCCTTTGCTCCAGCAGCAGATGGAATCGGTTAAGGAAACAAACGATATCTTTGTTTCCGTGCAGGAGCAGATGGGAGATTTCACAAAGCGGCTGGATTCGGTAACCGATTCAATCGGAACCTTAAATCATTCCCAAGTGATCCTGTCCGAAGCGATGAGCAATGTCAGCGCGGTAGCAGAGGAATCTTCCGCCACTTCGGAAGAGGTTGCATCGCTCAGCAGTGAGCAGCAAAGTATCGGTGAACAGTTGGTACAGCTCTCCGGTAAACTTGAGAATGTATCTACTGAATTGAAGGAAACTTTGTCGCGTTTTACGCTGTAAGGCGTTTCAAACCGAATAAGCTGTCCCAAAGGTTAATGGCCTTTAGGGACGGCTCTTTCTTTGTATAGGGGAATATATGCTGAGCCGCACCGATTGGGAGTCGTACAAATAGGACATAATGGAAAAAAACGTCGACAAAGGTCGGTGC
Organism: Paenibacillus sp.; assembly: GCA_031254035.1. Classification (GTDB taxonomy): domain Bacteria; phylum Bacillota; class Bacilli; order Paenibacillales; family Paenibacillaceae; genus Paenibacillus_AQ. The sequence continues at coordinate 62,540 of JAIRVF010000014.1, forward strand.
GTATTATGTTCAAGTACAAACAGCGTATCTTTTACGGGCTGGTCATTCTGACGGGAATCCTGATCGTGCTTATAATAAGATTGGCATATATCCAGCTTGTATTTCGTGTTTCCAAACTACCTGACAGCGTGTATACATTGCAGGAAATGTCCGTTTTGCAGCGGGAGCGGGGAGTCGTGCTGGATTCCGGAAGGGGAAACTTTTATGACCGAAATGGAGTTCCGATTACCGGGGAGACCATTTCTTCGGCTGTATTATTCCCGATTGACAAGAAGACTTTGGCGAATGAAGATGGCAGCCTAGATCCGGTTGCAAGGGCGCTGGATACGGATACCTCCAAACTTATAAAGATATGGGACAGCCTTAGCGTACCGATCTTTTGGCAAGGGAATCCTCGGGGCACACCACTCGCGTTGACTGCGAAGCAGGAGGGGCAAATAACCGGGCTCCATTTCAGCGGCATCGAAGTTCTGCCATATACCCAAAGGTATATGAATAAGTCGAGCGGCATGCAATGGCTGGGTTACCTGTCGGAACTTTCGGGACAAAAGCATATGCCGCATACGGGTTTTGCATTTCGCGAGGGCGCGGCTGGTCTGGAAAAAACAGTGGAACCGCTCCTTCGCGGCGCCGGACCTACCACTGCGTATTATTCCGTCGATGGAGCCAATCGCGCCATACCGGGCACAGACATTCAGCTGAAATCACCCAACAATCCGTATTACCCGCTTCGGCTGGGCACAACGATTGATCTTTCACTTCAACGCAAGATCGAAGCCATGACCCAAAAGGCTGGGATGAAGGAAGGGGCCGTCGTTTTGCTTGACGCAAACAATGCCGATGTCATTGCCATGGTTTCCAGGCCTTTCTATAATCCACTGGACATCCATCCCAAGCAGGGGGAATGGAATAATAAAGCGGTGCAAGCGGCTGCTCCAGGTTCTATATTCAAAACGGTGGTGGCAGCAGCGGCACTTGAAGCGGGAGCGACATCGGAAAGGGAAGTATTTTATTGCTCGGGAAAGTACGACAGGTATGGATTGTCCTGCCGGAAAACATCAGGGCACGGGGCGCTTACACTAAAGCAAGCGTTCGTTGAATCCTGCAACGTGGTGTTTGCTGAACTGTCGGAACGTTTGACGGGAGAAGAGCTGGAAAGAGCGGCCAGAAGGTTGGGACTATCCCGTACTGTAGGTTGGGAAGCCCAAAATACGCTTGGAATGCCTGTTCTGAGACCCTTTGACCATGAGGAGGCTGGAACGGTCTTTTTAAACGAAACCTCTGCCTTGGATGGCGGAACAAGGGCGCAGTCGGGAATCGGGCAAAGAGATGTACGTGTAACGCCGCTGCAGGCCGCCAATATGGTGGTTACGCTGTTGAACAGGGGACAGGTCCGGGCACCGCGTATTCTCGAAAGTGTATCTTACGCGAACGGTTCGCTTATGAAAGAATTAAAATCGCATTTTGCGCCTGGGGATACGGGGAGCATCAAGCCCGAAACGGCCCACTTGTTGACAGATTGGATGCGAGAGGTGGTTACTGAGGGAACGGGAAAATCGCTGCTGAATTCGAAGTGGCAACTGGCGGGCAAATCAGGCACTGCGCAGGTCTTGGTTCAAGGGCGGCAGCGCAACAATCAGTGGTTTATCGGCTATGGGCCCGCCCATCAGCCGAAATACGCCGTTGCCGTTCTATTTCAAAACATGCCCACCGAAGGCAGAAATGAAGCAACGGCCTTATTCGGTGAAATTATGAACCTGCTTGCTTCTCAGAAGAATGATCGCGATTCCAGAACTGGCCATGAAAGATGAGAACAAGCTGAACAATGTTGCCATATACTTTAAGAAACAGGAAACAGGTTACCTATACCGCCTTAATGCCGTTGTTTTGGTAAATGTTGAATTGAATCATCTTCGTGTATTGTGGGTAATTTATTTTGGATCGGGGCAATCTGAGAGACCACGTCAAATAAAATGCGGAAGATGACAAGCGCGAACAACGGGACGGATACACTGCTACTAAAATTTATAAAAATATGCCTATTTCCCAAATGGCTGTGATAAAATAAAAGATAGCGTCTTTATATTCTTTAGAGGCAAAAAGGTACTGGCTCCAAAACATCGGATCCTGTTCTCGCAAAAATAACTGCTTGATTTTGATTATTGTGTAAAAGAGGAAGTCTTCTCGTTTTGGCGCTGTACACCACTTATAGTTAATTCGGCGCGATCAAAAAATAATAGACCATTCGATTTGTCGAATGTAGCCTAGGTGACGGGCAGTTTTCGTGCAAATCTGATTCGCTATTTTTGGATCGCGCCCTATAGAAATACCTGCCTTTCGGCGAGTCAAAGTCAATCAGAGAAAAGTGGGGATTATGACATGCAGACTTTGCTGCTTTGGTTGTTTTACATTTCAACTTTTTATGCGTTCATTCCCGGGCTTATCACTCGCATCTTCGGGTTCCGCGTCTTCCGTAAGGGCAGCAGTGAAAATGAATACGCGCTGACCTTCGATGATGGGCCTGATGCTCAGTATACGCCCAAGCTTCTTGATTTGTTAAAAAAGTATGATGCCAAGGCGACCTTTTTCCTGGTCGGTTCTCATGCTGAGCAGAATCCTGAAGTAGTGAAACGCATGTATGATGAAGGCCATCTCATCGGCATTCACAATTACGAGCATAAGTCGAACTGGCTTATGCGGCCTGCGACCGTAACGAAGCAGATTATGAAGACGGATAAGATCATTCACTCGATTACGGGCGAGCGTACCTTATATTATCGCCCCCCTTGGGGAATCGTTAATCTCTTCGATTTGAAGAAACGGGGAGGCAGCAGGTTTAAAATCATTCTCTGGTCCGCCATGTTTGGCGATTGGAGGGAAAAAATCGGTGCTGACCGATTGACAGAGCGGATTATGAGCAAGCTTCAACCTGGAGAGGTGCTGCTGCTTCATGACTGCGGTACAACCGCCGGTGCGAATCCAGATGCGCCGCAGCAAATGCTGATTGCACTCGAGAGAGTACTTCAAGAAGCGGAACAGCGTGGACTGAAGAGTATCCGGATCGACGATATGATTAAAGCTAAGGAAAATGCACCGGAAAAAAAACTGTCTCGTTCTAAGCTCATTGTCGTAAAGCTGTGGCTGCTTTGGGAAAGCGTTTTTCGCAAAATGTTCCGGATTAAAACCGTTAATCCGCTTGATCCGATGCTGCATTATCGGGTGCGTAAATATAGCGGACAGTCTATCGAGCTGGAAAACGGGACAATGCTTCAGAAGGGAGATAAAATCGTAGAGCTTCATTTAGATAATGAAAAGCTGTTTCGTTTTGGAATCAGATCGCGTTCAACCGTTCATTTGGCTATACAAATGATCCGCTCGATGGAAAAGGAATTCCCGACACTAGCCCAGCAGATTATTGAGAATCCGGCGGCAAGAGATGCCAAGGCGCTTTATGGCGTAACTATGGTCAACCGTGGACCCGAAAAGTTCGGGTTCCAGATTATAGATTTGAAGGAAGGGCTTTTCTTAACTTCATCACGGATTTATTTGAAATTTTTATTAAGCGTCATTCATCCTTCCGGACAATCGCGACTTAAAGATCATGCACAGCAGCTTGTACCTAAAATGATTCTCATGCCGATGGGCTACTTTATAGAGCGGTATGCCGAAAGTGGTTCCCATCGTCACTATCAAGAATCTAAACGAAGCCGCAATGAGTCATCAGAGGAAACGGAGCATAATGAGCTTGGCTTGGGAACAGCACAAGGATTGGAAAGCTCTACGTCTGCGATTTAAATTTAATGATATGACATAACCCCCGCAAACGTTAACTGCTTGCGGGGGTTCGCCATAAGGAAACGAAAAAGGGACAGCGCCGCCGGTATGATACCTGCGGATTGTCCCTTTTATTAAGATTATATAAGTTTGAGGGGTTATTTTATGAATGAATTAGATCTTCATGACGCCGCCTTGGCTGGCATTGGTCACGAGTTTGGAATAACGGGCCAGATAGCCAGTTTTCACTTTCGGCTCGAAGCCTTTCCACTTTGAACGGCGGGAAGCCATCTCTTCATCGGTAATATGAAGTTCGATTTTGCGGTTATTCAGGTCAAGCTCGATGATATCACCGTCCTTTGCAAATGCGATCGGACCACCTTCGGCAGCTTCAGGCGAAATATGCCCGATGCTGATGCCGCGGGATGCGCCGGAGAAACGTCCATCGGTGATCAACCCAACTTTGGCACCAAGTCCCATACCGGCGATCTGGGAAGTAGGGGCGAGCATTTCCGGCATGCCTGGACCGCCTTTAGGGCCTTCATAACGGATGACAACAACCATGCCTTCCTTCACTTTGCCGCTTGCGATGCCTTCCAGTGCTTCTTCCTGGGAATCAAAGCAGATCGCAGGACCTTTATGGTATCCACCGACCGAAGGATCAACCGCACCGACTTTGATAATGGAGCCTTCAGGTGCGAGGTTGCCATACAATACGGCCAGCCCGCCGCGTTCGGAGTATGGCTGGTCGATCGGGTGGATGACGTTTTTGTCGAGAATTTCGCAGCCGGCCACGTTTTCAGCAATCGTTTTGCCGGTAACGGTTATACAGTCCCCATACAATGCGCCCGGTTTCTTCAAAAGCTCATGCAGTACGGCGCTTACGCCACCAGCATTATGAACATCTTCGATAAAATAATCGGAGGCCGGAGCCAGCTTAGAAATATGAGGTACGCGGTTAGCGACTTCGTTGATCCGCTCAAGCGGATAATCGATTCCTGCTTCCTGGGCAAGGGCCAGGGTATGAAGCACGGTATTGGTAGAGCCGCCCATCGCCATATCCAGCGCGAAAGCATTATCGATCGATTCGAGTGTCACGATGTCGCGTGGCTTCAGATCCATTTTTACGAGTTCCATTAGCTGACGTGCCGATTGTTTGACGAATTCTTTGCGTTCCTCGGCCACGGCCAGAATGGTTCCGTTGCCCGGCATGGCAAGGCCCAGAGCTTCTGCCAGACAGTTCATGGAGTTAGCGGTAAACATGCCCGAACAGGAACCGCAGGTTGGACAACCATATTGTTCAAGCTCTAACAGGTCGCTATCTGAGATTTTGCCAACTTGGTGGGCGCCGACGCCCTCGAAGACGGAGGTGAGGGAAAGTCTGCGGCCTTTGCTGTCCACGCCGGCTTTCATCGGTCCGCCGCTGACGAAGATGGTCGGGATGTTGACGCGCAGCGCGCCCATCAGCATGCCTGGCGTGATTTTATCACAGTTCGGGATACAGACCATGCCATCGAACCAGTGAGCGGAAACGACGGTTTCCAGGGAGTCGGCAATAATTTCGCGACTTGGCAGCGAGTAACGCATGCCGATGTGGCCCATCGCGATTCCGTCATCGACACCGATGGTGTTGAATTCAAAGGGGACGCCGCCTGCTTCACGGATGGCTTCCTTTACCAGTTTGCCGAATTCCTGGAGATGCACATGTCCCGGAACGATGTCTATGTAGGAGTTACATACGGCAATAAACGGTTTGCCGAAATCTTCGTCTTTTACGCCGGCCGCACGCAGCAGACTGCGGTGTGGAGCACGGTCGAAGCCTTTTTTGATCATGTCTGAACGCATTTTGTTAGCTGCCATGAAGTCTCTTCCCCCTAATATAAGTAAATGTGAAAACCCATCTCGCTTTACCGCGGTTACTGAAAGAAGTGCCCGAATAAACGATTTTAAATGAGTCTATCACAAAATGAGAGGTTTTTCTAGAATGAATAAGGAGTCGCAAGCTGGGAAGTGGCGGACATAGAAAAAAGCATCTCCAATCCTAAAGACGGAAGGGGGATGCCTTTTTTAGCCGTTATGAGCCGTTATTTGAGTATATAGAAGTGTACCTTATAAAGGTCTGCCGAGGGCCATACGTTCCAGACGCAAAATCCATGTGACCGGTGGCTCGATAACCGGATGGGCTATCTTTCTAACTATAGGTTGAGCTAGGGCGATCGTCAGCAGCACCGCGCCCGCAATCAGCAGAACTGCCGCTGCCGGATGATAAATGTAATTGTAAAGTCCCGAAATGGCTACCAGACGGATAATGAAGCCGTGAAGCAAGAACACATACAGTGTGCGCCGTCCCAGATCTGTGAGCCGACATTCGCGGCACGGCACCCAGGCCAAAAATGCGGCGGCCGATATGAACTGCAGACCATACAGGGCGAGTCGGTACAATCCAGCGTACCATTCGTCGTGTTCAAGCTGCATATAGGTCATACTTCCGAAAAGCCAGCCTTCGGGCATGCCGAGTCCCCAAAAAGCAATGATGGCAAAAAGGGCTGCCGAGGCGATAGCGGCAATTCGTCTTTTCTGCTTGGTGAAAAATTGCACAAAGGCGTCGAACGAAAAATGATAGCCGATCACGAAAAAGGGCAGATATACAAACGTTCTGCTAAAGCTTAACCAGGCTCCATCCAGCGGTAGATAGCCGATCAATACTCCCAGCACCAGCGAAATCATGATTTGGGCTGCTGGATTTAGCTTGCACATTCCCAGCGTCAGCAGGCGCCACCCCATGTGGCTCGCCAGAAACCAGAGCAGTAAGTAGGGGGCAAAAAACGAATGGTGAATGTTTTGAACCCGGAAAATGGTTACATCCAGAAACGAGTATAGACTTTGGAAAATAATATATTGCAAACCGATTTGCAGCATTGTTTTGCGTCCATCAGCACCGCTTAGCCGACCTTTGGCAAAGTACCCGGTCACCAATACGAACAGCGGCATATGAAAAGTGAAAATCCATAGATAAATTGCATGAAGTCCGTCCATCTGACGAATCAGCGGTTCGATGGCGTTTCCTATAAAAACGGTCAAAATTAAGATAAACCGTAAATTTAAAAAGTATGTTTCTCCCTGCTTTGGCAGTGTCTTCTCCATGATGTCCTCCTCCATCTTCTTTCATTTTTAAATTACTACGCTTTGAAAATACACATTGTGATTATTATCACATAGGAAAACGTTAACATTCAATTTAAGTGTGTCAATGTGATGAAATTGTTACATATTGACAACCCTCCCTGCTCCGCTGACAATAGATAGTGACTTCACTAGAGAAAGGAGAAGACTATCATGAAGAAGGACATGGCACGTTTGGCACCTGAGTTGGTTACTTTCGGCGAGAGTATGGGGTTGTTTACGGCGCAGGACTCCCGGGGATTGGAGTATGCTTCGAATCTACATAAATCGTTTGGTGGGGCAGAGAGCAATGTGGCAATCGGAGTTGCTAGATTGGGGCATCGTGCAGGCTGGTTCGGGGCGCTTGGAAACGATCCGATCGGAAAGATGATATATAAAGCGATTCGTGGTGAAGGCGTTGATGTATCACATGTGGTTACAAACGATGAAGCGCCAACGGGGATGATGATCCGCGAAAATACAGCAGGCCGATCCTCGGTCTATTATTACCGCAAGGCTTCTGCGGCAAGTCAAATGCAGCCGGAACAATTGGATGCGTCCTATATCGAAAACGCAAACATTCTACATGTGACGGGCATCACGGCTGCAATCAGCCCATCTGCCTTGGCATGTGTCGAGAAAGCCATGGACATTGCCCGCGGCGCCGGAGTCAAGATCAGCTTTGACCCGAATCTGCGACTCAAGCTCTGGACGCTGGAAGAAGCTCGCAGCGTTTTGCTTCGTCTAGCGGAGAAGGCGGATTATTTCCTGCCGGGGCTCGATGAATTGAAACTGCTTTACAATGTGGAAGAGGATAAAGCCGTATTTGAAAAGTTGTCCCGCTTGAACGCGGTTTCCGTCATCAAAGGCGGGCCGGATTTAACCTATGTATTGGAGGATGGGATCCTGACGGAAGTTCCTTATTTCAAAGCAGATCAGGTACTCGATACCGTTGGAGCCGGCGATGGCTTCTGTGCGGGATTCATTTCTGGCCTACTTAAGGGGCATACGACAGTGGAAGCAGTACGCCTTGGCAACCTGATGGGTTCGATGGTGATCCAGGCGGTAGGGGACTGGGAGGCGCTGCCAACCTGGGAACAAGTGGAGGCCAAGCTTGGCCATAAGATGCACATCGAAAGATGATGTTCCCTTCGGCAATCATGGCAGTGCATATTATGAATGATTGTGAAAATTCTGACAATTTCGGCGATCGATGTATTCAATAGACATCAAGGCGAAATTTCCATATAATGAGTGAAAAGGAGCATGTTATTGTGAAGAAACTCCAGGTTTTACAGAAAATTATGAACAACGGTGTTGTGGCGGTTTTGCGCGGCGATTCTGCAGATCAGGTTTTTGCCATGGCGGAAGCGGCCATCGCGGGCGGGATTAAAGTCATTGAAGTTACTCTGACAACTCCAGGGGCACTGCATGCGATTGAAAAGCTCAGCCGTCTCTACAGTTGGAAAACGGATGATCCTGACAAGTTTGCCATCATTGGGGCAGGTACGGTTTTGGAACCGCAAACAGCGCGCGCCGCGATTATGGCCGGTGCCGAATTTGTGGTTGGACCATCACTTAATCCGGATACCGTTAAAATATGCAATCTATACCGTATACCAATCATGCCTGGTGTAATGACGATCGCTGAGGTACAGCATGCCCTGGAGCTTGGCGTTGATATCGTGAAGTTGTTCCCGGGAAATCTGTATGAGCCGGGTATCATCAAAACGATGAAAGGACCTATGCCGCAGGCGAACTTCATGCCAACGGGCGGGGTATCGCTTTCGAATCTGAAAGAATGGATTCAAGGCGGAGCCGTAGCTGTCGGCATCGGTTCGGATTTGACGAACGAAGCTGTCAAGACAGGTAAAATGGACCTGGTGCGCAGCAAGGCCGAGCAGTACATGCAGGCTTTCCGTGATGCCAAAAAGTAAAATGAACAGAAAAGTCCTGCGGAGCTGATTTTCGGCTGCTCAGCCGAGTCCGGGCGGCTTATTGACTAGCCTGCCGTCCCTTAGGGAGGCAGGCTGTTCACATATCCGACGGCTTTTATGCAAAGCTTACTTGAGTTACAGCATATCTATAAAGGAATGCAGCTGCTTGCAGCAATCCTACACGTTCTTTTTGAACCAGGGCAGAAAAGGGCATGGAAACCGATCATATGTGGAGGTGCACAGAGAGTGCAGAAGATTGAAACATTGGCCTCTTGGATTGAACAAAGCGACAATATCGTCTTTTTTGGTGGAGCGGGGACATCGACAGAGAGCGGTATTCCGGATTTTCGCTCCGCCGCGGGATTGTATCAGACCGAACAACATTCCCCTTATCCACCCGAGATCATGCTCAGCCGCTCCTTTTTCGTCAAGATGCCCGAAATATTTTTTGATTTTTACCGCGGCAAAATGCTTCACCCCGATGCCAAGCCCAACGGCTGCCACCGGCTTTTGTCCAAACTGGAGGCACAGGGAAAGCTTACGGCTGTTGTAACGCAAAATATTGACGGACTGCATCAACAGGCGGGCAGCAAGGAGGTTTTGGAGCTTCATGGATCGGTGCACCGGAATTACTGTATGGGCTGCCGCCGTTTTTACGGGCTTGAGCAGGTCATGGCCAGTAAGCATCTGGTACCCCGCTGCCCTTACTGTCAAGGGATCATCAAACCGGATGTCGTCCTGTACGAGGAGGCACTTGACCAAGAGGTGCTCATTAGCGCGGTGGATGCAATCTCTCATGCAGATATGCTTATCATCGGCGGGACTTCTCTGACAGTACATCCGGCTGCGGAACTCGTCTCTTATTTTCGGGGGAACCGCTCGGTGTTGCTAAATATGGACCCTACCCCGTACGACAAAAAGGCTGGCTTCATCATAAGCGATAAAATTGGGGAGGTCATGGACGAGGTTGGCCGAACGCTCGAAATCTGACGGCTTGAAGGCGTAGCTCAAATCATTGATCGGTTTCATGTAGGATGTATCCCAACAAAGATATGATGTATTTTCTCTATTTTCAGGCAACGGTACTTTATTTCAGAAAGGCGGATTGCGCATGGCATACATACCAAGCGAAACACGTTATGAAGAAATGATCTATAACCGCTGCGGCCGTTCGGGACTCAAGTTTCCTGCCATTTCCCTTGGCCTATGGCATAACTTTGGCGGCGTGAATACGTATGAAAATGCCCGGAGTATGGTCACGCGCGCGTTTGACCTGGGGATCACACATTTTGATCTGGCGAATAATTACGGTCCACCACCAGGCTCTGCCGAGGAAACCTTTGGCAAAATTCTGAAGCAGAATTTGCATGCCTACCGGGATGAACTGATTATTTCATCAAAAGCAGGCTACTATATGTGGCCCGGGCCTTATGGAGAGTGGGGCTCGCGCAAATATCTCGTCTCCAGTCTGGATCAAAGCCTGAAGCGCCTTGGCGTGGACTATGTAGATATTTTCTACTCCCACCGTTTTGATCCGGATACACCGCTTGAGGAAACGATGATGGCGCTGGATCATATCGTGCGCTCCGGCAAGGCGTTGTATGTCGGTATATCCAACTACTCGGCTGAGCAAACTGCAGAAGCGATTTCAATTCTAAAATCTTTGGGTACCCCGCTCCTGATTCACCAGCCAAGTTATTCCATGCTGAATCGGTGGATCGAAAACGGCCTTCAGGATGTGCTTGAAGCGAATGGGGTCGGAAGCATTGCTTTTACGCCACTTCAACAAGGCATGCTTACGAATAAATATTTAAACGGCGTTCCTGATGATTCCCGGGCTGCCAGCGCATCCGTATTTTTGAATATGCAAGACATTACGCCTGAAGCCCTGCGCAAAATCCGTGCCTTGAATCAACTTGCCGCGGCGCGCGGCCAAAGTCTGGCGCAGCTTGCGCTGGCCTGGGTGCTTCGCAACGGCAAAGTGACTTCGGCATTGATCGGCGCAAGCCGCGTTAGTCAGATTGAGGACAACGTTGCGGCGTTGAGAAATCTGGAGTTCAGCCGCGAGGAGCTGGATCGTATCGAAGCGATCCTAAAGACGGAAAGCGAGTTATAAATATACCAATATTTCTATTTGTATCCACAAAAGCCCGCAAACTCCTTTTAGAGGAGCAGCGGGCTTTTGTGCTAGAGGTTCCCTGACATTAATAGAGACAGTCATGAAGGGATGAGGGTGATTCTGCGACCAATGCCCGGTAATGGCTAGGCGATTGCCCACATAACCGCTTGAACTGTCTGGAGAAATAAAGGGCGTCGGTTAAACCTACTGATGCGGCTACCTGCTCAATCGATAGCTCGGGGCGTTCCCGGAGTAGCTGGCGTGACTTATCAATTCGAAGCTTAAGCAGATAAGTAACGGGAGACATGCCGGTTTCCTTTTTAAAAATACGGGATAGGTAAGCACGGTTGTACCCCAGGCTTTCGCACATTTGTTCAATGGATACGGGATGTGCGTATTGGGCGGATAAGTAATGGATCATTTGCTTGACGGTCCGCTGTACCTGGGATTCGGTTCCGGTCAGGGGGATTTCGCTCGTCAATATTTCCCGTGCTTCGGAAAAAATAAGATAAAGATAGCCAAGAGCGGCCATGTCCGCACTTTCCTTTTTGCTGTAAAAAGCATCGGCAATCCGGTTAATGGAGGAAGGAATCAAGCTTTCGCCACCAGTAAACAACACGGACTGCCCGCCGACAAATCCGGCGGATTCCACAAGCTCTTTGGCTTCGTTTCCGGTAAATGCCGTCCATCGGTAACGCCACGGATCACTTTCGTCCGAGGCATAGCTGACAAGCCGAGAGGGATGGATCAGAAAGCAGCTTCCTTTGCCAAGCTCATAGGTATGCTGCTCGGTGCGGAACAGCCCGCGGCCGCTTTCCACATAGTGAAGAAGATAGTAGTCGTATATTTTCGGCCCGACAATATGCAGCGGCTTGGTTTGGCTTTCGCCGGCAAATAGCACATGCAGTGGACTTTGGTTGTGATAGACAGGATTGGATGCCACACTGTAGCTTTCCTGAACGGTCATAAAGAAGGCCTCCTTTTTCCATTGTCTGGATTAATGATTAAATTCTAACGCTATTATAGTCTTTGAGGTCACAAAAATCCATATTGAACAAGCATAATTGCATTAACAGAAGCAGCGGTTTGCTTATATAATCAATGCAGGAAGTAACCATTAGGAAAGGATGGGTGCATCGCAAATGAACATAAATCCACTAAAAAAGCAGTTTCTTGAAAAATATGGGGACAGCAGACATGAGATAAAGATTTTTCTTGCTCCGGGACGTGTCAATCTGATC
>JAIRVF010000027.1 GCA_031254035.1 Paenibacillus sp.
TGCTCCAACAACAAGGGTATTTTCGGTAATTCGTAAGATTCGTTGATTATGCTTCATAGATTGTTTATACTTCATATTGAGCGTCCTCCTTCAATTAGGGAATGAATGTGCACCATTCGAAACCCAGCATACAGGAGACGCTTTTTTATTTCAAACCTCAAATTAATTCATTACAGGAATTGCTCCTTATATTGACATCGGATATAGGAATAGATTCCGGTGGAATCTATAGCTACCCCTTGATTCCGCCGATCATGGCGCCTTGTACGAAATATTTCTGAACGAACGGATACACGAATAAAATCGGCACTGTAGCAATCGTGATCATGGCGTATTTCAGCGTTTCTATATAGTCCGTGTTCCCTTCGCCCTGAACATTAGAGCCCGCGATAATAATGTTGCGCAGCATGATCTGCAAAGGGTACATGCTCCGATCGTTCAAATAGATCAGCGCGTCAAAGAACGAGTTCCATTGATTAACGGCGGTAAATAAACCAATGGAGACGAGTACAGGCAGCGAAAGCGGCAGCACAATCCGCACGAATACCTGCATTGTACCGGCGCCATCAATGGTGGCAGCATCTTCAAGCTCTTCAGGTAACGCCTCGAAAAAAGTGCGCATGATGAACAAATACCAGGTGCTGACTAGCGACGGCAGCACGATCGCCCAGATCGTATCGAGCAGTCCCAGATTTTGCACAACAAGGAAGGTCGGGATCATCCCTCCTCCGAACATCAGCGTGAAGGCCGCCAGGAGTAATATCACGCGACGGCCAGGAAGCCATTTTTTAGCAAGCGGGTAAGCCATGGCCGATGTGACGGCAAGTGATAAAAAGGTTTGAACGGCGGTATAGCGAATCGTGTTCCAATAGCTAATCCATAGATCCGGGTTGCCGACGAGCCGTTCGTAGGCAGCAAAGGTAATCGCCTTTGGCCAGAGGATAACCCGCCCGCTCATTACCATCGCGTTATCGCTGATGGAAGCGGAAAACACATATATGAGCGGGTATACCATGACGATCATAAGGGCGATCATGAGGAAGATATTGATGACGTCGAACAGCTTCGAGCCGAAGCTTTCCTTGATTTTCATTTCTCGGCCCCCTTCACCAGAGACTTGTGTCCGAAAATTTCTTGACGACCCGATTCGCTGCCACGACTAGCACAAATCCAATAACCGACTGAAACAAACCGACAGCCGTAGCGAAGCTGAAGTCAGCGGATAGGATGCCGCGCCGATAAATGTATGTATTGAGGACGTCCGCGGTTTCATAGGTCATCGGATTATACAACAAAATGATTTTTTGAAACCCAGTTTCCATAAAATGGCCAAGCGTCAAGACAAACAGGACAATCATAACCGGAATCATGCCAATCAAAGTCACATGACGCATTTGTTGAAACCGATTGGCGCCGTCAATTTTGGCTGCTTCATACAAGGTCGGATCGACCCCGGCAATAGCCGCCAAGTACAGGATTGTGCCCCAGCCGATCGTTTGCCAAATTTCCGAACCTACGTAGATCGTACGGAACCATCCTGGCTCTCCGAGAAACATGATTCGCCCCAAGCCAAGCCAGTCCAGGATATGATTGACGATTCCGGTCTGCTGCGACAAAAAGGTAACCATAATGCCGGCGATTACGACGGTGGATAAGAAGTGCGGCATGTAGCTGACACTCTGCGTGAACCATTTGAACTTCCGGCTTCGAATTTCGTGAAATAGCAAGGCAAGGATGATCGGCGCCGGAAAACGAAATAGTAGATCGTACACATTCAGCATGACCGTATTCCGGATCAGCTTCCAGGCATCTGGTGTATTGACGAAGAAATCAATAAAATGCTGTAGGCCGACAAACTTACTACCCAAGATGCCGCGGCCGATTGAGAAATTCTGAAACGCAATGATCACCCCGTACATCGGCGCGTATTTGAAAAGGATGTAATAAAGCATTCCGGGCAGCATCAACAAATATAACGTTCTGTACTTCTTCAACATGAATCGGAGAGAAGTGCCTTTCTTTCCCCTATGAAGCTTGGCTGGTATTTGTGCGTTCGCGGCATCGCTTCGATTCAGTGACAACGCTTTCACCCCCCCTTTGTCAGGCGTTTGAACGCCAAAGTCTGAATGGATCTTTGCTCTGACTATATGTTGTGACACAGCCTCGGGTAAAGCACCATGTTTTCTGTACGTCTTCATTTTTACACCCCGCATTGTAAGCGCATTCCCATAATGAGCGGGTGAAAAAAATGAGACTTTCCAAAAAAAGAAGTCTCAAGATTGATGAATCGCTCGATATTTAGCCGGGGTAATTCCTTCATACCGGCGAAAATTACGGATGAACGAATTTCTACCCCAATAGCCAATTTGTTCTGCGATATCGTCTATTTTCAAATCCGTTTCAAGCAAAAATTCTTTCGCTTTCGAAATCCGGTATTTGGCGATGTATTCCACATACTTCTCGCCCACTTCTTCCTTAAACATACGACTGAAATGTCCAGCGGACATGTTCATTTGCTCCGCAAAATATTCAATGGAAAGCTCTTCATTATAATGGTCCCGAATATAAGCCAAAATTTCGGCGAACTGCTGTTTCCGATCCGACGGTTCGATCGACCGGAACAATACGCCATGGATGTCCCGGAACGTTTGCCGCATTTCTTCCCAGATTACACAGCGGTTAATGGCGGCAAACCACTCGGAATATACCGAGATGTCAAAATCGTTTCGTTCACTCTCGACGGCGCGAGCCCAAGTATTCAACACATCGGTGCCCAAATTTTTCATCTGATGTGCATTCGCATTGCTTCGCATCCCAGCGTCCAGCAAGTCGAACACGGACTGGAGCAAGTTTTTGTAATCGCCGGCTTTATATCTATTGAAGATCCGGTTCACTTCATGGGCAGACAAGAAGCTGTCGCTTGACGCTCGCTCCTTCCATACCCTTTGTTCGCTGCAGATTTCAGCTCCGGTATTCAGACTCTTATATTTGAGCATCGAAAGCGCATGGTTGTAAGACTGATGAAGGGCGGCGACGGAATGAATCATTTTCCCTATTCCAATGGAGGCTTTGTAATAAGGGTGCTCCAGGAGCAGCTTGATAACATTCGTTGTCTCCTTGGGATCGCGATCCTCTTCATGATGCAGCACGCAGGCCAACTGATCGACACGCGTTTGACATACCCAAATCTTTGCAGGGGACAGCTTAAGGATTTTTTCTTTCAATTCGGCCAGCATGAACGATTTAGACGTCTCAGACAACTGATCCACAAATGCTGAATAGTATTGGATTTCAATACAGAGAACAGTTGCAGCTTCAACTGGGTTGTAGGGAAATGCAATTTCTTTCGCGTAATATTCGATCGATAGGCTGTCGCGGTATTCACCGAACAACACTCTGGCGATAAATTGCTCCTGGACGATCGGGAACATGCCGTTCACCGTCTGTATCAGCTCTTTATTCTTAGAGATTAGCAAATGGGAAAAACGTTTGATCGTATCGAACTCGTTACCGCCATGCAAGCCCGGTACTCCGTCCAGATGCTGATGCTGCAATTCCAGTCCAGTTTTGATTTCACGAATCGGATTATACAACCTCCGGCTCAAATAATAAGAAGCCAAGCCGCCCACGACGATAAACATGCCGAGCAGCGCGAACGTGATCATGCGGATGGTGCGCGCCGGCTTCATTAAGGTTGGCAGGTCGATCATACTCACATAGTACCAAGTATCGTTGAACCGAGATTTGGTATATGATAGCGCTTTTGTATTTTGGTTTAAAAATAACGTTTGTTCCGGCTGCGTACGGATCATCGACGCGAACGAATCGGGTTGAAGCTCTGACAATCCATTTGTGATCAGGACAGAGCCTAACGTGTTGACCAGCATTGTATCCGTCACCCACTTCTCCTGGATGCCCAATCGCTCGCGAAGCTTATCCAGATCTAGATTCACAGCCAAATAGACGTCGGGGTTGCTGCTGTTGAAAGGATAGCTCATCAACGCGGCAATGTTCGAATGAGTTGAGATGATGTCCCGAGTGAAAGGCGGCCTTTCAAATACAGTATGCGGTCCGGTAAAAAACATCGATTTCTTGTCAGTGAAATTGGCGAAGTAGGATGGTGTGTCCGTCTCTTTTATCGGATATTGTTCCTTGAAGTACTCGTCTTTGCTGTTGTACGTATTACCATCAATAACAAGGTCTTCGCTCGTAAAATACAGGAATGATTTGCACGCCAAGTTTCCCGAATCCAGTTTATTCATTTGCTGCATGAGTGAATGGATCCATTCATAGTACTGTGTGAGTTCGGCCCGATCGCCGGACGTCCTCAGAAAATTCTTAACGCTTACAGTTGACAGCATGTTCACCATATCACGCTCAAGCGCAGCGAAGATGTCATCCGTTTGCTCCGAGAAATGCTGCATGATGGTATTGTTCAATGTTTCCGCATCACGCTCAATTAAGCGGACGACAAAAAAGTTGGTCAATACGGCGGCTACGATGACTGGAATGAGAATCAGCGCGAAATAGTTAGCGAAAAACCTACAGAACAGCACAGTACGATACGTTTGCCAGACACGGTTCACCATAACGACCCTCCTAATAAAATTTCAAACCGCACACTGAATTACGAAATATTATTTCATCCCCTATTTTAAACTATTTCCAAGAAGTTTGTATTTGCTTACTTTGCATCATGTCGCAGTCAACTTAAATTTAGCCATTGACTTCTTTTCTTGATCTGTTAAAATCATAAATGCCGATAAATCATAGTAATTTACTTGTGTTTAATTCAAGTCTTAGAAAGAGGGTTTTATCAAATGATGTTAACGGGCTTGTTATGCGGAGCATTGTTGGGATTTGTTATGCAGCGTGGCCGCTTCTGTCTGACAGGCGGTTTCAGAGACATGTACTTAACTAAAGATAACCGCATGTTCTATGCCCTGCTAATCGCTATTACGATTCAAAGCATCGGCGTTTATGCTCTCATTCAGGCTGGTCTGATTGAATTTAGCGCAGGCACATTTCATTGGGTCGCAACGATCATCGGATCCTTTGTATTTGGGATCGGGATTATCTTTGCCGGTGGCTGTGCGACAGGTACATGGTACCGCGCTGGGGAAGGTCTGATTGGCAGTTGGATCGCACTTTTTGGTTACATGGCCATGAGTGCAACAATGAAGACTGGAGCACTTGCCCCAATCAACGATGGAATCAGGAAATATGAAGCACCGGTCAATTCGATCCCGGAAACATTCGGTCTTTCCGTTTGGCTATTCATTGCAATTCTTGCCATTATTACAGTATTTTTTGTCATCCGTCAGCTGCGCAAACCGAAGGTGGCGATTCCGACCATGAAAGCAAAACGTTCTGGACTTAACCATCTGTTATTCGAAAAGCGGTGGCATCCGTTTTTCACAGCGACCTTAGTAGGTCTTATCGCACTTCTCGCTTGGCCGCTTAGTGAAGCGACTGGCCGTATGTCTGGTTTGGGCGTTACCACACCTTCTGCGAATCTTTTACAGTATCTGGTTACAGGAAACAGCGATAAATTCGTGAATTGGGGCGTATTCCTCGTGCTTGGCATTCTTGTTGGATCTTTTATCGCTGCGAAAGGCAGTCGAGAATTCCGTTTCAGATCTCTGGATGCAAAAACGGCAGTCTCAAGCTTCATCGGCGGGATTCTGATGGGCTTTGGCGCCAGCTTGGCTGGTGGCTGCTCCATCGGTAACGGGCTTGTGGAAACTGCGATGATGACCTGGCAGGGCTGGGTTTCCCTTACCTTTATGATTCTCGGTACATGGACAGCGTCTTACTTCGTCTTTGTACGTCCGCGTGCTAAAACCAAAGCTAATCAAAGTGCGGCACTTCGCACATCTACAACTTAAAGGAGGATTTTATGATGAAACAAGAAAAGTTAGCTGTCGTCGGAATGGTATGTCCATTCCCGTTAATTGAAGCAAAGCAGGCGATCGAAACGCTTGACAGTGGGGATCAACTGGTGATCGATTTTGATTGTACTCAAGCAACAGAAGCTATTCCACGTTGGGCTGCCGAAGCCGGTCACTCCATAACGAACTACGAGCAAATTGACGATGCGACTTGGACGATTACTGTTCAGAAGAAATAAATGAATTTAGGCGATTTTCCCCACCGAGAGATGGGTGAAGATCGCCTTTTATATAAAAGTTGCCACCTGTGAGTCATTAGACAAGTTAATAATTCTCTGAATTGTACTCGTCCTTTAAAAGTCCATAATAGAAGAGGTCTTCATATTCACCCCATTTTTTAATATGCTGTCTTAATGTTCCTTCATACTTCATACTAAGCTTTTCCATAACTCTCCCCGAGGCAGGATTCTTTCCTAGATAACGAGCAAATATACGGTTTAATTTCATTTCCTCAAATGCGAATTTTACAATTCCTTTTGCTGCCTCTGTACAATAACCATTATTCTTATACTGTTTACCAATCCAATATGCAAGCTCCCCATGATCAAACTGCTTGTTATATCCTATACATATAGCGCCGATTAAATATTTTTCTTCATTATGTACAATTGCTAATTCAAGTGATCGATCTTCATTAAAATTATCAAGATGTGATGTTATCCATTTTTCTGCTATTCCATCCTCATACGGATGCGGAATATATAGTGTCGTCTCAGCAATATATTTGTCGCTTGCTAATTCTTGAACTACTTTTGCATCTTCTAGACTGAAAGGTCGTAATGTTAGTCTTTCTAATTGGATTGTCGGCAATTTTTTCATATACTATTTCCTCCTTCGCCATTATTTATATATGAATTTTCAAGTGTGCAACAAGATTCTCTAATGTTAATATCCATTTCCCCTCTTGATACTCAATTTTATGAATACTAGTGTATGAAGCCGGGAATTTGGCGCTTTTATTTGTCCATACCAAATCCTTCAAGGCATGGTATATAACGTTTATTACTCCACCGTGAGTTACAACAACTACATTTTCAGAACAATGTGTACTTTCTTGCTCTTTACATAGCTTTGAAAATGTTTCGTTTATTCGTGTGAAAAATTCAATTGGGCTTTCTCCTCCGGGGTATCTTTCATCCATCCGTAAGGCTGAGAAATATAGACCCGGATATCGTTCATTCACTATTTCGTGAGGCATCCCGGCTATTATACCGTTATTGGTTTCTCTCCAACAGTCGCTACTTTCAACAGGTAAATCAAGCTCTCTGGCTATTTCATTTGCTGTATCTAAAGCGCGTTGCAAATCGCTACTAACAATTCGAGTTATGCTAAATTCGGATTGTTGTTCCTTAAGAAATCGGCCAAGCTTCTCCGATTGCCTAAAACCCTCAACAACAAGCCCCCGTTGACTCCAACCTCCTCGAAAACCTTCATCATCCATACCATGCCTAATAAAATATAATGATTGCTAATAAGCTCATTTTCACTCTACTAAATAAGACCAAATACCTAAGCATATAATTACAATATATGGTAGTGTATACTTAAATTAACCTAAAAGGAGGAATTATATTAATGAACTTCAAATCTTTAGCTATAGGTGCTTTAGTAGGTGTGTCTATGGTATTTGGAAGTGTGAATGTGAGTGCTTCACCTGTTAATACAGACTCC
This sequence comes from Paenibacillus sp., assembly GCA_031254035.1. Classification (GTDB taxonomy): domain Bacteria; phylum Bacillota; class Bacilli; order Paenibacillales; family Paenibacillaceae; genus Paenibacillus_AQ. The sequence continues at coordinate 7,623 of JAIRVF010000027.1, forward strand.
GTTTCTACTTTAGCGAATACAAATCAAACACTAAACCTCCGCATAGGTGACCGTCACGATTTTCACGGTCTTGTCACCATACTTTATAATCCGCAGTTTGCAATCCTTGTTGAAGGTAAAGGTCAAGTAGTTAAGGGACTACAACCAGGAAAAGCTTCAGTTCAAGTGAAATATTCTGATGGAACATATAGTTACTGTAACATTTGGGTTGAGTGATAATAGAGTAGCTTTTTGTATTTGATGTTTTTTCTTTGGACACTACGCAAACAATCCGTTTCCTATGGCGTAGTGTCCTTTTTGTTTGTGTTCGATATGTAATCGTTCACTTTCTGCGTCAAACATGCTAATTTACATCTTCCCACTTTTCCAATTATCTTCTCCATATGCTCTCAAACAGTTAAATCGTTCACCATCTTCTAATAAAAAATCGATTTTATCATCTGTTAGATTGCGGGGATTTCTACGAATAACTTCTTAATGTCTACCTTCCCTTTCCTATCATGACTGAATGCAGGGGAAATGGTGCCTTCTTAAAGCCTTTTCATAATATCTTTCTTCTTCAGACCATTCTTTTTAGCTCTTGCATGCCAAAAAGAGTGTGTTGCTGCATATCGCCAGGCAAAGCGTGGGAAATTGGGACTGAACAGCAAGGTTTCATCACTACCATGCGTATGTATATTTTTTGCCAGACTTTCCATTGCTCGTCCTAGATTTTTTAAAGGACCCTGGCCAAGTGGTACCTTTTCGATAAAACCCATCATTTCACCAGCGCCTTGTCCGATTCCTTGTCCAAAATGAAGGCCGGATCGTATGCACCAGTTTTTGATGATTTCAAGAGCAATGCAAGTTTGCTTCCCCTCATAAAATCCATTGTTTACAATGGCATAAACATAAATTTCCCTTTTCCGTTCTGCTTTCATATACCCTTCAAGCGTAGTCAGCATCCTTAATAAATGCGACGGTATTGCATCGAAGTATAGAGGGAATGCAATAATCAGTGTATCCATGTGGCAAAGCTCGATGTATTGCTCATTGGTAAGCGGTTTTTTATTCATGTTATAGTGCGCTATTTCATGCTCGGAGATTATGAGTGGTTCAAGTGCTTTGAGCATCCTGCCTGAATTGCTTTTTCCTAACTTGGGGCTTCCATTAATCATAGCGATTCTCACTATATAACCTTGATTGCTTGTACGCTGTTATGGAAATATATCTTGTTTCCTATGGAATTTAAGTTCACGCTATTCGCCGCAACCAGAGCTTGTGCGGTTTCCTTTTCTGCTTTAGTTATGTCATTGCCATAAAAATATACCGACAGCGTGAATTTGTTATCATACCGGAATCGGTGATGAGTCTCTCCATTTTTGATCACAAAATAAGGCAGAAGATATGGTAAGCTCCTATCCACAATATTGCATACAAAAGGGCTGTAGCTCCCATAAACACATTTACTGATGATAACCAGCTCATGGCATTTGGATAGAAGTTCCCCCATATTGTCATAACCGTCCTTTATAACGCATTCTCCCGGTGTTCTGATCCAGCATCCAAAGCAACCAATGCATTTACGGATTGTGCCATTGTCTGATATAACCGTTACGTCTGTATTTTGGTTTTCATACAACGCCATGAATTCTTGTTGATTCAAATCATGTATAATCATTTTCATCATTCTATCTCCTTAATACAATTGTTTATAAAAACTTTACTCCAGTCCCCGGAATATCGGATAGCAGGATTGGTAAGCATCGAGGCTATGCCGTGTACCATTGACCAAAGAGCAATCAATTTTTCTGAATACGCTTCCTCTGGTAACCCTAAATTATGAAACATTTGATACGCCGTTGTCCTAAATAAAGCAAATGGCGGATAATCATTGGCGTTATCATTGTCCAAATCAATGGTTAATCCGGAGTGATAGAAAAGGAACTGAAAATATTGCGGATTTTCAATGAAAAAGGGAATATAAGCCTGCCCAAGCAGTGAGGTCGCTTCGAGACTGTTTTCCTGTCCACGAATTGATGTACGCATTTTCTCCACAAATCGCTCCGTTACATGCTCGCCCATGGCATATATCAATTCGTCTACGTCTTTAAAATGACTGTATGGTGCAGCATGACTGACGTTGCATTTCGCTGCGACCTTACGCAGGGAAAAACCTTTTAAACCATCTTCATTAATAAGCTCTATACCAGCTTCTATAAGTTTATTTCGCAAATCACCGTGATGATATGGTTTTTCTTTCATTTGATACATACTCCCTTCCCTATAACTTGACACTGTAAAGATTATAAGAAACAATCTTTACATTGTTAAGTTTAAAAGGCATAAAAGGCACAATGTTTCCATCTGAGCCATCCATGCTTATATTTGTGCGACTAGCATGATATTAGCGCCTTCTTTGAGACACTTACACAATTCAACTATAGTTTCCCGTTAGAGCCTCGCGAACGTGATGTAATCGACTTGGACAGGTTCTGCCGATTCGATCCGAAGTGCCCGGTTAATCTGTCCCCGGTGGTATTGCCCATGTAAGAGGACCTGCAACAGGATGTCCCGGACGGACGTTCGGAACGGAACCCCACTCTGGTTCGCATAGTCGATCATCTCGTCCAAATCGGATTCCTCGATCCCTTCGATATAGACGCGATATTGCTCGGCGTTTTCTTCGAACATTGTCTTGATCGCCGTCAGATCTTCCGCTTCCTCCCACAACGAATATTGCGCGCTGCCTTTGCCCTGCAATCGGGACAGCCAGACTCGTTCCGCTACCGCGACGTGCCGAACCAGCTTCAGAAGGTCCTTGTTCTTTATCTCACTATCCTCGAGCGCGTCCAAGATGCGTCCATCCGCCCAGTACAGGTGGTCCATCATGCGTTTGATCGTCTTCATTTCGGTTTCCCCCTCTTCGTCTCATCGATCATCGATAAACTACTTTTACTCCATTGCCTGAAAGTATTTTATGTAAAAAGAAAATGAATTCTGCATGATCTATTAATTCAGCTTCAAAAGATTTATGAAAGTTTATCCACTCTAATGTAAAAGGAGGAACTAAGCCGAAATCTCCACATAAGCAATCTTCAAAACCATTCAGACAAGCTCCATAATAACCAAAAGGACCATTTACTGCTTCTCCAAGAGCAATATAAAAAGTCTCCCGATCCTGGATAAGCTCTCCATCAATTGTGATAACTTGTTCTTTATCTCTTAATGTGTGAAATTCCCTACTTCTTAAACGTAGAACCTGTAACCAAGCACGTTTCTCCTCAAGTGTACAGCTTACCCATTGTCCAAGTTCATTAGGGTTGTCACGCAGTTTTTCCCAAACTTCATAAGCGAATGGTAATGGATCTTCTCCGAAATAACCAGTTATCTCGATTTGGGCATCTTGTAAACTCTCCATCCGCTTGATGTTCATCTTCTTATTAGTGGTAAAATAATATCCCCCTAGGATCGTACCATTCCTGCTTATGAAATTGATATCGAAGTTTGAGAGGCATATTTTAGGTGCGTCATTAAATTCTTCCATTAGCTTAAAATCGTATAAAATAAGGGTTGACCAACACTCATCATCTCTTTTAGGAAATTCATTTTGTAATCCACTAACCTCTTTGCAGAACCCCAAAACTTTACCACTTTCATTGTCTATAATGGAAAATTTATAACCCATAGATAACCTCCAGCACCAAATCGCTAAGTAATATTCTTATATCCACGTTCGAAACGAGTTATTGACCATCTTAACATTGTTCATTTCTGCCCAATTCCTCAACATAGCTCCTCCCCTATTCAAACCCCTTATCTAAATATACCACATTGGAACTATCCTGCTCGTTAGTTACGTAACAAAGGATGAGATGAATTTGAGTTGTAAATGGGAAAGTATGCCTTAGTGTATGCACTATCGCAGGTTTTGCCGTTTGTGACAGCGTTTTACCTTAAATGAAATAATATTTCGACATTTTATTTCCAATTGGAATTTTAAACCTAAAATAATATAATGGTGATGCGAGACCACTTTATGGAAAGCGTGGTGAATGAGGGAATACTTAAAAAACAGAAGGCTGTAAGTCATTCGAAAATCAATCTGAGTCTTCATCATTCTTATCGGGGAGGGAATTTATTGAAATTACTGAGAATAATCCAATTGAAAAAGCTGTCAGTTGCACTCACCGCCACCTCACTGGTATTTGCCGGATTCACACCTGTACTTCCTGCTTCGTTCAAGGCTCTACCTGCTGTTTATGCGGAACAAGACCAGACGAATTCATTGCAAGAAGTCTTCGAATCCGCGGCAAAAGAATTTGGAGTACCTGTAAGCATTTTGATGTCCGTTTCCTACAACTTTTCCAGGTGGGAACAACATCATGGAGAGCCCAGTACTTCAGGTGGATACGGTATCATGCATTTGACTGAATTGCCGCAACAGGATAACGAAGATAACTCATCAAATAATCCGAGCCTTCATACCCTGTCAACGGCGGCACAGCTACTAGGGGTCGATCCGGACGTTTTGAAGCAGGATCCGGTGAGCAACATTCGGGGCGGGGCCGCATTGCTGGCGAAATACGCACAGGAAACCCTGGGCAAATTGCCGGAATCCGAATCTGATTGGTATGGTGCCATTGCCAAATACAGCGGTTCCCAAGATTCGGGAGCAGCCCTTGAGTTTGCTAATAATGTATATGATACGATTCAGCAGGGGATGTCTCGGCAAACTTCCGATGGACAGATGCTTGTTCTTCCATCCAAGGAAGTAAAGCCTAACATGAATACTGTTCAACCGCTAAATCTTCGTCCATCGAAACCCGATAACGCCGAGTGCCCCCGGAATCTCAACTGCAATTTTGTTCCTGCAGCTTATCAGCAAAACGGGGATGATCCGTCGGATTATTCCAATTATGATCTTGCCGACCGTCCGAAATTTGGTCCTGATATCCGTTATATTGTCATCCATGACACCGAAGAAACCTATCAGGATACGCTCAATATCTTCACCAATCCGGATTCATATGTCAGCATTCACTATGTTGTCCGTTCGTCAGACGGCAAAATCACGCAGATAGTTAAGAATAAGGATTTACCGTGGCATGCAGGCAACTGGTATTTCAATATGCACGCCATTGGCATCGAGCATGAGGGCTTCGCTATGGAGGGGGCAACTTGGTTCACCGAGCGAATGTACCGTTCTACTGCTGAATTGGTTCATTATCTGGCGGATAAATACAATATTCCACTCGATCGAGCCCATATTTTCGGTCATAATGAAATTCCAGGTCTGACTCCGGCACGTCAAGGTCTTATGCATCAGGATCCCGGCCCTTTCTGGGATTGGGAGCATTACATGGAGTTAGTAGGAGCACCGCTCCCATCCAAACATAACATCAAAGACATTGTGACAATCAAACCTGACTTTAGGACCAATTTGCCAGATATCAATGATGCGCCTGCTCAGCCTTCTAACTTCGTTTACTTATATAAAGAGCCTAACTTTAACGCTGATCTGATTGATGATCCCGCCCTTGTCAATGAAAACAAAAAAGACGGGTTCAGCATAGGAGCCAAAGCTACCGTAGGGCAAACCTTCTCACTTGCCGACAAACAGGGGGATTGGACCGCTATCTGGTTCGGTGGACAAAAGGCGTGGTTCTATAACCCGAAAGGTATGAATACCGTTGCAGGCAAGGGGACGCTAATTACTCCGAAAGCTGGCATATCTTCCATTCCGGTTTATGGTGCAGCCTATCCAGAAGCCGCAGCATATCCTGCCGATATCAAGCCTACGCTGGTTCCTCTGCAGTACACCATTTCGCTAGGACAATCGTATATTGCCGTGGATAAAAACAAAGGCGATTATTACTATGCTCCGGTATTCACAAATGACCCATATGCAACCAATAAGCTGGTCAAGGGCAAAGAAGAGTTCTACCGGATATACTTTAACCATCGCTTCGCTTTTGTAAAAGTCTCTGATGTCGTGAAGGTACAGAAGCAGCACGAGAATGGCAATGACCAAGGGAATGACAATGGAAATCATAACGGAAATGACAATGACAATAACAATGGGAATGACAATAACTAAACAACGCGTCAGGATATCCCATAACGTACTGGATCATAAGTGAGTTAATTGGATGAACAAAATGAGACTTTCCCTTTTGGGAAAGCCTCATTTTTGCTGATGAAGAGTAGTTAGGCTCACTATTTTATTTGCATCGACAAGTTTTATCGCATCCATTTGTTGAGGGACCAGCACTCTTACTTTTGATAATAGGATCAATTTCAAGGCGAAAATCCTCTGATTCTCATGCTTCAAAATGATATTCCATATCCCCATCCATTGCAGCTGGTGTATCTCCCGTTTTCCGAAAGTCATGGGCGTACAGGAGTTGAAAATCCCCAAAATCCAATTGTTTATAGAACTCGAAGCAAGGAAAACCGTCATGGCTGCCCTTCACCAGTAAAGTGCCATCCTTATGCGCGGTAATTTGCAAAGAGTAGTCTACCGTCGGTGCATCAGGACGAAGCGGATGGCTCGCACTCGCTCGCATGGTTAATGAGACACTATCCCCGTTCCACACTTCATCTTCAACCAGAATCCCGTCTGTAGAGGCTTTTCCTTGCTTGTATTCGACGGACCCGTCTGGAGCTGTCATTTTGAGCACGGTGACACCCGTATCGGCAAAAGTTGTAATTCGCTCCTTAACGAAGTCGATGACGACTTCCTGCTCCACTCGGCAACGTCCAGTGTTCACCGCGTATGGGGTGAATTCCCTGGCATCTGCCTGATATTCATAAGTATAGCCTGTAGACGGATCCTGAATTGGAGGCAGATAAAGCATACCGCCGATAAACACACTTCCACGAATTTTGATGATTTCTGCCATAATAGCAACCCCTTTATACAGATATTAATAGTATTCGTTGGTGGTTACCAATATTCCCCTTTCCCCGAACTCATTGCAATGATACATTGCTCTCCTGATTAAAGTTCATCTCCATTTTTCAATATTGGATAGATAAATTATGTATCTATTGAGCTAGTTTTGAAATATTGATAAATAAGCTTAATCCCATCCTCAATCTCTTCTTTTTCGTAAACATTTATACGATTTGATTCGTAGACGCTCTTCCAAACCTTCTAACTTTATGAAAAAAGGCGTTAATCCATCTTTCTCAAAAAATCACTCAATGACATCGAATTCAAACAAACCATTTTCAATATTTAAATCTATATTTTCATAAAGAAGCCGGATTCGGCTTCTTTGCTGGCCCCCAGAAGGCCCTCTCGTCCACAACAAAGTATAATTTCCCGCTACGTTCATCATCTAACTGATCTAAATAACCGTTCTTGGTAATCTGTCGGCAAGTAATGTACTTCTATACGATGATGTGCGCTATTTTTTCTCCGTCTCATTCCGCTACGATTGCGACCGGACGGGCCCAGCCGGCACTCGCCATTTCTACTTTAATCGGAAAGCAGCAGACTTTGAAGCCAAACGGCTTCGGAATTTTCTCCAAATTGGCCAGCTTTTCGATCTGGCAATATTCCCGGTCCTTGCCAACATAATGTGCTGCCCACAGAACACCTTCCCTCGGCTGCTTTTTATACTCATCGGCCTGCAAGTTGAGTGGAATATCCCAGCCCCAGCCGTCAGTACCGACTACCTTGACGCCTTGGTCTAGAAGCCACAGTGTGGCAGCAGCCGATACTCCGGCATGCAGGAATGCATAATGCTCGTGGTACAACCGTTTGTCCGCATCGCTCCGGATGAGAACGATATCGAGTGGTTTCAGCGTATATTCGATTCGTTTCAGTTCAGCGATCAGGTCATCCGTCGTAATCTCGTAACCCGGTGGCTTCGCGCTGAAATCAAGCACTACGCCGTCGGAATAAAACCATTCGAGTGGCAGTTCGTCAATCTTCCTAGCAGGCTTCCCTTCCGAAGTCGGCCAGTAATGCCAAGGCGCGTCGATATGAGTACCCGCATGCGTATTTATCGTCACTGTTTCCGTCGCCCATGCCTTGCTCTCCGGAAAATCCTCTTGCTTGAGGCCAAGTATCGCCGCTGCTTGCAGCGCCCCGTCTTCATGGGATGCATATTCAATCTTAGCAGGCAACGGCTCACGGATACGCGGACTAATTGGCACACTCAAATCAATAAGCTTCATCATGCCCCACCTTCCCTTTCCTTCAAAATAACACATATTATACCAATCCATACTAACTAACGATAGACCAACGTCATTCTGTAGTTTCAACAACTTAAATATTGAACGAGATCATTCATTCTACTCTTTCTGAATTGGCAAAAGGAAATAATCTTGATTAGTTATCCGTTCTGTTATCACCTCACATCCGGACTGAAAACCTGAGGCGGCAAGAGATGAAGTAATTCTAAGGGAAATTAATAATAATGAAAGGTGTTATTCAACAATACACTTCTATAGTGAAGCCTCCGGGTGCTTTTACATAAAAAGTATAGGCATGCGCGTGTGTTGGAGAAGTAACTTCAAATCCATCTTCTTGCAATCGTTGATGGATTTTGTTCACATCCTCTTCATTTTTTTGAGGAAATCCAATGTGGAATGTTTTTGGATAGTTAGCCGCTGTTCCTTTCATTAAGCTAAGGACAAATTTATCGTCATCAAACATCACTGCAAAGTTATTTCCACGCGTTCTTCCACATGTTAGACCAAAATAAGTTTCTAAAAATTCTTTGGTAGCAGAGACATCTGGAACGGTTAAATTGAGATGATGGATTTTCATTCTTTCACCCTTCCTTGATTTTGTTGATGAAATGACTGTCTTTCTAAATCATATGATAAAGATATAAATATTACCATTAAACCCTAAATTCCGGCCTACCATCCACCAGATAACACCTACTTCTGTCCAATCCCTAAGCCTCTTTAATGCCTCTATGATGCCTTTATATCTCTAAACGAAACTGAGACACGCTATTGTCGCAAATACGATGACAATTCAAATCTAACGAAACTCCATATCGTTATTTGGGTAAAATAACGGAGATTCCCCCTCTTTTTTATGAAATAACGTTTCCTACTTTCGTTAGATTTTTTAGAAGCCTTTTTTTGCTTAAATAACGATTGCAGGTTTCGTTAGATATCGCGCTTGAGTGTCACTATCGAATAGTCCGACTACATTTACACCACTAACGAAACTTGGACATGCTATCGACGAAAAAACGGTGACATCTCAACAGCAAAACAAAAACAAGAGGGGCTGTCCCAAAAGTGATACCCTCCCCTTACGGTAGACAGGTGAAATAAATAAAACGATTACTGTAACGGGAGCTTTTTCATGCTTAATAAAAAATATAATGAGTAAGAAAAACGTTATCGACATACTCTCATAGAAGACAGACCGCGTTTAGCGGTAATTTTTCTTGCGATAAAAGGATGCGAGATCTCCGATGTTTATACTTTCTTATATCTTCAGAACAACTCTCTATGCTCAAATTATGAAGTCGAAATACAATAGTTGCGATTGTGCAACCTTTTCAGGCGTTTCGTGGTGTGTGAGGCAGAATTGATGCGAAAGTGCATCCTTTGGACCATGAATGACCTAATTGCGCTCAGAAAAAGAAAAAGCCTGCACTTTCGCAAGCTTTTGATCCAAAACAAGCCGTTGTGTCGTAAATAGATGCACTTCTGCATCAATTTCGCTACTTGACGAAGGTGCAATTCACCGACACCCTCTTCTTGATACATACATCATTTAAGTCCGGCGCATATATGCACGCACCGTGATAGGTGCAAAGATTGCAACAATCACAGCAGCCCCGATCAGGGAGATTCCTAAGTCCCAACCTGCGGTGCCGGAGTTTGTAAGATCTCTGACGGCAGTTACGAGATGTGAAATTGGGTTGATTTTCGAAAACCATTGAAGCCAGTTAGGTAGGGTCTCTGCTGGTACAAAAGCATTGGAGAGGAATGTGAGCGGGAACAACACAAGCATCGAAATCCCCTGTACGCTTGAAGCCGTACGCGCGATGACACCAAAGAAGGCAAAAATCCAGCTTATTGCCCAAGAGCATACAATGACGAGCAGTGCCGCAAGGACGACGTAGCCTAGGCCTCCTTCGGGGCGATAACCCATAATGTATCCCATCGAAAAAGTAAGGACAGTCGCAATCGTATACCGGATCGTATCCGCCAGCAAGGCTCCCGCAAGCGGGGCAATACGTGCGATTGGCAGTGACTTGAATCGGTCGAATACCCCCTTATCCATATCCTCACGAAGCTGGACACCCGTTACAACGGAGGTCGTAATGACTGTCTGGACGAGGATACCTGGAATAATGATTGGTAAATAACTTTGCACGTCTCCGGAAATCGCCCCGCCAAATATATAAGTGAACATTAAGGTGAAAATGATGGGTTGAAGCGTAACGTCAAACAACTGCTCAGGTGTGCGTCGGATTTTCAGAAGGCCGCGGTAAGCCATCGTAAATGAGTTGCGGACCGATTGGCCGAAGCTCATTCTTCTGCGCAATTGACGGTTGGCAATCTGCGTCATGGTATTGGTTTTCATGCTCTTACCTCCTTCGTTTCTTGGAAGGAAACTTTGGATGATTCCTCCTGAACCCCATGACCGGTAATGGTTAGGAAGACCTCGTCGAGGGTCGGTTTCTGAACACTCATCTCAGCCAGTGGAATTCCCGCTTCACGTAGTGCGATAAGTAGATCCGTAACCCGATCGGCATCAGCCATTGGGGCGGTAATTCGGCCGCCTTCCGGCGATACCGCAGACTGGATTTGAAGTATCCGTTCAACCGTCTCGCGAGCTGTTTGAATGTCTTGTGGATTTCGGATACTCAAATGCAAGGAAGATGTGCCCACAGACGCTTTAAGTTCATTGACGGTACCCTCCGCGACCACTCGGCCGCGGTCGATCACGGCGATCCGATCCGCCAGTTCATCCGCCTCCTGCAGGTACTGCGTCGTTAACAGCACAGTCGAACCCGTCTTAACCAAGCGGCGAATCGTATCCCACATTTGGTTACGAGTTCGCGGATCAAGTCCAGTAGTCGGTTCGTCCAAGAAGATTAGCGGCGGTTGGGCAATGAGACTTGCCGCCAAATCCAGCCGGCGCCGCATACCGCCAGAGAAGTTTTTGAGCGGGCGCTTCGCGGCTTCGGTCAAGCTGAATTCCTCCAGCAGCTCTGCTGCTTTGCGCTTCGCTTCCGCACGGCTGAGCCCCAGGAGCCGGGAGAAAATAATCAGATTCTCGGTAGCGCTAAGCGACTCATCCACCGAAGCATATTGACCGGTCACCCCGATCAGTTGGCGTACGATATTGGGCTCCTTCGCCACATCATACCCGAAAATACGCGTCGTACCTGCATCCGCCCGCAGTAAAGTTGCCAACATGCGAATCGTGGTCGTTTTACCTGCTCCATTCGGGCCAAGCACACCGTAAATCGTACCTGCACGCACATTCAAATCCACGTCATCCACCGCGCGATTATCTCCAAAATTTTTGACGAGTCCACGCGCTTCAACAGCCCATTCAGCACTCGCCGTTTTTCGTTCAGTTCCGTTCATATTTTTCAATGAAAACCCTCCCTCTTCGTATTACTATAATGTTCATTGGCTATTTCCAACATGGACCCTCGCCGGAAAATGTACTCCGTCTCTGGACTGATTTTCCCAGGTCACTTCATCTCGAATCACGAAGATCGCCTGATGCTTTACTTTGTAATAACTGTTTATGTAGAGGATGATAAAACACTTTTATGAACTGAATATGAACGGACTTATTCTTTATGTGTGCAAAAAGGCCACCGATCTAAAATGCATCGGCAGCCTTCATCTGTTTTCTTATAGAGCTATTGTTATCCGTTATTATTTATTAAATAAAGCGCACTACTTGATCTAATGGCAAACGTGATGTCCCATACGCAGGAGTAGAAGCTTCACCAATTGCAATGAGCAAAATAGGGATTTCATTCTGAGGAAGGTTGAATTTTTCCGCAAATTTAACTTTGTTAAAGCCACCCATAGGTACGGTGTCATACCCCATATCTTTTGCTAACAGCATAATTTGCATCGATACTAACCCTGCGTCGAAGTGTACAATATTTTTTAAAACTGCCTCTGGTAGATTGCAGTATAAAGAACGCGATCTTTCACTCATTAGATCAGCTACTTCTCGTGTCATCAAACCTTGTTCATAATTGGCATCATATATTTGTTCTGCATTTTCGTACATATTAAGATCACCAATTACTGCAATAATCGCTGATGAAGTCTCCACTTGTTCCTGATCATTGGATATCGCACGTAGTTCCTTTTTAATTTGTTGATCCTGAATGACAAGGAATCGCCAAGGTTGCAAATTACTTGATGAAGGTGCAGTAATCGCTTGTTGAAGCAGGTATTGTATCTTTTCTTGGGGAATGACAACCCCTTCTTTATATTTACGAACTGATTTACGTTCATGCATTAGTTGTTCTACTGTAGTTTGTGTTGTTTGTGTTTCTGGCATCATTGATACCCCTTTCCAGTTAAGTTCGACTTGAAAAATTTATCAGACCAAAACGAAAATTAAGATATGGAGTTGTTTCAGCTTTTGCTCTGTAAATCTATCAAACAATTCATCAATTATAGTAGTCTAAACTCCATTTTTCAAGAACCTGCTCAAACTATATCAAAAAGGGCGGGATCATTGCCCCTTGAGATCGGCGCTTTTTGATATAGCTTGGGCGTTTGTCGGCTACCTTTAATCCTCACTGTCTTTATTAAGCTATCGCTCTACGTTAGTCTTCCTTCTATTTGAAGTATTGACAAAACATTGCAATTACTAAATAATAACAATATACATTAGTTAGTAAATTAATTAAAATTCCATGGAAGGTTAATAATGAAAGTGTTCATTACAAAGTACGGGATATAATGCTAAATAAAACCATGGTCCGAATTCGGACTATGGTTTGGCTTCATCACGGTCTTGGTAAGTACTAAGGAATCTTATAGATTTTGTTAAAATCCGTATGAGTTGTCGTACATCATCAGTTCCTAGATGTTCTCGCAAATGCTGAAAACGATCAAACAGCTCTTTCTCTCTTGCTTCAACAAAATCGTGTCCGTTTTCGGTGGCTGTTACGAGAATAGAACGTCGATCACTGGGATCTACGGTTCGTGCAATATACCCTTTTTGTTCAAGTGATTGGATGACGTGCGTCACAGCAGCTGAGGTTATTTTCAATTGCTTACTCAGTTCGGAAACTTTGATGCCGTTTGTTCCCAGTGGACACAGATAGGTTAGGTGAACAAGTAAATTTGATTCGCTTTGCCTAAGATCCTTAGAGGGACTGAATATATGCCCAACTCGTTTCAACTGACCGAATACAAGAGCAAGTTCTTTCGTAATGTTATCTATATTCATATCCGTATTGTTATTGTCTGTAGTCATCCAACTTAACCCCCCATTAAATTTATTTTAATAATGAATTATTTACTAAATTAATTTGATTGTCAAGATGAGCATGAAAAGCACCCTTTAAGAATTTATTTGATGGAGACTTACTCGTTAGGAGGTATTTTATGAATCAAATTAACTCGGTTCAATCCTTATTTCAGCCTTTTACATTAGGTAATTTGACACTATCTAACCGTATCGTTATGGCACCAATGACACGAGCATTTTCACCCGACGGAGTCCCGGGCGAGGATGTTCTAAATTACTACAGGCGCCGAGCAGAAAAGAGAATAGGGTTGATCGTGACCGAGGGCACTGTGATTAATCACCCATCTGCATCGTCAAATCCTAACGTACCCTATTTTCATGGTGACAAAGCATTATACGGGTGGGCAAAGATTGTTAAATCGGTGCATGAAGCAGGCGGTAGGATTATACCGCAGCTTTGGCATGTTGGAACACAGCGCGGTATAGGTCAGCTGCCAAATCCCAAATCCTTACCGATTGGTCCATCAGGATTAACCGCAGAAGGTTTTAAAGTAAACGAGCCTATGACCGAACGCGAAATCGAAGCTGTTGTTGAGGCGTTTGCTCAGGCGGCGGCGGATGCTAAGAGACTTGGTTTCGATGGAATTGAGCTCCACGGAGCACACGGTTATTTAATCGACCAATTTTTCTGGGAGCAGACCAACCAGCGCACTGACCATTACGGTGGCGACTTTATCGCTCGTACACGTTTTGCCGTTGAGATTATCCAAGCGTGCCGTAGGGCCGTAGGGCCCGACTTTCCTATTGTACTCCGTTATTCTCAATGGAAAAGAAGACCATTCACGGCTAAATTGGTAAAAACCCCCGAGCAGTTAGCTCAATTCCTATCTCCTTTGGCAGATGCAGGAGTCGATATATTCCATTGTTCAACCCGCCGCTTCTGGGAACCAGAATTCGAAGGCTCCTCTCTCAATCTTGCTGGTTGGACAAAGAAACTGACGGGTAAACCAACGATTACGGTCGGATCGGTCGGTCTTGACGCAGAGTTTATTAGTTTTTTTGCAGAAGGAAAAGGAGCTCAGAATGTCAATATCGATGGATTGATCGAGAGGCTCGAACGGGAAGAGTTCGATTTGGTAGCGGTGGGCCGCGCTTTACTGGTAGATCCAGCTTGGGCAGAGAAGATACGTAATGGACGTGTGGAAGAGTTAGTGCCGTTTACAGCAGAGGCCTCGAAAACTTTATTTTAACACGCCTTACACATTACCTCATTCGAATAAGACAGATGTTGGTAACGAGATTTCTTTGCTCACCTACACTTAGTTTGAAAAAACAGGTCACACTCTGGTATTTAGTTTCCATAGTATGACCTGTTTTATCGTGTACAGTGGCTGTATCCTATAAAGATTCCTTAGGTGAACTTGACTCCATCCTCCGTTTGCAGGTGCGCAAATTGTCGATTCCTAACATATGCTACGTTATGGAGTTACATTTCGTTGAAAACATTGAAAAATTCAATATTTTTCTTAGAGGTATTTTTAAAAAGGAAGATCCACGTCAAAAATAAGGCAAAATAGCCTCGTAAAGACCTGAGCTATGGTCTTAACGCCAAGCGCTTGAATTTCTTCATTAAATTTCCAAGTATTCTCATCATCCTCAGAAAGTGCGGAACAAGTTAAATTTTTATTTCGCCATATTATGGTTTCAACTTACCAGTTAACGGAAACAATACGCAATCTTTGATTGTTTCACAATCAGTTAATACCATCAATAAACGTTCAATACCGAAGCCCCACCCAGAAATCGGAGGCATACCATATTCCATTGCAAGCAAATAGTCCTCATCCATTTCCATTGCTTCCAAGTCACCTCTATTTTTCAGAAGTGCTTGAGTTTCTAAACGTTTGCGCTGCTCAATTGGATCGACTAATTCTGAATATGCATTAATGATTTCTGCGCCATTGACGACCAACTGAAATCGGTCTGTAATGTCAAGATTATCATCGTTTGCACGAGCTAGTGGTGATAAATCAATTGGGTGTTGAATTAGGAATGTTGGGTTTACTATTTGTGGACGACACATTTTTTTGTAGAGCAAATCAATGAAATTCCCTCTACCAAGTGATTCAATTTCATCATGTTCTAAGTGAATATTGCGTCGTTTTGTTTCATTGAATAGTTCATTTACATCTGGATACAAATCAATATCAATGCCAGTATCTTTTAAAATTAGATCTCTGAACGATACAACATCCCACTCTTGTGAGAAATCAATTTCTTGTCCTTGGATCGAAATACATGTTGTATCGAATGTTTCTTGTAAAACATATAAAATCATGTCACGCATTAATTTCATTGAGGCTTCATAGTTCCAATACGCTGCGTAACCTTCTACCATCGTAAATTCTTGTAAATGCTGTGGGCTTATACCTTCATTTCGGAAGCATTTTGCAAACTCAAACACCTTTGTAAAACCACCAACGATTAATCGTTTTAAATATGTTTCAGGTGCGATGCGTAAGTTTAAGTCTGTACCTAACGAATTGTGATGCGTTTGGAACGGACGCGTTCGTAATTCTTATCAAATTTTTCAGGGTAGATATTGATGCCCTGAGCTTGTAATGCCTCCAGTTTATTAATGCGAATCGCCGTTTGTCCGTCACTCATAATATATCTCACTCCTTTTTTTGCTTTTGTATTACTATTCCGTATCAGTTTTTACTGGTAACTGTCGCACTTCATATTCCAATCCGTCACACAAAAAAACTCCCACCCCCAAGATTTTCATCTTGAGGACGAGAGTTGTCATCTGCGTGGTACCACCTCAGTTTGTCGATATGTCACCATAACGACCTCTTCGGGTACGTCAATCTAATGATTGAATTATACCCTATCTCTGTAACAGGAGAACCCGTCGTAGCATCCTTAAAGTTACCTTTAAATCCGTACGAGGCTCCGAGTCTTTTTTCATTAAGATCATCATTATTCCTTCTCACCAAATTAGGAACTCTCTGAAAATGATCAATCGAAACTACTCTTCTCATCATAGCCTTTATAACATTTTTATTTTTTGACATTATATTCTTATTGCGATACGTTGTCAATTTTAACTTCATGGATAGAATTGCACCGCCGTAGGTTTTGATCGATATTTTTACACTGAATGAATCCAGTTAGAAATGTCATCTATAACTTGTTGATCTACACGTTGGGCAACCGCATACTCTTTTTTCGCCTTTAATATCTCTCCATACACAGAAGGCATAAACAAATGATTCAAGTTCGGGTAAAGTTTAAATGTTACATTGGGCTTATCACCTAACAATCTTTTATAACCATCAAAATCTTTATCTACAGAGACTTGAAAATCTTGATCCCCTTGCAAAATAAAGACTGGTTTATCTAATGCCTTGAGATATTGGGTTGATGGATGTTCATCCATTTCTTTGAAGTAATAAGCTCTAGCGTATTTCCTCAAAACTTTGGTTGATTTTGCTACTTCATCACTTAGGTTATAGATGTTTTCAAACTTTGATGATAATGCCGCGATTTGTTTTCTTGCAATCATTTTCAAAAACCTGTTCAAAGAGTTTAATACCTCATCATTTTGGTCCATAATAATCTCTTCTAATTTACGTGGGGATCCTCCCATAATAACGATTCCAGCAAATTTCCCGCCTTCAACATCAATGCGTGGAGCTAACATTCCACCTAAACTATGACCTACAATAAATATTTTGTTTGCATCTATACGTGAATCATTTCGAAGGAAACTAGCCGCAAGGATCGCATCTTCAATGGTTTCTTCTTTAACGGATATTCCAGTATCATTTCTCATCTCTTTGCCGTATACGAATGTTCTCTTGTCATAACGCAGCACTGCAATTCCTTTTTCCGACAAACCTTCGGCGATGTCTTTAAAAGGATAATTATTTCCGATTTTTTCATCCATATTACTTGGACCCGAACCGTGAACCATTACAACCGCAGGAATCAAACCATTTATTCCATTAGGAATGGACAATATTCCATCTAGTGGGTACTTCGATTCAGCACCAATAACGATTTTTTCTTCAGCCATTGTGTTCCCTCCACTGTATGTTAATAATTATTATACGCCTTTTTTAGAGCAGAAAAATAGGATCGACGGCGAGCATTCGCCATGATCCTTTTTTTATTGAGGACGGAATCGATCGGAAGATCGATCCGTGACCGTAGCGGCCACCTCGCATAATATCAAGAACTAATATCAGCATTGAGCCAGAATTTTCTCTTATTTCTTCAAGTGATATGGCACCGTCGTTACAATGACGTCTTTGCGATACAACAAAAACGTACGAATCATAAAACTCGTCTGATTATGAAGTAAGTTCTGCCAGCTTCGCTTCGGAATGAACTGGGGAATGATGACCGTCACTTGATAATTTGACTCACTTGCCTTCCGGTGAACCGTATCTATAAATTTGCTAAGTGGTTGAATGATACTCCGGTAAGGGGAATTCAAAGTTACCAGGCGGACATCGGGCCGCCACTTCATCCACTTTTCCTCGAAACGGACCTCCTCTTCCCGCTCAAAAGGAATATAGACGGCGATGATCTGGTCTGCTGACAGAGTCTGTGCATAATTTAAGGAATGCTCAACAACATGTGTAATGCCGGATACGGGAAGAATAACAACGTTCCCTTCAATCGGAACTACTGGTTCACAAGTTGATAGGCGCAGCTGCTCACCTACCGCTTCATAATGCTTCTTAATGCAGTGGAAAAGATACACGATCAGCGGCAAAAATATCAACACTGGCCATATTTGCGAAAACTTAGTTACAAAGAACATCACTGAAACCGTAAAGCTGATCAGTGCGCCGATAGCATTAATGATCAGTTTCGTCACCCAGCCTGGTGGCTTTTCCCGAACCCATTTCACGATCATCCCAGTTTGAGACAACGTAAACGGAATGAACACTCCCACCGCATAAAGCGGAATTAAATGTTCCGTTTGTCCATGAAAGGCAATGATCAGCACAATCGAAAGTAAACCAAGAATAATGATTCCGTTGGAATATCCCAAACGGTCGCCCCGTACAGTGAACATTCTTGGAATAAACCGGTCTTTGGCTAGATTAACTGCAAGCAACGGAAAGGCCGAGTAACCCGTATTGGCTGCCAAGACTAAGATCAATGCGGTTGTTCCCTGAATGAAAAAGTACATAAAATTTCGTCCAAACGTCTGCTTGGCAATCTGGGATACGACCGTTTCTTGAGCATTCGGGGAAATCCCCAAATAGTAAGCGAGAAACACGATCCCTGAGAACAGCACGGCAAGCAGGATTCCCATTGCCATTAAAGTTTTGGCAGCATTATTTGGGGCAGGATTTTTAAAGTTCGGTATGGCATTTGATATAGCTTCTACGCCGGTCAGCGCCGAACTGCCAGAAGCGAATGCTTTTAAGAGCAAAAATAAACTTATTCCTGCTACCGGTGCCCCAATAGGCGTATGCAAATGAGGTGAAACATGGCCCGTTGCAATGTTATACAATCCGACACCAATCATGATTAACAAAGCGAATACGAATAAATACACCGGATAGGCTAAGATCGATGCCGACTCGGTTAAGCCCCTCAGATTCAAAAGAGTAATAAGAATAACAAACGTTACGGCGATTATTACCTTATGCTCATGCAGCACAGGAAAAGCTGACGTTATCGCATCGGTTCCCGCCGAGACGCTGACCGCCACTGTCAAAATGTAATCCACCAGCAAAGAGCCTCCAGCAACCAATCCAGAGTATATCCCCAGATTCTGCTTGGATACAACATATGCTCCCCCGCCGTGCGGGTACGCAAAAATGATTTGACGGTAAGACAAGATTAATGCTGTTAATAAAATGAGGACACCAATCCCGATAGGTATCGAATACCAGAAAGCCGCTGCACTGACTGTGATCAGAACCAACAGGATCTGCTCCGGACCATAGGCTACGGAAGATAACGCGTCCGAAGAAAGTATGGCAAGTGCCTTTATCTTATTTAGTTTTTGTTCTCCCAATGCTGTAGATTTTAGAGGCCGGCCAATTAGGAGCCTTTTCAATGCTGCCATTGTTTATGTCACCGCCAGTATAAAAAATTGATGTATCGTGAACTTACCCTAGATTCCATTAAGCCGAATTTGGGCACAACAAAAAAACCCACAGGAAAGTTGGACTTTCCCGTGGATTTTTTAATCGCACGACAAATCCTTCTTTCATAACGCTTACGAGGTTAGCTGACGGATTCGGGATTGAAAGTATCCCTACACTGAATAATCCAGTGATTCACCCCTGGGACGAAATTCTCTTCCTCCCTTTGGTTCCCCCGCTTCTGATTCAGAATTAAGCGATTCAAGGAATATGACAATGTTACAATTCAGGTTCACAAGTTCACGATTACGATTACGATTACGATTGAAATCTTACTCCTTCCGGTCACTTACTGTAAAGAAGCAAAGAATCAGATTTTGGTGTGAAAATGTTCAAAACAGGCCCGTGGTATCGCTTACAACAGGTGTACACTATTTTTTTCTTGTTCTAGCAGTGATTCTCGCGAGTTTATGCAATTAATCCCAAGACTCTTTTAAATAAATGGACTTGTACCCAACCTATCGTTTTGAAGAATTTATGAATTTACACCGTCATACAAAAAAAAGGAGAAGCCCTTTCTTGGGCTACTCCCTTTATATTTCCTTCTAACGATTGGCGTACCAATCATTCGCTGCCTTCACCATGTCCGCGCCCCCTTGGGCACGCCATTCTGCAAGAAACTGGTCATAGTTGTCGAGGGACTCCGTTCCGCTAATGAAGTTTATGAACGTATCCTCTTGGAATTTGTTTAGCTTTTGTACATTTTTGGAGATATCCGGCAAAGGAGGTGCGGAGCCAAGAGGATCGGTAACGATGAGACCTTCCGCATTTTTCTGGAATGTGTTGAAATAGTTCTCCACAAACGGGTTCTTCTTCAGTCTTGCCTGCCAGTAAATCGGATAATTCTTCTCATCCACACCCGTCAAGAAGGCGCTTGCATTTGTGCGATCATCAGAAAACCTTGGCATAATTGGCGTGTAGCTACCAT
The DNA here is from genome assembly GCA_031254035.1 of Paenibacillus sp. GTDB lineage: Bacteria > Bacillota > Bacilli > Paenibacillales > Paenibacillaceae > Paenibacillus_AQ. The sequence goes on from JAIRVF010000027.1 coordinate 28,159, forward strand.
TTTCGGACTTGTAATGCACGCCCTCCTCGCCGATGGAAATACCCTTAAAAATATCCTTGTCGAATTTCATGTCGAGCCACTTTATCGCCTCTTCCTTATTCTTCGAGAACTTCGGAATCGCAATGTAATAACCGATGGTATTGCCAGGGGAGCCAACGCGCGCCGTTCCTGATTTGTCCTTCAACACCGGCATAATCCCAAGTTTTGCGTCTGGGAAGTTCTTCGCAAGGGCATTCTCCAAATTCGGAGCGATCCACCATCCCAAACTGTACATGGCGGCTTTACCGCTTGCCACCTTCTCGATTGATTTGTCTGCCGTATTGATGCCCCATTCGGAATCGATCAGTCCCTCATTGTATAGCGTATTCATGAATTTTAAATATTCCTTCATCTCCGGGACCTCAACGGAGTGAATGATCTTTCCGTCCCGCTCCAGCCAATTCGTCGTTAATCCAAAAACACTGGCGATATCCGGAAGTACTGGGACTTTGCCACCCGTTAACGGAATAACATTCTTCTTCTCCTTAAATGTCCGCAATACCGTCACCAGTTCATCCAGATTCGTCGGCATTTTGAGGCCTAACTCATCTAGCCAATCTTGACGTACCACGAGGGCGGTCGATGAGGTTGGCCCACCGCCAGTTTCCGGAATTGCATAAATCTTGCCATCATATTTGGCGCCATTCCAGGAATCCTGACCGATCACCTGCTTCATGTTCGTTCCGTACTTCTCGATTAGATCATCAAGAGGCTCCAGCGCGCCGGACGATACAAGTTGATAATACTGCGCCGAACCCAGCTTCATGACATCATATGACTCCTTGTTCGCCATAAGCAGGTTTAGCTTCTCGTCCGCGTTTTCCGCGGGAAGCATTTCATACTTGACCGAATATCCCGTCTTCTCCTGCATGTACAATGCGACCGGATCACTATTCGGTTCGAAGCGATCGAACTGCATCAGTTCGCGCAACTGCTTGCCGCCTTCCTCGCTGCCACTTGCGCCTTGCCCTGACTTCGTGCTATTGCAACCTAGAAGCGATAATACTAGTGCGACCGCAAACATCGTTATCCATACTTTTTTCTGTTGCATGAACATTCCTCCGCTCTTTTTTTCACTTCTAAAGCATCAAAGCACCTATCCTTTTACGGAACCGATCAGCACCCCTTTCACGAAATACTTTTGCAGGAAAGGATATACGAGTAATATAGGCAAAGTAGCAACCAGAATCGAAGCAGCCTGGATGGCTTGAGGCGTCGTATTCATGACCGCATCGATATTCGTCACATGGCCCCCATCCTGATATGTGATATTGGATTGCACAAGCAGCTCCTTCAAGTACAATTGCAGCGGCTTCAATTCCGCTGTGTTGATATAGATCATGGAGGCAAAATAATCATTCCAGAAACCAACCGCAAAGAAGAGCGCAATCGTGGCGAATACCGGCAAGGACAACGGAACTGTAATGCGCAGCAGAATCGTAAGATTTGAGGCGCCGTCTATCTTGGCCGATTCCTCCAATTCTTCCGGCAATGATTCGAAGTAATTTTTAATAATCAACATGTTAAATACGCTTATCATACCTGGCAGAAATAGCACCCATAACGTATCGATCAGGTTCAGTCGCTGCATTAGCAAATATGTCGGGATAAGGCCGCCGCTAAACAGCATAGTGAACACATACATCAGGATGAAGAACTTGCGACCGCGCAGCCTAGGTTTGGACAGAGGATAAGCTGCAAGTGCGGTCATGAACAGACCAAACGCCGTTCCCGCCAGCGTGATCGTCACCGACACGAGAAAGGCTTTAATGAACCTTGAATCATTCAAAACATACAAATACGTACCAAACTGAATATCGACCGGGAACAAAGATACTCTTCCTGACACGACAGCATCTTCACTGCTAAGCGACTTGGCGAGCAAGTTGAGAAATGGGAACAATGTCGTCCACGACACCAAGGCAAAAAAGAGATAGTTTAACACATTAAATATCCGTTCCCCGACCGACATCCGAATAGTTGATCTCGCTCTACGCGCAGCAGTCAATTGATGTTTCATCCTTAAGCTGAACCTCCTTCCTATCTACCAGATGCCTCGATTCAAGAAACGCCGGCTGATATAATTCCCGCCTACGATCAGGATGAAGCCTACAATGGATTCGAACAGCCCTACAGCGGCCGCGAAGCTGTAATTCTGTTCGCCAAGGCCGGTTCGATACACATACGTACCGATTACATCCGACACATTGTAGACGACAGGATTATACATCACGAGAATTTGCTCTGTTCCGGCCTCCAAAATACTTCCGAGGCGGAGTATAAACATAAGCAGAATGACGGGCACAAGTCCCGGTAGTGTAATGTGCAGAATTTGCTTGAACTTGTTCGCCCCGTCAATTTTGGCGGCTTCATACAACTGTGGATCGATTGAACTTAGGGCAGCTAAGTATACGATCGTCCCCCATCCTGCTTCCTTCCAACCTGCTGTACCCACGAGCAACCAACGGAAAACGCTGTTGTCGAGGAAAAACTTGATCGGCGTTCCCCCCATCCATTCGATGATCTGATTTACCAGCCCCCCATTGACAGAAAGCAGATCTATGAACAGCCCACTGACGATAACCCAGGACAGGAAGTGAGGCATATAGATGATCGTTTGTATCGGGCGTTTGAACCACATTTTTGTAAGCTCGTTCATCAGAATCGCAAGCAAAATTGGCAGCGGGAACAGGAGCACAATTTTGAGTATGGAAATAATAAAAGTATTACTGAATACCTGTACAAATTTCGGCGTTTGAAACAATCGTGAGAAATGTTCGAACCCTACCCAGGGACTGTCCCCGATTCCGCTGAAAATATTGAAGTCCTGAAATGCAATCACGATGCCATACATCGGTGTGTACTTGAACAGAAGAAGAAAGGCGATCCCAGGCAAAAGCGCGATGTATAAGTCCCAATCCTTTCGAATGTCGCCCCACAGCTTGCGCCAAAACGAGCGCACAGGCAAGCGGGGAGCTTTGCCCATTTTCAGTCTATTCACAGCTCCCACCCTTTCTTTGACATTGCAATCATCAGGCATTCATGAGCGACCCAGCAACCACAATTCATGATTAAATTTGCTTGCCTTGCATTGCCTTTACATGTTTCTAGCGTACAGCACCCATCCAATTCCGAACACGGGAGAGCCATGACTTCTTCTGGTAAAATGATATCTAATGCATGGAAGTCCATGACTAAGGTGACCCGTTGCCGCATTCATGTCCGCTTCCAATCACTTGGAGTAACGCCCCAATATTTGCGAAATACCTTCGTAAAATAGCTTACATCGCGAAACCCCGCCGCTTGTGCTGCTTGATAAACCCGATCTCCTTGAAAGAGCGCCTCCTTGGCCCGTTCCATGCGGCGTGTAAGCAGATAGGATGAGAATGGCTGATTCATCTCCAGCTTGAACAGTCTGCTTAAATATGAGGCATTGATGAACAGTCGATCCGCTACGTCCTGAAGCGTCAGCTCTGTATGAAGCTCGCGTTCAATCAGTTCCTTCACTTCTGCCACCAAGCGGTTACCACCACGGCGACGTACCATACAAGCTTCTTCGCTAATCCGCCCCATGACACTGCGCATCCATCCGCTCCATTCCTGCTTCGTTCGCAGCTCTGAGGTATGAAAGAACCATCTCACGTCTTCCCCTATGACCTCTGCCAACGACCACCCTTGTTTACGCAACCAGGTGATAATCCACGACTGCAGGACCATCATTTGTTCCTTAAACATTTCTGTCTCCGGAATGCTGCACACCCTACTAATCCATGCATCGGCTAATTCCATTGCCAGTGACCCATCGGCCGTATTCCACGCAATATCTATTTCCCGCTCCCATCGTTCGCTACACATGGAGATAGTGGAAGGTTTTCCCGAATCCGCAAGAACATGATTGCGGTACGGAATGACAATATCCCCTCCATGCACGAGACGCTGACTCAGGGCGAATTCCGCTTCCTTATACAAACGTGGTACATCAGCAAGCCGCTCGCAAATGGAGCTGATGCCTGCGCTGACTGTAAGTTTCAATGAAGCCTTGATGTACTCCAGCATCTTGCCCGCCAGCGCATGAAGACCGATCATGATATCGCCGTTAGACATTTCACAGTTTCTATCACTTGCAGCAGTTCCATTCGGTATTTCAGCCTTTTGATCTCGAGTAGCATCCACTGGCGGATATTGGAATAAAATAATCAGCGGTCTGTCCACCTCGCGGCAGAAGAGCACGGAGCCATATTCCATCCCGGTCATCGTTTCTTCCACGACTTGGCCGACCGAGAAATGCATCAGGCCGCGATCACCTCCAAACGCATCCACTCGCTCCTGCGGATAAGGATCGGGGTCGATCACCACAACCGCATAACGGTCACCCCCCTTTAGGGCAATGCCCAGCTCTGCCATTCGCTCCGAAAAAGCCTTCGCTGATAAGCTTCCGTCCACACCCTGGCGTAATATGCGTTGGCGCAGCACCGGTAAGTGGCTGTGCCACTGCTGACGAAGCATATCATAATCATGCTTGCGCTGAATTTCCTGATGGCGCTCAGAAACAGCACCTGTAACCGCCTGTAGAATCGCATCCTCCCCTGCAGGCTTCAACAAATACTGCCTTACTCCCATCGAGAGTGCTTCTTGTGCATAAGGAAAATGATCGTGACCGCTAAGCACCACCGCTTTCACTTCGGGATTCCACTCCATCGCATGTTTCACCAAGGTCAAGCCATCTCCATCTGGCAGCTGAATATCTACGAGCAAAATATCTGGCCTCTTCAGCTGCATCCAGCGCTTTCCTTCCTCTACGGTTGCCACTGCCGTTACTCCCGTGATTCCTGCCTGCTCCCAAGGCATCATTTCCGTCAAGCTCTGCCGTAAACGCAGTTCATCCTCCACAATTAACAGGTTCATCTTGCCCCTCCTCCTGAAGCTAATATGAAGATTCGTAATGGATTGGATCACATCAACTGGATCATATAAATGACATCTGCAGCAAATCTGCAAAGTTAGCATTTGAACAAAATCACGTTAAGAGCGTTTAGGTCTGGTTAGCTTACTTGATAAGTGACCGAATACAGCTCAGACAAGGGAAGAACGATCGATACCGTTGTCCCCTCCCTCCATATACTTTCAATGTAAATTTTCGCGTGTGGTCCATAATTTAGACGCATTCTTGCGGCGACATTGCGGAGTCCATAACCTGCACCTGTATCACCGCCTGCCATTACGCCATGTTCCGTCGGTTGCCGTAATACGGCAGAGAGCTCCACTTGCAATCGCTCGCGCCTATCTTCGGTCATTCCAGTGCCAGTATCATTAACCGAAATAACGAGGCATTCTCCCCCTTCGCTTTCCTTCACCCGTACAGCGATATTCAGCAGCATCTCCTGATCTGGCGAAGGAGACTTCTCTAAGCCATGAATAATCGCATTCTCCACAATAGGCTGCACAAGCAGCTTCACAAGTGGCAGCTCCTCTGCCCGCGGATCAATGTCGTACTCGACACGAAATAGATCCATAAACCGGATTTGTTGAATGCGAATATAGGCATGCAAGTGCTCCACGCACTCCTTTACGGTGAGTACATCCTTTCCTTTGCTCAGGCTTAGTCGAAAAAAACGCGACAGATGAAGCACCATCTCGGAAATATCCTCCGCTTCCGAATGCTTGGCCATCCAATAGATCGAATCCAGCGTGTTATACAGAAAATGAGGATGAATTTGCGACTGAAGCAGCTTAAGTTCCGTATTGGCAAGCCGCAGGCTCTGTTCGTAATGGTCATGAATGAGATGCTGCTGCTGTGATGCCATATGATTAAATAACTCTGTGACGAGACCGAATTCATCCTGTCTTGTTGATTTCAGCCGCACATGAAGCTTACCGCTTTTTATCGATCTCAAGCCGACAGCCAACATCCGCATTGGCGCCGCGATACTCTTGTATATGCTATACGCCATGATGAGCGCAAGTACGATGCTGAGTGCGATCATGAATAACGCGTAATATTCTACTTGGCGCGATTGGGCGAACAGTTCCTTCTTCGGTTGGGCTAAGGTTAGCGTCCATCCATAATAAGGCGATGCTGTTTGAATCAACACTTGATCGCTTGCTTCCGCTCGGGCCAGATAATCCTGATAGGAGTCGGGACGCTGTGACGTACCCGCTACCCACTTGCCGTCAGCCGTATACAAATGCAGTTCGGCCTGTGCCGAAGGCGTAACGGAACGTATATATTGCTGCAAGCGTTCCATATTCAAACTAATAATCAGTGCGTTCCGGTCACGATTCGGATTATATATGTCCATCGCCCGTACAACAGTCAGGCTATCGGCACCGAAAACTTGACCAAATAACTTCCCTGCCCCTATTTGTTCATCCGGCTGAATGAACATCATCCCTGTTCCCAAGCCGTTCAGTTGTTGGCGCAGCCAAATGCGCTCATCCGCACGTTCAATGGGAAGTACCCCGTGAATTGTTGAAATAACCGAATTGGAATTGTCGTGATATACGGCTATTTGAGAGAACATCGGATGGATCGATAGAAAATCAGCCAGCTTACGCTTCATCTTCACCAGCTCCATGACATCCTCTGCCTCCAGTTTCCGCTTGGCATACGTAAGCGCATCATTCATCTCTGAATCGGTCGACAACATCGTGGACAGCTCTTCTACGTTCTGCAGCACCAGCTCAATATTGTCCATCAACGCATGCATCGCGCTCTCAGTACGTGCGGTTGTTTCTGACAACAGCAGTTCTTGCGATCGTTTGTTGGAGAACCACCCCGTTAACACCAAAGGGATGAGGATCAGTACGAAATAAATGGTCAGTCGCCACTGAATCCGCTGGCGGATTTGATTGCGTACATATTTCAGCATTTTGTGCACTCACCCTCCGCTCTTTTGCCCACTAACAGACTGAAGCTGCTGCTCATAACCAGGCTGATTCCGCCTCAAATGATACCAATCATTAGCCTCTTTCGTCATTTCACGTCCGCCCTCATCCATCCATTCAGACACATACGTCTCGAAGTCGTCCAGCGGCCGGATACCTAGCACAATATCAATGAGCATATCGTTCTTGTTTAACAGAAGTGATGAATATTTTGTCATGGCTGGTGTAGGCAAAGAACGGAAGGAGCTTGGGTAAGCATTCAGGGAAGCAAAGCGGAGATTGTCATATAAATGGTATTCTTGGCCTAATGAATTAAGGCGGGAACGAGTATATGCCTCGTCCGGGATATCTGCTAGATTGGCATAAAGCCCACGATAATGATCCTGATTATGGCGTTTCATATCCGTTACCCGCTCCCCATTTTTCCATGACCATACATCTCCTTCGAATCCCAGCTTAAGCGAATCGCGTCCATCTCCAACGATATAGTTCAGCAGCTTCAGCACCTCAACGGCATGAGTGCTTGAAGCAGGAATCACCTGATAAGACCTGACTGGCGGCAAAGCAAATGTACCACTCCCGCGGGGCCCCTTTGGGAAGGGGATAGGGAGCCATTCCGCACGTGGATCCAGGGCTTTACTTTTCTCCAGCACACCGCGGGTATCATACCATGTGCCTGTGAACAGCCCCAGCTTCCCTTCGATAACTTGTCTTTCCATTCCTTGCTGTGTTTGTATAGGAAAAAGCGGATCAATGAGTCCCTCCTGTACCATCGTTCGCAAAAAGGCAAGTGCTTCTTTCATCTCCGGTTGTACATTGGAATATACGAGCTGGCCGTCCTTTTCCATCCATTGGCCCAGCTGCACGCCAAAAGCACCGAACCACGGCGAGGAACGCCCCAGATCTTCAATAAAGCTGGTACCGTATGTATCCTGTATGCCATCTCCGTCCGCATCAAGCGACGAAAAGGCATGCATAACATCCACCATTTCCGCAAGCGTACTCGGCGATTTGAGGCCGAAGCGATCCAGCCAATCCTTGCGAATATATAGCATCTCCAGCCCTATTCCTTCATTCAGAGTTGGGAGAGCATACACCTGTCCGTTAAAGGATAACTGCTCCCATATTTCAGGCGGAATGCGCTCTTTCAAATTCGGTGCATACCTAGCAATCAACTGGTCGAGCGGCGTCAGCATCTGTTTGCGTGCATAGAAGGATACCCAATTTGCATCTGCAATGCTGATCAGATCAGGCGTATGGTTCGACATCATCATGACGCCGACGCGATCTTCATACCGATGCGATGGCGGAATGATGACTTCTACGCGCAATCCTGTCTTCGCCTCGATATCGGACAAGTATGGATTGTCATTCACTGTAAACGGCCCGGGAAAGCCAATACCCAGACTATTCAATACGACGGTAATCTTCGGTATGTCTGACTTTTGGCTCGTAACCTCCAACGTTCTTGGATTCCCGCTGCATCCAAACAAAACCAATAAGCATACAAGCCCCGTTATCATAGCGATTCTCCTCAGCGAAATCATTCGCTGGATCATGGCTTCCAAGCCCGGGGATGAAAGCGTATACAATAAAAAACGCACGGCTCCATTATTTCCTACCTCACTTTCTTCTCTAATTTCTGTCTGCTGGTCATCCAACACATCTGTCCCTCTCCTTTCGTTCATACATTTTAAAACTGTTAAAATTACTGGTTTGACAATAACCTTACATTCTATCCCTAATCATACAAAAAGTGCAGAACCAATTGTACTTGATCTGCACCCTGTTAGTTGGAATATTGGGTTCTTAACGAAACACACAATCGTTATTTGGTCAAAAATCTGCTTCTAAAATTTCTAACGAATCTAGGAAACGCTATTTAGCTCAACAGAGGTTCATTCGGCAGTATTTCGCTCCAATAACGATATGTAGTTTCGTTAAAATTAAATCGGTACCCTTTTTAAGGATATAACGCTCTCCAGTTTCGTTAACGCATTTCGGATTCGAAAAATCTATCGGAGAACTTGCTGCGGAGAGAGCAGACGATTGCGGAATACGATAGCTCGGCCAATTTACACTCCAAGTGTAGCTTAAGTATTTATCCGTAATCAGGAAATATCGATTTAATCTACCCTGTAATTCAAAAAATAAGCAGGCTTTGGCAGCCTGCTGAGAAATGTGTGATATTCCACAGTCTTGTCCCGATGGTTGAGTTTCCGGCATAAATCAGAGTGATAATCCGGTGATTTGCAATTGCGAAACTGGTACCGGATCGGCAATACATATTAGTTTGATGGTTTCGTACTGCGTTGCAAAGAAGCTGATACAGGAAGTTTCACTGTAAACGCACTACCTTGGCCGGGAGCGCTTCTGACAAGGATGTTCCCTCCATGTGCTTCCACAATCCATTTGACGATGGATAACCCCAGTCCTGTCTGGCTTTTACCTCTGCCTCTGGAAGGGTCTCCACGGTAAAAACGTTCGAATATTTCTTCATGCAGTTCCTTCGGGATTCCAATTCCTGTATCAGCAACAACCATTGTCAACGTCCTTTCGTCTGAAGTTGCAGTTACAGTAATATTTCCATGTTTAGGAGTATATTGAAGCGCGTTATCCACCAGAATTATAATCAATTGGAGAATACGCTCTTTATCCGCATGGATCGTTAAATCAGAAGAAGCATCTAATTGAATCGAAAGTTCCTTTTCATCGGCTAATGGTTTTATTTTTCGGATGAACTTTACAAGTTCCTCTCGCAAGGAAAAGGTCTCCATCGCTAATTGATTGGTAGAGGAATCTCCTTGAGCCAGTGTCAGAAGGAATGATACCATAGAGGACATTCTTTGGGTTTCATCTTTCAGATCATCAAGTACCTGCCTGCTAAACGGCTGCATATTTTGTCCTTCTTCTGATTCCAGTACCTCTAATGAGGCATGCATAACGGTTAATGGAGTTCTCAATTCATGAGAAGCATTGGAAACGAATCTTCGTTGACGTTCGAACGCTTCCGCAATCGGCTTCATGGCCCGCCCCGACATCACAAATCCTAATAAGGCGGATAAGATAATAAATAAAGCCGACAATCCAATTAGAATGGACATGATTTCCTTAAGAATAACCTTTTGCGGGGAAACATCGGCTCCTACATATAAGGTACCCAGGTATTCCCCTTTCTCTGTAATCGGTTGACCTGTAAGTAAAAGCTCGATACCTACGTCTTCATTATTTTCTACGGCAAAATAGCGAATATCACCTTTTCGTGGTTTCCAATTCGTTAGTTCTTGAATAAAAGTTGTAGGCTTTTCAAGCATCGGAATCTCACCGGAAATCAGACGGCCTTCTTTATCGACAACGATAAAAAAAGACCAAAATGTTTCTGTGGCCCGCTTCTTTTTTTCATCTTTTTTGTGATCCTCGTGATCCTCATGATCTTCATGTTTTTTCATTTCTTTAGGTTTACTCGGCTTCATCTGCTCTAACACAGATTTCTGCTCAGAGGTATACTTATCCGCCAGCCTTAGAATCTCTTTCTCTTGGGAGCTGTAAACATAAGAAGTAAGCAAGAAGTACCCAATCCCGTTAAATGCAATCAAGAACATAATGATTAAGACTGTAAAAAAGACGGTTAGACGCTTGCGGGTTTTAAAGAACATTGCACACCTCCAGCTTATACCCTACCCCGCGAATATTTCGTATGTTTATATCCGGATACTCCTCTAATTTTTTGCGTGTAAGTTTTACAAGAGCGTCAAGAGAGTTGTTCGTAACCTCGGAATCAAACCCCCAGATTTGAGTAAGCAGCGTTTCTCTATGGATAATCCGTCCCCGGTTTCGCATTAAGATTTCTAATAGCTGAAATTCCTTAACTGTGAGAGAAATAAGTTCACCATTGCTTTTAAGTGTATGATTATTAATATTCAGCTCAAAAGAACCCATGGCGATTATACCTTCGGACATCGGGGTCTGCACTCGCCTTGAAATGGACCGCACGCGGGCAAACAGTTCAGCAAACTCAAATGGTTTCATTAAGTAATCGTCAGCCCCTGCATCCAAACCATCGACACGATCCTGGAGAGTTCCTTTTGCCGTTAGCATTAAGATGCCTTTGTGATAACCCTGATTGCGCAGCTCCTTGCATATTTGGTCTCCATATCTCCCGGGAAGCATCCAATCGAGAATAATAAGGTCATAATCCCCCTGGTTCTGGTAATCCTCCACTTCATCTCCGTGCTGGACCCAATCAACTGTATGGTATTCTTTTTGGAGCATGTGTACAATTAATTTTCCTAATTTTTCGTCATCTTCCGCGAGCAAGATTTTCACGACTGTCCAATCCTTTCGTAGATAGCTGATCTCTATATTACGCGTTCTTTTTTACACCCACAGGCTTGCGGCTGACTTTCTTTTCAATATAGACTCGATATAGTACTATGGCAACAAAAATAATCAGGCTCCATGCGTATATTTGAAAGGCCCACGTTTTTCCAGAGTCTGAGCCGTCTCCTAAACCATGAATAAGAGAGAAAAAAAATAAAGGATAACTAAACAGATGAACGGAACGCCATACTTTTTTGCCTAGCTTTTTAATCATGTCTGAACTAATAAGAATGGCCACGATCATATATAGTGCGAGCGTTCCAAATCCAGTTGCTACAGGTTTATACTCCGCTGTAAAAGGAATTAATATCTCCGATAGCAAAAAAGGCTGGTACGTATCAATCATAAGTACCGCTCCATGAAGCAGGCCAAATATGAATCCTAACCAGCCAGCAAATTGATGAGTTGGAAGAAGAATTTTGCGAACCTTGACCGGAACGGTTGCTCCGTAACTAAACGCTCCTAGTACAATTGAAGCCCAGATTAATAAATAGGAGGTTAATCCTGCTGCTTTAATGACACCCCAAGTGGACAACCAATGAAAGGATATGAAGCTATTCATTAAGTGATCACCCTTTCTGCGAATTCATAAACATTTCGATTGATTTTAATCGAACCTGATTGGGTGATGGCAATATATCCAAGGTGAGGGAAGTGGGTCCGCATCCAGTCAGAAAGCATTTCTGAACCGACCATGCAAATGACCTTAGCCGCGACCTCCGCTTCCTCTACAGAGGTTGCTAATACGGTGGCTTGTACAATATCGGTTTCAGCAGGTTTTCCGGATTTTCCGTTCAAAATATGGTGATGTGATGTTTTGCCTTGATACTCCCATCGTCGGTAAAGAATATTCGAAGTAGCCACAGCTGCCTTCTTTACATATAGCTGCAGCCATTCGTCTTCTTCATGAAAAGGACTTTGTACGCCTAGAACCCAAGGCTCGTCATCGGACCAAACTTTGATATCGCCGCCGGCGTCGATGAGTCCTTTCGATACATGAAAACTGTTTCTAAGCATTGATGCTGCACAATCAACGGACCATCCTTTTCCCATCCCTCCTAAATCGAGTTGAGATGGAATAGATCTTATTGCTGTTCTACTGTGATCTTCCAGGATCAACGCTTGGCTATATTCACTATTGACAGTATGACCATCTCTTCTTTCTGCAACTTGTACTTCTTCTTGATCTGGAGTGCCGATCTTCTCAAAAGAGCAATTGTAGCCGAGTCGAGACAGCTCAGAGCCTATGAAAGGCTGAAACAAGCCATCTGTCTTCATTGACCATGTCCATGCTGATCGAATCATTGAATAAAGATGGTACGACAGCTTTACCTGCTTGTTTGTTGGGGCAATATTAAACTTTGACAATTCACTATCCGACTGAAACCTTGAAGCGATATGTTCAATGGCTTCGAACCATTGGATGACAGGCACACCCCAATAAGTCTGAATTCCGTCTTCTCTGCCCATGACGACAACATCAGTACCCATCGCTTTAAATTCGATGCCCTGTAACCTATTCAAATTTACCATCATTAGGACCTTCTTGTTTTTCTTGTGCTTCTCGTAGTAAACGTTGTTGCAGGCTGAGATTTCTTAACAGCAGGGCCAGATGATATCTTGCTGGAACCAGGAGCAGGAATCGTGATTTCAGCTCCCGGGTCTGCTTCCCACATTAATTTCTCAAGCATTTTCTCTCGTTCCGACTTATCATCATCAGACAGTCCGGCAATCTGCTGCATGCTTTTTTTACTGTAAAGAAAAGGCTGGGCATTGGTTTTAGATGTCTGCAAGGTGCTCTGTTGAATTACATTATTGTCTTTGGCAGCGGCCCATTCACCGCTATCTCTTGATATGTTCTCCTCATCCTGTTGACCTTGGGTTACATAGAGGAAACCTGTAAATGACAAAACACTGGAAATTCCTACTACCCATTTTGGCCATTTGCGATTCGCCATGATCATCACCTCATTTGAATTCAATCGTTTGTTCTTGTGGATTTGCCACAGCGATGCGTCCAATAATGTCAGCGGCGACTTCTAATGGCACATAGAACTGATTGGACTCAACAAAAGGAGCGGCAATTATATTTTGCCGTTGCCCATTTATGTAGGCAATTTGTGTGCCGATATTAAAAATAAATTGTTTTCCGTCTGCGAAGCCTTCCAATATACTTTCTTTTGGATATATTACAAAGGGTTCATTTAGAGCTTGAAGAACAGAATTCAATGGTATAAACAACTCTCCCTGTTTTACGCGGACAACGTCATGAAATGAGCCTCCTTCTGCAAAAGAAAACGTCACCTCTTCCTTATCTGCAAATTGGGCAGAAGTTGTTGGTGTAATTGTTATGGGTGTTTGTGCCGGTTCCTCGTATCTCCCTTCCTTCCGATGTTTCTCTGAGTCTTTTTCATTACGCTCTTTTTTGTCGTATTCTTCTTCATCGTATTCATGCTCTGTTTGTTCATAATGCTCTTTTTTCTTATCATCCTTCTTATCGGCATTGGCCAAAGTGAAGGGGAGCCAGGCGGAAACTAAAGCGATAAAGAGTACGATAGCAACTGATTTAATGAACTTGTTTTTCATGGAATGACTCTCCCTTTTCTTATGTTCAGTTCGATTATAGTTGTCAAAAATGAAAAACAACTGAAATCGAAAAAACCAGCCTGGAACTTCCGGGCTAGTTTCTCGACTTGTAAACAACTAATGTCTTAAATTATACAAATAATAGGCATAGTCTGTTGGCGTTCAGGATCCTAATTGCCTTAGTATCGTAGTCACGTTACTTGTTATTCTTATGATTTGGAAAAAGTTCGAGCCTGTCGCTTCTCATCCTCTTTTTCCATGAAATAAGTAGAAACGTGAATAGTAGCTGGTAAATACATGAAGTGGTAGGTACGGTAAATAATTTGTTTTCCCATTGTGAATTTTTCATATGGTGAAATTTTATTATATTGATGTACAAAAGGTTGCAACTACAATCTAAATTCATATCCCTTGTAGCCAAATTCCTTTATAAACCCTATATTTCTAGCAACAGCATTAGAAGGATGATTTGTCTCCATACAATCCCAATATGGTCTAAAGCCTTTTGCGAAACAGTAATCCACAAAATAGCTCACTACTCTTTGAGCAAGTTTTCTTCCTTGATATGACTTGATGGTCTCAATATTAATTCCATGAAAGTCCTTATAACGGAAGCCCGTAATGCAAAGACTGACAACATAATGCTTGTGCAGAATACAAAATCCAATACCTTGTTCAAAAAACTTTTTTTCGTCTTCCCAGAAATCCATTATTTTAGATTTGACAAATTCAATATTTTCTATTTCTGCATTTTCTAAAAATTCCTTTGTTTGCTTTGAAACTTTAAATTCATTATCATAATTCTGATGGTTTGCTTTAGCGTTAAATGAACTTGGAGATATCATATATACATTTTGGTCCCACGATTTCAAATTCTTTTTATTAAATATTTCATAGAATGTTGTGTACCAGCTCTGATGGTTTCCAATACATTCAAACCATTCTATTCCATGCCCTTTTGCTTGTAATGTGATGACATCATCAATATATCTCTTAATGTCTTGATTAAACGTTTTGTTTTTTGAATCTCCTATAAAGATAAAACCATCATTATTTCCCATCCAAATTAACCCAGACGTTGGTTTGTCAATATTATCAACAAATATTCTACCTGGGTTTATACCTTCAACAATTGCCTTTTCTTCAATATTCACACCACGATTCACAAGATCTTTACATCTATAAAATTGATTTCTTTCAAGTTCATGTATCATTTTGCGTCTCCAATACTTATTGATTAACTGCTCTACAGTAAGTATAAAAAATATCTCAGCTCCCATATATAGAGAGAACAATTATATGGATTTAATACACAATTAGGCTCGACAGTGAAAATAACTGCCGAGCCTCAACTTTAACATTTATTTGAATAGACGATTTTCTTTATCGTATCGTGGGATAGATGATAACTCTTCGTAAGTCGATCAATGGACACACCAATTGAGGACTTCTCACGAATCTCTTTATTTCTGCGAGCCAGTTGTTCTCTTTGACCCGACTTTTCACCCCAATGTTTACGTGATCGTTACCCGTTATCCTAACACGTTAATTGATTCTCTTGATATGCCTTCTTTACCCTCTCAATTTGAGCAAGGTGACCGCGGACATGTTCGACGCGGAATTCCAGCAATTGCTTAAATGTGAACCTTTCCTGATCGGGATACACTCCCACTCGCTCGCTTTGTTCTCTAGTTAAACTGTCTAGAATGGTTAGCATACTGGAACGTAGTAATTTGAACAAAAGCAAATACTGTTCACGGTCCAATAAATCATACCCCAAGTTATTCACCCATGCGTCTTGGTCAAATGAAAACAGAGTCGGCTCATCTTCCGCCAATACTTTTTTTAGCCGAGGTGTGGCTGAGATCTCTGAATCTGTCACATGTATGAGGATTTGATGAATGCTCCATTTGTCCGGTGCAGGCTTATAACAAAACTCCGCCTCTGTCAATCCTTCGATGGCATCTCGAAACATTTCGTATCCTAAGGCGTACTCCTTTATTAAGTCCTCCAATTCAGACCCCTCCTTTTTCGAGTAAACTCCTTAAGATATTCTTGTTTTTAGGTAAATATCCTTTTATCTCTTCTTCAACTTCCTAACATTAAAACACAACTGGTAATTCAATTAATCCACGCATCAAATAAGTTGGACGCCATTTCAACGTTTTAGCATCTGTATTGAGATGTAAATTAGGCATTCTGCGCAGTAAAGTGAGAAGGGCAATCTGACCTTCAAGTCGTGCTAGTGGGGCACCCAGACAATAGTGAATTCCCATGCCGAAGGCAAGATGACGGTTATTCTTTCTAGTAATATCAAATAAATCCGGATTTTCAAACTGTGTCTCATCACGGTTAGCTGAAGCTAAGGCTACTACAATCATATCTCCCTTACGTATCAACTTCTCATGTAACAGAATATCTTCCCCTGCCCATCGACTAGTCGCTAACTCTACAGGTCCGCAGAAACGTAATATTTCTTCAATCGCAGATGAGATAAGTTCAGGATTGCTCTTGA
>JAIRVF010000037.1 GCA_031254035.1 Paenibacillus sp.
TTGCAGCTACTTTTCTTGATTAGGAAGGAGAAAATTATTATTCAGGCGGGGCAGAACGATATTTGGTGGACTTACATGAAGTATGTAACGAATTAGGCCTGAAGCTGGATATTTATCAATATGGGAATTTTCCATGGTATCGAAAATTCAATGATATTGATGTCTATAGCCTTGGACATGAGTCGCTTGATATTAAAGTTTTTAGTTATGAATGCTTAAATAAATTTAATAGAAGATTTTTACATGCTGTTGAGGAAACATCAATTTTGAATTTTTACTCAGCCTTTTTTCAAGCTTATCCGAATGTTGCGCATCCAAGTATTGGTATAAGCCATGGAGTAGCTTGGGATAATCCGTCATCTGAATTTACGGAAGGGAATCAATTTTGGAATTATAATGAGCGTTTCATAACAAGTGCTAAACAAGTTCAGAGAATGGTTTCCGTCGACACTAATACTGCGAATTGGTTTCAAACGGTTTCTCATGACCTAGGACAGAAAATGCTTACAATACCAAATTATGTTGATCCTGAAGAGTTCTTTCCGGTTTCCAAAAATGACGATGGTAAAATTAAAATTGTATATCCTCGAAGACTATATGAAGCAAGAGGATTATATATCACTCTCGCTATTGTGGATAATATACTGGAGAAATATCCCGATGCGGAATTTCATTTCGTTGGCAAGGGCTTTGATGATGACATAAAAGAAATAGAAAAAGTCCAGAGCCGTTGGCCAGATCGAGTATTTTGCTACTATCGCAATATGGAAGATATGCATCTTGTGTATAAAAACGCAGATATTGTCTTGATCCCAACGCTATATAGTGAAGGAACAAGCCTATCCTGCCTGGAAGCATGCGCCACCGGAAATACGATCATATCTACACGAATCGGCGGACTTACGGATATCATCATTGATCATTTTAATGGTATTTTGATCAGCCCTGATAGTAAATCATTAGAAAAGGCGATTATCGAATGTTTGGAAAATCCGCAGCTTAGAAAAAGACTTGGAGAAAATGCGATTGAAGTATCTAAGGCGTTTAATAAAAAGATTTGGAAGGAACACTGGAAAGAGGTTATCAAAGACTTGCTTTCTGAGGAAGTCCAGAAGAAGCTATCTAGTGAATCCCAATTATCTGATCAAACGATTGAGATTCGTTTAGGGGCAAATGCAGAAAAACACGAATGGATGCCTATTGTCGTTGGTTATCTTAACCGTGGGGGGAAAGTGTTTATTCGTGGAGACCGGGAAACATGGCCAGAATCGAGCTTTGCGAGAATCCAATGGATATCTGAGAAAGCAGAACTATATTTTCAACCAGATATTATTAAAAGGTTCGATTAAGGAAGAAGGTTAAGCCAATATGTCCTCTTTGATTGTTTTTTTCTGTATTTCTGTATTGCATATTTTTTGTAATATTATTCTTAATAAAAATCAAAGCAGAAAAGTTCTTTCTGTTGAACAGGTTTGCATATCTCTCATCGTGGCTCTTCTCCTGTTAACTGTTGGACAATGGAATACGGTTGTGGCGGCTATTTTTGTTTTTATTCTAACGCTGATGTATTACATTAATTTACTTCATGTTAGATTTTTCGGTGAAATTATACCTGGCTTTCAAATGAAGCAATTTTTATTTTCTAAAAAAACGGCGTCAACCAATACGGCAATGCTTTTTCAAGCCGTGGGAAGGCTGGTAAAATTTCCTGATCTGGTATTGCTTTTGGCCTTGATAGGTACAATTTCTTCATTGTTTTTAGATCTGAATGGCAGATTTATAATAAGCCCACTATGGCAATGGGGAATGCTAAATGCTCTTCTTCTTGGGCTGATTTTCTTGACGGTTGCACACAATAAGCGTATTAGAACGGGTACGCTCGAGGTTAACACGTATGGAATGTTAATGTCTTATTTTTTCATTGCTGTGCAAGAGCGTAAAAAGAGGATGGAACAACAAAAAATCATAGAAGAGCTTGAGGCACAAAAGCAAGAAAATGAACAAGTGCAGGATATTCCGATAGATGATCAGTGGTTTGCAAAGTGGAAGGGCATGAATGTTATTCTTGTACAACTTGAATCATTTCAGCAGTTTTTGCTCCACCATAAGGTTGAAGGACAAGAAATAACTCCATTTTTAAATCGCATGGCGCAAGGGAACATGGAATTTAAGGATGTTTTTAGTCAATTCGCTATGGGACATACTTCGGATGCGGAATTGGCAGCATTACATTCTTTATATCCTCTTAAAAATGAAATTGTTTATTATAAGCACTATGATAAGAAGTTTTTTGGCCTTCCTAAAATATTGAAGAAGTTTGGTTATAAAACGGCTGCCTTTCATGGATATAAAGGGGATTTTTATAATCGTATGACGATGATGAAGACCCATGGCTTCGAAGCTTTTTACTCCGAGGATGATTACTTGGCTACAGACCGGGCTTCATCTTGGTTGTCAGATTTTTCATTTTTTGAACAATCAGTACAAAAAATAAAAAAAATGAAGCAGCCTTTCTTTTCTTTTATGATAAGTTTAACTTCACATTTCCCATTTGCACTTGAAGAAAGACATTGGGGATTGAAATTAAGTAAGGAAATACCTGATTTTTTAGCGTCATATTATCAAAGTGTCAATTATACGGATCGAGCATTGGAACATTTTCACAGTAAATTGGAAGAAGAAGGTCTTGTGGAAAATACCATTTTTGCGTTTTATGGCGATCATGAGGGTATTCCAGCGGAACATCTTCCATTGCTGTTTGACGAACTTGGGTTGGAACAATCTGATTATTCTCTTAAAACAGCCAATCGATTAAGTGTAGCAAAGGTACCATTTATTATTGCAAGTGGTGATGCCAATCGTAGGTTAACTTTATCTTCAAATAAAACAGGAAGCACAGTCGATGTTGGTCAGACATTATTGCATTTGTTGGGCTTACCTCGAATTACTTATGGGATGGGTGAAAGTCTACTATCTTCCTCTGATAATCGTACCATTCCATTAACGCAGTTTTCGCTGGGATCTTTTGTAACGAGTGACACGCTTTGCTATGCATCCAGCACAGGAGACTACTTGAAAAGCATCATCTTTGATCGGGAAAATCGACGAATCATTCTTCCTGAGTCTGGAGCAAATCAAAATAGATTTAATTATAGTAAACAGCAAGTGATTAAATCGGAGCATTTAATTGTAAATGATTTGCTTGTAGCAAACGATAGTGACGAAGAGAAAGCTAAAATGGATACAATCACATTTAACCCAATAATCGAACGTATATTAAATTTTGCGGATGATACGGCAGTGATTCTCCCAATTTCTAGAGAACTCGATAAAGTCTATCTAGAAGGGCAAAAAAATGATATAGACAGTATGAAACGTTTGGAAGGTTACTATAGATCAGTAAGAGATAAGAATATAAGATTTTATTCAACTTTTGATTTGGATACGAATGATAAACCAATCTACTTCGCAGATTTGGCTTACAAGAGTATTTTAATTGAGAAAGGGTATGAAGTTGGCTTTCTAATGCCAGTTCCATTGGATAATTTTTTAAAGGATCTTCCTGATCATGTGGTTATTATTGCTTCCGCTCGGGACGAGGCTTCCACTCAATTTATACCAGAATTTGCGAAAGAAATGCGGAAATTTGGATTTGGTCAGCTTACTCATGAGAAATATCGGCACAGTTATGTAAATGTGGTTTATAAAAATAAAGGATACATCTCTTTATATGAGGAAGTCTCAACAAATCCGATTGAAAAACATTGGGAGAAGTCTACCTTTATTAAAGGAATTGCTCTGCCGTTTGATCTCAAAGTAACAAGTAAAGGGGCTTTAGTAGGGAACGAATCCAAAATCATAATTAACGGATCATCTTACAATAAGAACTTACGCGGCTTGAATATCAATGTCGTTGATATGGAAACTTGTGAAATTATTGAAGTGATCAATGTTGATACGTATACAACGACTAACATTGATAACGGCATGTATAAAGCGCAAAAAAGGGATGATGGTAAGGAGGAATCCATATGCACCTAAATTACCTTAAGGGCTCTGCCGCATTACTGATATTACTGTGGATTTTATGTTTAATGATCTTCAATAAAATGGCGAAACGTCATGTGGAACTAGAAAAGTCAGAAGTAATCATTGCTCCTAAGCAAGCTACGGGGAAAATCGCTACTCCGCGGCAGGCTAATGACTTGAAGCAAGACGTTTTTGTGAGAGAAGCTCCTTTTACGAACTGGAGAGAGTTACTTCTAAAAGAAGATCAATCGCCAATCATTGTTGAAACTTCGCTTTGGAAACAGGGTAACTCGGAGTATGATTCATTTAATCATTTTTGCGAGGAACAGAATATAAAGATCATCCCGGAAAAGAATATCAATACAAATGACCATCCAATGGTTCTTTTTGATGACCCGATGTTTATGTCTCCTTTATGGAAAAAGGGTTATTCCGTAAAAGTGATTAAAGGGCGGAGTTTAGTTGAACTTCTTGAAGCAGCTAATTTATTTACACTTATTATTCTTTCGATTAAGGATGATGGTTCTCAAGCATTAAATCATAAATGGCAAGAAGAGTTGGGTAAGTGCGGTATTAAATTGCTGACTAGGGAATATTTAAGATCAAGCTATTTGAATGTTGTATGGAAAAAGAGTGAGCATGAATATTGTAGTCTTTATGAAGATGTAGCAGATGAACCTTTAGCTAAGAATTTTAAGTCAGGGGACAAAATAAATGGATACAAGATCCCGTTAGATCTGGAATTGCGAAGTGAGGGCCAAAATTGTGGAAACCATTCAAGCATAAAGATTGATGGGCAGGAATTTTCACCTAATTTACGGGGGATGAACATGGTAGTTTACGACTTGATTGAATCCAAAGTTGAAGAAATTCACAGAGTGGATACATTTGTGAGTATATATGAAGACACGACGATATACAGTGCTTATCTTGAGGAGGAAAACCATGCATCTTAAGATGGTAGACCTATCAAAATTAGAACAAGAAAGTATATACATCCCCTTTTCTGGTCTAGATCATGAGAAGCAAGCGGCTAAACAGGGCGATAAAGCATATGCTGCTTATACTTCATTGATGTACCGTAAGCATAAAGTTTGGATTCAACCTTTTATGGATCTAGATTTGTCTACAAATCAACATCCGGTTTATTTTCATACAAGCCATTATATGCCTTATTTCAGAAATAAAGGTTATAATATTGAAACTGTATTTGGTATAGAGTTACTCGAGCATCTTCGTCAAGTGACTGAAGAAACCTATGTCGTAATCTCTGTAAAGGACGATGGCAGTCAACAGATAACTGGGAGTACTCAAGCGCAGTTGAATGAATTGGGAATTAAAATGATAAATAACAGCCATCTTCGGCATAGTTATATTTGGGTGGCCAAAAAGACTGGAAA
The DNA here is from genome assembly GCA_031254035.1 of Paenibacillus sp. Classification (GTDB taxonomy): domain Bacteria; phylum Bacillota; class Bacilli; order Paenibacillales; family Paenibacillaceae; genus Paenibacillus_AQ. The sequence goes on from JAIRVF010000037.1 coordinate 5,430, forward strand.
TGAGAATTATGAAGTGATCTACGAAAACTGCTCGACCGAGGACCTTATTTGGGAAGGGGAACTAGGCGGTATAGAGCTTACTGTAAAAAGCGGTGGTGCAGTAGCAAGTAATATAAGCAGCATCATGTATGGGAATAAGGAACAAAGCTTGAATCAACGGGGATTTAACATGTTTACGTTCAATTCCGAGGATCGAACTTCTACAAAAACAATTTCATTTGACACGTTTGCGACTTTATATGCCCAGGGCAGTTTATTTAAAGCCGTTCCGGAGTGCAATAAAGACTCCTATGATCCGTTTAGTTTAATCGGTCGTGCTGGTGGCAGAATCGACGGAGTGGATTATACAAATTGTCAAGAAGCATTAGATGAGAGTTATTATTCAAGAGGGCATCGTGTATTTGAAATTGATTTTGAATTAACATTGGATGATGAATTAGTAGCTCGATATAGTTGGGAACCGTTTGTTTATGATTTATTAAAACAGAATCCTCCAGAAGGTATTGAGGACGGGGCTGCGCTTACACGGGAACAGTTTTTGAATTTAAAAATATTAAACAAGTATACACCGCTTACGATTTCAGATCTATTTAAGTTTATGGCTGATCATCCTGATGCATATGTAGTGACGGACACCAGATATACTGATCCTGAAAGAATTAATAAGCAGTTTATAAGAATGGTTGAATGTGCCGCACCATACGGATATCATCTATTATTTCGAGTGATACCTCAAATTTATACAGAAGAAATGTATCAATGTATCGAAAAAATTTTCCCGTTTCCGCGATATGTGTACACTCTGTATAAAACACAAGCAACTGACCAGGAAGTGTGTGAATTTGTAAAAGAAAATCAGCTCGCGTTTGTTGCTCTGTACCCCGAGCGCTTTAATTTGGAATTTATAACGAAACTGGGGCAAAGTGGTGCGGATCTGCTTATTCATACAATCAATGATATTCAGGATATCCAGAGTTACTTAAGAAGTGGTGTGAAGGGATTTTATACAGATCAAATAACTGCAAGTGAAATCGATAAAGAGAAATACGGTGCTCAGATTGAAATGAAATTAAGGGAGTCCATTATTTCCCAACTTTTAGAAGCACATTTTTTCCTTTCTGAAGATGAAATAATAGCTGTAATAGAGGGACTAGAGTATGCCGAAATGATTGAGATAACACAACAATTATTTGAGCCAGATACGTTTGAATATGTACTGTCTTTCTTAAAAAGGGTTTTAGGTAATCACATTACCCCTGTTGAAAAGAGCATTAACCAGGCATTAACCTAAAAGACGAATATAAATACAATGACGATATTTCTAATTTCATAATGACTGGAATACGCCAATTTAATTATGTTAACCGATTAACTAGCAATTATAAAAAAATTGCAATGATTCTGAACACACGAAGCTCCTGCCGAATGATCTGGTAGGAGTTATTTGCTTTCCTGGGATATAATCTATAGAAATCAAACCTAAAACCTGAAATTCACACCTCCCAATGATTGGAACTTCCCTGCATAATAGTCTTATATCAAACAAAAAGGGGATTAAACGATGGCGAAGAAATCGAAATGGTTAAGTCTGGTCATGGCAGGAATGTTGGCCCTCAGTTTGACAGCATGCGGCGGCGGAAGCAAGACCGATGAAGGGTCCAATGCATCGGGATCAGGAAATTCTACAGAAACGGTGAAGGAAAAGAACGTCACGATTACCTTCCAAAATATTTACCCGGATCCTACGGATCCAAAAAACAAACTGATGAACAAACTGGTGAAGCAATACGAAGCCGATCATCCGAATATTAAAATTGAACTCGATTCTCTGAACACGGACCAGCAGAAGCTGAAGCTGAAAACGCAGGCCGCCTCCAAAGAAGTTCCGGATATTACGGTAGTAAACCCGGCCGCGCAAATGCAGCCTTTCGTTGAGGCGAAGCTGTTGGCGCCGCTAAACGATATGCTGGACCAAAACGGTCTTAAAGACACGTTCCAAGACGGTCTTCTCAACTGGTACAGCTTTGATGGCAACACATACGCTTTGCCTGACGGCAATAATATTGCAGTTGTGTACTACAATAAGGAGCTTTTCGATCAAGCTGGCGTGAAAGTCCCAACAACATTCGAAGAAATGCTTGATGTGGTGAAAACGTTAAAGTCCAAAGGGATCCAACCAATGGCCATCGGTGAAAAAGACAGCTGGACAGGCTCATTCTTGTTCATGAACATGCTGCTCCGCACGAATAACGGCCCTGGATTCCTGAAAGACGTATTGGATAAAAAGAAAACGTTTGAGGATCCTGCGTTTACAGAGGCTGTAGATACGTTCCAAAGCCTGGTTCAGGCAGGAGCTTTCCAGGAAGGTGCAACATCCTTCGATTACAATGCAGGTGAAAACCTGTTCAAGACGGGCAAAGTAGCCATGTATTTTATGGGCACCTGGGCGACAGGTGGTATTGAAGCGTCTTCTGTAAACGGCAAGGTTGGCGTATTCAAATTTCCAACGATCGGGGGCAAGGGTAATCCAGATGAGTTTATGCTTGCGCCAGGAAGTGCATTTGCCATCTCCGCAGACAGCAAACATCTTGAGGAAACCAAAGCGTTCTTAAACTGGTTCATGAGCAGCTTCCCGAAAGAAGCATTTGATGCCAAAGGCGCGGTAGGGATTGGTCAAAAAGTGGACGGCGACTTTAAAGCTGCCGGATACTCTGACATGGCGATGGAGGTGTTGAATCTCTTCAAAGAAGTGAAGGGCGGAGACTTGGCGTTCGACAACACGATGAATCCGGGTACGGCTCAAGTTCACTTGACCAGCATTCAGAACCTGTTTGCGCAGAAACAGGATACGGCTGAAGTTGCCAAAGAGCATCAGGCTGCATTTGAAGCAAACAACAAATAAGCATGACCGTGGAGAAGGGAACGCGTGCTGAAGGCTGCATGCAGTTCCCTTCAAGTCCATTAAGATCATCCCGAATAAGACCATCCCGAAAAGGAGGGGGTTAGTTGTGAACGTGCTGAAGGTCTCCCGCCTGACGATTGCCGCGTTTGTACTGCCTTGCTTACTCATTTATGTTGGAATCGTTTTTGTTCCGATTATCGTATCCATGTACAGCGGTTTGCTGGATTGGAACGGGATTGGGGAGTCCAAGTTCATCGGGCTTGAAAATTTTAAAAATTTGTTTTTCCATGATCCGGTGTTTTGGCCGTCCGTACGAAGAACGTTGATGTTTGCTGTGTTTTCGATGGCGGAAATTCCACTTGCGCTTTTTGTAGCGATTTTGTTGAGACGTTACATCCGCAGACCCAATTTTCTAGTATCTAGCTATTTTTTGCCCGTCATTTTATCGGTTGTTGTGGTAGGACAGCTGTGGAAAACAATTTACAACCCCGCATCGATGGGAGGTATGTTGAATCAGGTGCTTGATGCGATTGGACTTGGATCTTGGGCCCACGCTTGGCTTACCGATCCCTCTGTTGCCATGTATTCACTGTACTTCGTGGCACTTTGGCAGTATCTCGGCTATCATACGTTGATCCAGTATACAGGCATATTAAATGTTCCGGAAGAAATTTACGAGGCTGCAAGAATCGATGGCGCTGAAGGTTTTACTGCCGACCGGTACATCACGTTCCCGAACATCATCCCGATCTTTAAAATCTCGATTGTGCTCGCATTCATCGGTTCACTGCAGGCATTCGATATGGTGATGGTCATGACGGGCGGCGGCCCTGCACATGCGACTGATGTCATCTCGACGCATATGTATAACATGTCCTTCTTGTCCATGAAATACGGATACGGAAGTTCGATTGCAGCGTTTTTGGTGATCTTGTGTCTTGTGGCAACATTCCTAATTAACCTCATATTCAACAAACTGGAAAAACGGTTCTCGTAAAGGAGGAAATCGCCATGAATACTAGCTCTGTGGTTACGCTGAACAAGCGGACAGCGACGGTCCGGCGCGGACGGTTTTCCATTCAGAAAACGATCGTCATCCTGTTTTTGTCCATTCTTGTGGTGACTCAGGTATATCCACTGCTCTGGCTTGTTCTATATTCGCTCAAAAACAATGAAGAAATTTTATCGGGCAGTTTTTTCGCTTTGCCGCATTCGCCGCAGTGGAGCAACTATAGCGCCGCGCTCGAAGGGAATTATTTTCGGTATCTGCTGAACAGCTTGTTCGTAACATCCGTAACGATGGTCACGGTGATTTTGCTAAGCTCACTATGTGCGTATGCCATCAGTCGGTTCCGCTGGCGCTATGGGCAGGTCGTCATGCTGCTGTTCCTCGTCGGAATGATGATTCCGATGCAGACAACGCTGCTGCCCTTGATGATTATTTTCAAAAATATTCATGTGCTGAATACACATCTGTCGCTTATTCTGCCGTATGTTGCTTTCTCGATGCCAATTGCGGTCTTTATTCTAAGTGGGTTTATGAAGTCCATTCCACATGAAATCGAAGAGTCGGCTGTGATCGATGGTGCGAGCATTTGGCGCATTTTCCGCAGCATCATTTTGCCAGTGTCCGTGCCGCCCGTAATGACGGTTTGCATTTTGACTTTCATTAATATTTGGAACGAGTATATCCTGGCGGCCACCTTTATCTCATCTGAAAAGCTAAAGACACTGCCATTCGGCGTCAACAGCTTTGTCAGCCAATATTCCGTCAATTACGGAGCGATTGGTGCTTTTCTCGTGCTCGGCGCGCTGCCGGTAATCATCATTTATTTCCTGCTGGCCGACAAAATTACGCAAGGGATGGTGGCGGGTGCGGTAAAGGGTTAATCAATTTGAAAAGTTCGTTCGGGACATGCGGGGAGTATGATAATATTGACGTGAAATGTCGATTTTTGAAAGGAGACCACATCATTTGTGAGACGCTTCCGATCCATACGCAACCGCTTGTTTCTTTTGTTTATGGGGTGCATGACCGGTATTGTGATCCTGGTGAGCATTTTATATTATAATCGTACGCTTGCTATCATTCATTCTAAGGTCAGCGATATTGCCGAGAAAAATATTTCCCAGACCGCTGGTTTATTCAACTTGATGCTCCAGGGCTACAACAGCTTGTCCAAATCGCTGAACAGCAATTACGAGTTGACCCGGCTATTGCAGGAAACGGAATCAAACGCTGCGGTTGCGATCATGAACGAGCGGACGATCACCAATATTATCGGAGCAGCCTACTATTCGCGAAACGAAGTGGTGGGCATTCATATCTTATCGGAGAACGGTAAGGTATACAGTTACGAAAGGCAGTTTGCTGGCGTGATCGATAATAATTATGCCCAGACCGATTGGTACAAGAAGCTGCAGAAGTCCTCCGGAAACATGGTGTGGCTGGGGCTGTACCCAGGCTCACCGATCAATACGATGCAGCAGCGAGACAAGGTATTCGTGTTTGGACGGAAACTGTATGATCTGACCAGCCACAAAGAGATCGGAATTCTGGTGATTGAAACCAATCCATCTCCAATTATGGAAGCGGTCTCTAATGTGAGCATCAGCCCAGGAACAAAGGTATACATACTAGGCGAGGATAGCAAAATTATTGCTTCATCTGAACGAATAGGTGCAAAGCAGACGGAACTGGACAAGATTCCTAAGCCCTCCCAGGATGAGAATATTTTAGTCGATAATACCTCAGACCGGCTGATCGTAGCTGCAAATACATCAATGGCCGGATGGACCATCTATGGTTTAACACCCAAAAAAGATATCCGAGCGGAAGTCTTTCAAACAACGAAATTTCTCTTTATCGTGGTGATGGTGTTGATCATTTTGTCCACCGTACTGGCCTCAATCGTTTCGCGAAATATCGCCTCACCGCTGAAGCTGCTGATCCGGGAAATGAAGAAAGTGGAGATGGGGAATTTCAGCGGTTCGGTCAATGTCGATTCTTTTGATGAAATTAACAGTCTTGTGTCGTCTTTTAATCGGATGGTGCACCGGATGGACGAACTAATTGAGACAATCAAGATTTCCACAGTCAGTGAAAAAAACGCGCAACTGCAAGCGCTGCAGGCGCAGGTGAACCCGCATTTTTTATACAACACGCTGGATATGATCTACTGGATGCTGGACGAGCAGGAAAATGAGCGATTGAGCCGAGTTGTGCTGTCTTTGTCGCAAATGTTCAGATACAGCAGTAATTGGGAAGAGGCATCACGGACAACACTCAGGTGTGAACTAGAACAAATCCGCCACTATCTGACGATTATCGAGACGAGACTCGGCGGAAGGCTGCAAACGGAAATAACTGCTGGTGAAGCCTGGCTGCATGTTATGCTTCCGAAAATGACGATCCAGCCTATCATCGAAAATGCGGTCAAATACGGATTGGAGCCGCTGGGCTGCCGCGGTGTACTTAAAGTCAGCACGGTAGCTCATGAGAACAAACTACATATCAAGATCGAAGACAACGGAGTGGGAATGGATGCGCAAAACTTGGAGAGAGTGAGAACATCATTGTCACAGAAACAATCGGGTGGAACGCTAAAATCCGGGCAAACATGGGCAAGACGCGGCATTGGGCTGCGGAATGTTCATGACCGACTCGTCATGATGTTTGGCGAAACCTATGGTCTTCAAATCGATAGTGAAATTAAGCAGGGCACGACCGTTGTCATTACGATTCCGATTCCGCCAATGAAGGAGACTGAAGATGAACATATTGATCGTGGATGATGAAAATGTCATACGGGAAGGCATCAAGCGGACGATCCGAAAAGCTTTTCCAACCCATAATGTACATTTGGCTGAGAGTCCAGACGAAGCAGTAAACATACTGAGAGGCTGCAATATCGATGTAGTGCTGACGGACATTTTGATGCCTGGCATGACAGGTCTCGAATTCATGCAGTTGTCGAGAAGCCGTTATCCGCATATCAAATGGGTCATTATCTCCGCGTATTCGGAATTTGCTTATGCGAAGGAAGCGATGAAGCTTGGGGCCAGAGATTATTTGCTGAAGCCGATCGGCAAGGAATTGCTTGTCTCCATGATTTCGCAGCTGTGTGAGGAAGTGGAGCGGAACGCCGAGCTGGAACAAGAAGCCAAAATGCTCCGCTGCAATTTGAAATTTCTACGAGAGGCGGTGTTCCAGCGGTGGGCGATGGGGCTGGATATCGGCAATATGGATGTAGCCCCGTTTGTGGAACGTCATCCGCGCTTTCAATTAATCCTGATCAAAATGGAGAGCGAGGATGCGGTGCACCTTGAGCATTTCATCGTGGAAAATGTGCTTACCGAGTTGATCGATCGGCATGGCGAAGGGTTTGTGACCAGCTTGAACGGAAAAAGCCTGCTTGGACTGATTACGGTCAAATCCAAAGATGGGATAAAAAATTTGAGTGACGAACTGCGGACGCATCTGAAAAAATATGTGAAGGTTCCGTTTCAAATCCAGCTTTCGGAGGAGATCAGCGATTTTAACAGCATTCCTGGGGTCATTCGGACCATGGGGCGGGATCCGGGGGCACTCGAGTTCGATTATTATGCACCGGGCGGAAACCGGGCTATGGAAGTGGCTGTGCAGTATATCCGCGCGAATTACAACACTGATGTGACGCTCGAAAAGGTGGCATCCGTCGTCTTTTTGAATCCGTCGTATTTCAGCCAAGTGTTTAAGCAGAAGACAGGAAGCGGATTTAAAGAGTATGTGACAGGGTTACGTATGGAAAAAGCTGTTCATCTGCTGGAACATACCCAGCTCAAACTGGTTGGTATTGCTGAAAAAGTGGGCTACCAGGACGTAAAACATTTCACGCAAGTATTCCGCAAGCGCATGAACGTCACACCGACAGAATACCGGCAGCAGGTGGCATCGGAAACAGGTATGAGCAGGGTATCCACATAAAAACATGTACATAATAGCATGAACGTCAAGCGGGGAAGGATGGGGGGGATCTATGCCCTCATTAATTATTATGATGAAATCCATGGTTATATCTTATTAAACTCGATTGATAGAATAGATCATACGCTGTATTCAACTGAGGATGGCGGGAAAGTATGGAAGCAGGCAAGTCTTGTTGGTAGTGGTGGTAATATAGAACTTTGCATTGGGGGGAAGAAACATGCCTTAGCAATTCAAAGTTCTAGAGTCTCACATTTTGAATTGAAAAATGGCAATAATTTTTTGACTGGTAGTTTTGAAACTGGAATCAAAAGAGATAATGGAAAATTATATCCATCTACTGTTTCTTTCGCAAGTATAATCGAAACCGGAGAGAGTTCTTTTTACGTACCGATGGGTGTAGTATTAGCTTTTGGCAATGATAGCTTTGGGACGCAAGAAATCTATGACATAGTCAGAAAGCAAGCCAACTAATGAAACTAAGGAACGTTATTGCGGCTAAAAAGATACTAATTCAGATGTAACGAAACAGTGAATCGTTATTCGGGCTAAATCGCACTTCAACACCATAAAATTTGGTTAATAGCGATACCCAGTTTCGTTAGGATATTTTGAAGCCACTTTATGCTCGAATAACGATCTTGAGTTTCGTTAGAGTTTGAAGAGTGCTTTAAAATGGTGCGAAATGTGCGAATTCGGTGTTAGTATGCGGTTCAAATTAGATGAAGATAGATGGTTGGAACGTCGCCGAGCGGATGTGGCGGTAAGATCAATTCAGAAATTCAGATAGCAGACAAAGAAAGGCCCTTGCTTCTCCCGCTGGAGGAACAAGGGCCTGTACTTTATGTAACAGCAAAAATTAATGAAAATCCCGGAACAAACCGACAACCTTACCGAGGATCGTCACATGATTCAAGCGCAAAGGCTCATAAGACGCATTTTCCGGCTGGAGACGGATATGATCCTTCTCTTTATAAAAAGTTTTCACCGTAGCTTCATCTTCGTCTGTCATTGCAACTACGATATCGCCATTGTCAGCGGTCTGCTGCTGGCGGACTATGACGTAGTCGCCATTATGGATCCCTGCTTCGATCATACTGTCTCCCATGACCGAAAGCATAAACACTTTCTCATCCCCGACATAATGTTGGGGAAGCGGGAAATAATCCTCGATATTCTCTGTTGCGGTAATTGGTACGCCGGCCGTAACCTTACCAACCACAGGAATTCTTGCGATCGTATGTGTGAACAGATTGCTGGTCTCGGACTCTTCCTGGCCCAGAATCTCGATGGCGCGAGGTTTGGTTGGGTCTCTGCGGATCAAGCCCTTCTTTTCCAATCTGTCCAGGTGGCCATGCACGGTAGAGCTTGAGGCCAAACCTACAGCTTCACCAATCTCGCGGACGGAAGGTGGGTAACCCTTGGCCCGGACTTCATTTCTAATAAACTCCAATATCGCTTGCTGCCGGCTAGATATCTTCGACATTCCCCATCAACCCCATTAGTAACGTTTGGTAAAATTATAACATAGAACTACCGTTCGTACAAACACAAGTTCTAAAAATATGGATTATGGAACATTTGGTTACAAGTGCTCAAGACTCCAAGTTCAAAATTTCAGATTGAAACCGCTTTATGCTTACCGTAAAGGCTTACTGAATACCGCACTATTGAAGGTTTGCGCAATCTATAAAAAATGGGAACAATCGTTCGAAAAAACTATTGTACAAAACATGTGTTCGTGTTATATTATTTCCGTACAAGAACAAATGTTTGGAGGTATTGTAAATGTTAAAACACACTACATATCAAAGCATATATAATCATGATTTCTCGAAGCCTGTCGGCAGGGGCTGGAAGCTGGGCGAACAATTCCGGGTATTGCAAACGATGTTCACACGTCAACTATTTTTGAAGCTGTTTCTTGTTGCTGTTATCATGATCGCAGGTTGCACTGGCATGGTTCGAGTATTTGCTAGTTCTTCCCAGGATGATATTCCGATGGAGAAAGTGGTTGTCTCTAGAGGAGATACGCTTTGGGGCATTGCTCGTGATTTTAAACCGAAGGATATGGATACCCGTTCCTACATTAATGTGATTAAGGGAATAAACCATCTAAAGACGAGTGGAATTGAAGCTGGAGACGTACTTTCCCTTCCTATATATTGACCGCAATTTAATCAGAAGAGCTTGGTAAGGTTCATACCTTGACAAGCTCTTTTTCTCATGGCAAAGTTAGGTATGAATTGATGAATGGAGGAATCGTTTTTTTATGGATATTGACAGCTTAGTACAGCGGATTAATGAGCTCGCCCGCAAGCAGAAAGAAACGGGTCTGACTAAGGAAGAAACTGAGGAACGTGCCAAACTGCGCGAAAGATACCTTCAGAACGTCCGCCGCAATTTCAAATCCCAATTGGAGTCGATTGAATGGGTCGAGGACCAGAAGGATACAAAGCGCAAATAAAATACATGACATGATGGCTAAGGGGGAACAATTCTATGTCCCGTTCCTGGGAAAGAATGGTGCAAAAAAACTCATCTCAATTGAACAAACAACGTAAAAAGCTAGGCAAGCCGTCCATTTATTCCTCGGACAAATCGGCCACGGCTGACATTTTCAAAGGACGGAATTTTGTGCTTCCTTCAACGCTGGTGGCACTGGCCGCAATTTATCTTTTGCTCGGAATGGGCAGTGAACAAGAAGTGATGAGCAGTTCATTAACATGGATCGTGGTCGCACTGTATGTTTTGCTCGCGGTCGTGATTTTTCTGCGGCGCCCATTCCTTAAAGTGGACAAAAATTCACTCTCAACAATTAAGTTTAATCGCGACCGGCGCCTTACCTCAGACCAAATCGAGAAGATTAAGGTTGGGCCAGGCTCTGTAGTTATTGAGATGAAAGGGACCAAAGACAGAAAAGGCAAAGTAAGAAAAGGCGGCAATTGGGTGTTTACCCGTTTAATCAATCGTTATGATACCAATGCCATGGGTGAGCGTTTAGAGCGTTTCGCCAAATCATTCAATATTCCTTTTGAAAAATAATAGACAGGACATGGGAGAGGGATGGGGAAGATGGGAGCAACCGCTGTGTTTTTTGACCTGGACGATACATTGTTATGGGATGAGCGGAGCGTGAAGGAAGCTTTTGAGGTTACTTGTCAAATCGCTGCCGAAGAGACTGGTCTCGATGCCGCGGAACTTGAGGAAGCAGTTCGAAGCCAGGCTCGCGTTTTGTATCAAACCTATGATTTTTATGAGTTTACGACGATGATCGGCATCAGTCCGTTCGAGGGACTGTGGGGGAAATTTAATGTAGGAACACAGCTTGAATTCCGCCGTATGGCGGAACTGATCCCTGAGTACCAGAAGGAATCCTGGCGACGCGGATTAAGTCAATTCGGCGTCGAAGACGAGGAACTGGCCCAACAGTTGGCGCAGAAATTTGGTGCTGAGAGACGGCTGCGCCCACTTGTGTATGAGGAAACTTACCAAGTGCTTCATGAACTGAAGGGAAACTACAAGCTTCTGCTCCTTACGAACGGCTGCCCAGGACTGCAGCAAGAAAAATTGGATGGTGTGCCTGAGCTATCCCCTTATTTTGACGAAATCATCATCTCCGGAAGCTTTGGAAAAGGTAAACCGGATAAAAGCATTTTTGATCATGCCCTCTCACGGCTTGGCATTACTCCCCATGAAGCGGTTATGGTTGGCGATAAGCTTTCTACGGATATCAAGGGTGGGCTTGCCGCAGGATTAAAGACGGCTTGGATCAACCGGAACGGAAAGCCATATCATTCCAACATTCAACCTGACTTTGAAATCAAGCACTTGTCCGAGCTTCATCGTATTTTGGACACATTGTAATTTAGATTAAGATCAAAAAGTCTGCTTTGGTGAGCATGCTCTGCTCCGCAAGGCAGTCTTTTTTTACTAGATAAAAGTTTTTTTGAATATTCTAAGTGTGATTTTTCGGCTTAGTGTTTGAGAAAAAGCGAAAGTAGCGTAGGGACGGAATCGATCTGAAGAAGCGTTAGCGGTCGCCTAAGAGCTTTTCGAAGAAAAGCTAGCATCGGAAGCAAACGCTGTCTCCGAATTTCTACCGTTATGCAAAAATATAATCATAGAAATTTGGAGACAACAGCGATCGGAAGAACGATCCGTAACCGCAGCGGTCACCTCGCACGATGTCAACCACTGATTTTTGTTTTGAGTCGATTTTTCTGTGTGATTTTTGTCACCATTCTGTGAATAGATTATGTTTTAGTGAAGTAAAAGTATGTATAATAGATGAAGTGCGGCAATGATACGATCCATAACTATGGAGAATGATTTAAGGAGAGAGTATATGAAAAGCAGATTTTGGCTGAGCGGCGTCATCTTGTTGATGGTGTTCGCGTTGGTAGGATGCGGCAGCAGTGGGCATGACGGGATGAATATGGATGATGGTATGATGGAGCCGTTGAACGTGGATCTTAGCTGGTCTCCGGAGTCCGTGAAAGTGGGACAAAAGGTAACCATCGAGGTTCATGTAGCCCAAAAGGATAAAAAGGTCGATAAAGCGGACGAAGTACAGATCGAGATTGCGAAAGAGGGAGACAGCAGTGCCCATGAAAAGGTCGCGGCTGAAAATGCGGGAGAAGGCAAATATGTGCTGGAAAAAACTTTCGAGAGCGCCGGAACCTATAGCATTACTTCCCATGTAACTTATGGGCCGCAGCATTCAATGCCAACAAAAAAGCTAACGGTTAGCGAATAAGAGAATCAATAGAATAGTCGAACTTGAACCCCGCCCTTGTGTGACAAGGAGCGGGGGTTTTTGATTAATTATATATATGTGGTTCAACATCATGATTAGTGGATGCTAAAAAGGCGAAAATAGCGGAGGGGACGGAATCGATCTGAAGAAGCGGTAGCGTTCGCCTTTGTCTCCGAATTTCTACCGTTATGAAAGAAATAATCATAGAAATTTGGAGACAACAGCGATCGGAAGAACGATCCGTAACCGCAGCGGTCCCTCGCATGATGTAGAATGAACCATATATGGCGTTAATATTTTACCAAATGAAGTAATTAGGCCTTTTGAAAGCTCGGATCATCAACAGGGTAAGCAACCCAACCATTTTTTTCGATAAAGAGGCGTACGGCGATGATTTTCCGATTGTCCATCAATGTAAAGAAGTGGTTGGTGTTCTCTGGCACGGAAATGACGTCCCCGGCTTCCAGCTCAACGTTAAAGTAGCCCAAGTCGCCACTGCCTTTGATCACAAAAATACCTTTGCCGCCAACAATCGCGCGAATTTCGTCTTCCGTATGGGTATGTACTTCTTCAAATTTATTCAAAAGCTCTTCCAAGTTAGGCGTCGAGTCGGACAACGTGATGACATCCCAAATCTGATAACCACGGCGAGCGGCCAAATCTCGAATTTCCTCGTCGTAGACGCTTAAGATTTGATTTTTTTGCTCGTCATTTAATTGGAAGTTGTTTTGGAGCTCGGCAGGAAGTTTGGATGCATCCCATTTTTCGTATAACACATTTTGGTTGTTTAACAATTCACGAACATTATCATCGCCAGAGATTCTTTCGTTCGTATTACGAATTACAATTTCAGCCATGTGCTTACCCCTCTTTTCCACTTGGTTTAATTATATTATAGCGAAAGCTTGATTTTTTGTCGATGCGTTTCTTCCGTGTAAAACCAGGGGTTGACTTCGTTTTCTGTACTTTTCTAAAACATGGGATTCTGTTAAACTAGGATTTAACGTTTTGCGGGGGGGAGATAACATGAACAGACCTGGCTTGCAGGAAATGATGAAAGAACGAATATTAATACTTGATGGTGCCATGGGTACCATGATACAGCAGGTCCAGCTCGGTCCCCAGGATTTTGGTGGAGAAGAACTTGAAGGCTGTAATGAAATGCTTGTTCTGACGCGCCCGGATGTGATTGAAGACATCCATGGGAAGTATCTGGAAGCGGGAGCCGATTTGATTGAAACCAATACCTTCGGCGCGACTTCCGTTGTGTTGGCGGAATATGATATACCCGAAAAAGCAAGAGAAATCAACCTGAAATCTGCTGAAATCGCCCGCAGGGCTGTCGATAAGTTCAGTACACCAGACAAACCAAGATATGTGATCGGTGCGATGGGTCCAACGACGAAAACCCTTTCTGTAACCGGTGGCGTAACCTTTGATGAGCTGGTAGAGAGCTATGAGGAGCAGGCGTTAGCTTTAATTGAAGGCGGCGTGGATGCGCTGCTTCTGGAGACAAGCCAGGATACGTTGAATGTGAAAGCGGGAAGCATCGGTATCCGGCGGGCATTCGATAGCAGCGGGATCACCCTTCCGGTTATGATCTCTGGTACGATTGAACCGATGGGAACAACGCTTGCGGGACAGAATATAGAAGCTTTTTACATTTCACTTGAACATCTGAACCCGGTGTCGGTAGGCCTCAACTGTGCGACGGGTCCGGAATTTATGCGGGATCATATTCGCTCCTTGTCGGCGATGGCCAAAACGGGAGTTAGTTGCTATCCGAATGCCGGACTTCCAGATGAGAACGGGAATTATCATGAATCACCAGAATCGCTTGCACGTAAAATGGAGGATTTTGCCCAGCAGGGATGGCTGAATATCGCCGGTGGATGCTGCGGTACGACGCCGGATCATATCCGCGTTTTGTCTGAGGTGATGAGCCGCTATCAGCCGCGTCCGATGGAAGGAACTCATGCCCCGGCCATTTCGGGGATTGAACCGGTGTATATTGAGCAGGAAAACCGTCCTTACATGGTGGGTGAACGCACGAACGTGCTTGGCTCGCGCAAATTTAAACGCCTAATCGTAGAGGGGAAATTTGAGGAAGCCTCAGAAATCGCGCGTGCCCAGGTAAAAAATGGTGCTCACGTCATCGATGTCTGTGTCCAGGACCCGGACCGGGATGAAGCCGTGGATATAAAACAGTTTTTGGAGCTGGTTGTTAAAAAGGTCAAGGTACCGTTAATGATCGATACCACGGATGCCGAGGTTATTGATTTGGCATTGAAGTATTCGCAGGGTAAAGCGATTATTAACTCCATTAATCTTGAAGATGGTGAAGAAAAATTCGAGCTAGTTACGCCGTTAATCCACAAGTATGGGGCTGCCGTCGTTGTCGGGACGATTGACGAGAGCGGTCAAGCGATAAAGCGGGATGACAAACTTAATGTGGCTAAACGTTCCTATGACCTGCTCGTAAATAAATATAAATTAACTCCCGAAGATATCATTTTTGATACATTGGTATTTCCAGTAGGCACTGGTGATGAGCAGTACATCGGATCCGCAAAGGAAACGATTGAAGGTATCCGTTTGATCAAGGAAGCGATGCCGGAATGCCAGACCATCCTTGGAATCAGCAACGTGTCCTTTGGATTGCCTGAGGCCGGACGCGAAGTACTGAACTCGGTATTCCTATATGAATGTACGAAAGCAGGCCTCGATTACGCCATCGTGAACACGGAAAAATTAGAGCGCTACGCCTCCATTCCGGAGGAAGATCGCAAGCTGGCGGAAGCATTAATCTATGAGACGAATGACGAGACGCTTGCCGCTTTTGTCGCCGCTTTCCGGAATAAAAAGGTAGAGAAGAAAGAAAAGCTGTCCAATCTGACACTTGAAGAACGTCTCGCTTCTTACGTAGTGGAAGGCTCGAAGGAAGGCCTCATTCCGGATCTGGACGCTGCCTTGCAAAAATACGGTGCGCTGGAGATTATAAACGGCCCCTTAATGGTGGGGATGTCCGAGGTCGGGCGTCTATTCAACAACAACGAGCTGATCGTTGCCGAAGTGCTGCAAAGCGCGGAGGTCATGAAGGCATCCGTATCGTATCTGGAGCAGTTTATGGAGAAAAACGAGTCCTCAGTGAAAGGCAAATTGCTGCTCGCAACCGTTAAGGGTGATGTGCATGATATTGGAAAAAATCTGGTAGAAATCATTCTTTCTAATAATGGTTATCAGATCGTCAATCTGGGTATAAAAGTAGCACCGGAATCAATTATCGAAGCTTATCGCAGAGAGAAAGCTGATATGATCGGCTTGTCCGGGCTCTTGGTTAAGTCTGCGCAGCAAATGGTCGTAACGGCGCAGGATTTGAAAAATGCGGGAGTAGACGTGCCAATTATGGTTGGCGGTGCCGCGTTAACGCGTAAATTTACGAAAACCCGCATTCGTCCTGAATACAATGGAATGGTCGTGTATGCTAAGGATGCCATGGACGGACTTGATCTGGCGAATAAATTAATGGATCCGGTACATCGTGGATTGATGGAGGCTGAAATGCAGGCTGAGCTAGCGGCGATGGCTGCCGAAGAGGAGAAGCCAAAAGCACTGCCAGAGCTGACGCGTGCTGCGAAATCCAGCGTATCAACCGATGTGCCCGTGTTTAATCCACCAGATTTGGAGCGCCATATCATCCGGAATTATCCGATCAACCATATCGTTCCTTATATGAATATGCAGATGCTCCTTGGACATCACCTGGGTCTGAAGGGACAAGTGGAGCAGCTCTTAGCCGAAGGCAATGAAAAAGCGGTTGAACTAAAAGCTACCGTGGATAATTTGCTGAATCAAGCTGCTTCGGAAGGTATCATTCAGGCTCATGCGATGTATCGCTTCTTCCCGGCGCAGTCCCGAGGGAATAATATCGTCGTCTATGATCCTGAAGATATATCCAAGGTGCTTCATACCTTTACCTTCCCGCGCCAAAACGTGTCTCCGTTTCTTTGTTTGGCTGACTTCCTGAAATCCGTGGACAGCGGACAGATGGATTACGTAGGATTTTTGGTGGTGACAGCAGGGCAGGGCATTTCCGAGCTGTCTACCGA